>NZ_AJYK02000079.1:0-25945 GCF_000286955.2 Vibrio rumoiensis 1S-45
GAATCCCTCTTCACCGACCACTTTTAAAGAAAGCCTCACAGCAATGTGAGGCTTTTTTGCATTTAAGCCCCGACGGGTCGGGGGTTCGCCTGATGTTAGAATCTTGGCTCTTCACCGACCATATAAAGAAAAAGGCTCTGCAGAAATGCAGAGCCTTTTTCATTTTTAACTCCGACGGGTCGGGGGGCGCTTGAATTAGAATCTTAGCTCTTCACTGACCATATAAAATAAGCCTCACAGCAATGCAGAGTTTTTTTTGCATTTAGCCTGACAAATCGGGAATGTCTGATTTAAAATTCACTCGAAACTCGAAACTCGAAACTCGAAATCCGAGACACAAGTTACGAACATCTGCTATTATTCCGCCTCTTTTTTCTACGATGATCCCTCTATGTCTGATTCAATTTCCTATGTCACCATTGGTTTAACTAACCCTAAAAGCCCTTCGAATGTCGGCGCTGTTATGCGTGCATCGGGTTGTTATCGAGTCGATGCGGTTCGTTATACAGGGGTACGTTATGATAAGGCGGCTAAGTTTCATACCGATACCAAAAGCGTGGCTCGCCATATTCCTTTAGATCGTGTTGATGACATGTTGGTGGGGTTAGAGCCTGAAACTAAAATAGTGTGTGTAGAATTAGCCGAAGGGGCGATTCCATTGCCTGAGTTTCAGCATCCAGAAAAAGCTTTGTATGTATTTGGCCCTGAAGATGGCAGCATTGAACAAAGCGTGGTCTCAAAAGCCGATGCAGTAGTATACGTGCCAACGGTCGGTTGTATGAATTTAGCAGCGACGGTGAATGTATTACTTTACGATCGCTTAGCAAAAACCTCCAATGTGGAAGCAGGGGATGAGCTAATCCGTAAAAGCCGAGATAATCGTAATAATTTGATTGTTTCGGCTGAATAAAAATATCAGTAAAATCGTGGTTTAATTTAGGCAGTTACTCGTTGTGCTTTTAGTGACGAGCTTAACTCTATAACCTTGTTTTTCTAAGTGTTCTATTAAGCTGTTTTCACCAATCAGATGTAGAGTGCCAACTGCAATGACATAGCGACCGTTTGGTGATAAGAAGCTTGGGTCTTGAATTTTATCACTCCAAGTTTGGTTACGGTTGTACAGTAAAGACTGCATAGTTTCCTTATCCCATTCAGCAAGTGATAGTAATTTGAGAAGCCCATTCTTATCGCCATCTTGCCAGTTTTGGATCATGCATTGATAAAACTTTTTGTCCTCATGCCAGTTTCCGAGTGAATCGAGTAATAAGCTTTTACCATCTTCGGGTGAATTTTGTAGCATGTCTAACTGTTGCTGCAATGTTTCAAACGTGAGTAAAGGTAATTTAAGTGCTTCAGCTTGATCAGACAAAATCATATCGACACCTAGATTTGAATCGTAACCTAAGCTCTGAAATTTTTGGTTTTCAATGCTGAGAGAGGCAAGCCATGGGGGTAAGTGTAAAAGTACCGTTTTATCGAGTTTCAATTCAGTGGCGATTTCTTCCAGTTTTTTCCTTTGTTCAGCGTTGAGTACATCCGTGGTTAAGGTCGATTCGCTAAAGTCGATTTTGGGCGGGTTAGCTTTCACATCCGCTTCTAATATTAATCCATAGCTTTGTTTCATGAATTGTTCTAATTGGCTAGGCAATGGATACATGCTTTTTTGCCCGATATGGATTGTGCCGATGAGCATTAATTGTTGCTCACCTTTGGTTGCTTTCCAAACCATCGGCTCAGCATACAAGGCTGTGCTAAATACTGTAGTAGAAAGGGTAAGTAACGAAACGATGTTGAACAACCAATTTTTCATAGAAGGCCTTTATGACAGTGATGCATTAATGTATCCCAAACTGAGTCTCCATCATTACGAATGAGGGCAAGGTAATCAAGTAAGAGTCTACTTGTTTACCTTACCCATTGGTCTTTTTATTATGGAAAGATCGACGGATTACTTGTCTTTGGGTTTAAATAACCTTAATCGGTTGGCGTTACTTACGACGGTAATTGAAGATAATGCCATCGCAGCCCCGGCCACTACTGGGCTGAGTAAGAAGCCAAAAGCAGGATATAAAACACCTGCTGCAATAGGAATGCCTAAGGTGTTATAAATAAAGGCTCCTAACAAGTTTTGTTTGATGTTTCTTAATGTTGCTTTGGATAGTGCGATGGCATTGACCAGTGCAATCGGTGATGAGTTTAAAAGTGTCATGCTCGCGCTTTCAATAGCAACATCAGAACCACTTCCCATGGCAATACTAACGTCTGCTTGAGCCAGTGCAGGGGCATCGTTAATGCCATCGCCAACCATAGCAACAATTCTAGAGCCATTCTCTTGCTGTAACATTTGGATTTTTTCGGCTTTCTCATGAGGCAGAACTTCAGCGATCACTTGATCGATGCCTAACTGTTGACCAATGAATTCCGCGACGGTTTTACTGTCGCCCGACAACATGACGACTTTAATACCAAGCGCTTTAAGTGCAGAAATGGTTTGTTTTGAATCGTCACGAATGGGGTCTGCAACACCAAATACAGCGCTCAGTTTCCCATTAATAGCAACCACAATAGGGGTGTGAGCTTGCTGGTTTAAGCTTGCTAGTGCTTCTGTGCCCGTTGTCATATCGACATTTTTTCCCGTTAAATAACGCGGGCTACCGATCAGTATTTCAGATTGATTCCACTTAGCGCTAACGCCTAAACCTCGCTCGGCTTTAAAATCATGGATGGAAACCTCTTTATTAACTGTGGAGATATTGCCGTCAATGTATTGGCAAACCGCCTGTGCTAATGGGTGTTCAGATTGAGATTCAATGTTATACACCGCAGAAAGTAAATTGACGTTGTTGGTGGTATCCTCGGCATTACCTTCGCTTACCGCGCCGTTATCATCAAAATAAAAAGCTTGTTGAACACTTGGTTTACCTTGAGTGAGTGTGCCTGTTTTATCAAATACGACGGTCTGAATTTGACTTGCGGTTTGCAGTACTTCGGCATTTTTAATCAGTATTCCCATTTCAGCGGCTTTACCAACGCCAACCGTAATAGATAGTGGAGTGGCTAAGCCAAGCGCACACGGACAGGCAATGATTAATACCGTAGTGACCACAACGAGCATATAACTGATTTGAGGCTCTGGGCCGACAACATACCAAATGGCAGCCGCAAACAAGGCAATGGCGATCACCACCGGCACAAAGACGGCAGAAATTTTATCGGCCAGTTTTGCTAATGCAGGCTTACTGCTTTGAGCTTGTCGAACCAATTGAATAATTCTGGCTAAGCTGGTTTGTTCGCCCACCATAGTTGCTTCTATGATTAAGCTACCATCTTGATTGACGGTACCTGCAAAAACATGGTCTTCGACATTTTTCATGCAGGCGATCGGTTCTCCAGTAAGCATAGATTCATCCACATACGATTCACCGCTGATCACCTTGCCATCAATTGGCATTTTGTCTCCGGGTTTGACGCGAATATGCATTCCAGCCTGTATTTGATTCACCGGCATGCTGGTTTCTTTACCTTCAATAATCACAATGGCGGTTTTTGGTTGAAGGTTAATCAAGCTTTGCAATGAATCATTGGTTCTGGCTTTTGCTTTGGCTTCTATGTAGTGACCTAACGAGATCAAGCCGATGATCATAGCGCTTGCTTCATAGTAAACATGGCGAGCTTGAGTTGGAAACCAGTCAGGAAATAAGGTGACCATAATGGAATATAACCAAGCGGCACCAGTACCTAAAGCAACCAAAGTATCCATGGTGGCGCGTTTATGGCTGAGGGCTTGCAGCGCATTACTAAAGAAAGGTTTTCCCGCCGTTGCGAGTAAAATAAGGCAAAGGATGCCGATGATTCCCCACGCCCACTGATCGGTGGCCGAATTGATCATCATATTGCCGCCCAACATGCCCCACGCCATTAATGGAACGCCGACAATCAAACCTGCAATGGCATTTTGGCGGTGAGTTTTTAAGTCGTGTTCAAATTGTTGCTGTTGTTGCGCTCTCATTTCATCATCATTCTTTATGATTTCTGCGTGATAGCCGGTTTGCTTAATCGCATTGATGATGAGTTGTTCTTGTTCGACGAGCGCTTGGTCAGTGAATTGTGGGTCGATGATCACCCAAGCGGTCTGCTCGGCTAAGTTCACTTGAGCTTGTTGGACGCTATCAACTTTATTAATGCCTTTTTCAACCGAAGATACGCAACTGGCGCATGTCATACCGGAAATAAGAAACTGTTGATATTGCTGAGTTGAACTTGCTTGTGCAGAGTTGTCGTTTTGAAGGTTTTCTATTTCGGTTTTCTGTACTTCGACTTCTTTTGTTGCTTCATGATCACTTGGATCGAGTTTCGCCTTTATCGCAACGAGTTCTGCTTGGTAGCCTAAATCCGAAATCAATTTCACAATAGTGTCGGCTTCAAGTTGGCTGGTGATTTTTAATGAAGTTTTATCCACGTCAAATTGGTCAATAGAGTCTGTGTTATTGAGCGATTCTTGTACTTTGTTTACACAGCGCCCACAACTTAACCCACTTAATTGAAAGTGCAGAGTTTGGAATGCTTGGTAGCCGAGAGATGACAATGCTTGGTTCAGTTCGTCTAACGAGGCAGTGGTTTGTACCTGCGCCTGTAAAGCTGAAATGTCTAATACTGTCGTGTTGTCTAGAGATTCAAATGCATTGCGTGCTTTTTTAGCACAACCCATGCAATTGAGCCCGTGCAGTTGTAATTGATAATTGACCATATCGAACTCCTTACTTGATGTTTGAACTATAAACCTTCCCATCGAGTCAAGGTCAAGGCGATATTTTAATTTAATTTCCTACTTTTATGATGTTGTTCTTTGTTAATTTTAAAGGGGAATTAAGCTCTATAAGCTAGAGGTGTAGAGGCCATTTTTTCAATTTAAGTGGATCGATTGCTAAGGTTAAAGATAAAGCCTGAATTCCATAACGTGTTGATAATTTAGAAATTGACGTTTTTTACGTAAGAGTTTTTGCGAATGAGTTCAAATTTTTTATTTTGTGCTTATAGGAAGGAGTGTTTCATTACGAAATGAGACAGTGATGTTAGTCACGTTTATCATTGTATTTTAGTGGGTATTGGCAAGGTTGCAGCGTTTAATTTTTATTTATATGTTTTTATAAGTTTCTAACTCATTGTATTTTATCGATAATAAGTTTTTATATTTCACTCGAATTGAGCAAGGTCAAGTTTTCGTTGTTATTTAATTTTCATCTAAAAAAAAGATGGCATTATGCACCCGTAAATCGAAACGAAGACACGAAATGAAACGGAAAGTTCATTTCGTTAATAAAAATAATAGGGGTGACATATGAAGCAGGTATTTAAAAGAACACTAGTAGGGGCGGCTGTTTCCTCTTTACTATTTGGTATGACAGCATACTCAACAAGCGTTATTGCGGCTGATGACGTAGCACCTAATGACCCAGCAATTGTTGGTGAAGGTGTAGTGGAAAAACCGTATGAAGGCGGTTTTTTTGAAGATGCGACGATTAATGGCGGCATTAATATTTGGATGCGAGATCGTACTCGTGCCTCGATTGATGCCAATGGACACCAAACACCAAAATCAACCAATTTAGATCACGGTTCGATTTATGCGGGTCTTGATATTCGTTCAGGCTACGCAAAAGATGTTGTCGGCTTAGATGTCAATGTCTATACCACATTTGATATGTGGAACAACGGCTCACCAGATCATGAAATGAACTTTTGGAATGTAAACAACCCTTATGATATGGCGCCAAATACCAATACAGGGTGTGATGGCACTTGGGATTCGTCTTGTACTGACAATGGCGGTGCATTCCAAACGGCAGCAGTGAAGTTTAAATTTGGTGAGCATGTTACGGCTCGTGGTGGTTATTTCCAGCCAACGGTTCCGACAGCAATGGGTGTGAACTGGTCTTACGCTGCTGGTACTTATGAAGGTGGTGAGATTGGTGCAAACTTTGGTCCTGTTGCACTAGGTTTCGTATATGCCGATCAATACCGTGCTCCTTGGTACAAGAAACAATACACTTTCCGCACTGGTACTGGTCCAACAGCCAAAGATGCAGGTGATGCATACTCTATTGGTATGGTTTACACCATTAACGATAAAATGGTGTTAGATACCGCTTATGCTGGTTTAACGGAAGGCGATCGTAAAAATGCCCACGTTAAATTCAAATGGACAACCGATGGTGGTTGGTATGTCTCTCCTCAAGCATATATTGTTGAAGATAATAACCAATACGATAAAACAGCCTTTCAGTTGGCATTCTTAAGTGCGAAAACCTTTGGCCAGTATGGCTTACGTCTAGAAAGTACTTATACTTCTGCTGATTCTGAAAATACTCGCGGTAATGTAGGTAACTTAGCGTATCGCTTAACAGAAGCATACGGTGGCTCAAACGGTGCATATGATATTTGGTGGAACAACCGTTCGGATTTCAACCACGATAACGAACTTGGTTTCTTTGGTGAGTTGAAACGTGACTTCTCTGACCTTGGTGCACCTGGTTTTGTTATGGGTGTAAATGGAGTTTACGCCTTTGGAGCGAAAGCCGATGGTTACGATGAGTTAGTCGAATATTCTGGTAGTGCGTTTGTGAACTATGCGATTCAAAGCGGCGCATTAGAAGGTGCTAACTTCGGTATTTACTATACTCATTATGTTAACGATTCAAACGCTGACAACTGGGTTGGTTACTCGAATGCCTTCCAAGATGAGAACGACTTAAAAGTGACATTAACGATTCCTTTCGGTATCAAATAATCGCTTTATAAAAAGAGCCTTTGTCATCATGTCGGCCAATATGAATGGCATCAACAAAGTTGCACCTTCAAGTAAGAAGGGCATATAAAGGCTCGATCCTAAACTGAATATAGCGTTATCAAAGGGAAACCACGCGATGTGTGTTTCCCTTTTTATTTATTTGCTTTTAATGCCGCTGCTTGGTTTGTTATTTTCTGCTGAGCTATTTTAGTGGTTAGCTTTGAGTGTTAGAATGCCCGCATCTTTTTGCCAGCGAGTTCCTATCCATTTTGCTGTGGGGCGCTCAATCGGCAAAACTTCTTTCTAAATCTGCTTTGTAAAAGAATGATAAGGTAATTTTAATGACGGTTAAAACACGTTTTGCTCCGAGCCCAACAGGCTATCTTCATGTCGGTGGTGCACGTACTGCGCTTTATTCTTGGTTATACGCCAAAAGCCAAGGTGGCGAATTTGTTTTACGTATTGAAGACACTGATATCGAGCGTTCAACCCAAGAAGCGGTGGATGCGATCTTAGAAGGCATGAAGTGGATGGGGCTAGATTGGGATGAAGGTCCTTACTACCAAACCAAACGTTTTGATCGTTACAATGAAATGGTTGATCAACTGCTAGCGGAAGACAAAGCTTATAAATGCTACGCATCGAAAGAATTGCTCGACGAGATCCGCGCAGAGCAAGAAGCCAATAAAGAAATGGCGCGTTACGATGCTAACCACCCTAAAATTGTTGCCGTGAATGAAGCCGCAACCGATGGTGAACCTTGCGTTATTCGTTTTCGTAACCCGAAAGAGGGTACCGTTGTTTTTGAAGATCAAATCCGTGGCCGCATTGAAATCGCTAACAGCCAATTAGATGATTTGATCATTCGTCGTACTGATGGTTCTCCAACGTATAACTTCTGTGTTGTGGTCGATGACTGGGATATGGGCATTACGCATGTGGTTCGTGGTGAAGATCATATCAACAACACGCCTCGTCAAATTAACATCTATCAAGCACTTGGTGCACCCGTTCCAACCTTTGCGCATTGTGCAATGATTTTGGGTGATGATGGCGCTAAGCTGTCTAAGCGTCATGGCGCAGTAAGCGTTATGCAATACCGTGATGAAGGTTACTTGCCAAACGCTTTGAATAACTACTTAGTGCGTTTAGGTTGGTCACATGGCGATCAAGAAATTTTCTCTCCAGAAGAGATGATTGAATTTTTCAGCCTAGATGGGATCAGCAAATCAGCGTCTGCATTTAACACGGATAAGTTGTTATGGTTAAACAACCACTACATCAAAACCTCAGAGCCTGAGTATGTCGCAAAATACCTACAATGGCATTTAGATGCGCAAGAAATTAGCCTAGCTAATGGCCCTGCGATTACCGATGTGATTGCTTTGGTGGGTGAGCGTTGCAACACGCTAATTGAAGTGGCGCAACAGTCTCGTTATTTCTACGAAGATTTCTCTGAATTTGAAGCGGGTGCAGCTAAGAAGCACTTACGTGGCGTCGCTAAAGGACCATTAGAGTTAGCGCTGAGCAAAATTGAAGCATTAACCGAGTGGAGCACAGAAAATCTTCATGGTGTGATTGAGGCTGTGTGTGCGGAACTTGAAATTGGCATGGGTAAAATCGGTATGCCACTTCGCGTTGCAGTCACTGGCGGCGGTCAATCGCCATCGGTAGATGCGGTAATGCAATTGATTGGTCAAGAGCGCGTGATTGCTCGTATCAAAATGGCATTAGCCTTTATTGCTGAGCGTGAAGCTAACGCTTAATCTGTAAGTGTTAGCCAGTTAAAAACAATGAAGCCACTGAATTTCAGTGGCTTCATTGTCTCTTCTCTATAGGGTATTTCTTATCTTATTGTTTTAATTCTTGTTTATTCGACATTTTCAAAAATATCACACTTTTATGAGACTTTACTATCAAAGCCATTAGTTTTGTATGACACACCTCTTGCGTACTGGCATAGTGATTTGATTTAGTCATAAAGGGACATCATGCATGGATACTTCTCAAGTCCTGATCAATATTTTATTGTTTCTTTTTTTGCCGTTATGGGGCGTGGCAGGGTTTGTTGATTGGTGTTGTCATCGTGCGACGAAAATTGAAGTGACCTCCGGCTTAAAAGAATCATTGATGCATAGCCTGATGGGCATTCAAGTCGGTATTCCGATATTGTTTTGTTTGGTGTATCGAGTGAACGTACTTATTTTGATTATTTGTATTTTTGCTTGGCTTTTGCATGAATTCATTGCGCATTGGGATGTGGCTTATGCGACAGGAAAACGGCACATCAGCATTTGGGAAATGCATGCTCATAGTTATTTAGCCACACTGCCTTTGTATATGTTGGCGTTGATTATGGTCATTAACTGGCCGGTTGTGGTGGATCTGGTGAAATTGAATTGGCAAGGCCAGATGCATTTCGTGCCCATGGACGATCAGCATGGTGGAACTTGGTTTTTACCGACTTACCTTACCTTCATGGTGGTTATTTGTGTCTTTCCTTATCTTGAAGAAAACATTCGTTGCTTACGTCAGTGGCTCAAATCAAGTTCTTAAAGGATATTAATATGGATGTTTATATTACCTCTACGGGGCATTACTTACCGGGTGAACCAATTTCAAATGATCAAATGGAGGATATATTAGGTAAAGTTTTCGGTAAGCCAAGTCGATTAAAGAAACGCATATTAGCTTCCAATGGAATTCAATCTCGACACTATGCCATTACACGGGATCATAAAACCTATATATCCAATGCAGAAATGGCAGCAGAAGCCATTCAAAATTGCCTCTCTCACAGTTATCTAGGCACACGTAAAATTCAAATGCTAAGTGCGGCGACCAGCCAAGGTGATTTGGTGCTTCCTGGTTTTGCCTCAATGGTTCAAGCAGAAACTGGTTTATCTGATATTGAAATACATTCTAGCCATGGGATTTGCTCAAGTAGTTTAATGGCATTGAAAGTGGCTTATACACATTTATTGGCAGGTGAACATACCAATGCCATGGTGGTGGCGAGTGAGCTTGCATCTAGGTTATTTAAAGCCAGTCGATATGAAGCAGCTAACGCTCAATTGGATTTTAATGCCGAGTTTTTACGTTGGATGTTATCTGATGGTGCGGGAGCACTGTTACTTGAAACGAAACCGAGAGGGAAATGTTTTAAGATTGATTGGATTCGCAGTTTCTCCCATGCTGATGCTTACCCAGTTTGCATGTCTGTTGGGCAAATAGGTGCAAAGCAAGATCAATATTTTACCAGTTGGCAGGACTACCCAAATTACGCACAAGCTGAAGCTGCGGGTGCAATCTTGTTGCGTCAAGATGTTCGCTTGCTCGATAACATCGTTAAACTCGGTGTGGATGGCTTTCTGCGGTTAATTGATGAAGGGCGAATTCAGGTCGATGAAATCGATCATCTGCTTTGTCATTATTCTTCGGATTATTTCCGTAAACCCATCTTTGATATGTTGAAGAGAGCCGGTTGTGAAGTGCCTGAGCATAAGTGGTACACCAACTTGTATGATCGCGGTAACACTGGCTGTGCTTCTATTTTTATTATGTTAGATGAATTTCGACGTACACAAAAATATCAAGTAGGTGACAGTATTCTCTGCATGGTGCCGGAAAGCGGTCGATTTAATAATGCCTATATGAAATTAACCGTTGTTGAAGAGGAAAGATAAATGGACAACCACGTCATTAGTGATCAAGGCCAACAATGTTTACAAAAATTGATGACAATATGGTTTGATTTTGAGCGTCAACTTGGGCGTATTCCCATTATTTCAAGGCTTGAGAAAGGGCAGTTTGATGAAGAAGACTATCGAAGCTTATTGATTAATATGCGTCAGCAAGTGATTGAAGGTTCACGTTGGATCAGCCGTACCGCGTCCAGTTTTGATCGAGACTATAGTGATGTACGTTCTGAAATTATTCAGCATGCCAAAGATGAACATCGAGATTATTTGGTGTTAGAGCAAGACTATATCAATGTAGGAGGCAAGCGAGAAGATATTCAACGGTATGATCGCAATGCCGGAACTGAAGCTTTGCATGCGTTTATGATGCACCGAGCCAGCCAGCCTAACCCCATCGACATGATAGGCGCGATGTGGATAATTGAAGGTCTCGGACACAAAATGGCGAACGGTTGGGCAAAGCAAATTCAATCTTGTTTAAAAAGCGATAAAAGCTGTACGCAATTTATGCAATACCACGGAGAGAACGATCAAGAGCATTTAGAGAAACTGTATAAATTGATCGACAGAGTTTGTCAGAATGATCAGCAATTAAAATCCATCACGCGAACCGCAAGAGTAGTTGGGCGTTTATATGCATTGCAGTTGGAGGAAATCGATGTCTAAACCTTATTCAGCCATGATGAGAGCGATTGCTGTAGACAATTCATTACCGATTGAAAAAGTGGCGGTTGAACTATGGTTGAAAGATTTAAACAACCCACTTCGTTGGATCGTCCGACCGGTGCTTCAAGTCATTTTTGTCATGTTATTGCATTTGGTTTGGCTGTTTAAGCGACTTCCATTACCGGCCTTTAGTGCACATCAACTACTACAAAAGTTGATTTGTTGGTTTTGCATTCATTTCGTGAAGAAAGAAGCCAACTTATTAATTCTTAGACATTATGCGACGGAATCGAATATCTTAAATTTCCTGATTGCCAATAGTGACACCCAGCACAATGAAAACTTAAAGCCAGTGAATTTGTACCCGAAAACTATTCAAGACATGCTAGGTGCAAGCTTTGTTGATCATGATCAGCATTTATTCGATACATTTGCTGATTTAGGTGAATGGCAAAAGCTATACAACCCCAAATCTCATATTCAATGGGAACACTGGCAGCCTATTAATATGGATGAGTTTGAAGTAGAAGAGCGCAGAACCCAATTTTTAGATTTTGAAAGTGCTCATGCTTTGTTTATGTGTTTATTTTGTCTTCTACTGACCAAAGAAGAGTACCGAGACGCGATTAATGGCTTCAATTTAGATCAGTCTATTGCGATTCGAATTGGCCAAATCATCGGAGATCCATCTTTATCGAATATGGCTTATAACCAGTATCCGCTGTATTTTGTTGGGCCGTGGAACTTAGGGCAGCGCTTTTTAATGCATGGTTTCTTTACTGAGCATTTATATGCGGAATTGGAAACAAGAAGAACAAAATCTTTAACTTAAATCTTAGGTTTTTGAATTAGATAAAAGCCCTATTTAATGCCTAAAGCTACTGAGAGATCGGTAGCTTTTGTTATTTTTATATTACGCTGTAATCCTCAAATAACTTGATGTAAATCAATGTAGTTTCTCCATTACTCTTAATGGTAATTATTATCATTAACTTTTGTGTCTTTATGAGATAGAATTGTGGACTCATTCAAATTGGTGAGTTTACCTGACCTATTTTAGTACAACACGGACATAATCATGCTGTTTCCATCATTAACACTATTGCCGTTTTCGGCGAAGTCGACATCCCGCCTTCAAGGTCTGGTGCTGGCTTGTTTTGCTGTTTTGTCATTTTCTGCATCGGCAGATTCTTTAGATAATGCGCGTAACATTGAGCGTCAAACCAATCAAAATGCAACCAATGCTCAAAAGAAGATTGATGCCAATTCAGACCAAAGCTTCCAACTGCAAGCCGAAGTAGAACAGCTTCAAGCGCAAGTGGATAACTTATCTTTGTATCAAACTCATCTTAAGAAATTAGTGGCAAGCCAAGAATCAGAAAAGGCCAATATTGATGAGCAGTTGGTGGATATCGCCGATACACGTCAAGGTGTTGTGCCATTGATGTATCACATGATTGATGGTTTACAAGCCCTTATTGAACAAGGGGTTCCCGTCCGATTAGACAGCCGTGAAAAGCGTTTGGATGATCTGAAAACCTTAATGGGACGCGCTGATATTTCTGATGCTGAAAAGTACCGTCGTATTCTGGAGGCTTATCAAATTGAATTGGATTACGGATCTAAATTAGGGACTTACGAAGGCTCGATTGAATTAGCGGGTAATGATAGTCGCCAAGTGGATTTATTGTACATTGGCCGAGTCACTTTATTGGCTCGCAGTAAAGATGCGCAGCATGCTTGGTTGTGGTCACAAGCAGATAAGCAATGGCAAGATGTTAGTGCCGATCAAAGCGCAGAAATTACTAAAGCGTACGCGATGGCGACGAAACAACAAGCGCCAAGCTTACTGACATTGCCACTTTCAATTACACAGGCAAGAAATTCATCTGAGAATTCAGTATCCGCTCAGGAGGCAAAATAATGTTGTCTTTATCTACAATGCCTCGTACGTTTACCTTGTTCTTCACTTCTTTGGTTTTAGCAAGCACGGCTTTTCAAGTATCGGCAGATGATCTGGCGAGTCTAGATAATAAAGCTAAAGCAGACCAAGTATCAGAAAATGCTCATAATCAGCAACGTGTGGCGTTAAGCGCCGAGCAGCGTGCTCAACTTACGGTTCAGCGTGATCGTCTTGCGAAACAGTTGGCAAAAATCGAACAAAAAAACACTCAATTGGGTGAAATATTTTCGGCTAACGAAGAAGTTTTGGCGGATAAAGAAAAAGAGCTTCAACTCGCCACAGGCAGTTTAGGCGAGTTATTTGGTGTGGTTCGCCAAGCTGCTAAAGATGTACAACTCAGTTATCAAGACTCATTGCTTACCGAGCAAGGTAAAGCCTTTGAGACGCAGCTTGATAAAGTGATTAGCACCGATGCGTTGCCTTCGTTAAAGTTATTAACGCAATTATGGCAAGCGATGGACTACAAAGCTCGCACAGGCAGCGAATTATTGCTTACGTCTGTTCCTTTTGTGGAAGGCGATGGTAAAACTACTCAGCTGCCAGTAATGCGTATTGGTGATATGGCATTGTTATCAGAACACGGTTATGTGCAATGGGACTTTGCTCGTCAGCAAGCCTTTAACTATTTAGCATTACCTTCAGAAACTCCAAGCTTATCTGGATTACAAGCCGAGCCTAAACAAGCAATCTTAATAGACCCGACGCGTGGCGTGATGTTAGAGCAATATGCCCATCAACCAACATTAATGCAGCGTATTGATCAAGCGGGCATTGTCGGGAAAGTTATTATTGTTATTTTGTTGATAGGCTTAGTGATTGCGGCGATTCGTGGTGTGCGTCTTGCGATGATCCAACAACAGATTTCAAAACAATTAAAACAACCTGAAACACCAACAGATAACCCATTAGGCCGAATTCTTAGCGTGTATAACAAAGAGAAAAAACAATCGGTTGAATCGTTAGAACTGCGTTTATTAGAAAGTATTCTTGATGAACAACAAGGTCTAGAACGTGGTTTATCTATGTTGAAACTATTTGCTGCATTAGCACCAATGCTAGGCTTATTGGGTACTGTAACCGGTATGATTGAAACCTTCCAGGTGATCACTCAATTTGGTAATGGTGATCCGAAAGTGATGGCGGGCGGCATTTCAATGGCATTAATCACAACAGTATTAGGTTTAGTGGCGGCGATGCCATTGCTACTGGCGCACAATATCTTATCTAACCGTGCTGAAGTGATCCGTAATACCTTGGAAAAACAAGGTGTCAGCTTAGTAGCCAGCCGCGCAGAAGCGGAATCTGATGCATTAAGCTCATCAGCACAGGTTAACGCGTAATGTTGGCTTGGCTGTCTACTTATTTCCCTAACTTACTTTCGTCTAATTTGGCGGAGTTTATGGCTGGGGGCGGGCAAGTGTTGTGGTGGCTAGCGGCGATTGTATTGCTTTGCTGGGTGCTGATTATTGAACGTATTTTATTTCTTAGTTTCTCTTATCGTGACGTGAAAGCTACTTGGATTGAAGATTGGAAACAACGAAAGGAACATGATTCATGGTATGCCTTGGCGCAAAAGCAAGGAATGCTGCAACAAGCCCATGTCATGCTGACTCAGCATTTAGATTTGATTAAAGCTTTGGTGAGTTTATGCCCTATGTTAGGCCTACTTGGTACGGTAACCGGTATGATTACTGTGTTTGACCTGATGTCAATTTCAGGCAGCAGTGATCCTAAATTAATGGCATCAGGGATTTCGATGGCAACTTTACCAACGATGGCAGGCATGGTTGCCGCATTAGCTGGTATGTTTGCTCATTCTCGATTAGTGAAAGTGGCGACTCGTAAAGAAATGCACTTAGAACAACAATTAAGGAGCGGCGAATGAGATTAGTTCGTCCCACAAAAGCAAAAGAAGAAGCACAAGTCGATTTAACGTCGATGCTTGATATCGTTTTTATCATGTTGATTTTCTTCATTGTGACCAGTTCATTTGTGAATGAATCTGGGGTAGAAGTTAATCGGCCACAAGCCTCACATGCCACCGCGCAAAAAGATGCAGGTATTTTTATTGCTGTGACGGCTGCTAACGATGTCTATATTGATAAACGCAGAGTCGATGTGGAACGTGTTGGCGCAGCATTAGAGAAGTTAGTGATCGATAAACCCGATGCCAGTCTTGTGATTCAAGCGGATAAACACGCTTATAACGGTACGGTGGTGGAAGTAATGGACGCCGCGAAAGGGGCGGGGATCGTTAAAATTGCACTCGCGACTGCAAACAAATCGTAGAGAGATGATGGTAATGACACTCGACAACAGTAAAGCCAGTGGCATGAATCGGTCTTCATTTCGATTATTGGTTGCCATCCCACTTGGGCTTGCTACAGCCATTGGTTTGTTTTGTTTTATGTCTTGGATGGTTGGCAGTGTAAAAACTGGTATGTCAGACGATCAAGCACCGATGGCGTTCGATATGGTGATGCAAGAGCAAGATTCACAATCTCAGCGTCGCCAGAGAAAATTGCCAGAGCCGCCAAAAGTTCCAGAGCAACCTCAATCATTATCGACACCGGCAACCGCTTCAGCACCGATGCCTCAAGTTCAAGCTCCTGATGCATCGATTGATATGAATATGGCATTTAGCGATGTAGGTGTTGCCATCAATATGCCGAGCATCAACGTTAGTAATAATGTGAGCAACAATATTGCAGAAGGATTAACTCAAGGGATTGGTCAGCAGCAACAGGCTATGCCTTTGTACCGTGCTCAGCCAAATTATCCTGCGCGTTTATTAAAGCGTCGAGTGGAGGGTTTTGTAGTGATGTCCTTTACCATTAATGAGCAAGGTAAACCTGAAGACATAGAAGTGGTGCAAGCTGAACCGACAAAAGCGTTTGCTCGGTCGGCAATCCAAGCCTTAAGAGGGTGGAAATATCAACCGAAAATTGAAGGTGGCAAAGCGGTTAAGCAGGGTGGTCAGCAAGTGAAAATTGAATTTAAGATTAGCCAATAATGATGATGTTTTTAACGCAATTTCAAAATAATGAACATGGACCTACCATCTTTAAAAAAGGTGTGGCGTTGTTATGCTTAATGATCAGTGCAATGGTTGTCACACCATCGGCTAGTGCGGCAGGCCTTACGCCGTATGCAGGGAAAAAGCTTAGCCAAGCGAGTGAGCTTGCTCAAAATGAGCATTTGTCGAAAGCGATTCAGGTGCTGAAGGATTTTGATCCAAGTACCGATTACGATAAAGCGTTTGTTAATCGAGTATTGGGTATTTATTACTGGCAAGCCGAGCAACCTAAATCGTCTATTTCATCATTACGCCAATCGGTTAACTTAAAAGCACTAGAGCCCAAAGCGCAGTGGCAAACAAACCGTATGTTGGGTGATATCTTATATTCTCAGCAAGATTACGCCAGTGCCGTTTCAGAGTATCGTCATACCTTGGCGATTCAGTATACGCCAAGCTCAACAGAAAAAACTCAATACAACAAAGACACTAATGAAGTGTATTTTCGTTTAGCTGCTGCTTATTACCAACAACAGCAATGGGCACAAGTACGTAGTTGGGTTATGAAATATAAAGCGCCTGATGCGCAAAAGCGTTTACAAGCATTACGTATGCAAGTTATTGCTGAATTGAGATTAAAGCAGTGGGGTAATGCTGAAAAAACGCTAAGTAACTTGATTCGCATTGAGCCGAATAATAAGGGCTGGTGGCAGCAACAAATTTCGTCTCAACTTCAGCAAGGGAAAAATCAGTCTGCACTGGATACTTACGCTTTAGCGAAAAAACATAACCTTGATTTTACTGCAGCCGATTATAAATCCCTGTCTCAGTTATACGCTCAAAATAAAATTCCAGAACGTGGCGCTCGGATTTTAGAGGAAATGTTTAAAGTTTATCCTGATAGCCAAACGCAAGATAACCAAAAAACGCAGGCTTACTATTATCAAATGGCAAGAGAATGGCCTCAAGCTATAAACGCTTGGAATACTTTAGCGCAGAGAAATGCTAAATATTATTGGCCGCTAACTCAGTTGTATATTCAACAAAAGCAATATGACAATGCCGCTAAAGTGATTGATAAAGCGAAGCCTTATGCGGATAAAACAGAGTTTAGCTTGGCGAAAATTCGTTTACTGTATCGTTTAGAAAAATACAATGATGCACTGGCTGAAGCTAAGCGTTTAAATGAAGTTTTGCCTTCTGATTCCGCTCAAACTTGGATTGTTTATTTACAAAATAAGTTAGAGAAACAAGGTGCTTCATCTTAATGATGCGACGATCTTCATGAAACAGCCAACGCGATGTAGTGCCAAAACAGCACACTTTACCCGCATAGAAAAAGTGTTGGAGTTTATTCATGAGCATCTCTTTTTAACTCTATCTCTTGATGATTTAGCCCAAAAAAGTTGTTGGTCGCGTTGGCAACTACAGCGAGTGTTTACAGCTGAAACCGGTGTTAATGTGGCGCAGTATATTCGAGAAATAAAGCTAAGCCGCGCCGCAGAACAATTACTCGATAATTCTTCTGAAAGAGTGTTGGATGTTGCGCTTTCTTTTGGTTTTAATTCGGAAGTGAGTTTTAGCCGAGCATTTAAACAATTCTTTGGTTGCTCGCCACGTGATTACCGTAAGCGCGGAATTCGCACAGGATTACGCCAACCTATTACCTCTGCATCAAATCATGATCAGGAGCGAACGGATCTTCAATCGATTCCCCACTTTACCCATATAAGGATTGAGCATAAAGATGCCTTTGCTTTAGCTGGGCATCATGGCGAAATATCCGGTTTATTTTCTGATCAGCCTGACTTCCAGCAATCAGTGCCTCGTATTTGGCGTGAATTTGAACTGTTAAAAACATCATCTCACCCTGTCGATGAGCCGCCTTTAAGGCCCATACGCTATGGGGTAATAGATACGCTTACCATTGGCGCCGATCATTTAACTTATTGGGCAGCAGAAGCGGTGAGTGAGCAAACTTATGGAAGCCTTCCATCAATCGTTATTCCTAAACAAGAATACGCAGTTTTGCCACATAGAGGACCGATTGAAGGTTTAAAACCAAAACTGGAATGGTTCTTTACGTGTTGGTTGCCACAAAGTGGTTACAGTGGGGTGGATGGCTTTGAGTTAGAAATCTATTCAGAAAATTATCAACTGGATAGTGAAGATGCCTATATGGAGTATTGGTTGCCAATTGAGTAAGTAAAATATGAACCTTACTGTATGTATCCATCATCACCCGTTAACTAACGTGCTCACCTTATCTTCTTCGTCTCATCCTTTTAATCACGCTTCGTCATATTGAAATTGATCAACAATAATTCCGTTTCTGGAAAAAGTTCCCTACAGCGCCTAACATGCCCCAAATTGTTAACTTTCCTTTATTGCAAATCGTTATCATTCACAACATAAATGATAATGATTATCGTTAATTGATATTGACGAACTTTTAGGAATGGAAAATGCCTCGCTTAAATGGGTTGAAAAAACAAAATTATATGGTTGCACCTCTAGCGCTTGCCGTTGCTAGTGCGCTTACTGCCCCTTCATTGTATGCGGCAGAAAAAAGCACCGCTGATAATCAACAAGAAACCATTACGGTACTTGGCCAAACTTATCGTAATACTGCAACTAAAACGACATTAGAGCCAGAAGAAACACCGCAAGCAATTACAGTGATTGATTCTGAAGCCATTGACATACGTGGAGCGGAAACGGTTCAACAAGCACTTCGTTATGCACCAGGGGTCAATGCTGAGCTTAAAGGTGGCAGTGTCACCATGTACGATAATTACAACATCCGTGGTTTTGAAAATAACCAGATGTATTACGATGGGTTGGTTCTTCAATACTTAACAGGCTGGAATCTGCAACCACAAATTGATCCGATTGCCCTTGAGCGTATTGAGGTTTTTAAAGGCCCGAGTTCGGTACTTTATGGCGCAATGCCTCCCGGTGGTATGGTTAACTTGATTGCGAAATCGCCACAAAAAGAACGTAATACTGATTTTTCTTTAGCAACGGGTTCGCGTAATTTAGTGAAAGCGACGATTGATACTACGGGGCAGTTTGGTGATTCTGATGTGTACTATCGTTTAATTGGTTCCGCTTCTCATCGTGATGGCCAAGTCGATTACACCACAGAAGAACGTTACGTCTTTGCACCCTCGATAGATTGGTACGTGTCTGATAACACCCTTATAAATTTCAATTTTTATTATCAGAACGATCCAAATATGGGTATGAACTCAGCTATGCCCGCTTCAGGATCTGTGTTTGATAATCCAAATGGAAAAATTGATAAAAATGCTTCAATGGGTGATAAAAATTGGAGCCAATTTGAACGTGAGTTCTGGATGGCGGGTTATAAAATCGATCATTCTTTCAATGAAAATTGGTCGTTCTTACAAAATGCTCGCTTTATGAAAGCCGATCTTTATCAAGAAAATACTTATCACACTGCAAGCGGTTGGGATCCAACAACCGGTAACCTAGAACGTTACATTTACAGTACAGATGAAGAGTCGGAAGGCTTTACTATTGATAACCAGTTATCTGGTCGAGTTATGACTGGCGAGGTCGAGCATAATTTATTAGTGGGTGTCGATTATCAACATTTAAAAGGTAGCTCAAATTACACAAGTTATGGTTATGGTAGCGGGTATACAGCGCCTAGCTTTAATGTGTTTACCCCAAATAATAACCAAATTGATCGTTCTCAAGTAACGGAATTAGGTGTGTATATTGATGAAATTACCGCAGAGCAACTAGGCTTTTATTTCCAAGACCAAATGCGCATTAATCGTTGGGTGGTTATGGCTGGTGGGCGTTTCGATAACTATAAATCGACCAGTGATTACGTAGGCAGTGTGACTGAAGTTGATCAAAATAACTTCTCATACCGTGTGGGGGCATTGTATGAATTTGATAGTGGATGGTCGCCATACGTCAACTACGCAACCAGTTTTGAGCCAGCAGCTGGTGTTGATACCAATGGTGATGCATTCGATCCATCAATCGGGCAACAAATTGAAGGTGGTGTGAAGTATTTATCGCCAAGCCGCACGACCTCTATGACAGCTTCGGTATTCCATATTGTTAAGAGTGATGTGGTGGTTGCCGATCCGGATAGTGTCGATTATCAAGATAAGATACAAGTTGGTGAAATTCGTTCACAAGGCTTAGAACTGCAAGGGCGCACCTCGCTGACTTCAAATTGGGATATTTCAGCCAGCTATACCTATACAGACATGGAAATCACTAAAGATACCACGGGGCTTGAAGGTAAAACGCCAATTTATGTGCCTAAAAATGCGGCAACGTTATGGACCGATTACTATCTTTATGACGGTATTTTCTCTGGAACACGTTTAAGTGCCGGTGCGCGTTATATTGGTGAACGTGAAATGGACGCGGCGAACACCGATACCGTTCCTGCATATACCGTAATGGATTTATCTTTTGGCTATGATTTAAGTGGCTTGAGCGATGATTTACAAGGGGCAGGGGTTAATCTAAGTGTTAATAACGTTTTTGATAAAGATACGTTTAGTTGTTATGACACAGCGAACTGTTGGTATGGTGAAGAGCGAACCATTGAATTGAAGTTTGATTATAATTTTTAAGATGGTTTAGATGTTGAATTGAAGAGAGCTGATCATTAGGTTAGCTCTTTTATATGTCTAATGGTATTCGATTATTTCTAGTCTGGGCTAGGGGATACTGTATTGCCTTTGGTTCAGACGGAGATTAAGAATGTCGTCATTCCACACATGAGCCTAAGCAAAGAAGATGCGGGATCTCGCTTTCAAGTTAGTTTCATTGGTGTGAGAGATACCGGATAACTCGTTCCTAGTTTTCGGAATATTACTGTCGACAAAAGGTTGGACGCCGAAGGCTTGTGGTTAACCCACCACGAAAGCTATCTTCAATTAACCTTCTTGAATATTCCCTTTGTAATCTAAATGAAAATCAGTATCATTGCGTTTAACTTAATTTTGTTTGATGAGCCTTCGCCGTGAGTGATCCAAGATACCAACAGCTTTTTCATTTTGCTGACCATGTAACGCCTTATCTTCGAGGGGAATTATTGCATGATGATCTTATGGATGATGAGCATCATGATGATTGGTTGTTTTCAGATAAGAACAATCAAGAATTACTGCAAGATATCTATTCAAAATTAAAGCTGTCTCATCCCGAGGCGGGTCATCCTTATTGGTTAAACCGCACTTGGACTTTGCTTGTCTGGCAGCCTGTCTATATTAGTTTTATTAGTATTTATGGTATTCATGCCTTGCCGTCTATGTCGAAAATGGCGCAGCAGTGGAGAGGGGATGCGAATTTTGTAGCAGGGTTCAAATTACACAATACCCCAATGCACGATGGCAGCACCGAAGAGCTAATTGATATTGCCGCCAAAGAATTGATGCCATTACTAGAGCATTATCGAACTCAATTGGATGAACAAGTTCGTATTCGCCCGGGTTTCACTAAGCACCTACTGGCGGATATGTTGTTGATGGCCTTGCTGCGCTTGCAAGATCTGCATAAAGATTTACCACAAGACTATATTCCTCAACATGCCAAGCGTTGGCTCGAAGCATTTGGATTATCGACCAAAGCGATGGATTCACTTCACTATGACTTAGTGGAAAGCAAATGGCGCTATGTTCGCACCACTTGTTGTATGGTGTATCGCTGTGAAGGGCGAGAGCTTTGTGCAGATTGCCCTCGCCAAACAGAGTAAGAATAATTGTTATTGGGTTAATAATTGTGGATTTTGCACATAGACGGTTAAGCGGCGCTTCTCATTGAGTGTGAAATGTTCATCTACATAGCGGTCTATTTCATCTTGAGCCACAACCCCACTTTCTAATTTCATTTTTAATTCTAAATAATCCCCAACTTTTTTTTGCCATTGCTGAATTTCAATTTTTAAGGTTTGCACTCGCGCTAAAGCATCACTATCTAAACGATCCAATTGCTGTGTTTCTCCCTCTATGTATTTCATTATCTGATCCGCTTGTACCGTTGGGGCCAATACTTGTCGATCTTCAGGCGACAATTGCTGGATTTGATTACTAATCAACGATTGCCTTTGTGTCTCGGTTAAGGTTGGATCTTGTCGGATGGCTAGGCGCTCTAAAGCTTGTTGATCATATTGATTACTTTGTCCAAAAAAGGCATCGATTTCTACTTGGTCAAAATAAGTGAATTGCAGTTGGTGTGCGCTGTCGATGAATTCGATGGCGGTCTCATGTGGAATATCTACCGTAATATCTGGACTATCCAGTTTAAGATTGGCAAGTGCTTTGGTGTAATCTTGATATCGATAAAACAAATTAAATAATGCTTGGGTAGCCAGCTTAGAGAGTTGCAGCTGATCGGCCAGTGCCGTTAGTTGCTGCTCGATCGATTGCTGATTTTGTTGAAAGGCATAGATGACATCGTCTAATTGCCATCGTAATGCCAGTGACAGCAGTAAATCGTTATTAGTTAGAGGTTGGATATCCGGCTTAATCGTAGGTTCAGACATGGCCTTTGACGATGTGTTATCGGTTTTCATCACAGGTGTAGCGTGCATAGGGCCGTTTGGTCTATGGGCATTTTCCACGTTTGATTGTGATCGGTCGCTGGGCCATTGCCATATCATTAAGCTCACTAAGCTAATGAAGGCAACCGCAGGGATTGCCCTAGATAAATTAAATGGCATAGATTACAGACCTAAACGTTGTAAGCGATCTAAATGCTTGCGATATAGGGTCGTTGGGTTGGTTTCAAACCAACTGACTAACCCAAAGGTTTGATTAACTTCATCCAAATGATTCATGCGGTAATCATCCTTAATCACTTGCCCTAAGTGAGAGCTACAACTCGACACTAAGCCGTCATTTTTCTCGCTAAAAGTTTGGTTGGTGATAAACAAAACTGGATCGGAAATATCGAATACATTGGTGGCGGGTTTGGCTCCAGACCATGAGAAATAATGCACGCCATTTTGAGCTTTACTTGGTGTGCTGCCACAATAACGAGACGGTATGCCTTCAGGGTAAGATTGATTGAATAAAATGGAGCCCTGAGTGGTGAGTGAATCCATGGCATTTAAACTTGATGCTGGTAACGATTGTCCTGAGACTCCGCTAATCACAGTCGCTAATGCATTAAAACCTTGGCTGGCAATATTTTCGAGAGCAGAGTCCGTTGGGATTGTTTTACGCAAAACATCTGCAAATGTACTTCCCCAGTTAACACCACCGATTGAGGTTACCGATGCCACCATTTCAGGGCTGACACTCGCGACATAACGAGCGGTTGGGCTACCGTGACTGTGGCCGATAATATTCACTTTTTTCGCACCACTTTGTGCCAATACTGCTTGTATATAGGTTCTAAGTTGCTCACCACGAACTTCGCTGGAATTCGCCGGTGATACACTTGCAATATAAACTTGAGCGCCGCTGCGTTTTAACGTTTGAGGAATGTTATAAAAGTAATCTATCCCCCAAATATCATTAAACCCAAATAAACCATGTACTAAAACGATTGGATATTTAGTGGCGTTACTACTATGGGCTTGCAGGGAAAAGAGTGTGGATGTGAATAATAAAACAGTGATGCATAATTTATTTTTCATTTATCTGTCCTTTAGGTTCTTATTTTTATAATTATCAATATAAGAACTAGTACAGAGAATAGGTTTGTACAATATTTAATCAGCAAAAGTGCGGGGCGTGAAAATATTAACCAGAAAGACAATGGAATAAATCAAAAACGGCTCTGTATGATGGTGGGTATATCTGCCAATTTTTCTATAAATACGTTACTATCACCGCCTTTTTTCAAATGTGAATGGTTAGGAAGTGGCGATGTTTATTGGTTTTGATTATGGAACGGCGAACTGCTCTGTTGCCATTATGGAAAATGGAGCGCCTAAGCTGCTCCCACTTGAAAACTCAAGTCATTACATTCCCTCTACCATTTGCGCGCCAACGCGTGAGTCGGTCAGTGAATATCTTTTCCGTTTTATGGACACCAAGCCTAAAGATGTTTTAGGTGAGCAAGTTCTGCGTCGCGCTATTAATCTTAATCGTGAAGAAGATATCGAATTACAACGTGGCGATGTTCAATTTGGACAACAAGCGCTAGATACGTATTTGCTCGATCCCCAAGACGTCTATTATGTGAAATCTCCGAAATCCTTTTTAGGGGCAAGTGGGCTGCATGAAACCCAATTGGTGTTCTTTGAAGACTTGGTTTGCAGCATGATGAAGAACATCAAAACTCAAGCTGAAAACACCACTCAAGCGGAAATTGAGCAAGCGGTGATAGGTCGTCCAATTAACTTTCATGGTCGAGGTGGCGAGGATGCAAACCGTCAGGCGGAAGGGATTTTACGCCACGCTGCCACGCGAGCCGGTTTTAAGAACATTGAATTTCAGTTTGAACCGGTTGCCGCAGGTTTGGAATATGAAAGCACCTTAACGGCGAATCAAACCGTGTTGGCGGTGGATATTGGCGGTGGTACGACCGACTGTTCTCTTATTGATATGGGGCCTGATTGGCAAAACCAAACCGATAGAACGCAAAGCTTACTTGGTCACAGTGGCCAACGTGTTGGCGGCAACGATCTGGATATTTACTTAGCCTTCAAACAAATCATGCCACTGTTTGGGCTAGGCTCTCAAATGAATGGATCACAAGTATTAAGTTCGTCTAAGAGCCGAGGGGTGGATATGCCAATCACTCAGTTCTGGAATCCGATTGCGATTAATAACGTGGTCGCCCAAAAAGACTTCTATGAAGTGGCGAACTTAAAAGCGTTAAAGTTACTGCAAAAAGAAGCGCAGGAGCCTGAAAAGCTGGCGCGTTTGCTGGCGGTATACCAACATACCCTCGGCTATCAAATTGTGCGTAAAGCAGAGGAAACTAAGATTGAGCTATCGGATTCTGATAAGCACTCATTAATAATGCCAGTGGCGTCTGAAATGCTGAAAATGGATATCGATCTGCAACAAATGATTGAAGCGGTTGATACGCCAACACAGAAGATGATGGATCTGGTGACCGAGGTAATGGCACAAGCATCTAAAAAGCCCGATGTGATCTTTATGACGGGCGGCAGCGCGCGTTCACCTTTCTTGCGTCAAGCACTAGAAGCTCAATTACCCAATGTGCCCATTGTCAGTGGGAACTACTTTGGCTCGGTCACCGCAGGGTTAGCCCGATGGGCGCAGACGGTGTTTGGCTAAGAGCACTCATTACCGAAACAAGTCACAACACGGCAGCTTCAACGTGGGAGCTGCCTTTCCTAGCATGATGATCTGTGCATTATTCCAGTCTTTATATCTCCTCCTACAGTGTAACGGTATACATATTTTTAATAAACAGCTCTCTTGCATAATCGTGTAATAACTATGTCTGTAAATAATTAAATTGTTTGTTGTGGTTCTAAATAAAATCACAAGGAAGTACCTTGATGTTTAAAATTTAGTTTAAATACTAAATAATCCTAACAATGTAGGTTGTAATGAAACATAAGCCTGTATCTTATTTCAATGCTTAAATTTCCGGACTACCTTGTGGTGTAAACATTCCCTAAAATAGGTCCAAGTTCAAATATTGCTGCTGGTATGAATAACTCAGACGGAGCGTATATGGGGAAAGGTCTTCAGACCGGAGCTGGAATGGCAGGAGCACCTACAGGAGGGAGAGGGTATGGTTATTAGTAATGGTCTTTTGATGTGAAATAAATAGAGGTTGTTATGGGGAAGATTGTAGTTCTAATTGTATTCATGCTTCTGTCAATT
>NZ_AJYK02000079.1:25955-35462 GCF_000286955.2 Vibrio rumoiensis 1S-45
ATCAAATTTCCGGACTACCTTACGGGCCTTTATCAAAAGTAGATGTTACCCACGAATTAGGACAGTTTTTAGAGGTGATGGTTAAATGTAATACACGTAGGGAACTAAACATAGCTTCATTTATCCATTGGATAAAACCAGCGGTAATTCATAGGCAATATAAGTTTTTGAAATTATCTAGCGATGTTGGTTTTACAGGATATGTTATATGGGCTTGGGTAGATGACTTGACACTTAATAACTACATGACTCAACCTAGGTTTTCATTAAAGCCAATGAATTGGAATGAAGGAAATAATCTAATAGTTGTGGATTGGTTTATGGAAAAAAATAATATAAGTCAATTGAGAGAACTCTATAGATTCATTACTTTACCAGCAGAAATGAATAGAAAAGAGATCAATATTTGTATTCGAGATAGTCAAGGTAATATTATCAAAACGAATAAACGGAGTGTTTATGGTTACTGATTTACTAAAAACGCATAAATTAGCTGGAAAAGATAACACTCCATGTATAGGTAATGATTTACCTGAAGAGTCCTTTGTTTCATTTGATACCTATAAGCTAAACGGGGCTGAAGTTGTTTGGATTAATAAAGAACTTATCCAAGAGTACAATATTGAACTTGATGAAAAAATTATTAAAGATGAGCTTATTAATAATTTTAGTTATGTGTCTAAAGGTTATACGAAGAAAACAAGAATTGTAACTAATGATAAGAAATCATTCATGGCAGATCAGTATGGCTCTCGACATGAAGTATGTAACGGTGGTAGCGCACGGTGCGGCTTAAATGGGCATTTTCAGATTAAAGGGATAGGACGTAATCCTCTAGTGGCTGTGAATATATCTGAAAGCCACTCACATGGTAAATTATTTATTGATGAGGCTATTAGTGAAGCAATATGGGGTGAGATCTGCCATAAGCATCTACCTTACGGAGCAATACGAACGTTAGCCATTATTAAGACCAATACAAAGCATAAGTTTGGATACTTAGATAATGCACCTTATAAACACTGTGCCTTAGCTATCAGGGAAGTTTCTGTGCGTCCAGCACATTTTGAGCGATGTACTTTTTTCTGGCCAGAGGAGAGTTACAGCTTCCTACGGGATAATGATGCTAACCGAGTAAGAAAGGCCGTTCCGTACTTATCTAAATTGCTCTTTAGTGAGGTAAATAATGTGTCACTCGGTGATGCCCTTAACAAAATGATTGATCGCCTAGCTTGTCAGATTGCAGCATCGAGAGTAAAAGGAATCCCACACGGTTCTTTAACCAGTTCAAACATATCGATAGATGGGCGGTTCTTGGATTTTGGTACCATAACGGCCGTGCCCGATTTTGGAAATTATGTATTGGCTAATGGTGTTGGTGCCGTATGGGATGATCATGAACTTATTGAATCCTGGCTGGTTAACTTCATCGACACGCTCAATCACTACTCGAAAGGTGAACTGACATTATGTCAAATAAGAGAATACTCATCGGGGTTTTCGAAATTACTAGACCAATATGAGAATAAATTCTTGTTAATAGAGTTAGGAGTTGAGGATCATTCAGATTTAAATTTGCTACGAGCTAGTCGTTTAAAAGAGCGGCTTAAAAGCGATGAGCGTAGAGTGATCACTCGCTTTAATGACCAAGAATTTCGTCAGAGTATTCTCATTGAAGCCGAGAGTCAGGGATTAGATGTGAATTATATTGGCTTCCCTTTACGAAACGTCAAGTATTCATCTTTTACCCTTCTTCAGGGGCACTTGAATACAAAGTACGACTATCAATCAATTAGTCAGTTTATCAATAGTTACGTAGCATAAGTGAGATGGTTATGATTGAATTAATTTTAATAGCAACATCTTTATTCTCGTTTATTACAACCTTAGTTTTATTTGGGTGCTATAAACTCAAAAAGTCGAAGTGTAAAAATAGCAATGACCCAACAGTTTCGGTTTTTTTACCTTTCTATAATGAAAACGAAGAACATTTGGTTTGCGCACTAAACAAGCTAAACGATCAGAATTATCCAAGCCAAATTCAGGTTATTGTTATTGACGATGGCTCGACAAACAACGCAATCAGTAGAGTTAAAGAATGGATTGATAACACCGAGATGAACCATGATTTCCAAGTGATAGAAAGGCCAGTGAATGGTGGAAGAAAAGGCTTTGCCTTAGATCATGTACTAGACCTTGGCATTGCTATTGGAGAGGTCTATGTCGTTGTAGACAGTGATACATATATCGATATCAATGGCATCTATGAGCTAGTAATTAAGCTTTGGTCTGATGAAAAATACGCTGCGGTCTGTGGGTATATTACGCCAGAAAACCATAAAGACAGTTTTATAGGCAAATTACAGCATTATGAACACATTAGCTTTTATGGTGCGATAAGAGCCGCGCAAGACAAACTAGGTTGTGTTCCAGTATTAGCTGGCGCGTTTGTTGCACACCGGGCTTCAGTGGTGAAGCAATTAGGTGGCTGGAGCGAATGGTTGGTCGAAGACATTGCTTGGTGTTGGAAGGCAATATCAAATGGCTATCGAACAGGGTACGCTCCTAAAGCAAAGGCAACTACGCACTGCCCAATTGATGCTAAGGGCTTGTTTAATCAACGCCGACGTTGGGCTCGTGGACGAGTCGAAGCTTACACCGAAGCTTGGAAGACGCATTGGATAGCAGGTTTGTGTGCCTCTCCTTGGTTTCTATTGACCGCGGCACAGTACATATTTCCATCTAGCATTATTTTATTAGTATTTATGGTTGCAATGGGCATTTGGATACCAATAGCAATCGGTACTGCCAATATAATGATTTATTTCTTATTGGTGCAATCTTATATAAAAGACTTTGAACTTTCTGATGATTTATCAAACCGGCAAATTATTACAGCACCAATATATTCAGTCTTATTAGAGTCCATTACGTGGATACCTAATTTACTCGGTTATTCAGATGAAATTTTGGGTAAGAAAAAAGGTTGGTTAACAAGATAGTTTTTATGAGCGCAGTACTCTTTTACTGTAATTTAATATAAGGAAATAATTTATGTATAACTTAAGTGTTGATGAAATTTCAATGGTAGATGGTGGTGGAGATGGAGGTAAAATGTTTGGAACACCGCAACAAATAATTGGAGGAATAATAATTGGTGAAGTATGGAGTGCTGCTAAACAGGCATATAATCGTCCAACGCCTCAAACAGGTCCAAATTCAAGTGTTGCTGCTGGTATGAATAACTCAGGCGGTGCGTATATGGGGAACGGTCTTCAAACCGGAGGTGGAATGGCTGGTTCACCTACAGGAGGGAGAGGGTATGGTAATTAGAAATGGGCTTTTGATGTAAAATAAATAGAGGCTGTTATGGGGAAGCTTGTAGTTCTTATTGTATTCATGCTTCTGTCAATTTTCTTGTTTGAATATTATGAAGAAAGTAAAAACCATCTTATTGAGACCATAATAAAGGTTTCATTAGGGATAGGGCTTATACAAATTTATCATTATTATTTTAATAAGTTAAAAAAAATCCTCGACCATTAATTGTTCTATAAGAGACTTTGATTTATCTAGTAATCATATCAAATAAACAGATATTTAAAGCACCAATATATTCAGCTTTGTTAGAAGTTATTATATGGCTATCGCAGGTTTTGCGGGTGGTCGAGGTTTATAGTAAGTAAATGTCCCACTAACATATAGTGGGATATTTATTAAGGCAACTGATCCCAACCATAATGGAGGCGCTTATGCTGATCATGCTGGAGGAATGGTTGGGAGTTCTATAGGTGTTGTCGTTAACTGACTATAACGGCTATACAGACTACTATTAGCTAGTTTAAGTAATTCCTATGGTAAAAAATAGGAATTACTAGGGGTGATTAATGAAACAGTGTCCTAGTTGTAAAGAAAATACAATCAGATATCGAGATATTCTATTTAAAATTTCGGTTAGGAAATGCCCAGTGTGTAATAGTTCATGGGTCCTACCTTGGTATGCAAATTTAATATATTTTATCCCGCCCTTAAATGTGGCTGTATTTAAGTGTTTTTCAGTGGTTAGCATGTTGGATATAATAATTTCAACTTCGTTTTTAGTATTTTTTTTCTGCCCTTTGATTCTATTAAAAATAGTTCCTTTGAGAAAGGATGAATAATAATATGCAATTTTTTTCAGTCTCAAGGGGGAGCAAAGATTCATTGTGTGTGAATTGGGCCATAACCAACAGTTGTAATTATAGCTGTTCATATTGTCACCCTGAATTAAATAGTGGTTCGATAGAGCCTCCATCATATGAATATGCTATAAAGTTTGTTGATAGGGTTATTGCAAGTTCGAAAGTGAATGGGACTATACCAAATATAGAATTTGGTGGAGGTGAAGTAACTCTACTAAATTACTTTGGGAATTTAGCTAGATATATTTATAAGCATAACGGGTTGGTAACTATTGTGTCCAACGGTTCTAAGAGGCTTTCATGGTGGCAAGACAATGCTAAGTACTTAACTGGAGTTAGTCTTAGTTATCATATTAATGATATCAAGAATGAGTCTCATTTTATTGAAGTGTCAAAAATTCTAGAAGCATCGAAAACTACACGCTTCCACGTCAATATCATGATGGTTCCCGAGCGGTTTGATGACTGCTTAGCGTTTGCAAATAGGCTAAAACAAGAAGTCCGTTGTTCTATTGCTCTTCAGCCTCTATTTGAAGGTTTTGGTCATGGTGGGATTACTAAAAAGTATCCGTATACATCTGAGCAAGAGCAAATAATGAAGGACTTTCGCGGTCGACCAGAGCTTAAAACGCTTCCTCCATCAATGGCGGAATTAGAGGTTCATTATCTAGACGGTACAACTCAGAATCTGTCGACTTTTGATTTAATTGCTAATGATCAAACCAATTTTGTCGGTTGGGACTGCTACGCTGGTATTGATAGTTTAGTCGTTACATTCAGTGGTGATATCTACCGCTCTTGGTGTATGCAGGATGGCCCCATTGGTTCCATTTACGACGAGAACATTGAACTTCCAACTCACCCAACTAAGTGCAGAACCAAGATTTGCCAATGTGGTGTGGATCTCTCTGCAAAAAAGGTCAACACAAGGCTCATTGCAAATAAAGAAAAACAAATTGAAGTGACGCAACTTTAATTTCGCTTAATTAGGGAAAGGAACACCCGTGGTAGCAAGAGCTAAGCATTTATATCGACCAGAGTATTTTGAGGCGCAGAAGTCAGATAATCAAGGTTCAATTTTGATTGATGCTTCCTTGAATCAGCATCTGTTTGTAGTAGCTTCAGTGTTTGTTCTAGTGGTTATCATTTTTTTCGTTGTTTTTGCTGAGTTACGCGTAGAGATACATTGAATGGTGTGGTAATTCCTACCGGCGGCATTGTTAAGGTGCAGTCGAATGATGAAGGTTATATAGCGAGTGTATTTGTGGTGGAGGGACACAAAGTGCTCGCGGGAGAAGCGCTATATGAGATCAAAACAGAGCGGTATGATGAGTTTGGGCAGGGCGTTAAAAAGCGCATTATTGCTACCATCGATAATCAAATTGCCTTATTAGATGCGCGCAGAAGTAAAGAGATTGAAAAGTCTCAGCACCAGCTAGAAGTAATTAATGATGACCTAGAAAGCTTGTCTGAAGAGGCTGGAATACTGAAGTTGGTAGTCGACTTATCTGAACAAGAGTTAAGCCTCGCTCAAAGTCTGGTTGATAAACAGCAAGTCTTAGTCAACAAGCGGTTCATATCTTCGATTGAATTTCAAAAACAAAAACTCGAATTGATAACATTAGAAGCTAAGGTGCAAACGCAACGTCTTAATTTACAGCGTTTGATAAGAGAAAAAGCTAAATTAGAAGAAACGAAAAATACACTTCAGTTAGAACTTGATATTGCCTTACAAGAAATAGATCGCCAGCTTCAACAAATCACTCAGAGTAAAATCGAGTATTTTTATCAAACGGATACTCAGGTTGTATCACCGATTGACGGTGTAGTCGCCTCTATCTTTGTCAAGGAAGGCCACTCCGTTAATAAGGGGCAACCCTTATTAGTTGTTATACCAGAAGGCTCAGAACCTATGGTCGTCGAGCTTTATGCCCCCAGCCGCAGCATCGGCTTTATTCGAGAAGGTCAAGATGTCCGCTTACGATTTGATGCGTTCTCTTATGAAAAGTTTGGTGCACAGCAAGGAGTCATCGTATCTATATCAAAATCAGCAGTGTCTGCCGAAATGTTGCCAAATAGTCCACTAATACAAAGTCAACTTTCGCGTACTCATGGTGGCGTGGGTTTGTACCAAGTTAGAGTCAAATTAGATAAACCTACTATTACGGTTTATGGAAAGGAGCAGCTGTTTGTACCAGGAATGACACTGACAGCAGACATTGAATTGGATACACGTAAGGTCTACGAGTGGCTCTTAGAACCCTTATACACAATAAAGGGGAGAATTTAATAATGCATATAGAAGGCCTTATTGATTGGGGCTGGAGTAAGAAACTCTCTTTAATACGGCAAACTGAAAAAGCGGAATGTGGTATAGCTTGTTTAGCGATGGTTGCTGATTGGCACGGGTATAAAACAGATCTAAGATCGCTTAGGGCAAAGTGTGGCATTACTCAGCACGGAATGTCGTTCGCGAGACTCATTGAGTGTGGCGCACTTCTGAAACTTTCAGGTCGAGCGGTGCGCTTAGATCTACATGAACTACAGCAATTAGCCACTCCTTGTATTTTGCATTGGAATCTAAATCATTTTGTTGTGTTAAAAAAAGTGACTGGGAAGAAAATTGAAATACACGATCCCGCCAATGGAGCATTGACACTGAGTCATGATGAGGTAAACAAACATTTTACAGGGATCGCGCTAGAGCTTACACCAACTCATGATTTCGAGGAGAAAGTAGAAAGTAAAGCTATCCGGCTATCAACCTTGATAGGTAAAACAGTAGGATTAAAAGGGGCATTAGGGCGTATTTTTGTTTTCGCATTAGTATTGGAGGTGTTAGCTCTCACGTTACCCATCTTCAATCAAATCGTCATTGATGAAGTGTTGGTTGGGTATGATAAAAACCTTCTTATACTCGTCATCGGAGCCATACTAATGGTGACAGCGACTCAAACGCTAATTGGTCTTGCCCAACAATGGGCCACAATTAAACTGTCTGTGAATTTTAATATGCAGTGGGCTGCAAATGTTTTCCATCATTTATTTCGGTTACCAATAGATTGGTTTGAAAAAAGGGATATAGGGAGCATTAGCGCTAAATTTTCCGCGGTGGATGTCATTCAACAGACTTTAACGACTAGCGTCATTCAGGCTTTACTCGACTTAGTGTTAGTCGTTGGCACATTGTCGGTTATGTTGGTTTACAGCCCTCAACTATCACTCATTGCCATAGTCGCTGCATTAGGTTACATCGCTCTCAGGTTTGCTTGGTTTGGTGCCTTTAAACGTGCTGAAGAAAATACCTGGGAAGCCTGTACTCAAGAGGAAAGTTATTTTATTGAAACTGTTCGTGGTGTATTGAGCTTACGAGTAAATGGGACTTTGCCTTGGCGAGAGTCGTCTTGGCGAAACCTTAATATTAATCGTAGAAATGCGCAGCTTCACGAGCAAAAGCTTGGGATGATTTACAGCACAATGAATGTGGCTATTGTTAGTCTTGTATCTGCAAGTGTTCTTTGGTTTGGCGCGAATTTGGTGTTGGATGGACTATTTACCATCGGTATGCTGATGGCATTCCTTTCTTATCAAGGACGTTTTTCTGCCAGTATTAGCTCCTTAACAGATAAGTACTTCGAGTTTAAGATGCTATCTGTGTACAACGAGCGTCTAGCAGATATTGTCTTAACGGAAAAAGAAACGGATAGCGATTCTAACGTCATAGGGCAAATTAATGTGATCAATAATCCGAGTGATAATGTCATCGAGTTTGTTGATGTCTATTTCTCCTACGGAAAAGATCAGCCCCCTATCCTTAACGGGGCCAACTTTAGTGTGAAAAGTAATGAAATCGTTGCGTTAGTAGGGGCATCTGGTTGTGGTAAGTCAACGATCTCTAAACTTCTATTGGGTATATACTCAGCCACATCGGGAAGTATTTGCTATTTTGGCAATAAATCGATGGCCTCTAAGCCACTTAGAACTCAAGTCGGAGCAGTGTTACAAGAAGATCAACTGTTTAGTGGATCGATTATTGAGAACATTACTTTTTTTGCCGGAGATTTAGATGAAGAGTGGCTTGTTGAGTGCGCGCGTAGAGCTGGTGTACATGACGACATAGAGCGTCTCAATATGGGGTATCACACCTTGATTGGTGAGATGGGTTCAAGTCTTTCTGGTGGTCAGAAACAAAGGATTCTCATAGCGCGAGCCATATATAAAAAGCCTAAGTTTCTTGTATTGGATGAAGCGACAAGTAGCTTAGACATCTATACAGAGTCATTTGTCTGCCAGATGTTTAAAGAGATCAATATTCCAATTTTGATGATCGCTCACCGTCCAGAGACCATAGCTTCGGCTGACCGAGTCTTGCTCATGGAGGGTGGTCTAATTCAGGAAATCCCAAATAATTTTAAGCAGGAAGCCAAAGATGTATGACTCTGAAAGGATACTCTGTCCGGATAACCACTCTGAATTATCGGACGTTGAATTAATGGAACAATATGGAAAATATTTTGGTTTAGAAAATTGGATAACATTTTCAGGGTGCCCTTCGATTACTTTGACTAAAGTCGGCTCAAATGGCTTCGAAGGTTTACCGAACGGTAATGATGTGATCATCATTGATTCAGGGTGTTATATTGAATCATCCCATTTTCCTGCCTTTCCCTCTGGTACAACAAAGTTGACAAGCGTTTCAGTTAACGACAGACCTTTTGGGAAAATAGTAATCGGTAAAAGGTGTGTCCTTCAGGGGACTTCAATTTGCTCTTATGAAAAAATCACAATAGGAAACAATGTTATTTTTGGTCCTAATACAGTGATTATGGATTGTAGTGGACATGCTCTTTCAAATCGAGGTCACCCGGATGAGCTTGATAACCTAAAGGTCGAGCCTGTTACAATCGGCAATGGTGTTTGGATAGGTTTTGGTTGTATTATTTTACCTGGCGTTAGTATTGGAGATGGCGCAGTTATAGGAGCTGGTAGTGTTGTAACAAAAGATGTTCCTGCTAATTGTATGGCTGCAGGTAACCCGTGTACTGTAAAGAAAATGGAATTAAATTAATTGGGAATGGAGCAGAGGAAATGAGTTTTTTTGCCTTTGCTGTAACATTAGTTGTGTTGTCAGCGTGGCTTAATTATTTATTTAGCCTTCAAACAAATCATTTCGTTATTTGGGCTGGGCTCGCAAATGAATAGCTTACAAGTCTTGAGTTCGTCAAAGACTCGGGGAGTGGAAATGCCGATCACTCAGTTTTGTAATCCAATTGCCATTAATGACGTGGTTGCCCATGTGCCTATTGTCAGTGGGAACTACTTTGGC
>NZ_AJYK02000080.1 GCF_000286955.2 Vibrio rumoiensis 1S-45
TAATTGACTTGAACTTGTAACAACTGATGTTCATTGATATGAACTGAATAGTTATTGGTGATTACTGTATGAATCCAATGATTTTATGGTTAATCATTCTGGTTTTATTGTTATTTTCGATATTTTATTCTTTATGTTTTTGCGGTAAGGCACTGTTAAATCTTGGTTTTTCAAATGTATCGATGTAAGTAAAATGCTATCAATTAATCATAACTGCATGTTTTTCAATGGTTTTATGTTTTTTTTGTTATTTATATGTTTTTTTTTATTAAATTTGACACTTTTAGGGAACTTATTGCAATCTTTGGGTGCGAATCAGATGTACTGCTTAGAAGTGGAAAACTTCTGGGCATAAAATAATAAAGAAAGGAATCCCAAAGGGAATTTCAAATTAAATTAAAGGCAGTGGATTATTATGAAAAAAACTCTTTTAGCGTTAGCTGTTTCAACAATAGCTTTTGCAGGTTCAGTAAATGCAGCTGAGCTTTATTCTAGCGATACAACATCAGTTAAGCTTTCAGGTGAAGTTGATACATACCTTAAAACAGGTGATTTGAAGTTTGAGGGTCAACCAAAAGATAAGTCTGATCCTAATGCTGCTATCTGGGCTAAAACTCAGTTTGATGTTGATTATAAAATTAGTACTAATAATACTGCGTTTTTATCTTTTGAAGTCGAAGGTGATGGAGATGCAGGTGCGAAATTTGATGATGTATATGCAGGTTTTACTAACAACACGTTTGGTACCTTCACTATTGGTGAAGCTGGTGATTCGTTTGATGCGCTAGAAAAAACGGATATCACGAATGAAGGTATTTATGCAGGTACTATCGAGAGTGAAGATAGCAGTAACGCTATACGTTGGCAGAAAGCATTTGGTGGATTAGCTCTATCAGCAGATGCTCAAACGAATACTGATAGTGATGATAATGTATATGCACTTTCAGGTGACTGGACTATTACTGATGCATTTTCTGTTGGTGCAGGTTATGCAACTAGCGGTTCTGATGCTTATACTACCGCGCTTTCTGCTTCTGCTCAATTTGGTGATTTATATCTAGCTGCTAGTGCTTCGCAATACAAGAATTTTGGTGGTGATTTCGAATTTACTGGTGAGACAGAAAAAACTTTTAATGTTGATATCACTGAAGGTAATACGTACGGTATTGCTGCTGCTTATCAAATGAACGAAACACGTTTTTACGGTAGTTACGCTTTGGTTGATGATGATACAGATGTGAAATTCAATGCTTATACTGTTGGTATAGATCATTCTATCATTGATAATGTACTGGTTTTTGTTGAATATACTGGTGTAACTGGTGATGATACCACTGGTAATGATACCACTGGTAACCTATACATGCTTGGTGCATACTTAACATTCTAATGTTAGAGTTAAATTAACTATTTAATAGTTCAAAAAAGTCAGCATTTGCTGACTTTTTTTGTATATAGGGATGATTGATCAATGAAGAGAATCTTATTATTTTTAGTTGCTATAATTTCAACTAATGCTGTTGCAAGTGTTTTAACAATAGAATCAGGGATTAAGGTTGTAATGATTAATGGTCAAAAGGTGGAAGAAGGGATTCCACTTTTACTGACTGATGGGCAAAATCAAGTGGTTGCTGAGTTCTCGGGGCGATTAGTAAATAAAGGGAAAACGGAATTTATATCGACACCTCCATATGTAATGACTTTTAATCTCTCCCAAAGTAGTGACGGAACATTAAATCTTAAACCTTCCACATTTAGTGATTTACAAGCTGCCATAGATGATAATAGTGATATTTTTGAGTTTGGTAACCTGAAAGTAACACTACTTAAGCAGGATAAACTTCCTAAAAACGATTCTTTTATGCCATATTCAGACGTTCCTCAGCTAGTGGCAAACTACAATGCTGAGCATGGGTTTCCTTTTGGAATTGTTGAACAACAGCAAAAAGTCGCTTTAGAATCAAAAGAATCATTAAATAACTTGAAATATTGGTATCAGCAAGCATCAAAACAAGAGAAAGCAGAATTTAAATATTGGATAAATGCACAATAAAGCCAGCGTTGAGCAATTATCTTGCGAAGAAATCGTTTGCTATTTCTTCGCATATTGCTGATTTCCTATTTGATGACTACAATTTGCATCTCTGTTCATAACACACTTAACTACTATGAAATTCCCTGGCCAACGTAAATCGAAACACTATTTTCCAGTTGATGCTCGCGACCCGCTTGTAAGTCAAGCTCAAGAGAGCAAGCAAATGTCTAGCACTCACATTATTGGTATCGATCAAACTTTAGTTGATATTGAAGCGAAAGTGAGTGATGAATTTATTGAAAAGTATCAATTAAGCAAAGGGCATTCATTAGTTATTGATGATGAAAAAGCAGAAGCTTTGTATAACGAACTTAAACAGTTTGAATTAATCACTGACGAATTTGCTGGTGGGACGATAGGGAATACGTTGCACAATTACTCAGTGTTAGCCGATGATACGTCTACTTTGTTAGGAGTAATGAGCAGCAATATTAAAATTGGCAGCTATGGCTACCGTTATGTGTGTAAAACGTCTAGCCGAATGAATTTAGATTACTTACAAGCCGTTGATGGGCCAATAGGGCGCTGCTTTGCGTTAATCAGTGAGAATGGCGAGCGTACTTTTGCGATCAGTGAAGGAAAAATGAATCAGTTGTTGCCTAGCAGCATACCGGAAGAAATTTTTGCAGATGCCTCTGCATTGGTATTGACAGCGTATTTAGTACGTTGCAAACCAGGCGATCCGATGCCAGAAGCGACGATGAAAGCGATTGAATACGCTAAAAGATACGATGTCCCAGTGGTTCTTACATTGGGAACAAAATATGTTATTCAAGATGACCCTCAATATTGGCGTGAGTTTATTCAAGAAAATGTTTCCGTTCTTGCCATGAATGAAGAAGAGGCAGAAGCGTTAACTGGGGAACACGACCCATTACTGGCATCCGATAAGGCATTGGATTGGGTAGATATGGTGCTTTGTACTGCAGGTCCTGTTGGGTTGTATATGGCAGGTTATACTGAAAATGAAGCGAAGCGACAAACTACGCTACCTTTATTGCCGGGGTCCATTGCGGAATTTAACCGTTATGAATTCAGTCGTCCGACGATTCGTTCTTTGTGTATTGATCCTATTAAAGTTTATTCACATATTGCGCCGTATATGGGTGGGCCTGAAAAAATTAAGAATACCAATGGGGCAGGTGATGCTGCATTATCGGCTATTTTGCATGATATGGCTGCTAATAAGTACCACAAAGAAAATATCCCGAATTCGAGTAAACATGAATTTCCATTTTTAACTTACTCATCTTTCTCGCAAGTCTGTAAGTATGCCAATCGAGCTAGCTATGAAGTTTTGGCGCAGCATTCTCCAAGGCTGTCTCGTGGCTTACCGGAAAAAGAAGATAGTTTAGAAGAAGCATATTGGGAACGCTAATGGGTATTTAATAAATCTATACCCAGTTACTTGGGGGTAGATATAAAAAAGGGAGCATTAATTGCTCCCTTTTTGATTTGCCTAAATGAGCAAGAAATTACTTGATTAGGAACTCATCGATTGATTTGCCTGAATCTAGTGCCTCTTGAATAGCAGAAGGTGTACGACCTTGGCCTGTCCAAGTTTTTAATTCACCATTTAGCATGTATTCATACTTTGCAGGTCGAGGTTGGCGCTTTTTACGCGCTTTAGTTTTGGTTTCACTACCATTCATTGCTGCAATTAAATCTTCAAGATCAATACCATCTTTTGCGATCATTTTTGCATATTCAGCTAGTTTAGCTTCGCGTTCTGCTTGCTCAGCAAGTTCTTGTTCTTCCACTTCTTTTCTTTCTGAAACAACAGTTGTTAATTTTTCTAGCAATTCTTCAAGTTCTTGAAGAGTGAATTCTTCACGAGTAAATGCACGAAGGCTACGAATATTTAATAGGGCTGATTTTTTTATCTCTGGCATGATTATTCCTATTGCGACGATAAGTTCTTAATAAATTTATATCTATCGCCTATCTTATGAATAAAGTAGACAATAGTTAACATCATTTTATAAGCGATAATTTATTTAGTCAAAAATATATTGCTTTAGCTGTTCGAACGTAATAGTTAAAATAAGTTCAACTAAATAATAAGGAATATTTAAACAAGTTTAAATTCAACCCAATTGTGATTATAAATTTGCTTCAATATTACGACTAAGTTTTAAATAGTACTTTTAACTTGCCATTTTTCCTTCGATCATTACAATGATGCGCATCTTTCTATTACACCTCGTGATTAGGCTGCAACCTTCCTTTTTATGAGAGAAATGTTTTAGTTTGATGTAGAGGCGCGATATTTATCAGTAGTTCATAAGAGGGTGATACCTATGATGATGAATGAAAGGGGATATCGCCGAAGTAGGTATCGCTGGTAAATAATTCAGCTAAGCTTATCAAGCTGCTTACTGGGGTTACGCCGAATAGGTGTAACACTGCCATAGTTTGTGCGAATTTATTTTTGATGTTGTGGTTAAATATCAAACGAATAGATTGCGCAGTATTTTTATACTATGGAGCGCTACTGTAGGCTTTAAAAGTTTAGCTTTTAGTGTTTATTTCAAGATGTTTTATTGTTTTACGACGGTGTTTCTTCAACAATATCCCTTCTGCAGTAGATCTCTGACCAAATTTGGTTTTATTAGATCATGAACTTAATAGATTTTACTTCCTCTCCCGAGTCATTGTTACCTCCTGTAATTGCATTGACAATGGCAATCTTAACTCGCCGAGTGTTGTTATCACTTGGTGTGGGTATTTTATTTGGTGGGCTTTTATTAACCGGTTTTTCTTTTGGCAACACGGTTGACTATATTAGTGCCACTGTTCTAGGGGTATTTGTTAGCGATGGTAGTTTAAACTGGGACAGCATTTTCATTTTACTTTTCTTAATCTTACTGGGTATGACAACTGCGTTATTAACTTTGTCAGGTGGAACATATGCGTTTGCAGAATGGGCACAAAAGAGGATTAAAAGTAAACGTGGTGCTAAATTATTAGCCGCTTGGTTAGGCGTATTTATTTTTATTGATGATTATTTTAATAGTTTAGCCGTTGGTGCAATAGCAAGACCAGTAACAGATCGTTTTTATGTATCTCGGTCAAAACTTGCTTATATATTAGATTCCACAGCTGCACCAATGTGCGTGATTATGCCAGCCTCAAGTTGGGGTGCATATATTATGACAGTGGTGAGTGGTATTTTAATATCTCACGGTATTACAGAGTATTCTGCGTTAGGTGCTTATGTTCGTCTTATTCCAATGAACTATTATGCTATTTTTGCTTTGTTAATGGTATTTGCAGTTGCTTGGTTTGATCTTAATGTTGGTCCAATGCGTAAGCATGAGTTGGCTGCCACTCAAGGAAAAACTGATGACAAAGATGAAAATGCTCCTGATCTAACAGAAGAATCTGAAATCAACGAGAGTAAAACGGGTACGGTTTCAAATTTAATTTTACCTATTGTTGCTTTAATCATTGCCACTGTCTATTTCATGATCAGCTCTGGCGCAGAGGTATTATCAGCTGATGGTCATCCATTTAGTCTATTAAAAGCATTTGAGAATACTAATGTAGGTCAATCTTTGTGTTACGGCGCATTAGTTGGGTTGGTCGTGGCATTAGGAACTGTGCTAAGGCAAAAGATACCAATGAAAGATGTGTCGTTCACACTGTGGATTGGTGCCAAGTCTATGTTTGGTGCAATTTTGATTCTTGCTTTTGCGTGGACGATTGGCGCGGTCATTAAAGATATGGGGACAGGAGCGTATCTATCTACCTTGGTTGAAGGGAGTATTGGTAATCATTGGCTGCCTGTTCTGTTGTTTTTGTTATCCGGTGTGATGGCTTTCTCGACAGGCACATCTTGGGGAACATTTGGCATTATGCTACCGATTGCCGGAGATCTTGCTGGTGCGACAGATTTAGCACTAATGTTACCAATGTTAAGTGCGGTTTTAGCCGGTTCAGTATTTGGCGACCATTGTTCACCAATATCAGACACCACAATATTGTCTTCAACCGGTGCTCGTTGTAATCATATTGATCATGTTTCAACACAGTTGCCGTATGCGCTAGCGACAGCATCCGTTTCAGTGGTTGGCTTTATTGTGCTTGGTTTAACCGATTCGACAGTAATGGGGCTTGTTGCCGCATCAGTGGCTTTTGTGATTTGTTGTTTTATGATGTCAGTAGCGTCAAAAGCAAAAATTAAACAAAACGTTGCTTGATAATTGAGCGAATATGAGAGAAAAAAGCCGTGTCCTTAAAATAGATGCGGTTTTTTGTATTGAGAAATAAAAATATCAATAAAAATTCATATTTAATGGTTGAAAAAATTAGCACAGTTAGTTAGTGTGAATACATTAGAACTGAGATTATAAAGCGAATAAACATGCGTACATTAGATATGAACATTCATCATCACCATCATCCTGTTTTATCTTGCGGGTGAGTGTATGCATCCGGAAGATATCTCTTCCGGCGCTGAATCAGTAAAAAGATTCAAACCCTCGGAAGAGTTTTCTCTCCGGGGGTTTTTTCATTTATAGACTTAAAAATATAACTTTGATTTTACAGGGATAGAGTAATGCAAAATACAAGACTAAGAATTGCGATTCAAAAGAAAGGCCGTTTAAGCAAAGAGTGTCAATTATTGCTTAAAAAGTGTGGCGTGAAATTCAATATCGCCGGTGAGCGTTTAGTGGTTCACAGTGAAAATATGCCAATCGACTTATTACTGGTTCGTGATGATGATATCCCAGGCTTGATCATGGATGGCGTGGTTGATTTAGGCTTCATTGGTGAAAATGAATTAGAAGAAGTTCGTCTTGATCGCAAAGCATTGGGTGAACCTTGCGAATTTAATGCACTACGTCGTTTAGATTTTGGTGGTTGCCGTTTATCTATTGCTATTGATAAAGACAGCAGTTACAGCGGCCCTCAGGATCTTGCTGGTAAACGTATCGCGACCTCTTATCCACATTTATTAAAAAGTTACATGGACGAGCAGGGCATTACGTTCAGCACTTGCATGCTTACAGGCTCAGTGGAAGTGGCGCCACGTGCAGGGCTTGCCGAATGCGATTGCGGATTTAGTTTCAACTGGTGCAACGCTTGAAGCCAATGGTTTGAAAGAAGCTGAGGTCATTTTCCGCTCTAAAGCGACGCTTATCCAACGTAATGGGGATTTTTCTGCTGAGCAAACGGCATTGATAGAGAAGTTACTCACTCGCATGCAGGGCGTTATCCAAGCCAAAGAATCTAAATACATTATGTTGCATGCGCCTGCCGATAAATTAGAGCAAATTAAAGCTTTGCTACCTGGCGCTGAGGATCCAACGGTATTGCCACTTTCTCAAGAAAAAAACCGTGTTGCGGTACATTTGGTTAGCACAGAAAATTTATTCTGGGAAACCATGGAAGGGCTTAAAGCGTTAGGCGCTAGCTCTATTTTGGTGTTGCCAATTGAGAAAATGATGGAGTAAGCCGTATGAAAACTGTGGTTTGGCAATCATTAAGTGAAGATCAACAAAATGCAGTTTTAGAGCGCCCAGCGATTAGCGATGGCGCGAATATCACGAGCATTGTGACAGAGGTTCTTGATCAAGTTCGACAAGGTGGTGATGAGGCGTTAAAAGCGTTAACGGCAAAGTTCGACAAAGTTGAGCCTGCTTCTATTCGAGTGACTGAGCAAGAAATTGACGCAGCGTCTTCTCGCTTGTCTGAAAAAATGAAACAAGCATTAGAACAAGCACACAAAAATATTTCTTTGTTCCATAAAGCGCAAAAAATGCAGCCTTTACGTGTCGAAACCCAACCTGGCGTGGTGTGTGAATTAGTGACACGCGCGATTAATAAAGTGGGTCTTTACATTCCTGGCGGCAGCGCACCATTACCTTCAACCGTATTAATGTTAGGCGTACCTTCCCAAATCGCAGGGTGTCGTAAAGTGGTGCTATGTTCACCACCACCGATTGCCGATGAAATTTTATACGTTGCCAAGTTATGTAATATTGATGAAGTTTACAATGTTGGTGGGGCGCAAGCGGTGGCAGCTATGGCTTATGGAACAGAAACCGTTGCTAAGGTCGATAAAATCTTTGGTCCGGGGAATGCGTTTGTGACCGAAGCAAAGCGTCAAGTTAGCAACGATTTTCGTGGTGCTGCGATTGATATGCCGGCTGGTCCTTCTGAAGTTTTAGTGATCGCAGATGAAACAGCCGATGCGGATTTTGTGGCGGC
>NZ_AJYK02000081.1 GCF_000286955.2 Vibrio rumoiensis 1S-45
TGAGATATTTAGCCATTGAATAAACTATTACTCATCATTAATGAATCACTTTATCCGATAATTTTTTAAATAAATTTCCTACAATAAAAAAGCAACCCGAAGGCTGCTTTCGTTGTTATACACTCACGTGGTAACTTGGGTATCAGATTATGCTTCTAGTGCTTTAGTGATTTTTTCATACAAATCTTTCGCTAAATTCTCAAGCTGAGACAATTTCTCTAACTCGGTTCGAATTAAGTCTTGGCGAACTTCATCAAATTGACGGTATTTTAGTAATGGATCAATCATACGTGACGCTACTTGTGGATTGCTCTCATTTAAAGTCACCAATATTTCACTGGCAAATCGATAGCCTGAACCATCTACCGCATGAAAGTTAACTGGGTTTTGATTAAAAAAGGCTCCTACCAAACTGCGAGTTCTGTTCGGGTTTTTTAAGCTAAATGCAGGATGTGACATTGTTTGTTTAATGTTAGTCAATGCATCTTTGGCTGGATTAGTTCCTTGCAACATAAACCACTTATCCATCACCAACCCATCATGGCTCCATTTATCACTAAATGAATTCATCATAACTTCACGGCAGTCTAATTGCGCTTGATTTGCAGCGTTCATTGCCGCCATAGTATCCGTCATATTATTTGCAGACTGGTATTGAGCCTTAACCAAGTTTTCACCATCATCCGTCGTAGCAAGATACGATAAACAAACATTACGTAAAGCACGTTTACCGATGGATGGATGATCAACGATGTATGCGTCTTGATTCAAGCTATGATATATCGCGGTAAGTTCATCAACCAATTCAGCTGCAATCGCTTTTTTCATAAAGCCTAATACTTCTGAAATTGCATCCACATCAACAGGTTTAAACCAGCCTGCCACTTCATTTTGACTTGGAAGAGTTAGCATTTCAGCAATAAATGCTGGCTCAAGTTTTTCACTCAATAAGATCCCTTTGAAGGCATCTAACACGCTTTGTGGAAAGACCAACTCTTGTTTAGATTGGTAAAACTCAATGTTATTGCGTAGGTATTTCGCAATCAAGTTTTGTCCAGCATCCCAACGAGCAAATTCATTGGTCGCTTTTACCATTAGAAACATTAAATCCGAATCAGAATAATCGTATTCAAATTTAACCGGTGCTGAGAACTCTCTTAACAAAGATGGTACAGGTTTTTCTTGTACATTTTCAAATACAAAGCGTTGAGAACTTTGTTTGAAATCAAGTACATTATCGACTGATTTTCCATCGATGTATAATGGTATTACAGCTCCATTTGATGCATATAATTCAACATTCATTGGAATATGCAGTGCTTGTTTTTGTGGTTGGTCTAATGTTGGTTCTGTTACCTGTTCTAGCTCAAGAACAAAGGTTTTCTCATCAGCATTATAGCTGGTATTCGCTTTCACTAATGGCGTACCCGATTGGCTATACCACAAACGAAATTGCGTTAAATCCACACCTGATCCATCTTCCATTGCCGCTACAAAGTCATCACAGGTTGCTGCTGTTCCGTCGTGACGTTCAACGTATAATTTCATCCCCTTTTGGAAGCTATCTTCACCAAGTAAGGTATGAATCATGCGTATTACTTCACTTCCTTTTTCATAGACTGTTAAGGTATAGAAGTTATTCATTTCTATTACTTTGTCTGGCCTAATTGGGTGTGACATTGGGCTCGCATCTTCAGCAAACTGTGGGCCACGGATAATACGAACATTGTTGATTCGATTAACCGCACGAGAACCAAGATCCGATGAAAATTCTTGATCTCTAAATACAGTTAAACCTTCTTTTAAGCTTAATTGGAACCAATCACGGCAGGTGATTCGGTTACCTGTCCAATTGTGGAAATACTCGTGGCCAATTACCGCCTCAATACCAAGGTAATCTGTATCCGTCGCAGTTTGATCATTTGCTAATACATACTTTGAATTAAAGACGTTTAAGCCTTTATTTTCCATTGCACCCATATTGAAGAAATCAACCGCAACGATCATGTAGATATCGAGATCATATTCTAATCCAAAACGCCCCTCATCCCATTTCATAGCATTGATCAATGACGTCATGGCATGAGGGGCACGATCTAAATTACCTTGATCAACAAAGATCTCAAGATCCACTTTACGCCCAGACTTTGTAATATATTGATCGCGAAGAACATCAAACTGCCCTGCAACAACGGCAAACAAATAAGATGGCTTTGGATGTGGATCAGACCATTTCACCCAATGGCGTCCACCTTCCAAATCACCACTATCAATTCGGTTACCATTACTTAGTAAATACGGATTTTCACGTTGATCAGCAATAACGGTTGTTGTGTATTTGGCTAGTACATCAGGACGATCTAAAAAGTAAGTAATACGTCGGAAACCCTCTGCTTCACACTGTGTGCAAAATGCGCCGCCAGATTTATATAAGCCTTCAAGCGCAGTATTGGCCGACGGATTGATATTTGTGACCAATGTCAGCTCAAATTGATCAGGTAATTCATGGATATGTAACTGCGTTTTCGTCACTTCATATTGAGACCATTTGTTTCCATCAACATGCACACTGATTAAGTCCATGTGCTCACCATCTAAAATTAATGTTGAGCTAGCACCCTGCTTTACCACAGTTGAAACGGCAGTGACTTTTGTTTCTTCATCAAAAAGGTCAAAAGTTAAATCAATATTGGTAATGGTAAACTCTGGAGAGGTGTAATCTTTGCGGTACTTTGCTTGCGGCTGCTGACTCATTATCAATCCTTTTGTTTATCTTTAAAAACGAACCAGAGTTTTAAAGATGCTGGCTCGAACAATCTCTCAATCTTGTTTAAAAAGCTGGTCTTTCAACTTAACGCTTTAAACAAAGCTGAAACAACATTCTTACACATCTACTCAACTTTTCCCATTCACCGCAAGGTAAAATGCCATTGTTCGTTACAAAATAAAAATAAATGAACACAAACCTATTCGAGAGTTAGTTTTCTTCGCTTGAAAGCGATATACATATCAGCATCATTACTGGATAGAACCAATCGATTATAATCAATCATGTATTGAGAACTTTGCTCTCCATCGGTATAGATGAAATAAATATAATTATCTTCTAAGTAATAAATTCCATCTCGGTACTTGTTACTCCCTTTTGAATTATAGGTTTGAATAGTAAAAAAAAAGTTGGGATATAGGATCAGATCTATATTCGAAACAAAACTTGAAATGACATCTTCTCCTTTCACTTCCGTACTTCGCCAAAACCCAGCCAGATGTTGCGGTTGTATTTTTTGAAAAGCCACACCATTCAAGTAAAGCTGGTTCGCATTCACATCATAACTATAATGCTGAGGCGCTTCAGAATTTGCCCCTAGCACCAAATTCTGACCATCCACTTCATATTGCCCATTCCAAGAATCAATAGTTTTGTCTTTACGCTCAATGTGAATATCAAATAAATAATTAGACTCCAAATTCAGACTGATCGATAAAAAATCATCTGGTATCGAGTCCGGCGAAGGATTAATCACTTTCCATTGACCAACCAGAAAAGGGTTATCAAACAAATTCATATCATATTTTTTCGGAGATTCGAATGCAGCAGCGCCTAATGTTAAGCAACTTAATAATATGATTAAACTTTTCATCACCACGCCACCCATGCTTATACATTTGATTACTTCAAGCATAGTTGCATGTGAGATGACCCGCAAAATACGATTGGTATAAAAAGCACAGATGAAAAAAAACGAGACACAATGGTCTCGTTTCTTATTTTATAACTGAGGATTAGATTTTTGATAAATCCGCAGTAATTGCCACAGCTTCATTCAAATAAGCATCTGGGGCTTCGTAATCTTTAGGTATGTCATCTAAAGATTTGAATTCCGGTTTTTTCGCTAATTTTTGACGTTCATTAATGCGATTTAGAGATTCTTGATCCGCTTTATCAGCATCTTGCTCTCTATGCTTTTCGTTTAATGAAATAGTCGTATCATCCTTTTCAAGCTGATACTTTTTAATGTCTTGATCAATAAACTTGAATTCAACATCATTAGCGATACGCTTATCATGATTGGCGGAAAGTTGCTTAATTTCAGCTTGATGCTGAGATTCAGACTCTACAGGTTCATAACTTGCGGCTGGAATTTGATCCCAAGGCAAGGCATTATCTTCAACACTTTCACCGGTATCGGCAGGAGCAATTGCAGATGGGAAAGGAATATCTGGTGCGACACCTTTCATCTGAGTACTACCACCACTTATACGATAGAATTTTTGAATCGTGTACTGAACATAACCCAGTTCTTGATCAAACGTATCATAAATATGCGTTAGCGAACGATGCTGCTGAACCGATCCTTTACCGTAAGAGTTTTCACCTAAGATAACTGCGCGATCATAATCTTGCATAGCTGCTGCAAAAATTTCGGATGCAGAAGCACTGTAGCGGTTGATCAATACAGTTAAAGGACCAGAATAATTTTCAATTCCATCAGTATCGCTATCGACTTTAACTCGATCATAACTATCACGAACTTGCACTACTGGGCCTTGTTGAATAAACAAACCAGATAAAGCAATCGCTTCAGTTAACGCACCACCACCATTGTTGCGTAAATCTACCACAACACCGTCAATCTTTTCTTTATTGAATTCAGCTAACAGCTTGTTAGTATCTTTCGATAAACCAACGTAAAAACTAGGGACTTCAAGTACACCAATTTTTTTACCGTCTTTTTCAATTACTTTTGATTTAACAGCACGATCTTCTAAACGAATTTTATCTCGAACAATAGTGACAACGTGACTTTTAGCATTTTTACCAGCAGGTAATACTTGCAAATTAACCTTAGTCCCTTTTGGTCCTTTAATTAATTGCACCACATCATCTAAACGCATACCAATAATATCAACGATCTTCTTACCATCTTGGCCAACACCAATGATCTTATCACCTTCAGCCAGTTCTTTAGAGGTTGCCGCAGGGCCTCCTGTGACCAAAGAGCGGATAACGGTGTAGTCATCTTCTGCTTGCAAAACTGCCCCAATCCCTTCTAGGGATAAGCTCATTTCTGCTTGGAATTCATCAGCCGAACGTGGTGATAAATAGCTGGTATGCGGGTCAATTTGACGAGCAAACGCATTCATATAAATTTGGAAAGCATCTTCACTGTGCGCCTGAGTAATGCGTTTAATTGCATTGTTATAACGTTTTGTTAGTAACTCTTTAATTTCAGGCCATTTTTTACCTGTCAATTTAAGATTCAATGCATCATATTTAACACGTTGACGCCATAGTTCATTTATTTCAGAGGTATTTTTTGGCCAAGCAGCTTCAGAACGATCCAATTCCATTGTTTCATCACTGTCGAACTTAATTTCATGATCAAGCAGTGTCAAAGCGTAAGAAAAACGTTCATATCGACGTTTCATTGAAAGATTAAACATATTAAACGCCACAGAAGTATCGCCGGATTTAAGCTGATCATCTATTTCTGTTGTATATGATTTAAAGCTGTCAATATCGCTTTGAGTGAAAATATTTCTATTGTAATCGAGCGATTCTAAGTAGCGGTCGAAAATACCTTGAGAAAATGCATCGTCTAAGTTGAAGTGCTTATAATGAGAACGCATAAAGCGATTGGCAACTCGTTGGCTGGCAATCGCATGTTGAACTTCAGGAGCAAGCGTCGGTATTTGAGACTCGCTAATAGTTGCTTGTGCAGCAAATACTGAATGTGCCGCTAGCGTTAAGCTAGCAGCAAGTAGTGATACTTTAAATCGGCAATTCATGCGTAGGATTATCCCTTTTATACGCGCAAGTGCTCCGCTTTCACGACCATTTGTAAGCCGTTTGCAAGGCGGACACGTACGTCGTCCTTATTGATCTCAACAATCGTAGCTGCCATGTTTCCTTGGCCCATGTTGACGTTGATGTCTTTACCAATGACGACTTCATCAGATTTCAACTCACGAGTTTCAACTGGTGCAACTTTTGCCGTAGGTTTTTTCGATTCTGGTTTAGGCTTACGAGGCGCTTTAGGGGTCGCTTTTGCTTTTGCCTTAGCAGCTCTCTCTTCACGGTTTTTATCCGCTTGTTCTTTACGACGAGCTTGAACGCGAGCTTTGCTTTCAGCTAATGTCGCTTGAGCATGCTCAACATGTTCGGCTTCCAACTCGCCACTCGCATTACCATCAAGGTCAACACGAGTTACACCTAACTTCACGCCATGTAGGTAACGCCAAGAAGACGTATATTGACGTAAAGCAGCACGTAATTGGGTTTTACTTACTTTCTCATCTTCACTTAGACGTTCAGCAAGATCTTGAAAGATACCAATTTTTAAAGGCTTCGCTTCGCCTTCTAAAGTAAAGCATTGTGGGAAACGTTCAGCAATATAGGCGATGACTTCTTTGCTGTTCTTTAACTTTTCAGTGTTTTCCATGAGGGTTCCTGGTTGGTGCGGCACATTTTCGCACGGGTGTTCATATAAATAATTCAGGCTATTATAGTGAGATGGAAAGGAAAAACCACCAACACATGCAAAATAACACTGCTAAATGTGTGTTTGAAGTATTAATTCTACTTGTTTCATCAATTCAACTAGCCCTTGTTCGTCTTCTTGAGAAAAACGACCGATACTTGGACTATCAATATCAAGAACCCCAACAACCTGTTTATTAAGAGTAAATGGGATAACAATCTCTGAATTACTTTGTGCATCGCACGCAATATGCCCTTCAAATTCATGTACATCATGGATACGTTGTACAGTGTTTTCTGAAATTGCTGTACCACATACACCACGACCAACAGGAATTCGAACACAAGCAGGGTTGCCTTGGAAGGGTCCTAATACGAGTTCATCACCTTTTAATAAGTAAAAACCAACCCAATTAATGTCTTCCAGCTCCATATTCAATAACGAACTAATATTAGCTAAGTTAGCAATCATATCTGGTTCAGATTCAATTAAAGCCGTCACTTGGGCAGTAATGCGCTGGTACATCTTTAGACTCATACTCTCTTCCATCTTTTTTCAAATTACGTACAATGAGAAATATTGCAAATAGGAATCATTATCGACAATGGATAGTAATAATAATCACATCATTAACCAAAACTGGTTAATTTCTCAAGTTAAGAAACACAAAGCAAAGCTCATTTTCGCCAATATAGTGGCAATAATAGCAACATTTGTTAGTGTCCCTATTCCTTTGCTGATGCCTTTAATGGTTGATGAAGTTTTACTCAACAACCCCTCTTCCGGTATCAATATGATGAATCATATACTACCTGAAGCTTTACAAACACCTACAGGTTATATTGCTTTAGCATTTTTATTAATCGTGCTGATGCGCTCAATTAGCCAACTGCTCAATATATTGCAGAGCCGACAATTTACTTTGGTATCAAAAACCATCACTTATCAGATCCGCTGTCGTATGATCGATAAACTTGGGTTGATCAGTATTCAACAGTATGAAACGAAAGGAAGTGGCGGTATAAATTCACACATTATTACTGATATAGAAACTATAGATAAATTTATTGGTACGACATTAAGTAAGTTTATCATCAGCTTTCTTACTGTATTTGGTACGGCTATCGTTCTGCTTTGGCTAGAGTGGCGATTAGGTTTGTTTATTCTATTAGTGAACCCGATTGTTATCTACTTTTCTCGCAAACTTGGCAATAACGTCAAACATTTAAAGCAAAAAGAAAACCACTCATTTGAACGATTCCAAAATAGGCTCATCGAAGTTTTAGATGGCATTTATCAACTTCGAGCAGCGAATAAAGAAAAAATTTACCTTAATGAATTAAAACATCAAGCAGATGAGATTCGCCATGATGCCGATAAATACGCTTGGCAATCGGAAGCCGCTGGCCGACTTTCCTTCCTTTTATTTTTGTTAGGGTTTGAACTGTTTCGAGCTGCTGCCATGCTAATGGTATTATTTAGTGATCTCACTATTGGACAAATCTTTGCGGTATTTGGCTATTTGTGGTTTATGCTTGGCCCTGTTCAAGAGCTTCTCGGTGTTCAATTTTCATGGTATAGCGCTAAAGCGGCATTACAACGAATTAATTACCTGCTGAAAATGGAAGAAGAATATCGTCCAAAATGTCAGATTAATCCGTTTATTGACAACCAAGAAATTGATATTGAAGTAAAGAATCTAAATTTCGCTTATAATGATGAGTCACAAGTACTTAATAATTTAAACTTAACTCTTCCGGCAGGAAAGAAAGTCGCCTTAGTTGGGGCTAGCGGTGGCGGTAAATCAACATTAATTCAACTCTTAATTGGTGTGTACCGCGCACAATCTGGGCAGCTACTGTTTAACGGTACGAATGTTGATAATATTGGTTTTGAAATAATTCGTGAACAAATTGCTGTTGTGTTACAACAACCTATTTTATTTAATGACACTTTAAGACAAAATCTAACTCTAGGTAGCCAACATTCTGATGATGAATTGTGGAATGTTCTCCACATAGCGCAGTTAGATGATGTGATCAGCCAATTGTCAGATGGATTAGATACTCAGATAGGCCGTCAAGGTGTTCGACTATCTGGTGGGCAACGCCAGCGATTATCCATTGCCAGAATGTTACTTTCCAATCCGAAGTTTGTTATTTTAGACGAAGCAACTTCTGCCTTAGATACCGCAACTGAATCTCGATTACATAAGGCAATGAATACATTTTTAGCAGGCCGAACAACGTTAATTGTTGCTCATCGACTCTCGGCAGTACAACAAGCCGATTTAATTTACGTTTTAGAAGATGGACATGTCATTCAAACAGGAACGCATGGTGAATTGGTCAAACAAGAAGGGCTTTATCAAACTTTATATGGAAACTCGGCGTCCTCTGCCGCAACACCTATTTAGTGATGGCTTAATTTACAACAAAAGCAACTATAAGCCAAAGGGCCAATTATGAGCACGTTTTCTGAAAAAGATCATCGTGCTCAAGCTGATCCTAAGCATTTGCACTGTACGCCACTAGCACAACCTCCTCAACCTGTTGTTATTTGCTCTGGTTGTGATTTAAAAGTAAAAACTGGCGGCTTACCTAACGGTAATAATGCTCATTGCCCTCGCTGCGATACACAACTTTATCGTAGCAAAGAAATGAATATAAACAGTAATCTCATTCTTGCAATCAGTGGGTTGTTTTTCTTCATCCCTAGCCTATTCCTTCCTTTTGTGACGATCCGTCTTATTAATGTCAATTTCTCCGCTGACCTTATTACCGGTTCATACTCATTAATGAAAGAAGGTTTCTTTTTACTTGGGCTTATTGTTGTTTTTTGTAGCGCCGTTACACCATTTCTGGCTTTTGGTTCAATTCTTACCACTCATTGGGCTCTCAAAAAAAAGAACTTTTTTATTTTTCAGTTATCGCTATCTGCTTATCAAAAATTAAAACATTGGCTGATGTTGGATGTTTTCTTGTTAAGTATTGCGGTTGCTTTTTTTAAATTACAAGAATACTCAACCATTAACCCCAAAATGGGTTTAGCTTGCATCGTGTTATCCCAAGTAATTGCGATTGCTTTAGTTTCGAAGGTCAGCGTTAGGCGTTACTGGGAAATTTGGAAAACCGCTGAAGACTTTAAGTTTTCAGATGTAGATGTGCATTGCGACCATTGCCATTTATCCCAGCCTGCAACCAACACTTGTTTACGGTGTGAACATACCATTACAACAAGAAAGCCCCTTTCCATTCAAAAAACATGGGCTTTTCTAATTTCGGCTTCAATCTTTTTAATCCCAGCAAACTTTTTAGATATATCGGTCATATTCAGTAACGGAAAACGCTATGAAGACACGATTTTCTCTGGCGTCGTATCACTGGTAAAAACTAACATGATGGAAATTGCTATCGTTATTTTTGTAGCCAGTATTTTGGTTCCGATAGCAAAAGTGGTTGGATTAGCTTACATTTTAATTTGCATTCAATTCAAAACATTGGATGACCACTACCAGAGAATGAAACTTTTTCAATTTGTAAAATGGATTGGCAAATGGTCAATTTTAGATTTATTTGTTATATCCATAACTATAGCCCTCGTTGATCGAGACCAAATTCTAGACTTTTCCCCTGGGCCTGCTGCCCTTGCATTTGCAGGTGTGGTGGTATTCACCATGTTTGCTGCTGAAAGTTTTGATTCTCGATTAATTTGGACTAACTACCCTACAACTAACAATAAAAATGAACCTAATTATGAAAAATGATTCATTGCCGAATAATGGCATTACGATAAAAAAAGAACGTAGAATTTCTCCGTTGTGGATACTGCCTATTATTGCGTTATGTCTTGCAGGCTGGCTGGGCTATCAAACCTATACCAATATGGGTCAAAGGGTTCAAATTCATTTTTCTAATGCTCAAGGCTTAGTGGAAGGACGTACTACCATTCGCTATCAAGGATTAGAAGTTGGTATAGTAAAAAAAATCAGTCTATCTGATAACCTGAATGATATTTATGTGAGCGCGGATATTTACCCTAAAGCGACTAAGTTGCTTTCCGCTAACACTCGTTTTTGGTTAGTTAAGCCACAAGCAAGTTTAAGCGGCATCACGGGTCTTGATGCGTTAGTATCAGGTAATTACATTGCAATTCAACCAGAAGCAGGCGATTTAGATAAAAAGAAAAATGAATCGTTCTCAACAAATTACACAGCTTTAAAAGAAGAACCTCTCGATATGAGAGGACAAAATGGATTTAATTTAACCTTAACATCAAAAGACTTAGGCTCCATTTCGGTTGGTTCTAAGATTATGTTCCGTAAGATCGCTATCGGTGAAGTCACTAGCTACACATTAGCGCCTGATTCAAGTACGGTAAAGATTCAAGTATCTATCAAGCGTGAATTTGCCCATATTGTAAATTCTGACAGCCGATTTTGGAATGTCAGCGGTGTGAACGCCAGTGTTGGATTTAATGGTGTTGATATTCAACTGGATAGCTTAAACGCTCTACTAATGGGAGCCATTGCTGTCGACTCTCCAGAAGGTGGAGAGAAAGTCGAATCGAACAAAACCTACAAACTGTACCCAGATATCAAAACTGCAGGTCGTGGTATTCGTATTACTATGAGCTTACCAGACGACAGTAACATTTCACCTAATGCTCCAATCATGTATAAGGGTATTGAGGTTGGGCAAATCACAGCGGTACATCTAGCAGAAGATAAATCCTCTGTTGAAGCCTCAGCGGCTGTTCAACCTGCATTTCTAGATAGTTTAAACAGTGGTACTCAATTTGTTCTAGAGGAACCAAAATTATCGCTTACTGAAATGAAAAATGTGTCTAACTTTATTCGTGGAAACTTTGTCACGTTAGTACCTGGTGTGGGTAGCAAAACTCGTCAGTTTGATGTTATCCGTAATAATGATCTATTACGCGCTAATCACATGACTAAACCTATTACACTATTTGCTGACGATGCTTATGGTTTAGATGTGGGGACACAAATTCTTTATCGCGGTATTCCAGTCGGCAGTGTCAATAAAGTGCACTTAAATGGTGAACGCGTTCAGTTTGATGCACAAATTGATACTCAATATCAAAACTTAGTAAAATCTCAAAGTCGATTCTTCATCTCAGGTAGTGTCGACGCTAATTTGAGCAGCTCAGGTGTAAGCATTTCTATGCCTCCAATTAAGCACCTACTTGCTGGTTCTATCAGCTTTGATAGCAAAGGTGAAAATAAAATCAATTCTGAATATCACTTATACGCCAGTAAATCTCTTGCTGAACTGGCAAAATATGAGACATCAGGATCAACTAGTTTAACGCTTTATGCCGCTAGCCTACCTCCTGTATCCATCGGTAGCCCTATTTTATATAGAAATCTTGAAGTCGGTAAAGTTTCGAAGTTTTACCTTGTTGATGGCGGTGTGAAAATACAAGCTAGAATTGAAAACCGCTATAAACACCTCGTTACTAACAAAACTGTTTTTTGGAACCACTCTGGCATTAAAGTGGATGCCGGCCTTAACGGATTAAGCGTGACAGCGTCACCAATAGCCAGTTTACTGAAAGGTGGGATTTCATTTGATAACCTATCAGGTGTTGAAAACAAATTAAATGACAACTGGATTTTATATGATGACTACAAATCAGCTCGCCAATTTGGACGTCAAATTACCCTAATTGCTCCTGTTAACAAGAGTGTTACTAAAGGTATGCCTATTAAATACCAAGGCGTTCAAGTGGGTGAAGTTACGCTTGTCCACCCTAACTTCCAACTAAAAAATGTTGAAATTACAGCCAGAATTTTTCCAGAATACGTTACTAACATAGCAAAAGACAACAGCCACTTTTGGGTTGTCTTGCCTGAAATAAGCCTAACAACTGGTGCTAAAAATATTGATACGTTATTAAGTCCTTATATTCAAGTTGACCCATCCGCAACAGGTAACCCCCAATATAAATTTGACTTAGATACCCAACCACAGATAACGGCAGGTACAACCTTCTACCTACAGAGCTTGAATAAAGATTCATTAAGAATTGGGACACCGATTCTTTATCGTGACTTTGAAGTAGGCCGAGTGACCAATGTTGAGTTAGGTGACTTGTCAGACAGAGTCATTACCACCTTTGAAATTCAACCTAAGTATACGTACCTCGTTCGTAAAAACTCGATATTTTGGGATGTATCAGGTGTTAATGTTAGTGTTGGCCTCTCAGGTGCAAGTGTTAAGGCTGGCACAGTTGATAGTATTTTAAGAGGTGGCATTGCCTTTTCAACACCTGAAGATGGGGCCTTACAACCAAAAGCAACAGCAAAATCGACGTTTGTCCTTCATAAAGAAGCACAATCAGAATGGTTAAGCTGGCAAACTGCCATACCGAAAAACTAACGTAAGAAAAAATGCAGCTATTTCAGCTGCATTTTTTTTGTTTTAAGCATAAAATCCGCCCTTACATTTTATTCCCCGAGGTCCACCTTTTGCACCCAAACATCAAGCTACCAGAAGCCTTTTTACAATTAGTTGAATCTACCATGCCAAGTCATTTATCCATGACAGACTTTATTGCTGCCTGTCAAAGACCTTTGCGTCGTAGTATTCGTATAAATACATTAAAGATATCGGTAGCCGACTTTGAAATTATAGCGATGCAAAAGAAATGGTCTCTCTCTCCTGTACCTTGGTGTAATGAAGGCTTTTGGATTGAACGAGAGGATGACAGTGTTCCTTTAGGCAATACTGCTGAACACCTATCAGGCTTGTTTTATATTCAAGAAGCTAGCTCTATGTTACCGGTTACAGCTCTAGTAAAAGACAACAATGAAATGAATGTCGTTTTGGATATGGCAGCCGCCCCCGGCTCAAAAACCACCCAGATAGCAGCATTGATGAAAAATAGTGGCGCGTTGGTGGCCAACGAATATGCAGCAAGTCGTGTAAAAGTGCTCAGCGCGAATGTACAACGTTGTGGCGTCTATAACACTGCCTTAACCAACTTTGATGCCAGAGTCTTTGGTGCGTGGCTTCCGGAGCAATTTGACACCATACTATTGGATGCTCCTTGTTCAGGTGAAGGGACGATTCGTAAAGATCCAGATGCCATGTCTAACTGGGATCTAGACTCTATTTGCGACATCGCTTCAACTCAAAAAGATCTGATAGAAAGTGCTTTTCATGCACTAAAACCCGGTGGCACATTAGTGTATTCCACTTGTACACTCAACCTTCAAGAAAACCAAGAAGTCTGCTTACATCTCAAAGAAACATTCTCAGAAGCTGTTGAATTCATAGCTCTAGGGGATCTATTTGAAAATGCTGAGCAAGCATTAACAGAGCATGGTTTTTTACACATTTATCCACAAATTTTCGATAGTGAAGGTTTTTTTGTCGCTAAATTGAAAAAAGTGTCATCTGTACCACCACCAGAAGTGTTAAAACGTTTAGGTAAGTTTCCATTCGAAAAAGCCAATAACAAATTAATTGAACAAATTTCCAATGAACTTAATCAGACATTGGCATTAAACCTTCCTAGCAGCAGTGAGCTTTGGATCCGTGATAAAGAAGTGTGGCTATTTCCGAGTGCAATGACCAATATGATCGGCGAGCTTCGGTTTAGCCGAATCGGTATTAAATTAGCAGAAACACTTAAAGCATCAAAAAAATCAGGTCCAATGTTTCGTTGGCAACATGAAGCAGTCATGGCATTAGCGGATGGAAACAACTCACTATTAATTGATTTAAGTATTGAAGATGCTCGTGAGTGGTTTATGGGCCGTGATATTCGCCCAGATATCACGCCTGGATCTGGTGAAGTTATCGTTGGTTTTTCAGGGGCGGTCATTGGATTAGGTAAATGGGTGGGTAACAGAATAAAGAATGGACTCCCTAGAGAGTTGGTTCGAGATAAAAACCTTTTTTAATCCTATACATTACACTCTCATTGAATGTAAAACGTTTGAAATTTCAAAAGCATCAGATTTTGAGCCTTAATCGAACTGGATAAAAATGAGTAATGCGCTACCCTTTATTGACCAGCTGAATGGTTACTTCCATTAAGCCGTTAGCCAGTAAACGATTAACGCAAGCTCTGTAAAGAGCATTCCCCTCGACTCGTAACACTTATGGTTACGAGTCCTTTTTTATCTCATATAAATCACAAAACCTAAAAACTGGGAGAGTTGAGTTCTCAGCAAGATAGGATGATTCACCTTTCTACTGAACAACTTGCCACTGCTTAGCGAGAACAAATTTACTTCCAGAATCTAACCAATGATTCACCTTTTCAAGTAGCTCTGGGTTATCTTTTTTCATCATATAAGCTTTAAAGCTCATCGTGCCATCGAGAATATCGGAAGATGAAATACAAAAAACACCTTTTTCATGCAGTTGATAAAAGTGCCCTTCTATCAAATCCGTGATCATCACATCAGCCGTTTTATTGCGAATGCCTTGTAAGTTAGCAAAATTATCTTTAACTCGAATAACTCTCGCCTGCTTAATATGGGAGTTTACATATATCTCATTAGTACCACCCGGGTTCACAATCACCTTCACATCGGGTTGATCGATTTCCTCAAGTGTTTCAAAACGCGCTGCTTGGTTGCAATGCGAAAGAATGATTTTTCCGTTTTTAGCAACTGAACTAGAAAAAGAAAATTGCTTGGCTCGGTTCTCCGTGTAGGTCACTCCTCCCGCAGCAATATCAAATTTATCTTCTGCCAGATCTTTCGATATAGTAGGCCAACTTGTTTGTACAAACTGTATTTCTAAGTTTAATGCTTTGGCAAGCTGCTTAGTCATATCGACATCAAACCCAACGAGTTGACCAAGTTTATTACGAAACGATAAAGGCGAATAATCCCCTGCCATTCCGACTCTTAGCTCTCCGCTTTGTACAATTTCATCCCATGTACGAGCTTGAGTAACGTGAGAAACTAGCATCAAACTTACTATAAAAAACCAACCTTTAATTTTCAGCATCCTGCTCTCTTTATACATATTTCGTATTTACATCCATTGTTTAATATATACCCAAGTAACACATCTAATATAAGCGAACAATATAAGCTTTGGCTATACTAGCATCATAAAATTTATTTATATTTCAAATCATTATATTGGATTGGCCTTAATGGAAATTTTAGAGCCGTATCATCATTCAACATGCTTAATGGGTTTAAGCTCAATAGTATCTCCTTCTGGATCATCAATGTATAACGATTCTCCAAACCCTTCAGCGCCATAGCGTTGTTCAAATTTGGAATATTCAATACCATGCCGAATAAGAAAACCAATTAACTGCCTTTTATCAATAGGTTGGATCTGTAAACAAATATGATCCACATTTCTTCCATTTTGGGAGGGAGAATCAGCCCCGACCTTATCTAAAATACTGTCAAAACGCACTAAATCAATCAAAGCATTTCCAGCTCTTAATTGAACCAGTCCTGATTCTTTAGGTAATTCTCTTTCAACATGGCAACCAAGAACATCCACATAAAAGCTAATCATCGCTTTTAAATTATTGGTCCGAAAAACCACATGGTCTATCGCATGTACATGAATCATATTACTCCTTACTTTACTTAAATGCGCGATTCACTTTTCATAGCAAGTTGAGATGCGAATAAGAATCCCGAGTAAACACTAAAACCTATTAAGGTAATGCATTCAGTTTCATGTGAATGCATTAATGGAGTAAATATTTATTCAACACAGTGTAGCTAGTCGTTCACTACAACTATTAAGTGATTTTACTTATCCGCAACTAAGTTAAGTATAGTCTCTTTTGCTTTGTTTCAATTAAGCCCGACTTACCTCAAAATTAATCTCAGATCACTTCAGGTTTTTGAGTTGCTGATCGTGCCATTTAGACAGCAGTAACAAGCAACACATTGCTCCAACTAAAGCAAAAGCCATATCCGATTGTGTGTCCCATACATAACCCTGCGTACCTAAAAATGCTTCTGCGTTTTCACCTGTCGCCAACGCTACCCACCATTCAATCAATTCATAAAAAGCACTAAAAGCTAAACATACAGATACAACAAAAACATTCATCCAAGTTTTGCCGTTAACAATACGTAATCGTAATATTAACTCTCTTGCAATGAGCGCCGGCACAAAGCCTTGCGCAAAATGTCCTAATTTATCGTAGTTATTTCTTGCTGCCCCAAATAAATGGTCGAAAAATGGCACTTCCGCATAAGTGTAGTGGCCGCCTATCATTAATATCACGCAATGCACTAGAATAAAGAAATAAAGTAATGGCGTTAGTGGAAAACGCTTATAAGTAATCAATAAAATACCAGCGCCAATCAATGCAGGCAGTACCTCTAATAACCAAGTAAAGCTATCTTTAGGCTCAATCGCTGACCAGATGAATACCAAGCCGAACACTAAACCCCATAAATATTTTCCCATGTATTCCCTTAGCCGTTTTTCCAGTCTGAAATTCACATAAGCTTACTAAGCTAAAATCACTAATACCCGAGCGATTTTATTTGTGATTGACACCAAAGTAACTAATTTTCATGTAAAAAAAACGTATAACCTCTCAGCTATACGTTTCACTTGTACCTAAATTAATTGAAATTGCAGTGAATAAATGTAGGCAACAAAGCTGCAGTTTCAACGAAAAATTTTAAACGCTATTTTCTGTTAAATCAGATAAATACCATCGTGTTCAATTCTGATTTTGCCTTGTTTATAAAGGCCACCAATGGTCTTTTTAAACGTGCCTTTACTGGTACGGAAAACCGTAAAAATCGCTTCTGGTGTAGACTTATCACTTAACGGTAAGAAGCCACCTTTGGTTTCTAAAACGTGTAGGACTTTTTCGCTCAAGTCATCCATTTTAGCCACACCAATCTTTTGTAATGATAAATTGATACGCCCATCTTCGCGGATTGCTTTGATGTAGCCTTTCAGCCTTTTACCAACAAACAACTTACCAAACACATCAGACTTAAAAATCACGCCCCAATGCTCACCGTGAATGATCGCTTTAAAACCTAAATCAGTACGTTCCGCGATTAATAGCTCAACTTGTTGGTTAACTTCATAGTTTGCCGGTGTTTTATCTAATAATTTATTAAATTTAGTGGTACCCACTATGCGGCCAGAAGCTGAATCAGAATACACATAAACCAGAATGTTTTGTTCTTCATGTAGTGGTACACGCTGATTGCTGAACGGAATAAGTAGATCTTTTTTATCAATTCCCCAATCAACAAAAGCACCAATGTTATTGACACCAACCACATGCATCATGCCCCATTGGCCAACTTGTGCGATAGGCGTTTCAGTGGTTGCAGAAAGTTGATTATCTGAATCAAAATACAACATAACATCAACCTCGCCACCGACCACAATATCGTCAGGTGCGAACTTATTTGGCAGTAATACAGAGCCAAAATCGTCGGCATCAAGAAAATACCCAAAATCTGTTTGTTTAGTGACAGGAAGTGTGTTGATTTGACCAATTTTAATCATGAAAACTCTTATTCTTAACGTAAATGACGCGGTGATTATACGCGATATAAATCAGGCTTGCCTGCGTTATTCCATTAAATAATAATATTCAATCAAATAGAGATACAAAAAATGAAGCCCAATAATGAAATGATCATTATTGGGCTTAAGTAGTCTTAGATGGTTTTGTGCTACCGACCTATTAAGGAATTACTTTGCTAAATGAGCAAGTAATTTTTCAGCTGTAGCTTCTGAACTTGCTGGGTTTTGCCCCGTGATTAACAATCCATCTTGAACCGCTAATACATTCCAATCATCGACTTTTTGGTAGTCGCCACCTTTATTTTTAAGCTCATCTTCTAATAGAAATGGAACGATCTGAATAAGGCCCACCGCCTCTTCTTCAGTATTACTAAATCCTGTAACGGCTTTACCTTTTACGATCGCATCACCATTTTCATCAGTAACATTCAACAATACCGCTGTCGCATGACATACCGAAGCCACTGGCTTATCTTGTTTTAAGAAGCTCTGAATCAAAGCAATAGATTGCTTACTCTCGGTAAGATCCCAAAGTGGCCCATGTCCACCAGGATAAAAAATACCATCGAAATTATCACTAGAGACATCCGATAATTTCAACGTGCTCGCAAGTGCTGCTTTTGCACTTTCATCATTATCAAAACGTTGCGTTGCGGCAGTTTGAAAATCAGGTAATTCACTGCTTGGATCAATCGGTGGTTGCCCACCAGCCGGTGTTGCAAGCGTTACTGTGGCACCTGCATCTAAAAAGGCGTAATAAGGAGCGGCAAATTCTTCAACCCAAAAACCGGTTTTCTCGCCTGTGTTACCAAGATCTGAATGAGAAGTCAGCACCATTAGTATGTTTTGTTTTGTCATTATTTCGTTCCTTAATTCGCCATTTCAATGAATAAGGATAGAGTGTAGTTCACTTTATATATATGAACAATGCATTAAAATTAAGCTACTATGTATCAATATTTGATACAAAGGTGCGTGATGGATATTTCATTTGAACAATTAAAAAGTATGGTTGTGTTTTCTCAAGTGGTTAAACAAGGCAGTTTTACGGCGGCCGCCAAGCAATTAGGGTTAACTCGTGCAGTGGTGAGTTATCATGTAAAAAAACTAGAGCAGCATTTTTCAATCAAGCTATTAAATCGCTCGACACGTACCTTATCATTAACCGAAGCTGGCGAATCCTTTTATGAGAACTGCCTAACTATTGCTGAACAAGCGCATAACGCTCAGCAAAAAATGGACAATTTCAAGCACGTCCCAGAAGGTTTACTCAAAATCACCTGCCCCATTAATGTTGGCATGGCCTTTATGATCCCCGCATTAAATGAGTTTAGAGCGCTCTATCCTAAAATTGAACTGGATATTGAATTCACCGATGATGTCGTCAATATCCTTCAGCAAGGCATCGATTTAGCGATCCGTGGGGCACCTTTGTATGATTCAGGCTTACAAGCTTCTCATTTAATGTCTTTACCTACCGGTATTTTTGCTTCCCCTGATTACTTAAATAAGTTTGGAACGCCAACAACACCCACCGATCTGCAGCAGCATAAGTGGGTTATCTACAAACCAGCATCACGCTTATTGGAACTGAACAAAGGACAACGTTCATTCAGTATCAAAATGGAAGGGTTAATGGCGACCAATAATGCGGCCTCTCGAACGGCATTTGTCGAAGGTGGTCATGGATTGGGTCGGATCCCCTATTACGACGCTCAACCTAAAGTAAGAAGTGGAAAACTCGTACAACTCTTAACAAACTATACTTTAATCAATATTGAAGTATTTGCAGTGTTTCCATCCGGTGCAGCAAAATCAAAGAAATTACGTTTGTTAATCGATTTTCTTAAAGCTAAATTCGCATAATAAAAAACCCAATGACGCGAATCATTGGGTTTTAATAAAGCTAACTTTAAAGATTTAAAATCTTATACCACGCCTTGCTCTATCATGGCATCCGCTACGCGTTTAAAGCCTGCAATATTGGCACCAAGAACTAAATTACCAGGTTGACCATACTCCATAGCAGTATCATTGGCGGTATTGAAAATATTTTTCATAATTTGTTGAAGCTTTTGATCCACTTCTTCAAATGTCCAACTTTGCATACTGGCATTTTGTGCCATTTCTAATTGGCTGGTTGCAACACCACCAGCATTCGCCGCTTTACCTGGACCGTAAGCAATTTTTGCATCAATGAAAGTGTTAACCGCATCTTGCGTAGAGGGCATGTTTGCGCCTTCAGAAACGGCTATACAGCCATTACTTAACAACACTTTCGCATCAGTTTCAGTTAATTCATTTTGCGTTGCACACGGGAAAGCCACATCGCCATCTAAGTGCCACACCGCATGCCCATTTTCAGGATATTCTGAGACTGGAATATATTGAGCGTCTGCATGCGTTTCTATATATCGCTCAAGACTGGCGCGAGATTTTTCTTTAATGTCTTTCACCAAATCAAGATCAATACCTTGAGCATGATAAATCGTTCCTGACGAATCACTACAACTCACTGGCAATGCGCCTAATTGATACAGTTTTTCCATTGCATAAATAGCAACATTACCCGCACCAGACACTAAGCAGCGTTTACCCTGCAGACTTTGACCACGATCTTGAAGCATATAATTGGCAAAATAAACCGCGCCATAACCAGTCGCTTCTTTACGTACTAATGAACCGCCCCACAATAAGCTTTTACCGGTTAATACGCCTTCATATCGCCCGGTAAGACGCTTATATTGACCAAATAAATAACCAATCTCACGAGCACCAACACCTATATCGCCAGCGGGTACATCCGTTGTAGGTCCAATATGACGATACAGTTCGGTCATGAAAGACTGGCAAAAACGCATGATTTCGCCATCGGATTTCCCTTTAGGATTAAAGTTAGCCCCACCTTTACCGCCACCAATGGGTAAGCCCGTTAATGCATTTTTAAAGATTTGTTCAAACCCTAAGAATTTGATAATGCCAGCATTCACACTAGGATGAAAACGAAGCCCGCCTTTGTATGGACCTAAAGCCGAATTAAACTCAATACGATAGCCTTTGTTGATTTGAATATCACCATTGTCATCAACCCAAGGCACACGGAAAATAATCTGACGTTCAGGTTCAACTAAACGCTGGATAATCGCTTGCTGTTGATAAATAGGATTACTTTCTAAAATCGGGGCTAGAGATTCCAAAACCTCTTCCACCGCTTGATAAAACTCAGCTTGGGCAGGGCTAGTTTGTTGCAGACCAGAAATAGTTTGATGAATGTAGGTCATATAATAAATTCCATTGAAAATAAACACTAAATAATCACGTTATATATTCAAGATTGAACTCCACAAGTGAAGATTCAATGTAACGTGTATATTAATGTTTTCTCATAAAGATTCTTTATTGTATATAAACATATTGTTCTTTTATAAAAAGAAATAAATAAATATGTGCAAAAAATCAGCAACCACTAAGCGCTGCGCTATCATCTCACCACTTAAGTCTCTATATTGTATTCAGTTTAACCCACCACTTTCACTGATAAGGTAAGCTCAAACACTGCCATAGGATCATCGCCATTCAAACTTGGACACAAAGCTGTAATTGTCACTGGTTGATTAACACGCTGGCCAGTTTCCATCGTTTCCGCTAGCATTTTATCAATCAGTAACCCATCATTGCAGACAAACACAACATCCGCTTCTGGCCGTGCAAGGAACTCACCTTTTACAGCTTTAAACGCAAGTGAAATCTTCTTTCCCATCTGCTCTGATTTACTAATCGCTAAAAAGCCACCTGCAGCATCTGCTCCTACCGCCAACGCACCAAAATACATACTGTTAAGATGATTTTTAGTTGAATGATTAAGAGGGATTTTTATTTCCACGCTCTCTTGAGTCAGTTTAATAATCTCAGGCTCGCAGTAGCCGATCATAGGCACCAGTTTCTCACCAAAATAATGAAGGTGTTGATTCGCGGCTGCTAAAATATCCATATTCTTTCCTTTCAGGCTATGATATCCGACCAGTTAACCCACTGGTGATACTTATGTCAATACATGGTAGTAGAAGTTGTTATAAGTATAAAAAAAACCGAAGCAATGTTCGGTTTTCTGTGACCTAAGACAAGTTAACGACACCATTAAACCGCGGCAAGAAGCTGTACTGGGTCTAATTCTGCGAGTGTGTCTTGAACTTTAGGATATTGTGCTAAATTTTGACAATATACGATGCAAGGCTTATTCGCATTACTGGCTGATTTAACGGCTTGAGTCATTAACATTAACACCGCTTCATGCTCTGGATTGAATAGCGAGGTCAGCGATTCATTGTGTTGATCAACCCCTAATGTTAACTGCGTTAGATTCCCTGTATTCACCACTAAACCATCAAAATATTGCAATAAACGATCTGCCATTAATACGGCAGCAGGTGCATCACAACAATACAGAACTTTCAAGCCATTCAAACCTCTTGGGAGACGTTGAACGGCAAGACGATCAATGATCATTGCCGCATCACTAAGGGTACGAACAAATGGTACGACGATTTCAATATCGATACCCTTTTCACGTAACGCTTTAATGACCTTACATTCCAATTCAAAAGAATGCGTATGCTCATCCGAAGCGAAACGAGAAACACCACGCAAACCAATGGCAGGATTAATTTCGTTTTTTTCAATATTTCCACCGATCAAGGCACGATAAGCATAACTGTCTGCATCCGATAAACAAATTCGAATATGCTTATGTTGAGGTTTAATCGCCGTTTCTATTAATTTACCCAACGTGGAAACAAAATGTTCATCTACTGTGTGCCCATTGAGTAATGTATCTAAATGCGCTTTATCTTCCGCACTTAAAGTATCTAAGTGTTGACCAATTTCTGGGTGATAAAAAATATTGTCTTGAATCAACTCACTTAATGACACAAATAAATGTGACGCATTTTCAATTTGAGACGACGTTGGCGATGGAAGCACATCCCCTAATAACGCATTTGTGGGGATACTTCCTTGATGAGATTGAGACATGACTACTCCATTGATATTCATTAATTACTGACTCCGAAAGTACTGAGTTACACCCGACAAAACAAGTAGAAAAATGCTTAACCGTTTAATAATCCAACAAAACTATCCAGTTAAAAGAAAAAAGCACAATAAAAGAGCTTGTAGCGTTTATTCCGCACACTATTTCCGCTATCTTACCCATGTGTATATTTGAGATGAAAACAACATGCCTTTAGTTAAAACAGACGAATTACGAACCCAAGCATTAGGCCCAATGCCAACCCCAATGGAGCTTATGCAAGCTCACCCACTTTCCGATGAAGTCGCCGAGCGTATTGAACAGTCTCGTCGACAGATCGAGAATATTTTGTCAGGGCAAGACTCAAGATTACTCGTTGTCGTTGGCCCTTGCTCTGTCCATGATACAGAAGCCGCTCTCGACTACGCCCAACGTTTAAACGCCTTGCAAGAACAATATAAAGATCAATTGTTCATTGTTATGCGTACCTACTTTGAAAAACCTCGTACCATTGTTGGCTGGAAAGGTTTAATTACCGATCCTAACTTAGATGGCAGCTACGCTCTTGAAGCCGGTTTAAATAAAGCCCGCAAACTTCTATTAGACATCAATAAACTAGGCTTAGCGACCGCGACAGAATTTTTAGATATGATCACAGGGCAATATATCGCCGATCTTATCTCTTGGGGCGCGATTGGCGCTAGAACCACTGAATCACAAATTCACCGTGAAATGGCCTCGGCACTTTCTTGCCCTGTTGGTTTTAAAAATGGCACGAACGGAAATGTGAAGATTTCAACCGATGCCATTCGTGCGGCACAAGCTTCTCATTATTTTTGTTCACCAGATAAAAATGGCCGAATGACAGTTTATCGCACTTCAGGTAACCCATACGGACACACTATTTTACGTGGTGGTGATTCTGGGCCAAACTTTGATGCGAACTCTGTAGAAGCCGCATGTAAGCAACTAAGTGACGTTGGTTTAACACCTCGCTTAGTTGTCGACTTTAGCCACGCTAATTGTCAAAAAGAGCATCGCAAACAATTAGATGTTGCTAAAGATATTTGTCAGCAAATCGAATCTGGGTCAACTTACATTGCAGGAATCATGGCGGAAAGCTTTATTGAGGAAGGTAATCAACCAATGACGGACTTAAGTGCCCTAACCTATGGTAAATCGATCACCGACCCATGCCTAAGCTGGCAAGACACCGTGACTATGCTCGACATGCTTGCAGGTGCCATTAACAATCAAATCAAAAAAACATCGGAGAAGAACTAACCATGCCTTCATTTGACATAATTTCTGAAGTTGATAGCGTTGAAGTACGCAACGCTGCCGAAAATGCTAACCGCGAACTGGATACCCGTTTCGATTTCCGTAATGTAGAAGCCAGTTTTGAATTCAAAAATGACATCGTTAAGCTTTCTGCGGAAAATGACTACCAACTGGGTCAAATGATGACGATGCTTCGTGGTCAATTGGCTAAACGTGGTGTGGATGCCAATGCTGTGGATTTGAAGAAAGCCGAGCAAACAGGCAAGACTCACACTCAAGAAGCAAGCTTTAAGCAAGGTATCGAAACGGATGTCGCTAAGAAAGTCGTTAAGATCATTAAAGAAGCAAAACTAAAAGTTCAAGCTTCAATTCAAGGTGATAAAGTCCGTGTTACCGGAAAAAAACGTGACGATTTACAACAAGCTATGGCTGTGGTTCGACAATCCGAACTTGAGCAACCTTTCCAGTTTAATAACTTCAAAGATTAAACCAATCGAAAGCACATAATAGAAAACTAAAAAGGCTATTGAATAATTCAATGGCCTTTTTTGATTGAGTCTAAACATCAAGATAATCAGTAACTAATTAATATTCACCTGATTTTTTCACCCACCATAAAAAGTCACAGCGTAACTTAAAGTCATTTTAAACTTTATCATTTTATTATTAAACCGGTCTAGGAACGGCTAAAATCTCCCCGAGAGAACCATATTCGATCCCACCTAAACGGCCTAATGGATCTACTTTTAGAGCATCTACAATTAATCTACTTTGATTAGAATCATCGATTACGCTGTCATTAATATAAATGTGTTCCACTTGTGCAAAAACGAGGGTTTGATCATTATCGCCTACCGTATCCGTTTTATATAAGCTGCAACCTAACGCAATGTTACAACCCTTTACTCTTGGAAGTGAGAAATCTTTAAACTCCGTTAGACTCAAGTGATTGGCATCTAATTCAGAATCACCATGCTCTAATGTGGCGGATGTTTGAGTCACCTGCTTAGCAAGTGTCATATCAGCGATATGAATCACCATTTTATGTGTCCGCATCGCATTATTTGCAGTGTCTTTCATACTCCCATTAGGTTTATTGCCCACAGAGAACATCAATAGCGGTGGTTCACTACAAACAGGTGTGAAAAAAGAAAATGGGGCAAGATTATAATTATTATCCCCTGATTCAGTTAATACCCAGGCAACCGGACGCGGTATCACCGTTTGAGTCATTAAATGATAAATTGAGTGTTCTGTATTCTTTGCAACATTGATATCCATATCTAAGCCCTATACATTTATCTTCTATCAAAACCACACAAGCCACCCGTTGGTTAGGTGGCTTGTTTAATTTATCCTGTCCTTTTGCTCAAACCTGTAATAGCAGCAAGAATGAAGGTATTAATCCTTCACACCTAGCTTACTTATTAAGGCATTCACATCGGCTAGCTCTTGCGTTTTCTTGGTAATGCTAGTATTTAATTTCACGAGTTGTTCTGTCGCCAGTTTTTCTTTGTCACAAGAATCCGACTTTGGATCCCAACTTGTACCTTCTTTAAACAATTTGCATTCTTTCGCAAATTTTTCATTTTGGGTCGCTAACTTATCTCGCGTTGTTGAAAGCTTCGCTACTTGATCTTCCAATGTAGTTTGCTTTTCAAATAGCTCATGAGACTGATCATATAAGTCGCTTTGAAGCTCTGTCGTTTTCGCTAACTCTTTATTTTCAGTTTTCAACGTGACCGCTTTTTTCTTTTGAACCACTAGAGTCTTTTCTACTTTTTTCTTTTGGTCTTTAAGTTGGTTGAGCTCTTGCGTTAACGCTTGAATGGCTTCTTGTTGTTGCTGTGAGGTTTGAGATGCACTTTGTTTATTCTCATCAAGAGTCGATTGTAATTGCTGAATATCTGACCGTAATTGTTCATTTTTTTGGCTAAGTTCAACTTGTTGAGCGGTTTGCTGTTGAGCACCAGAATTAAGCGCAGCAAACGTAACTGAAGAGCCAAGAATGATACCGACAACAGCGGCAATACTGACATGAAGTTTATTGATTGAGGTTGGCATACTGCATCCTAAGTTTTATCTCAAATAGCTCGTGGCTAATTTTATAGTCACATTATCGTATCAATTCGCTAACAACGACATACACAATGTAAAGCAAAAAGCCACTTGATAACGTAATCGCCACCCACTTTTGAAGTTTGGCGTTAGCACGATAGCGAATTAATAAATATGCGAGAACAATGAAAATCGCGATAGCAATCAGTCTAGTCATTTTATCCCTTAAAACAATATTCCATCTTAACAAGAATGCATTAGGCATAATGCCGTAAGCCTAAGATTAATAACATGTTCGCAGTAAAAATACCTTAGCATAACTCAAGTTTTGTTTCCTAAGCGTCATTTATCTCCAACATTAATTGTTATCCAAGGCTAATTTTAGCCCTAAACTTACCAGTACAGCACCGGTCACCCCTTCCATCCATTTCATCATAGAGGAATTTTGTATCCAGTTTTTTGCTGAATGTATCATTGTCGCGATGCCACACTGCCATATCATAGCAATGACAAAGTGAATGGCAGCCATAAACAGCGATTGTAGCAACGGAGAATGTTCCGGGTTAATAAACTGAGGTAAAAATGCCAAATAGAACACCGCTGTTTTAGGGTTTAGTACATTAGACAGTAAACCTTCGCGAAATGAACGCTTCACGGATAAGGGTTTACCCACAGCTCCGCTGGTTACATCTAGCTTACCTTGCCCTTTCCATACCGATATTAATCCAGTAATACCCAAGTAAATCAAATAAGCAGCCCCAAGTAATTTCATGGCATGAAACAGCTCTGCAGATTGTAATAAAATCGCAGAGATCCCTATTGCCGATAACGCAGCATGTACAAACAATCCACAGCAAATACCTAAACTGGTCACACAACCATCGATACTACCGCTTCGAGTTGTATTGCGTATTACTAGTGCCGTATCCAACCCTGGAGTTAACGTTAGTATAGTAATGGCGATTAAAAACGCGCCTGTGTTGACAATATAAAAATCCATTTATCTTTACCCTACAATCCTGATGAACTTCATTTGTTATATCAGCGAATAATAAAGAAGGAAAGCATTCTATGCTCAAGGATTTACAATTTAGAAATATTGACCTTTGGAGGTGAAGGTGAGAGGGTTATTACAATCAGATTGGAGTGAATAAACCTAGTCAACAAAACTGCTGCTTCAAGCAAAAAAGGTATAACCACTATAAAAGGAACGCTATGAGTCATTATCAAAAGCTAGTGCAGCATGCACAAAAGATTGCCAATTTTAACCACCTAGCCGCGATTTCTGGTTGGGATCAAGCGGCTGTCATGCCAAGTGGTGGTAACGATGCTCGTTCCAAAGCGATGGCCGAACTATCCGTATTGTTGCACCAACTTAATACTGAATCACAATTAGCCGATTGGTTTCATGAAGCAGAACAAGAGCACTTAAGCCCAATAGAGAAAGCTAGCCTACGTGAGATGAAGCAACGTTGGCAGCAAGCCAATGTACTGCCTCAAGATCTCGTTCAAGCCAAATCTCTTGCAGGATCTAAATGTGAACATGCTTGGCGTACTCAGCGAAAAGAAAACGATTGGAAGGGTTTTTCACAAAACTGGCAAGAAGTGGTCAGCTTATCGCAACAAGAAGCTCAAATCCGCGCAGAAGCCAGTAATACCACACCTTACGACGCTATGCTTGCTTTGTATGAACCAGGGACGACTACCTCATCATTAGATGTTGTTTTTAATGATGTAAAAACTTGGCTCCCTAACCTTATCGATCGAGTGATTGATAAACAAGACCAAGAAAGTTTTATTCAACCAGTAGGGCCATTTGATACTGCCAATCAAAAAGCGCTTGGTTTACAAATCATGCAATTTTTGAAGTTTGACTTTAACCATGGTCGCTTAGATGAAAGTGTTCACCCTTTTTGTGGTGGCGTTCCGACAGATGTTCGCATTACCACTCGTTATGATGAAAACGATCTAGTCCAATCTTTAATGGGTACGATCCATGAAACTGGACACGCTCGTTATGAACAAGGCCTTCCTAAAGAATATGCTGGTTTACCGGTAGGCGAAGCTCGTTCAATGGGTATTCATGAATCTCAATCGTTGTTCTTTGAAATGCAACTCGGTAGAAGCTCTGAATTCATCAATCACCTATCTCGTCTTGCAAGCCAACAATTCAATGCGACAAGCGATCCTGCATTCGGCGCGGAAAACTTTCACAAACTGTATACCCGAGTGGAAAAAGGCTTTATTCGAGTCGATGCCGATGAGCTCACATACCCTGCTCATGTGATTTTACGCTATGAAATTGAACGTGACTTGATGAATGGCACGATTAGCTTCCAAGATGTCCCTGAACTTTGGGATCAAAAAATGCAAAATTATCTTGGCCTTTCAACCAAAGGGAATTATCAAAATGGTTGTATGCAAGATATTCATTGGACTGACGGTGCCTTTGGGTATTTTCCAAGCTATACACTAGGTGCGATGTACGCTGCGCAGTTTATGGCAAGTATGCGTCAGCAAGTTGATGTTCAAGCGGCCATTCAATCTGGTGATTTAAGTTTAATTTTCGCTTGGCTAAGTGAGAACATTTGGAATAAAGGCAGTCAATTCATGACCGATGATTTGGTGAAACAAGCCACCGGAGAGACATTAAATGCCCAACACTTCAAAACCCATTTAGAAACGAGGTACCTCTAAAGATTAGTACGGTGTAGAAACGTTAAGAAGTAAATAAGAACTACAGCGGCTTTCATCAATGCAATCCACAATCTATCGACACGCGATTGTGGATTGTTTCGTATTTAAAGTGAGCAGTGAACCAACCGGATATACCAGTCTTACTTGTATTTGCCGTATCTATGGAGCTTCAACTACTTTTGATATAGTCGTCACTTTATAAAAGATGGTATTTTTCTAAGAGTAACCACAGCAAAATACCGCCTAAGACCACCGCTATTTTTAACCATTCATTCTTTGGTCGAGAATCCTTAATTGGCATTCTCATACTCTCTTCTGCTTCTTTATTTTTTATACCTTGAAGCTGAGCGAGTTGTTGCTTTAACGTGTGTATTTCAACCTTCATCGCATCCATTTCTGTTTGCATATCTGATAACTGCTGTTGAAGCTGCTGCTGTTCCATCGAGTTCCTTAATTAATTTAAGCGATTAAAACCCAGATCCTGGCTGCTTTAAAAACTCAATCTCAGCCTCTGTCGACGCTCGGCCTAAAATAGCATTTCGATGAGGATCGCGGCCAAATTGATCAATAATCGCTTTATGTTTGTATTCAAAATCCAAATTGGAGGGTAAACCAAGATCAGTAAATAACCCAACCGCAATTTCATGAATCATCTTGGATTCACTATGCATAAATGGCAAATAGAGAAAAACTCAACTAGGCAAAGCTTGATAAGCTAATTTAATGGCGTCTTTACCATGCAAACGCTCTAAACGTCGCACAATAAAGTGTCCTCTTGCCATATCTTGATAATGGTTAATAAAGATTGTATTTATAACAGCCCCTCCAACTGCGCCAATCGCAGGTACTGCTTGCGCAGCTGCTTTTTCTGTCACCTGAATGCCAAAACGCTTAGCCACTTCCGCAGTAAAACGCACTAATATTGGCGAGCCTTTGTCAGTGAACGCTTTTTTGGCTAAAAATTCAGTGGCATCCATTACCGATTTTGCTAATGCGGTACGCACTGCATAATAACCGCTATCGCTGCCATCATCTTCTTGGCTGTTCCCACCTAATGCAAACACTTCTAAGCAAGCAAGCTTAGTCTCTAAATCTACAATCGACTCCCCTTCGCTTCTAGCAACATCGGCAATCGATCTCAGCATAATCGTTGTTGAAATGGGCAATTCAACGGCAATGGCGGCCAATCCAAAAAAGCCACCCACACCACCACTCACAGCAACACCAAGCTTATGAAGTCGATTAGACGATATTTCTCCGGGAATGTCTTTCATCGAATACATGGCTGCATCGGAAGCTTTCATCAGTGCTTTTTGAGTCACTGTACCTAAAGATTGATTCCAGTTTTCAGGTAGCATTTTCAAACCCTTTTCAATTGGCGAGCCAATCGCATTCGACATCTTCGCGGCCAATCCCGGATTTTCTAGCAACTGTTTAGCTTGTTGTAATTGTTGTCGTTCCATTTCCGTTAAAGTGATATTCATACAGACCTTATTTAAATATTGATATACAACAATCTGACATATTTATTTTGCATTTCAAAAGCAAGACCAAGTACGAATAAACAGAGTGAAGTGATAATTTCATATACTGTGAATTTTACTTTGACCCATCGTTCCACAATTTAACTATAATGCTGGTCATACCAAAAAACAAAAAACGCCACCCAAAGGCAGCGTTTTATACATTCAACTTATAGCACAATCTTGATTATAAAAAGTGGAATGTAGCACTTAACGTGTAGGTATCTGCATGGAAAGAGTCAAAACCAAAGTTATTATATGCAAGACCAACCGAAAGTGAACCAAGTGGAATACCATCTAATACTGTGTATTCAACACCGACGCCATACATCATATCGTAGCCATCGTCGTCTTGAATAACAGTACCACCACTTACATCATATTTATTAGCGCCAAGTTTACCGTAAACCTCAACTGGACCAAAATTAATGCTTGGTTTAATACCAATATAAAGGGTCGTTAAGTCTGCATCTGCAGCCTTACCAAGATCCCAATAACCAGCTTCAACACCGATAAAAGGTAGAATACCAGTACCAACATTAATACCGTAAGCCGTATCACTATCGGTACCAGATTCAGAGTAATCTACACTACCGATGTTACCACCAGCATAAATCCATGAATCAGCAAAAGCCGGTGATGCTGCGCCTAAAAGAGCAAGAGCTAAAAGTGTTTTTTTCATTATTTACCTTCGAATCCTTCGATTTCACACTGAAATGTAAATTCACATGACTGAGAGTTTACTATTTATCGTTACCAACATAATTAGTGAGATGATACTCAAAATCAAGTAAAAAATCTTATCTATTCATGAGTTATAACAATTAATTGTCCTAACATGCATCAATGGCATTCTTAATTCTTTTATCCGATATCGGGTACGGTGTTCCAAGTTGTTGAGCGAAGAAACTCACTCGCAGTTCTTCTACCATCCAACGAATTTCTTTTACATTATCTGGGACTTCAAGCCCTTTCGGGATCTTATTCAACAGCTCTTTATAATCTTTTGTTGCCGATTCCACTTTAAGCATGTGTAATCGGTCACGGTTTGGATCAAGTGGCAGTTTCTCCATTCGACGCTCAATCGCTTTCATGTAGCGTAAAATATCCGGTAAGCGCTTCCAACCACATTCCGTCGCAAAGCCTTTAAAAATAAGCCCTTCGACTTGGGCTTTAACATCAGATAAAGCAAACGCCATGGTAAAATCCACTTTACCTTTTAGCTTTTTATTAATGTTAAACGCCGTGGTTAAAATGGTTTCTACTTGCTGAGCAATATCCACAACCGTATCCCCTAATTCAGCCCGGACATGCTCTTTTAACGCTTCAAACTGCTCGGGTTGCCAAACGATGCCACCTTTTTGTTCGATTAACTTATCAATGCCGCAAGCGATACAATCGTCGATCAAATCCAGCACTTTACCGTATGGATTAAAGTACAAACCTAACTTGGATTTATTAGGTAAGTTACTGTGTAAGTACTTAATGGGTGAAGGCACATTCAGCAAAATAAGTCGACGTTGCCCTGCTTTCATTGCTTGCTGTTGCTCTTGCTCGGTTTCAAACAGTTTAATTTCGACACTGTCTTTGCTATCCACCAGCGCAGGATACGCCTTCACTTCAAAGCCGCCACGCTTTTGTTGGTACACGGTTGGCAGCTCGCCAAAGCTCCAAGTATGTAAACCTTGTTGCTCAATGTCATCATCGGCCACTTTGGATAAGGTTTCTTGCACTTTATCTTTTAAGCTTTCTTTGAGCTCATATAAATCGTAATGCTCTTTTAGCTTACGTTTACGGTGATCTACAGCGCGAAACGTCACTTTTAAATGTTCTGGAATTTGTTCCAGCTGCCAGTCTTCACGCTTCACTTCAACGCCTGTGATGCGGCGCAGTTCTTTCTCTAGCGCATCTAACAATGGCATTTCCATTGCGGTAACTCTGGAGAGAAAGGCATCGGCGTAGTTTGGTGCAGGCACAAAGTTACGGCGTAGCGTTTTTGGCAGGGATTTAATCAAGCTGACCACTAATTCATGGCGTAAACCGGGGATCTGCCAATCAAATCCATCTGGGCTTATTTGATTTAAAATCGGCAGAGGAATGTGAACAGTCACACCATCGCTGTCTTGTCCTGGCTCAAATTGATAGCTCAGTTTTAACTTCAAACCATTTTGATGCCAGAAATTCGGGTAATCGAGATCCGTAACATGACTTGCATCATTTCTAAACAGCATGGCTTTTTCAAAGTTGAGCAATTCGGGTTCAGATTGACGGGCTTTCTTCCACCAGGCGTCAAAGTGACGACCGGATACCACTTCGGTACTGACACGTTGATCGTAAAAATCAAATAGTTCATCGTCATCGACCAAAATATCGCGACGACGTGACTTATGCTCAAGCTCTTCCACTTCACGTAATAGCTGACGATTTTGTTTGAAGAAGTTGTGCTTCGTCTCCCAATCACCTTCCACTAAAGCACTGCGGATAAAGATTTCACGGCAAATAGTCGGATCAATCGAACCATAGTTAATGGTGCGTTTCGGTACAATCGGGATGCCATATAACATGACTTTTTCATGCGCCATCACCGCAGCTTGTTTTTTCGACCAATGCGGTTCGCTGTAACTACGCTTAATCAAATGTGGCGCCAATGGTTCAATCCATTCTGGTTGAATTTTGGCAATAATACGCCCCCACAATTTGGAGGTTTCCACTAATTCAGCCGACATGATCCACTTGGGTTGTTTTTTGAATAAACCCGATGCAGGGAAAATATGAAAACGAGCATTACGCGCACCCTGATATTCACTCTTTTCAACATCCTTCATACCGATATGCGACAACAAACCGACCAATAATGCGCTGTGAACCGCTTCATAATTCGCCGGCTCGCTGTTGAGCTTAGTGTCCATTTCACGCATCGCTTGATGAATTTGGAAATACACATCTTGCCATTCACGCACGCGTAAATAGTTTAAATAATCTTGCTTACATTGCTTGCGGAACTGGTTACTTGATAACGCTTGTTGTTGTTCTTTTAAGTAATCCCAAACATTCACAAAAGTTAAAAAGTCCGAATCTTCATGGAAGAAACGTTTGTGTTTTTCATCCGAGGCTTGTTGTTTGTCTGATGGACGTTCACGTGGGTCTTGGATAGACAATGCCGCTGCAATGATCATCACTTCTTTCAAACAATTGTATTTAACCGATTCCAGCACCATACGTGCTAAACGCGGGTCAATCGGTAATCTAGCTAACTTGCGGCCTATCGCGGTTAAACGCTTTTTCGGGTCGGATGAATTAGGATTAATGGCCCCTAATTCTTCCAGCAAACGTACGCCATCTTGAATGTTGCGTTTATCTGGCGCTTCCACAAATGGGAAGGCTTCAATATCCCCCAAACCTAGCGAGGTCATTTGCAGAATAACCGAGGCTAAGTTGGTGCGTATAATTTCAGGATCGGTAAATTCCGGACGAGAGGTAAAGTCCTCTTCGGAATACAAGCGAATACAAATACCATCACTGACACGCCCACAACGCCCTTTACGTTGATTTGCACTGGCTTGAGAGATTGCTTCAATCGGCAGGCGCTGTACTTTGGTGCGGTAGCTGTAACGGCTAATACGCGCCGTACCGGGATCGATCACATATTTAATCCCCGGAACGGTTAATGACGTCTCAGCGACGTTGGTTGCCAATACAATACGACGACCAGTATGCGATTGAAAAATCTTATTTTGTTCCGCTGATGATAAGCGTGCGTATAGAGGTACTACTTCGGTATCACGTAGCTTTCTTTTTTCTAACGCATCCGCAGTATCACGAATTTCACGCTCACCATTCATAAAGATCAGAATGTCGCCCAAACCCGGCTCATCACACAGCTCATCCACTGCTTGGAAGATACCTTCTAGCTGATCATGGTCTTGATCAGCTTCATCTGGATTAAGCGGACGATAGCGCACATCCACCGGATAAGTCCGCCCCGACACTTCAATGATTGGCGCATGATTAAAGTGAGTAGAAAAACGCTCCGGATCAATGGTTGCCGAAGTAATAATGATTTTTAAATCCGGACGCTTTGGCAGTAATTCTTTCAAATATCCCATTATAAAATCGATGTTTAAACTACGCTCATGCGCTTCATCGATAATGATGGTGTCGTATTGATTTAAGTATCGATCGTGTTGAATTTCCGCCAGCAGAATACCGTCGGTCATTAATTTAATTTGGGTGTTGTCCGAGATTTGGTCGTTAAAACGGACTTTATAACCAACAAACTCACCTAATGGGGTTTGCATCTCTTCGGCAATACGATTAGCAACTGAACGCGCCGCTAAACGACGTGGCTGAGTATGACCAATTAAACCGGTGCGTCCACGACCTAATTCACTGCATATCTTGGGGATCTGTGTGGTTTTACCTGAACCAGTCTCACCGGCAATGATCACCACTTGATGATTAGCAATGGCCTCTGCAATATCGTCACGTTTTTGACTAACCGGTAAAATATCTGGGTATTCAATATGAGGTTTATGCAGGCTGCGGTTTTGTACCACCATCATAGATTTGGCAATATCCATGGCAATTTCATCAAACACTGCCGCTTTTGCTTCTGGTTTTTTGATTTTACTGGCGCCGTGAATGCGCTTACTTAAACGAAAACGATCACGGATCATACAATCTTTTAATGCAGCACGTAAACTGCCAGCCGAGTTGCCCTGCGCGCTGTTGTCTGCGGCATTATCTTGCTTGGAAGAATGAGAGTCGGCTGGAGATTGGACATGATGCTGGTTAGAAACAGGCTTGGTCAAAACAATTCCTATTGAAAATGAGGCTACACATGACGATATTGAGTCTATCGATATGGAAATTAAAGCAATGCGCGGATTGTATCACAGCCAGATTTCATGGAGAAACTTGGCTGTCGATATTAATAGCAATCTATCTAAAAAATAAATGAATAAGAAAGCTTAACGGTACTGAGTTTTATTGCAGACCACGGACAATCGCGGTGATCCCACTCACTAAACAAATGACTAAAGTAAAGATTCGAATCCACTCTTTTGACACATACTTCACCACCACTTGGGCCGCCACATAACCGAGCCACCCCATTGGCAATAATGGCATCGTTAAGAGCACATGATTCCACGTAAGATGGCCAATAAAATAAAGCACAATCAAAGACATTGTAGAGCTAAACACAAAAAATGCCGCCAAGTTACCGCGTAACGAATGAGCATCTTGATGTTGTAAAATAAGCGCCATAGGTGGCCCGCCAATACTAGAACTGGTTCCCATAAAGCCAGAAAAGAAACCCGCGGCCGCCATTCGGCCAGAAGTTGGTTCAAAGCGTATGGGCAGTAAACTAATTAACACCGCAATTAATACCATGCCCCCAAGCCATAAAGATAAGATTGAACTTGAGACATAAAGCAATAAAACCCCACCAGCAATAGATCCCGGAATACGACCATAAATGGCCATTTTCAAGCCACCAATCGCAATGTTCTTACGGTACTTATAAGCGTTAAAGAATGAATTAAACAAAGCCATCATCACAATTGGTGCTGGTACATAATCTGGCGACACTAAGAACAACAAGGGAGCTGCCACTATCGCCAAACCAAAACCAATTGCGCTTTGCACAAAAGAACCGAGAAAGATGATTCCCATTGCGATAAAAACGGTGCTATCTAATTCGAACATACTATTCCAAAATGGGTAACAAAAAAGGGATTTTACACTACCTAAGGTTATATATACACTCGATAAAATTCATGAATCAATAGATTAATGACCGTTAATGCTTATCAGACATGTCTGAGGATAATTTCAATGAGAATAATAAGAGTTTTCTTGAATTCTGCTGATAAAACATTAGTGTGTAAATATTATGAACAACGTTGAAGATAATTATGATCAAATCCTTAAAGTCTCTCTTTAACCAAATGGTTGATACGAGTGAACGTCATACAATGAATGCAGCCGACAGCAACCTTGCCATTGCTGCATTATTGTGCCAAGTATCACAAGCTGATCACAACGTTGATGATACCGAACTGCAAGCTCAAACGCTTATGCTCACAAAATTGCTGACGATTACCGAGCAAGAGGCAACTGAATTGCTTTCCCAAGCTTCTGTTCGTTCTGAAAATTCAGCATCACTATACGAATTCACCGATAAACTACGTGATCTGGAACATCAGCAGCGTTTTGAACTTATCCAATCGATGTGGCAAGTAGCGTATGCAGATGATCACCTAGACCCAATAGAAGAAGCTATTATCCGAAAAGTAGCAGAACTGTTGTATGTTAATCACAGTGACTTTATACGTGCCAAATTGTCAGTTGCACCGTCAGCATAAAAGCACCTACCGCTTTGAACCTTCGCTGTGCCATTCCTTTACGGTGTGGATACAGGTAATATACCATTATTAAAGATATTAACATTCTGGAAGCCCGCATGAGCAATGAAAACGCCCCAACCTTTTTCTTCTTAGATTACGAAACTTGGGGTGTCAGTCCAGCGAAAGATCGACCGAGTCAGTTTGCTGGCGTTCGAACGGACATGGACTTCAATATCATTGGCGAACCCTTGGTTATTTACTGTCAACCACCAAGTGATTACCTGCCTTCACCTGAAGCTGCATTAATCACTGGTATAAAACCACAAAAAGCGGTTAAAGATGGTCTTCCAGAACCTGAATTTATTCGTCGTATTCATCACGAGTTATCAACCCCCAATACCATATCGTTAGGATACAATAGCATTCGCTTTGATGATGAAGTCACTCGCTATACGCTTTATCGTAACTTTTACGATCCGTATGCTTGGGCTTATCAAAATGGTAATTCTCGTTGGGACTTACTCGATATTATGCGTACTTGTTATGCCTTGCGACCTGAAGGGATTCACTGGCCAGAGAATGATGAAGGTTTCCCAAGCTTTAAGCTAGAACATCTCTCCGTAGCTAATGGCATTGAGCATGAGAATGCCCACGATGCTATGGCAGATGTTATTGCTACCATTGAATTAGCGAAGAAAATTAAACAAGCGCAGCCTAAACTGTTTAATTACTTATTAAGTATGCGCCACAAACGCAAACTCAATGAGTTAATTGATATTGTGAATATGACCCCTTTAGTGCATGTTTCGGGCATGTTTGGCGTGCAATGTTCCAATATTAGTTGGATTGTTCCTATGGCTTGGCACCCAACAAACAACAATGCTGTCATTACTGTGAATCTTGCAATGGATCCAACACCGTTAATTGAAATGGATGCGGAAGCCTTGCATCAACGTTTATACACAAAGCGTGATGAACTTGCACCTGATGAGCTTCCCGTTCCATTAAAACTGGTTCACATTAATAAATGCCCTGTTCTTGCACCGGCAAAAACCCTGACCGCCGAGAACGCAGAGCGCATTGGGATTGATCGTAAACAATGTTTAGATAATCTAGCACGCTTAAAATCACACCCAGAGATCAGAGAGAAACTCATTACTATCTACAATATCGAGCGTGAATATGCTCAAAATAATAATGTTGATACACAACTGTACAGTAGCTTTTTCTCGCCTGCCGACAAAGCAACCATTGATATTATTCGTGAAACAGAGCCTGATAAATTGGGGGCGTTAGATTTATCGGTAAAAGACCACCGTATTGAGCCATTATTATTCCGCTATCGTGCGCGTCACTTTCCGTGGACTCTCACAGAAACCGAACAGCAAAAATGGCTTGCTCATTGCCGTGAATACTACGAAGGCAACATCGAAGAATATATGTTGAACTTGGAAAACTTAGCTCATGAGCATGAAAGTGATGCTGCAAAAATTGATGTTTTAAAATCGGTCTATCAGTATGTTGAGTCTTTAGTTTCTTAATTTGAGTCTTTGTTTTCTATAACGTATTTATTCTCTTAAGTATTCTTAGGCAATATGATTAGAACATACCGATTAGAAAACAGGTGTTAAGTAATACTCACTGGTGCTCACTCTCATCAGAGCACTATTTTTATTCGTTTTGTTTCCAAGGGGTTTAACTTGCCCAAGAAAATTTTAAATTATGCCCTTTCTTTTGCACTCATCATGATGTGCTTATGGGCAGGAAATACTATCCAACACTTTTTTTCACTGACCGTTCCGGGCAGTATTTTTGGTATGTTAATTTTATTCGCTCTCTTAGTTTCAGGGCTGATTAAAGTTGATTGGATCAAACCAGGTGCACAATTCTTCATCCGTTATATGATCGTTTTATTTGTGCCTATCAGCGTTGGCCTAATGGATCACTTCCCTTTACTGGCTGCTAATGCACTATCTATTTTTGCCAGCAGTGTTGGCGCGACGACTTTAGTACTCGTTTTACTTGCATTAGGATTACAAAAAATCCTAACAGCTAAGACGAATAAGGAATCCTGATCATGTGGTTAGCTCTTACCTTTGTAGTCTTTTTTGCTGTCCGTTGGTTTGCCCACAAAGTAAAAAGCCCTTTAGCCAATCCACTCTTGCTGAGCATTATCATCATTATTCCAATTTTGATGGCGTTAGATGTACCTTATAAAGTGTACTATGCACAAAACGATTGGATGACTTACTTATTACAACCTGCTGTGGTTGCATTGGCTTATCCGCTTTATGAACAACTTCCTCAAATAAGACAAAATTGGAAAATCATATTTCTTGCGTGCGGTGTGGGGAGCTGTATGTCGATGCTTTCCGCTGGTTTAATTGCCGTAGCATTGCACACTGATCCCACTTTAGTTGCTAGTCTTATGGGGAAATCAGTCACCACTCCCATTGCCATGGAAATTGGTAGTAGTTTAGGTGGAGAACCAGCGATTGCTGCGATATTAGTGTTAATCGTTGGGGTATTTGGTTCGGTATTCGCCTATCCAATCTATAGTGCGTTAGGGGTAACACACCCGATTGCAAGAGGATTAACCATGGGTACTGTTTCACATGCACTAGGAACCGCAACTTGCGCAGAAAAAAATGCTGAAGATGCCGCCTTCAGTTCGTTGGCTTTAGTGACTTGTGGGATCATCACCTCGATACTCGCACCTTTATTCTTTGCATTTTGTTTATGGGTAGGCGGTATTATTGGATAATGTATTTACTAATTAATCATAAATAAGCTTAAACCTTATCAAAGGAGCCCTATTCGGCTCCTTTTTGTATTTTAGAAGCTTCAATCATTTAAAAGCTACAATGAGGTAGGTAAATCAATATTTTTAGACGCAGATAAAATTTTGCGGCGATGAATGAGTAAAATTATCGGCTGGACCCCATATTTTGATCTAAATTTGATTTACAATGCAACTTATACATTTATTACACAATAAACGTGAGAATAGTCACTACTTTGGCGATAAAATTAAAGAGAACGGACATGACCATTAAAACTGAATCTTGTGTATTTGATCATTTACCAAGTGACATCGCAAAACAATTAAAAGACCTATTAGAAAGTGAGCACTTTACTGGTCACTTCACCGCCGAGCAATATTCAAACCTTCTTAATAACTCGAATTTATCCGATACTGAGTTGAAATTGGCACTATTGCCTATCGCAGCCTCACGAGCTTACTGCGCTATTTCTAACTTTCACGTGGGTGCAATTGCAGAAGGCAACTCTGGCTCTGTATATTTCGGCGCTAATATCGAAATTCCGGGCGTCCAATTAGGACAAACGGTTCATGCTGAACAATCCGTCATTAGTCATGCATGGATGAAAGGCGAAACCGGGATTAAAAATATCACGATAAACTACACACCATGTGGTCATTGCCGTCAGTTTATGAATGAATTAAACGGTATAGAACAATTAGCGATTCAGTTACCCAATCGCCCTGCCTATACGTTACAAGACTTATTGCCAGATTCTTTTGGCCCACAAGATCTTGGGATCAAAGCTCGCCTGATGGACAGCACTAGACATAATTATCAATCTAGCGAAGCCTCATCTTTCATACAACAAGCCATCAAAGCATTAAATATAAGCCATGCTCCTTATACCAATAATCACAGTGGTGTCGCACTTATGCTGACAAGCGGTGAAATATTCCAAGGTAGTTACGCAGAAAATGCGGCTTTCAACCCAAGCTTACCTCCACTTCAAGTAGCGATTAACCTTTTGTTATTATCTGGTTATTCCTTGGATGACATACAAAGCGCAGTATTAGCTGAAAACTCTAAAGCCACAATCAGTCACCTTGCGGAAACACAATCCACACTTGAAGCCATCAATCCAGACATCACCGTCACTTATCTTTCCCTATAAAACATTGCCCACCATAATCATGAGTGGGTAATATTTAATCAATTAGAAAAAACTCCTTGTAAATTATTGCGCAAACGTTTGCTTGGGCGTTAGAATCCCTCCCATCAAAGTCAATTCGTAACGATGGAAGCCGAGAAATGTTTGGAACCGCAACCACCTCTTCAGCAACAAAAGTATTATTACTAGGCTCAGGCGAGCTTGGAAAAGAAGTTGCCATTGAATGTCAGCGACTTGGCTTAGAAGTCATTGCTCTTGATCGTTATGACAATGCACCAGCCATGCAAGTAGCTCATCGTAGCTACACGGTTGATATGTTAGATGGCGAAGCGATTGAAGCTATCATTGAAAAAGAAAAGCCTGATTACGTCGTTCCTGAAATTGAAGCCATCGCAACGGATAAACTCGTTGAACTAGAACAAAAAGGCTTAAATGTCGTTCCAACGGCCAATGCCGCTAAACTCACAATGAACCGTGAGGGTATTCGACGCTTGGCTGCAGAAGAGCTTTCTATAGAGACCTCTCCTTACCGATTTTGTGACGCCTTTGAAGAATTCAAGCAAGCTATCGAGTTTGTTTCAATGCCATGTGTAGTCAAACCTATCATGAGCTCTTCAGGCAAAGGTCAAAGCGTTATTAAAACCGAAGCTGATATTGAAGCTGCATGGCAATACGCACAAGAAGGTGGCCGTGCTGGTGCTGGTCGTGTGATTGTCGAAGGGTTTGTTGACTTCGATTATGAAATCACATTATTGACTGTACGTGCCGTTGATGGTGTGCATTTCTGCGCCCCTATTGGCCATCGTCAGGAAGATGGCGACTATCGTGAGTCATGGCAGCCACAGGTTATGTCAGAGACAGCTCTGCGCTCTGCAGAAGCAATGGCAGAAAAAGTGGTTAATGCACTCGGCGGTTTTGGTCTATTTGGCGTCGAACTCTTCATCAAAGGCAATAATGTCATCTTTAGTGAAGTTTCACCACGTCCACACGATACTGGAATGGTAACGCTCATTTCTCAAGAGTTATCAGAATTCGCGCTTCATGTACGTGCCTTTACAGGATTGCCAATCAGCGAGATAGTCCAATACGGCCCATCCGCTTCAGCTGTTGTGCTAGCAGAAGGAACCTCAACCTCTATGACCTTTAGTGGAATAACGGATGCCCTTTCTCAACCACAAACTCAAGTTCGTTTATTTGGTAAACCGGAGATTGCAGGCCGTCGTCGCTTAGGTGTTGCACTGACACGTCGAGATTCTATCGATTTGGCCATAAAAGATGCGGTCAATGCGGCTAGCAAAGTGAAAGTAAGTTTTTAACATTCGTCACTATTTCGCTTCTTTAACTTTTTAGTTTCTTAGTTTCTTAGTTTCTTAGTTTCCGATTTGGATCGATGAAAACATCACAACCCAAATCGGAGGTTAATTTAACGTTCAATCAACCATACTTCTTCTGCAAAACGAGAGAGTCCATTTTGAATTTTAGGATGGTTAGCGCTGGCTTCATCACGATTTAAACGTGTAATCTTCATGCCCGAGAAAAGTTCAGCAATTTCGTTTTCAGGCACACTAAATGGAGGTCCTTGCATTTCACTTTGAACGTAATCTAACCCAATGAGTAGTATTTTACCGTTTGAATTTAAGACACTGCGAATGCGTTGAACATATTGCAATCGAATTGCAGGTGGCAAAGCAATCAAAGCCGCACGATCATAAATTAAATCGTAAGTTTCAAGTGGTGCTGTAAAGAAATCACCCGCAAAAATAGAGAGCTCATCAAATTGATACAACTCATGTTGACCATTTAAAGAGGCCACCATGGGTGTGTAAAAATGTTCAGCAAAAAATGAACGAACTGCAATATTGCTCAGTTCAACACCCGTGACGGAAGAATGCTGATTAGCCAACCAAATTAAATCTTCCGATTTACCACATAAAGGGACTAAAACGGATTGTTCATTGGTTGGCGCAAGTTGCGGCCAAAATTTTGGTAATAATGGGTTCACATCCTCTAAATGAAAGCCAATACGATTTTCAGCCCAACGGCTATGCCAAAATTCTTGATCTTGCATATTCCAAACCTATATTTAAAAAAGTTAAAGAAAAAGGCCACCGTAGTGACCTTCTTTAGTTCCAATCTCAGTCTGTGTTATTTTTCTATCTTAATATTTTCAACACGAGCTTTAAGTTTCTGACCCGGTCTAAACGTTACAACCCGGCGTGCAGAAATTGGAATATCTTCACCAGTTTTAGGGTTTCGTCCTGGTCGTTCACTTTTATCTCTAAGATCAAAGTTACCAAAACCAGACAATTTAACCTGTTCTCCATCCTCTAGAGCTTTACGAATTTCTTCAAAAAACACTTCAACAGTATCCTTGGCATCACGTTTACTGTAACCAAGTTTCTCAAACAGGTTTTCAGCCAAATCGGCCTTAGTGAGCGCCATAAAACATCCCTCATTTATCACCACAGATTATGTGGTATTTATAGCATTAACATAGTCAGCAAGCTTAAAGCTGAATATAACCTCGAAAGTGTATGCCAACCTTATGATTTTCGCCAAATTTTTTTAATTACGCATGGTTCTCGTCATTAGTGATAAGTTTCAAATTAAGCTAAAATTAAGCGGAAATTATATACTTAAAACCACACTTACCGTAATAGTTAGATAATTAACACGACAATAATTAAATTAACAACATTAAATACTAATTGTCATAACCAGGCGATCAAGATCAAATTCATTAAAAATTCATACTACAGCAAAAAAAATCTTGCTTTTATACCAACTTCACTAATAAAAGCAAATACTTAAATTTAGCATTTCACTAACTACTAAAGCAAAATAGTGTGAGTAATCATCGTGAATAAAGTTCCATTTTTATGTTCATAGTCCTATCCGAACATCATGAAACTCGTCTTGTTTATCCACATGCTCAATATTGAGACTTACCGCTGACAGCTCAAAATTTTCACTATTAAATCATTCACTTCGTTTGATCTTTACTCAGAGCAATAAAATAATTAACACGTTAATAAAGTTTGACTAAAAAACTAAAATATTAAATATTCATCATCTAAATAATTAGCCAAGCAATCGGAAGAGACAATTTCCAACCTTAACTGGGGAAAGTCCCTTGAGGCCACTTTGCTATAAGACCAACTATTTTATAGCGTTTTTTCAATTGCTTAATTGAGATCTAATTAACAAAAAGTTGAAAGTCAGATTCGCCTTACAATCTATTCATAAAAAAGCTAAATTATAAATGCTGTAAAAAGACACCTTACGCAAGTCAAGTAAGTGATTGGTTAGCATACCGTCAATTATCTCTTATTTTTCAATATATAAGTCCCTAGTGTACCGACGTTCAGAAGCATTATTTTTACTGTACCCTCCTACTTTTGCGTTCTTTAATACGGAACGAGTATAAAAATAGACCGGAATCGCAGGCATTTCTTTCACAAAGATTTTTTCTGCTTGTTGATAAAGTTTTGCTCGCTCCACTTCTGTTTTAGCAAATGAGGCCATTTTCAACGTAGAGTCATAGTCAGGATTGCTCCAACCACCATAATTCAACCCTGTTGAATCAAAGTAAGAAAGGAAAGTGGAGGCTTCATTGTAATCGCCAATCCACGCGTATCGTGCAACAGAAAAGTTTTTTGAAGATAAGGTTTGTAAAAAGGTTTTCCATTCTTGGTTTGCAATCACCACCTCTGCACCCAAGTTCTTTTTCCACATAGAAGCAGCAACAATAGCGAGCTTTTTATGAGCTTCACTGGTGTTATAGTCTAATTCAAACTTAAGTCGATTGTCCTTATCAAACCCAGCTGCCTTTAATAAATCTTTGGCTTTTTGGTTACGATCTTTTTGTGACATTTCAGCCCATTCAAGCTTTGGTACTTCAAACCCTGCAACGGCTGGAGGTGTATTACTATAAGCGGGTAATTGCCCTTGACCTAAAATACGTTCAACCACAACATCTCTATCAATAGAATAAGCCAGCGCCTTACGAACTCTTGGATCATCAAACGGCTTTTTATTCATATTAAACAAATAGTAATAGGTTCCTAACGATGGCATCGTTAGCAATTCATCAGGTCGTTCTTTTTTAATCGTTTGATAAAGTTCAAGTGGAACAACTGAGGTAATATCAATTTCACCAGTGCGGAAACGATTATACTCTGCATTCACATCTGAAATCGGTAGATAAGTAACTTTATTAATAACCGTTTCTTTATCATTCCAATAGCGGCTATTACGCTCTAAAACCACCTTTTCATTAATCACCCAATCAGAGAGTTTATATGCCCCACTCACCACAATATTTTCAGGTTTTGTCCAAGTTTCTTTATATTGTTTTATTATTTTTTCTGGCAATGCAAACGTGGTTTCATGGGCAAGCATCTTGGTAAAATACGGTACTGGTTTGGTCAGCGTAATTTGCAGAGTTTGATCATCTAAAGCTTTAACACCTAAAGTATCTGCTGACTTTTCACCTTTGGTAATTGCATCGGCATTCACAATGCTGGCCATTGACACATACCACGAATATGGTGCTCCAGTCTTAGGATCAACAACACGCTGGAAGCTGAACACAAAGTCACTGGCTTTGATCGGATCGCCATTCGACCACTTTGCATCACGTAAATGAAAAGTATACTGTGTACCATCTTCAGAGATATCCCAGTTTTGAGCCAAGCCTGGAATGACGTTCCCTTGTAAATCCTCAGTGACTAGCCCATCAAACATATCGACAATCACTCGTGAACTTGCTGTATCTGAAGACATGCTAGGATCAAGCGTGGGTACTTCATCCATATTTCCACGCACCAATTCTTGCTTATCCGCTAATTGCACCCCTTCAGGCACTTGTGCGGCAAAGCTGGGCGCGGTAACACACAAACCAATGGCTGTGGCTAATAGCGTTTTTGTTATTTTTTGCATCTGATTTCCTTATTATATTTTAAGCTCATACTTAGCACTTTCTTAAGTACAGCAAAATCACATTACCCTCTCGACTCTTCGTTCGATGAACAGCAATGCTGACAGTTGTTCAACTTCCTAATGAAAACTGCGGTCACTTTATATCTTTTTTTAATTCAAGTAACTGAGATATATGTTACATAATTGTTAACAAAGAACTTTCAGTTTTATTACTTATTTCTAAATTGTCGTTCTGTTCCAATTAATGGTCGCAACTTCTTAACGCATACAATAAAAAACCCGCTTTTGTCGAAACAAAAGCGGGTTCGATGTAACCAAGATTTATGTAACTATCCAGTTATCGTATTTACTCAGATAAATCGGATAGCAAAACCAATCATCTCAATTTATATACAAGCTAATCACGCAAGTGAGCACCAAACTGCTCGCTTAACGCCGCTACAATCGCATCAACGGATGATGCAATATCCGCATCTTCCAGTGTACGTTCAACCGATTGCAAGCTTAGTGCGATAGCAAGGCTCTTCTTACCTTCTTCTACGCCTTTGCCTTGGTAAACGTCAAACAATTGCGCGCCCGTTAATAACTCGCCACCATGTGTAAGACAAGCATTAACGACATCACCACTGGCGACAGAATCATCAACTACAACAGCGATATCACGACGGTTTGCAGGGAACTTAGAAACCGCAACGGCTTCTGGGATCACGCGAGAATCAATCGCAGACCATTCAATTTCAAATACGATAGTGCGACCATTCAAGCCAAACTTACGCTCAAGCTCTGGGTGAACCGTACCAATCACACCAACAGGACGCTCAGTTTCCAAGCCTGCATCAACAATGATTGCTGCCGATTGACCAGGATGAAGCGCTGGGTGACTGACCGACGCAAAGCTATAAGCTTTATCATTCGCCGACAATTCAAGAATCGCTTCTAGATCGCCTTTTAAATCAAAGAAATCGACAGTATTAGTTTCAATATCCCAATGTTCTTCGCTGCGAGTACCGGCAATGACGCCCGCCAGCATTGGTTCTTGAAGCATGCCATTTTCAGCTGATTCACAAGGAATAAAACGCAAACCATGTTCAAATAAACGAACACGAGGTTGTTGACGTTTTTGGTTGTGAACCACTGTGTTCAACAAACCTTGGATCAAACCAAGACGCATTGCTGACATATCCGCAGAAATTGGGAATGGTAAGATCAATGGCTCAACATTTGGCACAACCAATTTTTGTTGCTCTGGTTCAACAAAGCTGTATGTGATCGCTTCGTGATAACCACGGTCAACCAGCAGATTACGAACACGTTTCAGCGGTAGATTCGCTTCTTTATGTTCATTCATGCTAAGCGCTGCAACAGGTGCTTGATTTGGAATATTGTCGTAACCGTAAATACGGCCCACTTCTTCAATCAAATCTTGCTCAATTGCAATATCAAAACGCCATGTTGGCGCAACCGCTGTCCAACCTTCATTGGTGGTTTCAACGCTCATGCCTAGACGCTCAAGGATCTCAACCACATCGCTGTCGCTAATACGATGACCTAATAAGTTATCTAGTTTGGTGCGACGTAAAGCCACTTTATTTGGTGTTGGTAATTCAACGTCTGATTCAACCGCAACCACTGGAGCCACTTCACCACCACAGATTTCAACCAATAACGCTGTTGCACGTTCCATTGCGCTTGCTTGCAGTGCGTAATCCACGCCACGTTCAAAGCGCATAGAAGAATCCGTATGCAAACCATAGTTACGAGCACGACCACGAATATGATCCGGTGCAAAGAACGCACATTCTAATAGAACGTCTTTCGTTTCGCTTTCGGCTTCTGTGCTCACACCTGAATCTTGACCGCCAAAGATACCGGCAATCGCCAGTGCTTTAGAGTGATCAGCCACCACGAGTGTATCGGTATTAAGCTTCGCTTCTGTGCCATCAAGTAGCGTCAGTTTTTCATCTTGTTCCGCCATACGAACCACGATGCCGCCATCGATCTTAGCAAGATCGAATGCGTGCATTGGTTGGCCTTGCTCAAGCAAGATAAAATTCGTGATATCAACCACTGGATCGATAGAGCGAATACCACAACGACGCAGTTTTTCTTGCATCCAAAGTGGGGTTTGCGCTTGTACGTTGACATTCTTAACCACACGGCCAAGGTAACGTGGACACGCAGCTGACGCTTTCACTGCAATTGAAACCGTATCGTTAATGGTTGCTGCCACGGCATCGGTATTCGGTTGAGCAACATCTGTGCGGTTCAATACGCCAACTTCACGCGCCATACCACGGATGCTGAAACAATCGGCACGGTTTGCGGTCAGATCCACATCAATGGTCACGTCATCTAGGCCAAGGAATGCACGGAAATCGGTTCCAATAACCGCATCTTCTGCCAGTTCCATAATACCGTCAGATTCGACATCAATACCTAGCTCACTAAATGAACACAACATACCGTGTGAAGGTTGACCACGTAATTTGGCTTTTTTGATTTTGAAATCGCCAGGCAATACTGCGCCAACAGTGGCAACTGCAACCTTGATACCCAAACGACAGTTTGATGCACCACAAACGATATCTAATAATTCTTCTGCGCCAACATCAACTTTAGTTACGCGTAATTTGTCGGCGTCTGGGTGTTGACCACACTCCACTACTTTACCGATTTTAACACCAGTAAAGCTGCCAGCTACAGGAAGCACGTCATCGACTTCTAAGCCTGCCATTGTAATTTGATGTGCTAGTTCGTCAGTCGTAACCGCTGGGCTAACCCACTCACGAAGCCATGATTCGCTAAATTTCATTGTGATTAATCCTATCGGTTATTTGAATTGTTTAAGGAAACGAAGATCGTTTTCAAAGAACGCACGTAAATCATTTACGCCATAACGAAGCATGGTTAAACGTTCAATACCGATACCGAATGCAAAACCTGAATATTTTTCAGGATCAATGCCAACACTGCGAAGCACGTTAGGGTGAACCATGCCACAGCCTAAGATTTCTAGCCATTTGCCATCTTTACGTTTTACATCCACTTCTGCTGAAGGCTCTGTGAACGGGAAATAAGACGGACGGAAACGCACTTCCACTTCTTCTTCAAAGAAATTGCATAAGAAGTCGTTCAAAATGCCCTTTAGTTGAGCAAAGTTAACATTTTCATCCACTAACATGCCTTCCACTTGGTGGAACATTGGCGTGTGAGTTTGGTCATAATCGTTACGATATACACGACCAGGAGCGATGAAACGAAATGGTGGTTTACCATTTTCCATGGTACGGATCTGAACACCTGACGTATGCGTACGTAGCATTAAATCAGGGTTAAAGAAGAAGGTGTCGTGATCCGTACGTGCTGGGTGATCTTGTGCGATATTCAATGCATCAAAGTTATGAAAGGCATCTTCAATTTCAGGACCAGACTCTACGCTAAAGCCAAGTTCACCAAAGAATTGCTCAATACGCTCTTGAGTACGCGTAACCGGGTGTAAACCACCATTTTCGATACGACGACCAGGCAGAGAAACATCAATCGTTTCAGCTGCAAGCTTGGCTTCAAGTTCTGCGCGTTGCAGTGCATCTTTACGATCCGCGATGGCTTGTTGAACGACACCTTTCGCTTTGTTGATCTCTTGACCCGCAGTGCGACGCTCTTCTGGTGGAAGTTTACCTAGGCTTTGAAGTTGTAGGGTTAAATCCCCTTTCTTACCTAGAACCTGAACACGCACATCTTCGAGTGCTGCGACAGACTGTGCCTGTTCAATTGCTGCCGTTGCGTTGGCAATGATTTGTTCTAATTGCATCGTTTCCTCACCTACCGATGGGTAGTTTTGTGGGTAATGTCATAAATAAGGCGATTTATACTGCCATTTTGCTCAACATCTTTATCGTTAACTTACGAATCAAAAAGTTATGCAAAATGGCAAACTGACTCTTCAGATAAAATCTGGAATGATAAAAAGCCGATAAAAATAGCCCTATATAGTAATGAATGCGGCCCCTAAAGCCAAACCGAAATCATCAGAAATAAGGCTTTATTTTCGCTGCAATTCAAATTGTCACGTCTATTTACGATTTCGCGCTCGATTTTTACCCACTGAGCGACCAAAGTAATAATATCCAGAATGAAACTGCGAGTGATTTTATGTCGATGCCTTCTGTCTTTTCTCAATGTAAACACTATTCCGCTATTGCTGTCTTGAGTGCCACAACCCTTTTATTTTCATTTTCCACCGCTCAAGCTAATTCCGATCTCAAGCAAGCCTATACCACCACGGTGGTGTCCGATGATTTAGGGGTTATTTGGGGGATGGATTGGGTAGATGAACAACAGTTACTGATGAGCGAACGTAACGGTCATGTGTATCTGTTCGATCTAAAAAGTAAGCAAAAAATTGAAATTAATGGGCTTCCTGATATCAAAGTATCAGGACAAGGCGGCTTATTAGATGTCGCTCGCTTTACCGATTCCAACAAGAAAATATGGTTTTATTTTACTTACGTTAAGCCATTAAACAACGGCGATTCTGCGACCACTCTTGCGCGGGCCCAATTGGACACTACCAATAAAAAGCTGACTCACTGGCAAGATTTATTAGTAACGAATTCTGCCAACAACAGCAGCAAACACTTTGGCAGTCGAATTACTTTTGATGATTCTGGGCACGTTTTCTTTGGCGTTGGCGATCGTGGTGAGCGTGATAATGGGCAAAACCCTCAAAACCATGCGGCAACATTACTGCGCTTAAACATTGATGGCTCTATACCGAAAGACAATCCATTTATCGGTAATAAAAAGGCATTAGATGAAATATGGAGTTATGGCCATCGCAACCCTCAAGGGTTAGTGTATGACCATCATAGAAAAGTATTATGGGAAATCGAGCACGGCCCGCGTGGAGGCGATGAAATCAACATTATTAAACCCGGCTTAAATTACGGCTGGGCGAAAACCTCACATGGAAAAGAGTATTGGGGGCCACTGGATGTTGGCGATGCAAAAACACTGCCGAATATTGAAGATCCAGTAAAGGTATATATCCCTTCCATTGCCCCAAGTTCGGCGGTGATTTATCAAGGTAACGCTTTTCCTGAACTCAATGGTGCTTTGCTTATCGGCGCTTTAGCGGGCACTCATATCAATGTGGTGACTTTCGATGAACAGTTACAGCCTAAGCAAGAAATAAGACTGGTTGAAGATCTTAAGCAAAGAGTTCGAGATATCATTATTGATGATCAAGGCTGGATTTATTTTTCGACTGATAGCGGTAAGTTGTATCGAATCACGCCACAGGGATAGTTGATATTTGAATAAACAAAACCCAAGACGGCTTACTCTTGGGTTTCATAATTAAGTGATTATTGTGAGTTATACTAACAATCCCTTCAACTTAGCTAAACCATACGCATTCACGCTGGTTGCATCTTTAATTTCACCGGAAATAATCCGTTGCTCAAATTCCGATAACGGTATTTTTTTCGCCACTAAGCCTTCTTCTTCACAATCCAATTGAGTCGTTTGTTGCGTTAAGCCTGTGGCAAGGTATATGTGATAACCTTGATTGGAATATCCATAAGCTAGATACTGAAAACCAACGTATTGCATTTTTTCGGCAACTAAACCTGTCTCCTCTTTCAATTCACCGACCGCGAGAGTTAATGGATCGGCATTGGGCTCACTTTCCCAAGCCCCTTGCGGCAACTCTAATAAACGCTCTTCAACGGCATAACGATATTGTTCAACTAAGTAAATATCATCACCATCAATGGGAATAACCACAACAAAATCAGGCCTTTCAACCACACCGAAAATCCCTTCGGCTCCACTTTCTCGCTTGATTTTATCTTCTCTTACCGTCATCCATTTATTTTGATAGACGACGGTTGAGCTCAATGTGATGATTTCTTTCATAGAAAACTCTCGTTATTTAGCCTTAATCAGACAAGTAATATTGAACCGTAGAAACCACTCGGATTTTCTTTATATAAGGCGTGTTTCTGTCTCTGGATGAAATTGTAAATTGCCCTTGTGACGCATTTTTTATTTTACCTAATTGACTGTCTGAATCTTTCGCAAATTTTTCTGCCACAACACGAGCATTTTTAGTAGCCTCTTCGATCATTGCAGGTTTAATTGCATTTAAGTCACTGAAAATGTATTCCGGTTGTGCAGCATAACTGTCTCCAGTAAAAACGATGCCTTGCTTACCTAATTCTGAAAGTTCAGCCATCACATTTCGCACGATACCGATGTTATTTGAATATACCGTCACAGATTGAGTCGCTGAATAACGAAACTCAGCTCTTGCATCATTACCCCATTGTTGCGCGGATTTATCGACAATAGAGGGCGTACTAAAACTGATCGCATCGGGTGAAACCCCTTTTAATAATAGGAAGGCTTTAATCTTCTCGGTATTACGATCAACATCATTATACAAACCTTCTAAGTCATTATTGGCGGCGGTAAATTGTATCGGCCAAATGACTACATCTGCCGTCATTTCTTTTTCTGCCAAACCTTTCACTGTTACGCTACGTTCAAATTGTTTGTATTGAATAGCAGCGCTACCAAGTTGGTAACCTAATACACTTAACCCTACACAAATAAACAAACCTAAAATTAACGCATTCACATTCGAATGTTGAAAATCGATTTTCATTTTAGCAACCTCTTCTTTTCATGTTGTCAATTGCGCCGTTATTGATTCCGTTATCGATCTGATGGATGATTCACTCCATCACTAGTGACAACGTCACCCAAATCGAATGGATTCACACCTTCAAGACAAGCAACATTAAACCCATATTCCGTCGGATCAGAACGTCTTTGATGATGAGTGTAAATACCACAAACAGAACAAAAATAGTGTTTCGCCGTACGGGTATTAAATTGATATAAACGTAAAGCTTCTTGCCCTTTAATAATCTTAATACCATCTAATTTCACAGAAGCCGCAATAGCTCCTCGACGGCGACATAAGGAACAATCACAACGTCTCGGTTTTTCAATACCATTGGGTAAGCTCAGTTCTAACTCAACCGTGCCACAATGACAGGTAGCTTTATGCTTAGATAAAATATCCGTATTCCCGACTTTCTTAATCATGCTATTCCTTAATTTTGACCATTATCGGTATTAATAACATATTGATAATAGATGAGACGCGTTAAAATTGACATGATGAACCAGTGAAACTACGGTCAGAATCACAGCCTTTATTTCCTCATTTTCCCTTCGCTTACCTCATCAAACCCATTACAATACTGCGGTTTCCCAATCTAATGAGCAGTACGTGAAATTAAGCAAAAGATTAAAGCAAATTGATGACATGGTAGCCGATGATTATGACCATATTTGGGATTGTTGTTGTGACCATGGTTTTCTAGGTGCGGCGTTACTGACTCGCCATGCGGCACCTAATATTCATTTTGTGGATATCGTCCCTGAATTAATGCAAAACGTAGCAACTCGTTTAGAACAGTTTTTTTCTAATTCAGCATCAACGTGGCATACCCATTGTTTAGATGTCGCGGCCTTGCCATTGGAAACTTATTCAGGAAGGCATCTGGTAATTATTGCTGGCGTAGGTGGTGATTTGATGACACGCTTTATCAACGCCTTACAGGTGCAATATTCACACCTAGATATTGATTTTTTGATTTGCCCTGTGTATCAACAATACGCAGTACGCAAACAACTCAACATGCTCAACTTATCTTTACTAGATGAAGTACTGATCGAAGACAATCAGCGTTTTTATGAAGTGATTTTACTTTCGAGCCACCCTGTAGCATCGTTTGAATCATCTGAACAAATCAGCTTAGTCGGAAAACGGATTTGGGATGCTAGCACCCCACAACAAGAAAAAATCGCGCAACAATACTTAACTAAAACACTTCAGCATTACCAACGCATGTTACTGAGCCAATCAGAAATAATTCAACCGATTATTAAGGCTTACCAATCGGTCTGTATTAACACGCTATTTAAAGACTAAATCAAAATAGCGAGGCATTAGTATTTATCGTGCTTGTTACATCTGCTCGGTACGTTCGGTTTTACATTCATAAGATCCCATTTCAAACTCTCGACAAATCCATGGTCGATTTTCATAAATGGTGCACATATACGTTTCACGATCTAATGCCGAACACCAACCATCGTCTAATCTAAGCATGGTTTCGCCACCCCACTTATCATAAGCAATGTGCTCTTCAGGCACGCCTGTGTCGGTAATAATCATCACTTCTAAGCGACAACAACAAGCATGGCATGTCGTACACGTCAGTTCAGGATGTGGTACAGCTTCGGTGATATTTTTTATATCTAAAGTCATAAAATACTAGATTGAGATTGATTGTTGCATGGTACGCTAATCAAACTTGTAATGACAGGACCGACGAGAGTTCGAGCAAACTCAGTCCATACCCTCGAGACCTAACGCTTTTCGCTTGACCTTAGAAAGACCAGACACCACCAGACGATAAGATTCTGTGAGGTAATATTCTAATTCTTCCGACCTTTCATCTGATGAATCAACTTGCTGAATCCATTTAAACCCCCGGCTCGCGAGGTATGGTGCAGGCTTGTAGCCTTGGTGATCACTCAAAAATTCAAAGTTTAACGGTGATGTTTTGAATGTATAGGCAGGCTGCTTAGTATTGTGCTGACTACCAATAGCAAACACCTTGCCACCTACTTTCCAAACATGAGAGTTCCCCCATTGAATCACATGGGTTGATGCGGCAAATGAACCACAAAACTGATTAAACTCTTCAAATGTCATATTACTTACGCTTACTCAATATTATTGTTCGGTATTCAAACTTAAATAATAGCTGTAAAACCCACTATCTCGTTTATATCCTAACGACTCGTAAAGTTTTTGAGCACCCACATTATCATGAGCTGTTTCTAGTGCTATCCCTTTTGAATGAGTACTTTTTGCAAATTCTTTGGCTGTATTTAATAGCAATTTTCCTACACCGAGCCCTCGTGATTTAGGAACCACAAACAAGTCATTCAGTATCCAAGTGCGTTTTGCTGATACCGAAGAAAAACATGGATAAAGCTGTGTGAAACCTATGCTCAATCCCTGATCATCTTTTACAAGAAAAATGATCGAGTCATTATTAATTATTCTTTCTTCTATAAATGAGGCAGCAAGTTTTATATCTGATTCTTGGCCGTAAAATACTCGATACATATCAAATAAAGGAGTAACTAAGCCGACTTCTTCCATGCTTACTTTGATGATTTTCATTGCTATTCCTTGTGGGAGTAACGACAAATTTAACAGTACATCTGTGGCTATTATCTGTCCATTAATGCCATTGCCTGATTGAGAAAAGACATAATTGCTTTAAAAGAATTAGCGAGCATGGTGAGTTAACATCACCAACAAAACCAAAAGCATAAAAAAAGGCAGACCGAAGTCTGCCTTTTCAATATAGCTTTACTGTTCTAATTAAAGAGCAGATTTCGCTTTTTCAACAAGTACTGCGAAAGCAACTTTGTCGAATACAGCGATGTCAGCAAGGATCTTACGATCGATCTCAATAGATGCTTTCTTAAGACCGTTGATGAAACGGCTGTAAGATAGACCATTTTGACGAGATGCAGCATTAATACGAGCAATCCACAATTGACGGAACGTACGCTTTTTATTGCGACGGTCACGGTATGCGTATTGACCAGCTTTGGTAACTGCTTGGAAAGCTACGCGGTAAACACGTGAACGTGCTCCGTAGTAACCTTTAGCTTGCTTTAGAACTTTCTTATGACGTGCACGAGCTTGTACACCACGTTTTACGCGAGGCATTATGCTTCTCCTAAACTATTAAATAAACTAAAAAAATTAAGCGTATGGAAGCATACGTTTAACACCAGCAACTTCACATTTAGGAAGAATGGCGTTTGGACGAAGCTGACGCTTGTTTTTAGTAGTACGTTTAGTCAGGATGTGACGTTTTGTAGCGTGCTTGAATTTAAAGCCGCCACCAGTTTTTTTGAAACGCTTCGCAGCGCCTCGGTTTGTTTTCATCTTAGGCATGATGAATAACTCCGCATTGTATGTATTAATCGTTCTACGTGCTAAAAATAGCTTTAAAAAACGCAGTGTTAATAAACATATCGGTTAATAATATGTAATTAGGGCGAATAAAACCCCTCCACCTAACCTATTACAGTAGGCAGTGAGGTTTCATTACTTGTAGGCCGTTAATTACTTCTTTTTCGGCGCCAATACCATAATCATTTGGCGACCTTCTATACGCGTTGGGAAAGATTCAACCACTGCTAACTCTTCAGTGTCGGCTTTCAAACGGTTTAGAACGTCCACGCCAATTTCTTGGTGGGCCATTTCACGACCACGGAAGCGAATAGTTACTTTCACTTTGTTGCCGTCTTCAAGGAAACGTGTCAGGTTGCGTAGTTTTACCTGATAGTCTCCGATATCAGTCCCAGGACGGAATTTAATTTCCTTAATCTGGACCTGTTTTTGCTTCTTCTTCTGCTCTTTAGCAGCTTTGCTCTTTTCAAAGAGGAATTTACCATAGTCCATCACACGACAGACTGGTGGTTCAGCGTTTGGACTGATTTCTACCAGATCCATACCAGCTTCAACAGCCATTTCAAGTGCTTCTTCAGTCGTGACAACACCTACTGGTTCGCCGTCTGCACCTGTTAAGCGTACTTCTTTGACGCCGCGAATTTCATCGTTTAAACGATGCTGATTTTGCTTGGCCGGTTGTTGGCCTTTTCTTCCGCCTTTAATAGGTTATTCCTCCAGATTGAGCTTACGGCTTGAAACATCGGCGTGAAGATAAGAAATGAAATCTTCAACTTTGAATTTACCGAGGTCCTTGCCTTTTCGTGTACGTACAGCTATTTCGCCAGCTTCCATTTCCTGGTCACCACAAACAAGCATATATGGTACACGCTTTAAAGTATGTTCGCGGATTTTAAAGCCAATCTTCTCATTTCTCAAGTCCGCTTTCACTTTAAAGCCAGATTTTTGCAGTTTTTGTGCAACTTGTTGCACATAATCGGCTTGTTTATCGGTAATTCCGGTGATGACTGCCTGCTCAGGTGCTAACCAAGTTGGGAAGAAACCAGCATATTCTTCAATCAAAATACCGATAAAGCGTTCTAATGAACCCAAAATTGCGCGGTGAATCATAACTGGAACGACTCGTTCGTTATTTTCACCCACGTAAGTAGCACCTAAACGACCCGGTAAATTGAAATCAAGTTGAACCGTGCCACATTGCCATGCGCGATCTAAACAGTCATGCAATGTAAATTCAATTTTAGGTCCGTAAAACGCCCCCTCACCTTCTTGGATCTCGTATGGGATATCCATCGATTCCAAAGCCAGTTTCAGATCACTTTCTGACTTATCCCAAATTTCATCGCTACCGACACGTTGTTCAGGACGTGTCGACAATTTAACCACGATATTATCAAAACCAAAGGTGTTATAAACGTCATACACCATTTTGATGCATTCTTTTACTTCGTCTTGAATTTGGTCTTCCGTACAGAAGATATGCGCGTCATCTTGTGTAAAGCCACGTACACGCATAATGCCATGTAAAGCGCCTGATGGTTCATTACGGTGACATGAGCCAAACTCTGCCATACGCAATGGTAAATCACGGTACGACTTCAAACCTTGATTAAAGATCTGTACGTGACCTGGGCAGTTCATTGGCTTGATTGCGTATTCACGGTTCTCTGAAGAGGTTGTGAACATCGCATCCGCGTATTTGTCCCAGTGACCAGAACGTTCCCAAAGTACGCGATCCATCATTAATGGACCTTTTACTTCTTGGTAATCGTATTCTGTCAGTTTTTCACGAACAAAGACTTCTAACTCACGGAAGATTGACCAACCGTTGTGATGCCAGAACACCATACCCGGTGCTTCTTGTTGCATGTGGAACAGGTCCAAATGCTTACCGATTTTACGGTGGTCACGCTTCGCGGCTTCTTCTAAACGAACAAGATGCTCTTTCAATTGTTTCTTGTCTGCAAATGCAGTGCCGTAGATACGTTGCAACATTTTATTGTCGCTATTACCACGCCAATACGCGCCTGCTACATTCAATAATGTGAAGTTTTGACAGAAGCTCATATTTGGTACGTGAGGACCACGACACATGTCGATGTATTCTTCGTGATGGTACAAGCCAGGACGATCATCGCGAGCAACGTTTTCATCTAAAATTTCAATCTTGTAGCTTTCGCCACGAGCGTCAAACGCATCACGCGCTTCTTGCCAGCTTACTTTTTTCTTAACAACTTGATACTTGGTTTTCGCAAGTTCTTTCATGCGCTTTTCAATCGCATCTAAATCTTCTTGCGTTAATGAATGCTCAAGATCGATATCATAGTAGAAGCCACGGTCGATGGTTGGACCAATCGCCATTTTAGCTTCTGGGAAAAGTTGTTTGATGGCATGGCCAAGTAGATGCGCACAAGAGTGACGAATGATTTCTAAACCATCCTCATCTTTAGCCGTAATGATTTCTAAACTCGCATCATTTTCAATTAAATCGCACGCATCGACACGGTTGCCATCAACACGGCCAGCGATGGTTGCTTTTGCAAGACCAGGACCGATAGATAAAGCAACATCTATTGTTGAAACAGCATTGTCGAATTGGCGAGTACTGCCATCAGGAAGAGTAATTACAGGCATGATTTTTCCTATTCTCAGTGGTGCCACATACCAAGTAGCACATGATTTTAATTATTTAACCGATAAATCAACCAGTTAAGATGATAAATTTCATTCAAGTCTCAAATTGGTGCACATTTTGGTACAAATCAAAATTTACCAACCAATATGAGAAAGGAACAACATTCTAAAGAATTAGAATGAAATTGAAAGCTATCTGCAATAATTAAAGAAAAAACTTGCTCATTACATTTCTTACTAAAACGATAAATAAAATCACAAAACCTACAATCCCACACAAAACACAGCGCAACCCCACAAGCGTTACGGAAAAAGCTTTACAAGAAAATGAAGAGTATTAACAGTAGTAATAACTCTTAATTGAAAGAGATATAAACTGGTTAACTCAGATTTCATTGTCTAGAATATTGATTAGCTTGCTAAAAAATATAGGCACATCCCTCACCGATTATAGAGTGATTACGTCTTAGCAATAGGCCAGACACCTCCTATTGAAGATCTATTTTTAATTTTATTCAAAGTAAGCATGAGTAAAATACTAGGAGCAACCCTTAACGTTACAATCAACATTTACGTTAGATTGCCATGAGGATGAATAACTATGGTGAGTGCAAAAGAGTTTGCTGGGTGGTTAAAAGACAAATTCCTTCATGAGAAACAAGGTGTCATTTTGACTCGTCGAGACATTAATCGTTTAACAGGGCGACAAGGCTTCAATTTAGACTTTGTGCATGATACCCACTATGAGCTTATGCAATTTGGTATTGCATTTGTCACTGACACCGCTAGAGAAAATTTTTATCTGATCTCAATTAATGATTCAAAAAACTGGCGGGAAACACTCGAAAGACAGTTTGAAAAAGAACTATATTGCAATATTTACCCGATTGAACGCTCTGGTTAAGGAGATTAAATTTATCAGTAGCCCCCCTGCAATAAGCGGTTAATTTTCAACCTAAGGTTGATTTAAAAACATACTCACCTCACTAATTGATGCTTTAATTGGCATAAAAACGCACTTATTTTGAATTTTTTCTACTGGACTGACCAATTATAGTCAATTGTCATATATAATCGCGGCTGTTTTTTCTACTAGTAGTGAATTATGTTTTTAACACCTTATTTCTCAACTCAAGATAATGCTTTCGAATTTACTCGCCAGCAAGCAAGTCATTTTGCTAAAAAAGTCGCTGGTGATTTCAACCCTATCCACGATGAAGACAACAAACGTTTTTGTGTGCCGGGTGATCTTCTCTTCGCTGTGTTGTTACAGCAAGAAGGCATCAGCCAAAAAATGAGTTTTCGCTTCTCTGGCATGGTAAGTGAAGGAATTGCGCTTAAAGTAGAAGAAAAAGGTGAGCATGACAGCGCATTAGTCGATACTAATGGTAAAGAATATTTGTTGATGCATCACGAAGGTGAAGTAAGCCAGAATCAAGAATTTATCGAACACGTTGTCACTAACTACGTCCAATTCTCAGGGATGAACTTCCCTCACATCATGGTTCCTCTTATGGAAGAGAAACAAATGATGATAAATGCCCAACGCCCATTAGTCATTTATGAAAGCATGGATATTGAATTTTCTCGTTTAGACCTTTCTCATCCTGAAGTCTCCTTTACTGGAGCAACCTTTGATATCTCAGGTAAACGTGGCGTCGTCACACTCAACTTCGATTTTAAAGAAGATGGCCTCGTGGTTGGAAAAGGCGTGAAGAAAATGGTCGCAAGTGGCTTAAAACCTTATGAACAAAATGATGTGGATGATTTAGTTACTCGATTTAATCAACGCAAAGACGCATTTTTAGCCGCACATTAATAAATAAGAATAAGAATAAAGAGAAAGCCGAAAGTACCGCACTTTCGGCTTTTTTTATGGAGCCCATAATGGATAGATGTGGTGATGCCAAACAATAATCAAGCAATAACTAGAATTATGATTAGTATTGAGTTAAAGATGAATTTCAGATAGATCTACTCAATTATCGTTTTTCATTACATTTTTCTTGCATAATATGTGCCGCTGTTTAGTATATCCGCCTAGTGATAATTAATGCAGAATGGAAGCATGAGTATTCAAGTCAACGCAATCAATAAATTTTATGGATCAAACCAAGTTCTACATAATGTGAACTTCATATGTGAAGCAGGTGACACTTTGGTACTGCTTGGCCCAAGTGGTGCAGGTAAGAGTTCATTGCTTCGGGTTTTAAATTTATTAGAAGTACCGGATAGCGGTCAGCTTACCATTTCAAACGAATCTTTTGACTTTTCCAACCCTATTTCTGAAAAGAAAGGTCTTGCTCTGCGTAAAAAAGTTGGCATGGTTTTTCAACAATATAACCTTTGGCCTCACATGAGTGTCCTCGATAACTTAATTGAAGCTCCGATTAAAGTGGCTGGTATGTCCAAAGCTGAAGCCAAAGAGGAAGCATTAAAGATTCTCACAACATTACAACTTGCGGATAAAGTCGATGCGTGGCCTTTACAGCTATCTGGCGGTCAACAACAACGCGTCGCAATTGCTCGAGCGTTAATGATGAAGCCAGATGTCTTATTATTTGATGAACCGACCGCAGCTCTTGATCCAGAAATCACCTCACAAATCGTTACCATCATAAAAGAATTAAGCAAAACAGGTATCACTCAAGTGATCGTCACTCATGAAGTCGATTTTGCGAAAAAGATAGCTAGCCACCTACTCTACTTGGAAAAAGGTCATGTCGTTGAGTATGGAGATAACTCCAGCTTCACCCATCCTAAATCTAAGGCTTTTGCTGATTATTTAAACCATTAATAAATTCTAATTACTTAATATTATTTTGAGTTGATCTTGTTATATTTTGAGAAAAATTGACTCTCTATGCAATCAACCACTTAACAATAAAATCACAGATATAGATGGAGTTATACAATGAAAAAAATTCTACTTGCTAGTTTGATTGGCCTTGCTTCTACTCATGCCTTTGCGCAAGAAGAAATTAAATTCGCGACAGAAGCCACCTACGCACCGTTTGAATACATGGATGATAACAACCAAATCCAAGGTTTTGATATCGATCTAGCTAATGCATTGTGTGACGAGATGAAAGCAAAATGTACCTTTCAAAACCAAGCATTTGATAGCTTAATCCCTGCGTTAAAATTCAAACGTTATGATGCAGCTATTTCTGCTATGGACATTACCGAAGCTCGCTTAGAACAAGTTAACTTCACCAATGCTTATTACGATAACTCAGCAGCATTTGTTTCTGTGAAAGGCAAAATCGCCGATCAAGCCGCATTAAAAGGTAAACGTGTTGGTGTTCAAAATGGCTCAACTCATCAAAGTTTCCTAGTCGATCAAATGTCTGATGTCGTGTCAGTACCTTATGCAAGCTACCAAGATGCATTTATTGATATGCAAAATGGCCGTATTGACAGTGTATTTGGAGACACTGCGGTTGTTGCTGAATGGTTTAAAAAAGATGACAAACTGGCTTATGTTGGCGAATCCGTTACGAATAAAGATTACTTCGGCAATGGCTTTGGTATTGCTGTAAATAAAAATAACCAAGCTTTAGTCGACCAATTCAATGCAGCATTGGAAAAAGTAAAAGAAAATGGTCAATACAAAGTAATTTTTGATAAGTACTTCGGCACAAAATAATTAAGTGGTAACAATTCAGTGATGCTTTCAGGTTACTCTCTAGCGTTAATTCAAGCGAGCTGGCTTACGATTGAGCTGGCTTTTAGCAGCCTCGCTGTAGGCTTAGTTTTAGCGATGATATTAGCAAGTGGCGAAATGTCGCGCTTTAAGTTAATTTCATGGCCAACGACAACGTTGGTGACCATCATTAGAGGGTTACCTGAACTGCTTGTGATCTTATTCATTTTTTTTGGTTCAGGACAAATCTTATTTTACATCACAGGTGAGTATGTAGAAATAAGCCCCTTCCTTTCTGGCGTCATTGCTTTATCTCTTATTTTTGCTTCTTACGCGGCACAAACATTACGTGGTGCATTAAAGGCAGTACCTAAAGGTCAAAGTGAAGCAGCGAGCGCTTTAGGTTTAAGTAAAACTCGGATTTTTATTCGAATCGTTTTACCTCAAGCGGTTCGTCATGCTCTGCCCGGTTTAACCAATCAATGGCTCGTATTATTAAAAGATACGGCGTTAGTATCATTAATTGGTGTAACGGATCTTTTAAAACAAGCACAACTTACTTCAGCCGCAACCCATCAAAGTTTCACATGGTATGCGACTGCTGCTGCGGTTTACCTTGTAATAACATTAATCACCCAACGTGTTGTCGCAGTGATAAACAAAAAATATCAGCTACAAGAAAACAGCATATCTCCACAAAAGAAGAGCAATAAGAAAAACATCATTGAGGTCAAACTATGAACGAACAGCATATTTGGCAATTACTCAATGGTTTACAAACCAGCCTTGAACTCACTGCTGCCGCTTTGCTGGTGGGTTGCAGTTTATCGCTATTAATGACAGTAAGCCTCATAGTAAGGATTCCCATCGTACATTGGCTAAGCCGGTTAGTGATAACCTTGTTTACTGGCACGCCATTACTTGTTCAAATATTTTTGATTTATTATGGACCAGGTCAATTTGAGTGGATCCGCCATAGCCTCGCGTGGAATTGGTTAAGCCAGCCTTGGTTTTGCGCGATGTTAGCTCTTGCACTCAATACCGCAGCTTACAGTACTCAGTTATTTAAAGGAGCATTTGACGCCATTCCATCAGGTCAATGGCAAGCTTGTCGTGCATTAGGCATGAATACGAGAACAACCTTATCTGTCCTGCTACCTTATGCAATACGTCGTGCGATTCCCGCCTATTCCAATGAAGTCATTTTAGTATTTAAAGGCACCTCTCTAGCAAGCACCATTACCATTATGGATTTAATGGGTTATGCGCAACGAATTAACGCACAAACCTACGACACATTAACGGTATTTGGGGTTGCTGGGGCATTTTACTTAATCGTAAATGGTACTTTAACGCTGATCTTTAGACAGATAGAAAAGAAAGTCTTAGCGTTTGAATCAAGCAGTCACTAGATTTTATCAGTCATTATTCTCAATAACTGAAGCCGAATACTCATAACGAAAAAGCCCAATTCAATTGAACTGGGCTTTATTATTTCTAAGGCTAGACGATTTCCTAGTCTTTCTCATTACATCGTCAGGATAACTTATTGAACCATGGTCAGTAACGCTTGTAATGGATGTTTTGGTTTCACCCCTTCAAAACGTTTGACTTGGCTACGGCATGAATAGCCCGTGGCAAGACAATACTCTTTATCCAATTGATTGATATTGGGTTGCCAACTTAACTGATAAATCCCTTGTGACATCTCGAACTTATCCGCTTCATGGCCAAATGTTCCCGCCATACCACAGCAACCTACCGGAATCGTATTTAAGGTTGCGCCAAAATGGGCAAAGATCTGCCCCCATTCTTTTTCTGAATTAGGCAGCTTAGTTTTTTCCGTACAGTGTGAGAATAAATTCCACGCTTTATCTGATGCCACGGCGGTAAACTTAAAGTGATTTAAGTTAGGTTGCAGCCATTCATGTACGCTGAGTACTTTAAAATCTCCGACTTTATCACCTAATACTTCGCGGTATTCATCTCGATAGCAAAGAACCGTCGCGGGATCGACACCCACCATGGGAATATTCAGCTCCACCAAACTATTCAAAAATTCAGCAGTTGAACTCGCCGTATGTGCAAATTGCTTTAAGAAACCTTTCACATGCTGCGCTTTACCATTTGGCTTAAATGGCAGCACAACCGGCTTTTTGCCTAATTTCACCGCTAATTCAACAAAATCAGCAACCACATCGGCGTCATAAAAACTGGTAAATGGGTCTTGTACAACCAACAGATATTCTTGACGTTGATCATCGGATAAAGATTGCAGTTGAGATAAACTAAAACGGCTATCCCACTCGCTTTCTGCTAATGCCTTTTTGAGGGTTGGAATAGATAATAATGGCGTATCAATATAACCAATGCTGCGTTTCGTTAGGTCTTGTACCCACTGCATCCCAAGCATACCGTTGACGACTTTTGGCATACTGGCCATCACAGGCAATAGTGTTTCGATATTGCCAACGAGATAATCTTTTACTGGGCGCTGATAACGGGTGTAATACACATTCAAAAAACGCGAACGGAACGAAGGGACATCAACATTAATTGGGCATTGACTGGCACACGCTTTACACGCTAAACAACCGTTCAATGCTTCAAACACTTCATGTGAAAAGTCATAGTCACTTTTCTTTTTCATACTGTGTCGAACGCGATCGATCATCGCTTTAATCGAACTACTGCCGGTTAAGGCTTGTTGTTCTAAATCCAGAATATCGACACCATTCGCCGTTAACTGACGTAACCATTCGCGCACCAGGCCAGCTCGACCTTTCGGTGAATGTCTGCGATCTGCTGTGATCTTCATTGAAGGACACATTGGCGAGTTTACATCGTAGTTAAAGCATAAGCCGTTACCATTACATTCCATCGCTTGTTTAAAGCTATCACGCACCGTGATCGGAATTTGGCGGTCAAAGGTAGCACGCTTGGCATCCGACACTTTCACCAATTCATCTTGGCTATCTAGTGGCGTACAAATCTTACCCGGGTTCATCTTATTTAAGGGATCAAATGCGGCTTTGATTCGGCGAAGTTGTAAAAACAATTCCTCACCAAAAAATTCAGGCCCGTATTCAGAACGATAACCTTTGCCATGTTCTCCCCACATTAAACCGCCATATTTCGCGACAAGCTTAACCACTTCATCCGACACTTGATGCATCAGTTGTTCTTGTTCAGGATCGCATAAGTCCAATGCCGGTCTTACGTGTAGCACGCCAGCATCAACATGACCGAACATGCCATAATTGAGTGATTTACTGTCTAACAGCTCACGAAACTCAACGATAAAATCGGCTAAATTTTCAGGAGGCACACAAGTATCTTCTGCGAAAGCGATCGGTTTAGCTCGGCCTTTCGCCCCACCTAGTAAACCCACCGCTTTTTTGCGCATATTGTATATTTTGTTAATGCTGGCGAGATCATTACACACTTGGAAACCAATGATTCCGCCTTCTTCCGTTTCCAATTTCACTTCAAGTTGAGTCACTAGATCATTCACTAATGAAGCGACTTCACTTTCATTTTGACCGGCAAACTCAATAATATTGATGCCTTGCATGTCTTTGCCTTCGACATCGGTCAACAAGTCGCTTACGGTATGCCAAACAATGTCTTTCTTGGCTAAATTTAAAACTTTAGAATCGACCGTTTCAACCGATAAGGCTTGCGCTTCGACCATTAAAGGGGCACTGCGCAGCGCAGAATCAAATGAATTGTATTTCACGTTTACTAAGGTTCTGGCTTTCGGTATCGGGGTTAAATTCAGTTTCGCTTCGGTAATAAAAGCAAGCGATCCTTCAGCGCCACACAATACTCGTGCTAAATCGAATTCACCGTTTTCATTCTGCTCAAAATTCAGTGCATTTTTTAGATCATACCCCGTTAGAAAGCGGTTCAATGGTGGGAATTTTTCTTCAATTGCTGTGCGATTTTCACGGCAAACACGCTCGGCTTCCATTAATGCTCTATTGGCGACAGTGCCTAATGTAGGAGTGTCTTGAGACCCATCGGTTTCATACATTGAACCATCAGAAAATACCGCCTGTAATGATAAAACGTGATCCGAGGTTTTGCCGTATTTTAACGAACCTTGACCGGAAGCATCGGTATTGACCATGCCCCCTATTGTTGCTCGATTACTGGTCGATAAATCGGGAGAAAAGAAATAACCATAAGGACGTACGGCATCATTGAGTTGATCTTTGACGACCCCTGATTGAACACGTACCCAACCTTCACTTTCATTCACTTCAAGGACTTTATTCATGTGGCGAGACATATCTACCACAATGCCTTTGGTTAACGACTGTCCGTTCGTGCCAGTACCGCCACCACGAGGTGAAAAAGTGACACTGTCATATTTATCTTGAGCGCCAATTCTGCCAATCAATTGAACGTCTTGATTATGTTTAGGCAATACCACCGCTTGCGGTAATTGTTGATAAACGCTGTTGTCGGTTGCGACCGCTAAACGGCTTGCGTAGGTTTGCTCGATATCACCACTAAAGCCAGCTTGTGATAGTTCAGAAAGATAAGCCTCAACGAGTGGATCAACATCAAATCGTTGATTCAATAATGGAAGTGTATTAGATGTTGTTTTAGGTGTACCGCTATTTGATAACATTGCGCCTCATGCCCCTGCTTCGCTGATCCCTTCAGCTTGGGATGTTGATACTAAATAAAGTTTGATTACCGTCACTTTACAACATTTGTCATCAGGTTAGGAATAGAAAGTTAACGTTTGCGTCGAATCAATAGAGTACGATAAAAATTGTCCCTAAAGTTTGAGGGTTGTTCTTTCTAACAGACACGAAAAACGGTAGAATACGCGGCTCATTTATTCGCCTTTAAGATAGTTAGAAGATTAATGGATAAACAAAAAGCCCTTAAAAAAATAGCCAAATGTTTAGAGCTAGGTAATTCAGCGAATGTGAATGAAGCCGCTCAAGCAATTAGAATGGCTCATCGTCTAATGCTGAAGTATGGCTTAGATAAGGACGATATTGATTTCATTAAATTGGGTAAAACTCAATCTAGCCATCTTCTTCCAGCCAATATTAGCTCCAACCTATTGCGTATTATTCGTGGTATTAATACTCGTTTTGGTGTTGAAGCCGTGTTACTCAACCATAAAGGTTTAAAGCGTGTTGAGTTTATCGGTGAAGCGGATCGTGCAATTTTTGCGGCCTTTGCATTTGATATTGTGTACCGTGAAATGAATGAGCAAACGGGTCAATTCCGCAACAGCTTTTCAGGTTCTGGCACCACGAGCGCAGAAGTCACTCGTCGCGTAAATTCATTTTTATCCGGATGGATTGAAGGCGCACTAGAAAAACTGCCGTTGATTGCCCCCGATGATGACTCTGCTCAAAAAATTAATAACTACATTGATAAAGAGTTTGAAAATATCGACCGTGAAACCTTTAAACAACAACTGCGTGAAGCCATGAAAAACTTTACAGCAGACTATGAAGTTGGCTTAAAGAAAGGGCGACGCATTTCAGTGAACCGCCCTATTGATGGCGCTGAAGAGAAAAAACGCATTAGTTAAGAATTGTTCTTTTTTGATTTTATATTCAAAAATGCGATCAAGATTTTAGCAATCGTTTACTTAAATTTAATTATTTAGATATGTGACCAAATACACATTTCGCTCATCAATAATATTCGAAAGTGTCACTTTTGTTGGCTACACTTCCTGTCGTTACCACAATGTGGTTTAAATATTTTAAAAGAAGTACAGGAAGTTAATAATGGAAAGCGCACGAGGAACATGTGATTGGTGTAAGCAATTTGTAGGCGAGCTAGTCAAATTAGAATATATCGATGGTGTTAGTCACAATGCCTGTCCTCAATGCCATGATTTTGCCCGCATTGATGTTCGACAGTTTAATATCGCAGAACAAGCATTAAGAGATAAGCAATCAAAATTAAATTAAGTTCATTGAACTAATGTACAACATAGTAAAATCATCAGAGTTAAAATTAATAAAAAGGTAATCACAAAAAAAGGCACTCAATTGAGCGCCTTTTTGGTTTCTGCTTTAGTGAAAACTAAAACAATAATGCTAGCAAGTTATGCGTTTTCAGCTTTTTCACAGCCAATGAAACGATAAGCAAGGGCACCTAGAATTGCACCAATGATTGGAGCAACCCAGAACAGCCAAAGTTGAGCCGTCGCCCAGTCACCCACAAAAACCGCAACTGCAGTACTACGCGCTGGGTTAACCGAAGTGTTAGTTACAGGAATAGAGATCAAGTGAATCAGAGTTAAACACAGGCCAATTGCGATTGGAGCGAAACCTGCAGGAGCTCGTTTATCTGTTGCACCTAAAATCACGATTAAGAACATCATTGTCATAACAATTTCAGTGACAAGAGCAGAAACCATAGAGTAACCACCTGGTGAATGCTCGCCATAACCGTTAGAAGCAAAACCAGCTGCAAGATCAAAACCAGCTTGACCAGAAGCGATGACATATAAAACACCACCAGCAATAATACCACCGGCAACCTGTGCAATAATGTATGGAAGAAGTTGATTAGCAGGAAAACGACCGCCAGCCCATAAGCCGATAGAAACTGCTGGGTTTAAATGACAACCAGAAATATGACCAATAGCATAAGCCATCGTTAACACAGTAAGACCAAACGCAAGTGAAACACCAACAAAACCGATCCCTAAATCTGGAAAGCCTGCTGCTAACACTGCACTACCACAACCACCAAGTACCAACCAAAACGTACCAAAACATTCTGCTAAATATTTGTTCATCTTTTTATCCCCATGAATTAATTGTCCAAATAACAATAGTTTGTATTTGAACAGTACGCATAATTAAAAACACAAAAAAATAGGCCATCAAAAAACAGTAAAACAAAGTCTCTTGCTTACTGATAGATAACCTATTGCTTACAATTCAATTAATTTCTTAATTTTGAAAGGCTTATAACGGGTGCATATTACATTACTTTTTTTAAACCACAAATAAAAAGAGAGTTTAATCACAATTAATAATAATTTGCTTAATAAATGACTTGATCTATTCTCAATCAAACACTACTGTATATGCATACAGTATGGATATATGGACAGTTCGTTATGCTTATTAATAATGCCGCTTTACCTCATCATTCACACGCTTCTCTTGCTTCAAACGACGATACGTTTTCTGCAAGTAGCCCGCTATTCTCTCGCCTGTCGATGTTATCTAAGCGACCTCGCTGGTTACTATTTACTGCTGAAGCGACACTACCAACCATACCCGAGCTCGTTGCGTTCGGTATCGATGCCAGTAAGGTAGTAAAAATAAAAGCTTCTCTTTCAATGACTGAAAAAGACATCATTTTAAAAGCAATCAGTGCTAAAAATGCTAGTGCAATCGTATCAAGCGATAATTTTAGTTGTGAAGATAAAGCTAGTTTGATCTTAAAAGCCAAAGAAGTAGGCTGTGAAATCTTTTTCATGGATCAAAGTATCCGCCAAACTTTAATTCGTAATTTGCACTGAAGTAGGTAGTCACACCATTGATTATCTAGAAACAGACAACTTGATGGTATTTGATGGCAAACGTTTGCTTTTTCACTGGAAGCAATAACCCGTGTTCTGTTATTATGCCGCTTTCTGGTATGTAACCTTCATACCTGTTTTTTAAGCCTAGCCTCAAATAGGAATATGGAAATGAGCATTGCTAACCAAGTTCTAGCCGTGAATGATGACCTTCCCATCCGTACTAACAAACCTGTCCATAGTGGAAAAGTACGCTCTGTGTATTGGTTAACAGAGGAAGACAGCCGTCGCCTTATTAAACAAAAAGGTTACGATGTTGCTGAAGATGCACCATTAGCAATCATGGTCATTAGTGATCGAATCTCTGCATTTGATTGTATTTGGCACGGTGAAGGTGGTTTAAAAGGCGTACCTGGTAAAGGTGCTGCATTGAATGCTATCTCAAACCATTGGTTCCAATTGTTTAAAGATAATCACCTTGCAGATAGCCATATTCTGGATATCCCACACCCTTTTGTGTGGATTGTTCAAAAAGCTAAACCAGTAATGATCGAAGCAATATGTCGCCAATATATCACCGGTTCAATGTGGCGAGCTTATGAAAAAGGTGAGCGTAATTTCTGTGGCATCGCGCTTCCTGAAGGGTTAGGCAAAGATAAGATTTTACCAGAACTGCTTATAACACCATCTACAAAAGGTATCCTCAAAGGCATTCCAAATGTCCCAGAAGCGGATGATGTCAACGTATCACGCAATGACATTGAAGCTAATTTCCAAGCCTTTAATTTTTCAAGCGCAAAAGATATTCCACATTATGAAAAATTGCTGAAAGAAGGTTTTAAAGTCATCAGCGACGCTCTAGATAGCGTTGATCAAATTTTTGTCGATACCAAGTTTGAATTTGGCTATGTAAATGATGCTGCAGGTAATGAGAAACTGATCTACATGGATGAAGTTGGCACGCCCGATTCTTCTCGTATTTGGGATAAAAAAGAATATCAAGCAGGTAATATCGTGGAAAACTCAAAAGAAGGATTTCGTCAATTCTTGCTTAATTACTTCCCTGATCCAGATATTCTTTTAAATAAAAATCGCATGGATGAGCGTTTTGCTCTAGCGAAAGAAAACACGTTGCCTCAAGAAGAGATCATGAAAATCTCTCAAACCTACTTATCGATTGCAGAAAAAATCACAGGGAAGAAAATTGTATTAAGTGATGATCCTAAACAGGAAATCATAGATATCTTGAAAAAAGATTACGACTTAATCGTTTAGCTGACCTGCTTTTTCATAGAAAAAGCCAGATAATATCTGGCTTTTTCTATTTTTATCAGATAAAAATCACAGTACACTGAAGTTATTATTATATAATGACCCATACTAATTGAAGCCAATAACAAACACTAAACGCGTTGTTCTCATTTACCTTATGGAATCGATAGTCAATAAATCGAA
>NZ_AJYK02000082.1 GCF_000286955.2 Vibrio rumoiensis 1S-45
CCCCCCCCCCCCCCCCCCCCCCGACTGGGGGGCTGTAATTGTAATTACTATCAACTAGGCTTTCATTGAAATTGACATTACCATGACAAATCAAAGGAAGGTATAGCATGATAAAGTTTGGGGTGTACAGCGTATTACTAGCTTGCGGGTTGTTATTAACCGCTTGTGGTAGTGATGATGATTCAACGGCAGCGTCGAGTAGTGAACTATCAACAGGTGTATTTGTGGATGCAGCTGTCGGAGGGGTAGATTATACAACGGATACTCAGCAAGGAATTACCAATGAAAAGGGTGAGTTTGATTATATTGAGGGTGAGGACGTTACATTTTCTATTGGCGATTTAGTTTTTCCTTCAGTAAAAGCAGAAGAGACAATTACTCCGCTTGAAATTTCGGGGACAGATGACATAAATAACAATCAGGTGATTAATATGATCAGGTTGTTGATTAGCTTGGATAAAGATGGTGATCCTAGCAATGGGATTACAATTACTGAATCGGCTAAAGCTTCTGCAACTGTTGTTAACTTTGACTTGCCTGTAGAGGAATTCGCTGAATCAGCGGCTGTAGTTGGAATCATTTCTAATGCAGGTCAGGATACACCAATACAAACTCTCGTGAGTGTTGAAGCTGCAAAGGCTCACTTCCAAGAATCGTTAGATAAGATTAAAGATAGTTCTACAGAGTATGCCGAATATGCTGGTATGTATGATTTTTCGGATCACGAAGATGGTTGGGGAGAGATCATTGTTTTTTATGCTAATGGAAGTTACTTAAATATTAGTTATGATATTGACCCTGAGTATATTGAAGATAATGGTATGGAGTATGGTGATTTTGAGATTGCAGGTAATCAATTAAAAGCAACAGTAAAAACTGATACTAATGGAGGACTCGGACTCAGCGATGTCACACTAACTAATGTTGAAATCAATGATACAACATTGAGTATGACTGCGACAGATGAAGAAGGAACAGAAGAAGTTGAGGTAACAAAAGCGAGCTTAACTCAGCCAATTACAGGAAGTTGGTATGCACAAAATGATTCCGTAAGCTTTAATTTTATGCCTGATGGTTATTATTATTTTGCCCAACTTATTGATAATGAAGCGGTAGAAGGGGAAGAGGGCAATATAGGCATTGAAGCCGGAACCTATACGTTTACGGATGGGCTTTTAATCTTGAGTGCGCCTTTAATGGATACATCTGGCAGTTCCTTAATGTCAGATGAGGGAAATCAATCAAACATTACATCGTCGATAATCAGCGAGAATGGCCAAACATTAACGATTGTATTGGATAGCAATGATCCCGATGAAGGGGAAGTTACAGTTGTTTTTACTCGCAAGCTGTAAATAAATAGTAAATAAAAATGCCAACTAATTTCAGTTAGTTGGCATTTTTGTTAGTAATACAATATTTACTGAGCGTTATTCATCGCGGTTAATTTCGCACCAATTGGCTTCGAGAAATTAAACCCATCGTATTCATCCCAATTAATTGACCATGTCATCACACCGCCAAAGTTAGGATATAACTTGGTTGGAACCACTGTGCTGCAATAATTTCCATAAGTCACACAATCTAATGCATTGGTAATATTCTGAGTGGGCGCTTGGCCAGAATTTGCTGATTGTGGGCCAGATGGTAAACCAAAGGCGACTTGATCATCACGCAGTGGAGAGAAGAAACTGCCATCAGCTAGTTCAAACCCTTCAACCAACATTTTGACAGACGCGACCATCATATCGACTGAACCTTCTGGAGCAGAACCTGCCATATATGGATTCGGTAAACCACCGTTGTTATACAGTTGAACGTGAAGCAAATCTAAGGTACTACGAACTTGGTCAATGATTGGGATATAAGCCCCCCAAATTCCCGTATATGCCACCATACCACCTTGAACATAAGGGTGTTCTGGTGCCATGGTGAGGTACATATCACCGCCAATGTTTTGTTCAATTTGCAGTAAAGCACGGCCTAAACGTGCTTGGATTTGCGAACCGTGCACTAATCCCGAACCACTTTCTAGATCCACATCTAAACCATCAAATCCCCATTCTTGAACAATTTTAGTCAAACTTGACACAAAGTGTTGCTCATCGAGATCTGTGTTTAGGGTGATAGTACCTTCCGCACCGCCCAGTGATAACACAAACACTTTGCCCTTAGCTTGTAAGTCAGCCATGTCTTGTTTGAATTTCACAGGATCAATCGCAGGACAATCACTGCGTATATCACTTTGGAATAAGTTGAAATGCACGGTGCCAGTACTGTTTGGATCGTTATCGGCAAAGGCAATATCAATCACATCCCAAGCGTCCGACATTTCAGATAGTGGAATTGGACAACCGGCTGGATTGACAAAGTTATGCCAGTAACCGATAAGCTTATGCGTCTTCGAATTTTTCTCGATCACGTTGACAGAGGTAGAGTCGGAATTGGCTTTGTTACCTTGATTATCGATCGCAGAGCTCGATATCGTGTAAGCACCAATCGCTGACGGTGTCCAATTTGCTGTGTATGGTGCGCTAGTATCTGTTGCAACAACAACGCCATTAACAAGGAAATCAACACTGCTAATAGTACCCGTTACGCTGGTGGCTTCAGCAACCAGTTGAACACTCTTACCTAACCCGATGGCGCCGCCTGAAGTTGGTGAGGTGAGTCGAGTGACTACTGGTTGATCGCTGACTGTCACCTGAGAAAGCGATTCAGATTGGTTGTTTTCATTGTCGGTGGCGATGGCTTTAATCAAGTTTGAGCCGACCGTTGTTGCTGCCCATAACACACTGTAAGGTTCTTGCGTATCAATCCCTAAACTGGTGCCATTGGCAAAGAATTCAATGCCAGTAATACTGCCATCAGGATCGCTGGCTTGCGCAGTCACGGTGATATCACTTCCTGCAAGAACCACACTGCCATCTTGTGGAGAAGTAAGGGAGACGGTTGGAGGTGTCGTACATAACCCTAGTCCGGTCCAAGCGTCTTGCCAGTGTTCGCCTTGGCCGGGCGCGTAAGCCCATGATGAGCTAGAGGAGCACCAACCCGCAACATCACATTGGTATTTCTGGTTGTCGGACTGCACGAGTTGGCCTGCGCTGTACGAGGTACCAGCAGAGTAAATGGCGACGTCACCACAACCGCCTGTTGCAGGTGCATCAACTTGAATAGTGATGCTATTGCTTGAAGTCGTAGCATCTTTGTCATCGGTGGCATTTGCTTTTAGTGTGTGCTCACCGGATGTGGCTACCCATTGATGTTCAAAAGGTTCACTGGTATCGGTTGCCACTAATTGATTATCAACATAGAACTCGACTTTTGCCACGTAACCATCACTGTCTGAGGCCGTTGCCACTAAGGTGATATTATCATTGAGCTGCACATTATCTTGCGAGGTAGGGCTGACTAAGCTAATGCTTGGCGCAACATTATTACTCGTGCCTTGAACGGCGATCAATACCGATTTGGTTGTGCTTTTTCCTTTATCATCACTGGCGGTCATCGTAATGGTATCTGTACCCATCACTGCGACCCAATCGAGTTGATAAGGGGCTGCGGTCACTTTCCCTAAAGAGGAGTCATTCGCAAAAAATTCCACATAATCAATGCTGCCATCGGGATCGCTAGCATCCGCTTTTAACGTGATGGTTGACCCTTCGGTGATTTGCGCCAGATTTAAAGGTGAGATAATGCTTAAAGAAGGGGCTTGGTTGCCATCTGTTGCATCACATTGACCTAAGTCTTTCCATTCTTGCCAAGAACCAGAGTATTCAGCCGGAGAGTGACCTTGTGTCCACCATTGTGCTTGATAGGCATTGTCATTTTGTTGAACTTGCGAGCCACCATTGTAGGCTTTCTCTGTTTGCCAAACAGGGAAAGTGCTGCAATCTATTGCATAGGCTTGCTGGCTTAACACGATTGCCGCGGTAACAGCACTGTAAAGTAACGTCCTTTTCATATATCCATCCTAAACTAAGTGATGATGTTCTTTCGCATAATGAAATTGATACACCTTTCATATTTCAGGGGGATAAAACACCCATTATGTTTGGCATGCTTTCTTTATGCTTCAAACAACAGTTTTTTTAATACGCCATTATTTATTAGCGGATAAGGATGCTTTTTATGTATTTATTTTGTTAGAGGTGGATAACTTTCAGCGCATATCTCGACTTGTTGTTCGTGTGGATTTATTTCATTTTATTATTTCGGCAAGCGTCACATTGAAATCGATTTGTTGTATGCCTCAATCTTTTACATTAAGTCAGCAGAAGCAAGAAATAAGAGTTATAACTATGTTATCAATACAAAAATAGTAGTTGCCACATTAATGAAGCGGTGTATTAATAGTGAAGTCGTGAATGATAAGTGCAGCCAGGGTAAAATAATGAACATAAAAGAAGTGGGTTTATTAAGCAGCATTGGGTTATTTTCTTTTGCAGCTCAAGCGCAAGATGAGCTAAAAGGAAAATGGCAGCCTGGCTTTTCTGGAAGTGCGACCTTTATTGTAGGCGCGGTAGAATCAAATTCTCAAGAAAACTCTGGCAATGAAACAATCAATTCTCTTGATGAAAAAGCTGAAAAGACCACTGAAACCTTTGTGTTTCCTATTGCTGCCAGTAATCTCAACTATACCTTTTCAAGTGGTAACCAAAGAGTTTTTATTGGTACCAGCAATTCGGACATTGCTCTAGGAAGGCCTCATGTTGAAGTCGGATACCGACAACATGTTGAGAATATTGGCACTTTTGGTTTCATGTATATTCCAGGAGTAGTGCCAACAACTACGTGGGAAGATCCATTTTTAGTGGGTAAAAAAGACAAGAAACCGACCGTCGAATTAATGGTTTTCGTTTTCAATATAATGACATTCTTGATACACATTTTTCCCTTGAAGTATCTGCCGGACAAAAAGAGTTAGATAATGAATCCAGCGGCAGCCAATATTCCCCTGAAATTCAAGAACAATTGAACCGAAATGGTGATATTTACTATACTGAACTCTCACACTTAGATCCTATTTCAAGTACCTTCTTTTTACGCAGTTCGGCTTCTTTTCTTCGCCAAGATACAGAAGGGGCAGCCATGACTTCTGATACTTATACCGCTCAATTAGCCATATTAAAATTGTTTAAACGTTCGAGTGTAACCTTTAGTGCCAAATATAAGTTTTCTGATTTTGATGAAATCCATCCTATCTTTTTAGTTTCTCGTCAAGATAACTCAATTGGTCTGCTTTCAACTTATGTGTATAAAAATGCTTTTGGAGTGAAAGGTATAGGGCTTGCTTTAGCGGCAGGTTACAGTCATAACGAATCAAGCATAGATTTTTATACTTACGATAGCCTGCTAGTTTCTGCTGGCGTGAGTTACTCCTTTTAACTTGTGAATATCTGTTGTCATGAGCGCGTTATCTGATTCGATTAAATTAATGATGGCTAAGTTATGGCTTGTCTGCTGGCTATTGCTTGCAGCGATGCCTGTTGTGAATGCCCATAGCGGTACGAATGGCGTATGGGAAACGCTGTGTACTTTAAATGGCTTTAAGTTAGTACAAATCGAAGGTGAAGCTGATGATATTCAACCAGTAGCAGGATCTCATTGTGTTTTCGCTCATCTGCTTGTCACCCAAGCTGTGATTGCCAAGCCATATTTTATCTTTCAACCATTTCAGCATATTCGTATTCAGCGTAATCACGTTGATATACCTTCTTATCATTATCGGTTTGAGGCTCCTCCCAGAGCGCCGCCAGCCCTTTCTTAGATCTCTATTACTTAGTCATTAAACATAATGACTGTCTCTAATTATGATTTAAGGAAAATTCATGTTTTCTACTCCTCAAGCAGTGGATGCCACTGGGGCGGATGCCGCTCAATCCAAAAAAACATTTTACTTTATGGCGTGGCGTTGGCATTTTTATGCGGGTTTATTTGTTGTGCCTTTTATGATCATGCTGGCGTTAACTGGGCTAGTGATGCTTTATGGCAACACCATTGAAGACATTCGCTATCAATCGATTATTCAAGTGACGCCAAGTGAAACTCTCACGGCTCCTTCTTTACAATTAAGCCAAGTTCAACAGCACTTTCCAGATAGTACGATTAAAGAATTTATCCCTTCTCACCAAGCGGATCAGGCCAATCGTTTTGCCATCGTTAAACCCGATGGCAGTGGTTGGTTTGTGCTCGTAAATCAGTACAGCGCAGCGATTCAAGGGGAGATAAGCCGAGATAATTTATATGCATTAGCCAATGATATTCATGGTTCACTATTGATAGGCGATATGGGGGACCGACTGGTTGAGACGGCAGCGAGCTTAGCTATCGTGTTACTGATGACCGGTTTATACATGTGGTGGCCGAGAGACAATGCCAGTAAGGCTGGTTTTTTCAAGCTGCGTTTAAGCAGTGGTAAAAGGATATTTTGGCGAGATTTGCATACGAATATTGGTGGTGTTACGTCGATCTTTTTATTGTTCTTTTTGATCACTGGGTTATCGTGGGCGGGAATTTGGGGTGGAAAAATGGTGCAAGCGTGGTCGAGTTTTCCTGAGGCCAAATATGACAATATTCCTCTATCAAAACAAACTCACGCAAGTATGAATCATGGAGCGACAGAAGAAGTACCATGGAATTTAGAACAAGTACCAATGCCTGTCTCTCAAGTACCGACATCTGAACAAGATGCGGGACAAGAAGTATCAAAGCATAGTGGTCATGGCGCAATTTCTCCTCAATCGCATTATGCTATTCATGCTCATGAGCTCAATGCTATTGTCGAAAAAGGTCAGCAACTGGGTTTTGGCTATTTTCGGGTTCGTTTCCCGCAAGATGCCACTGGCGTATATACCTTATCGGCCGATACCATGAGTGGTGATATTAGCAACCCAACTCAAGATCGCACGGTTCATATTGATCAATATTCCAAGCAGATCATTATTGATTTTAATTGGAATGAATATTCTCCTATGGCGAAATTTATGGCTGCTGGGATTGCTTTCCATGAGGGAGACATTGGCTTATGGAATAAAGCGCTGAATACCGCTTTATGCTTATTCTTCATTTTTATTGCAGTGAGTGGTGTGGTGATGTGGTGGCTAAGAAAGCCCACAGGTCAAATGCGTCTAGTACCGCCACCATTACCTAAAAATAGCCAATTATGGAAGCGTGGTGCAGTGGTGATGGTCGTGACCGCTATCGTTTTTCCAATGGCTGGAATCGCAATTGTCTCGATGATGTTACTTGATTTTATCCTGCTCTCTCGAGTACCGAGTTTGGCAAGGTTAGTGAAGTAAGCTTTTAATCTAGAATGCCAAATAAAGCCGTATGGGGCTAATCACTGTACGGTTTTATTGGAGATACCTAGGTGAATTCTGCACCTTGAAGTTACTTGGGTATAGAATATATTACCGAAACTGCTTCACTTCAGGTAAGTAATCAAACCCAGCTGCCGCTAATTTATTAACCAGCTTTTGCTGATCGATATCGAAAAATTTAGTGAGGTTTTCTAAGTCGCCAAATTCATCGCGGATCTTCATATTCACGATGCTCATCAACATGATGGGATCCATGGTTTCAAAGTTTGCTAAGTTCATCTTGGCTCCTCCTATTTAATATTAATCTTCAAAGTCTGAAATCAATAGATTGGCTGCAGCAAACGCAGCGCGTTCACGGGTTTCTTTTGGTAGGCTTTCATCGGCCGCGATATCGTTAAAGGTTTTTACCGCGCAGGTAATGGCTTGAGGAATATAACCTTGATCGCCACTGCCAATTTGAGCGTATAACTCACGGACGAGATTACAGCAGTCGTATATTTTCACAAAATACCTCGATAAAAAAAGGCGAACCTAAATTCGCCTTTAAACACATGAAATAGCGCGTCATTCCAAACCTGAGCCTAGGCGAAAATGGTTCGGAATTTCGCGTTTATATTACACTGGCTTATTTCATTTGAGCCTTGATGTGCTCAACAATATCCGTCATGGCAATCGATACTTTGTCACCGTCACGACGGTTTTTGTACTCGAAATTGCCTTCATCGATGCTGCGATCACCGATCACCACCGTATGAGGCACACCGATTAGCTCGATGTCTTTAAACATCACGCCCGGGCGTTCTTTACGATCATCGAATAAAACGTCAATGCCCATTGCGGTCAGGTCGGCATACAGTTTTTCTGCAGCTTCCTGTACGCGTGGTGATTTTTGCATGTTCATTGGAACAATAGCCACTTGGAATGGTGCTAATGCTTCTGGCCAGATAATGCCTGAATCATCGTGGTTTTGCTCAATCGCGGCGGCCACAACACGCGTCACCCCGATGCCGTAACAACCCATTTCAAGAATGACATTTTTACCATCTGGACCAAGCACGCCACAGTTCATCTTCTCAGAATAGTTTTTACCTAACTGGAAGATGTGACCGACTTCAATGCCGCGTTTTAGCATTAAGGTGCCTTGACCACATGGGCTTGGATCACCTTCAACAACGTTACGTAAATCTTCAACTTGACCAAGTTGAACGTCACGATCCCAGTTAATACCGAAGTAGTGTTTACCGTCGATGTTAGCGCCTGCGCCAAAGTCACTCATTACCGCGACAGAGCGATCAACAATGAAAGGAAGCTCAAGACCAACTGGGCCTAAAGAGCCTGCACCTGCACCGATTAAGTTGCGCATTTCTTCTTCGCTCGCCATTTCTAGCGGAGACGCCACTTGCGGTAAGTTTTCCGCTTTGATTTCGTTGAGTTCGTGATCGCCACGGATGATCAATGCCACGATAGGCGCATCGATTTCGTCTGAAGCTTTAACGAATAAAGTTTTAACGGTTTTTTCAATCGCCAGACCGTGTTGCTCAACCAATTCAGCAATGGTTTTGGCATTGGGTGTATCCACCAAGGTCATTTCTTGTGTTGGGGCTGCGCGTTCTTGCGCTGGTGCTAGTGCTTCTGCTTTTTCGATGTTGGCTGCGTAGTCAGACTCTGTAGAGAATACGATGAGGTCTTCGCCGCTTTCTGCTAATACGTGGAATTCTTGAGAGCCGTTACCACCGATAGCGCCGCTATCTGCAAGTACTGGACGGTAATCTAAGCCCATGCGGTCGAACGCTTTACAATAAGCATCGTGCATTGCATCGTAAGATTGTTGTAAGCCATCTTTGTCGATGTCGAAGCTGTAAGCGTCCATCATTGAAAATTCGCGCGAACGCATTACACCAAAGCGTGGGCGACGTTCATCACGGAATTTCGTTTGGATTTGGTATAGGTTCAATGGAAGTTGTTTGTAAGAGCTAACTTCATTTCGCACAAGGCTTGTGATCACTTCTTCTGCGGTTGGGCTAAGTACAAATGGACGCATATGACGGTCGGTAAAACGAAGCAGTTCTGGCCCCATTTTTTCGCTGCGACCTGTTTCTTCCCATAGCTCAAACGGTTGAACAACGGGCATCAAGGTTTCAATCGCACCGGCATTATCGATTTCTTGACGAATGATCGTTTCAACTTTACGCAGCACACGCAGACCAGTTGGAAGCCAAGTGTAAAGACCTGAAGCCAGTTTACGGATCATACCTGCACGTAGCATCAGCTGGTGGCTGATCACTTCGGCATCGTTTGGAGTTTCTTTCAATGTAGAAAGAAGGTATTTGCTGGTGCGCATTTTTGTACCCGCTTGTTTAATGTATTAAGAAAAAATAGGTTGTCACTCAGTTTAGATTGTCGATAAATGTGCTGAATGACAATTTAGCCCGTAATAATAGCAGTACAGGCCGTATCTCAAAAGCGTTCAATTGAGGTTACATGGATGAAATTACGATTTACATCCGTTATTGCCGATGTTGAGTCTGTTTCAACTTTAAATTTGACGTTCAAATCAAATAAATGAGTTGCGTATTCTTTGTCGTCGGCTTTGTTTTTCTTATACGCCGGGCGTGGATCTTGTCCCAAAACTTGCTCAATCACGTCTTGAATATGCTGACGCTGGGGGTGTGGTTGTAATGCCATTTGTGCGGCTGTTGAAAAGATCACCGGTAAAACCTCTGGAGTGCTTTCTGCAAAGCCGCCGCGAGCATCAGCAATGGAATCGGAGTAGGGAATGTACGGTTTGATATCGATAATCGGCGTGCCATTTACCAGATCCACACTGCCCAATTCAAGCCAAGTTTGGCTGCCTTCGTGTGTTATGCCTTTTAATTCCACCGCTGACATGCCAATGCCGTTTGGGCGAAAGGTTGAACGTGAGGCAAACACTCCAATTCGTTCATTGCCACCTAAGCGAGGCGGGCGAACGGTGGGCTTCCAACCGGCAGCAAGATTTTGATCAAATAAAAACAATAACCATACATGGCTAAATTGTTCGATTCCTCGAACCGCTTCAGGTGAATTCGCATCGCCAATTAACTGGATTCTCGCGCTCGCACTAGGAGCAAGTCGAGGTTGCCTTGGCACGGAGAATTTTTCTTTGTAAGGGCTATGGATACGGCCGATTGGTTCAATGGTGTAAGGCATGGTCATTACTGTCGCTATGAATATTAAGCCAATAATAACGTGTCTTGATGGTGGTCGGTAGTAAAAGCGTGAACAGGCCTTCAATTAATAGAGGCATACGTTCTCAAGAAAACGACTTCTCAAAATGCTGATAATTAAGCATATATATTCAAATATGGAATCTTATTTATTTATGCAAACCAAGTGAATATAAATTAGATTTAATCTTGTATGTTATTGATGGTGTGGTTTTCCATGCTTACTTCTTCAAATTGTTTAATGTAAAGTTTCGCATTTGTTACAGTCATTAACATTTTATGCTTTTTTGATCTGAGTCGGTTAACGTACCCTGTCGGCCATTTTGTTGTAGCAGTGAGGAATCACTGAAGTCATTGACTAGGAGGGCACGATGACAACATCCATCTCGAGCAAGCAACCAAGCTCGAAAAAAACACTCTTTACTCGCTTTTTAGATTCAGTTGAATATTTAGGCAACTTACTTCCACACCCAATCACTTTGTTTGCTATTTTTTGTGTGGCAATTTTAATTTCATCGGGGATTGCAGGCTATTTTGGCGTATCCGTTGTCGATCCTCGTCCAGAAGGCGCGAATGGTCGTTCTGCCGATGGCATCATTCATGTTGTTAGTTTACTTAATGCCGAAGGCTTACAACTGATCGTGACGAATTTAGTGAAGAATTTCACAGGGTTTGCACCGTTAGGTACGGTACTAGTTGCGATGTTAGGTGTAGCGATTGCTGAACACTCTGGCCTGTTGTCTGCGGCTATGCGTAGCATGGTGATGGGCGCCTCTAAGCGTATGGTGACATTCACCGTTATCTTTGCTGGTATCATTTCCAATACCGCTTCAGAGCTTGGTTATGTCGTGTTAATTCCACTGGCTGCCATGTTATTCCATTCCTTAGGTCGTCACCCATTAGCGGGCCTTGCAGCTGCATTCGCAGGTGTATCGGGCGGTTATTCTGCTAACTTATTAATTGGGACAGTTGATCCTCTGTTATCGGGTATTACCGAATCAGCGGCTCAAATGATCGATCCTGCGTACACGGTTGGTCCAGAAGTAAACTGGTACTTCATGTTTGTATCGACCTTCTTTATCGCAATTGTGGGTGCTTTTGTTACCGAAAAAATTGTTGAGCCTAAATTGGGTGAATACAATGTAGAGCAAGCATCGGAAGATTTATCACAAGATAAAATGGGTATGCTAACGGATGTTGAAAAGAAAGGCCTAAAAATGGCGGGCTTGGCAACGTTGGTCGTGAGTGCATTATTGGCATGGACGATCGTCCCAGAAAGTGGTGTATTGCGTAATCCAGTCACGGGTGAAGTGGCCGGTTCTCCATTCTTAAAGAGTATTGTTGCTTTCATCTTTGTTTTCTTTGCTATTCCGGGTTTTGTGTACGGTAAAGTGACTGGCAGCATGAAGAATGATCGCGATGTGATTAATGCGATGTCTAAATCAATGTCTTCAATGGGCATGTATATCGTCTTGGTGTTCTTTGCTGCGCAATTTGTGGCGTTCTTTAAGTGGACCAACTTTGGTCAAGTGTTTGCGGTTGGCGGAGCTGACTTCTTACAGACTATTGGTTTAACTGGCCCTGCTTTATTCTTTGCGTTTATCGTTATGTGTGGCTTTATTAACTTAATGATCGGTTCGGCGTCTGCTCAATGGGCAGTAACGGCACCTATCTTTATTCCAATGTTAATGTTGGTGGGTTATGCGCCAGAAACCATTCAAGCGGCGTACCGCATTGGTGATTCAGTCACTAACTTAATCACCCCTATGATGAGCTATTTTGGCTTGATTTTAGCGGTGGCTTCTCGTTATGTGAAGAACTTAGGCATTGGTACCTTAATTGCGACCATGTTGCCTTACACACTATGCTTCTTAGTCGGTTGGAGCTTATTGTTCTATATTTGGGTGTTCGTATTTGGTTTACCAGTTGGCCCTGGTGCTGCAACCTATTACACACCGTAAAGTCGATACTCTTAACATTTGAATATATGGCTTTAATAATAAAAAATACCCAAGCGAAGTGCTTGGGTATTTTTTTATCCGAGAAACTTAATTGTTACGCATATTGCTTCATCAGCATTTGCCACTGCTGCTGTTGCTGTTTGAAGTGTTGCTGTATTTTCTGGTAACGAACTTTTAAAACAGCGTGTTCATATTGTTCCATTAATTGCTGCTTCTTATTACTCATCAATTGTTTTTTCAATTCATAATATTCAGTCATTTGCAGAATCAATGCATCATATTCTTTGTGCATGCGCTCAGCGAGATCATGGTGATCAGGCAAGTGACGAATTTTTTGTTTGGTGTCGTTGAGCAATTGTAGGGCTTTGGCTTTTTCGATCTTTTCTGCTGGAGTAATACGCAGTTTTCCAGCCAACTTTAACCAAGTACAAGTACGAATTAGCCATTTCGTTGGATCGTATTGCCACCAATAAATACCATTACGGTAGTCATTTTCGAAAATATGGTGGAAATTATGATAACCCTCACCAAAAGTCAGCACCGCTAAAATACCATTATCACGCGCGGTATTTTTGTTGGTGTACGGTTGGCTACCCCAAATGTGCGCGAGCGAGTTGATAAAGAAAGTGGTGTGGTGGTTTAACACTAAACGTACAGCACCAATCATCAGTAACATGCCAATAATGTCATGGTAGATAACGCCTAATATAATAGGTACGCCTAGGTTCATCAATAAAGCCAGTGGCACGTAGTATTTATGTTGCCACATGACGATCTTTTCTTTTTGTAGATCGCGGCAATTAGAGTAATCAGAATATTGTTCTGGTGTTTGATAGTGACGCAACATCCAGCCTATGTGTGAAAACCAAAAGCCACGTTTAGCGGAATAGGGGTCTTTGTCGTTATTATCAACATGGCGGTGATGAACACGATGATCCGACGACCAATGTAGTGCACTATTTTGTAGAGCAAACGCGCCGCCGAGCGCAAAGATAAAACGCAGAGACCAATGGGCTTGATAGGTACGGTGCGACCACAAGCGGTGATAGCCTGCTGTAATGCATAGATTACAGAAACTAAAAGTTAACAGTAGCCACACCCAGTGAGCGACACCTATGCCATTAAAGATAAAATAAATAGGGGCAACAACTGCTGCTAGTAGCATACTGCTGGCGAAGATGACGACATTCAACCAGATGATTGGGGGACGTTGTGTTTTCATAAAGACACTTATTATTTCAGACTACAAGTGTGCGCTAGAATATCGAGCTTACATCTGTAAGTCTAGTCGGCAGTGTGAATAATCGGATCTGGGTGGCATGAATTATTTGTTTCAAGGTTTTACTGGGAGAGATTAAAGGCTATGAAACGTAAAAGGGCAGCCGAAGCCACCCTTTAAAGTTTATGGTGAGAAAGGTCAGTATTACCAGCCTTTAACAACACCACCGTTAAACAGTTTTTTCGCCGCTTCGTAAACTTCTTCTGTTTGGTAAGCTTTTACAAAGTTTTTCACGTTTTCACTGTCGGCATTGTCTTCACGAGCCACAATAAGGTTAGTGTATGGTGATTCTTTGTTTTCAACAAAAATACCGTCTTTTTCTGGCGATAGGTTAATGCTGCTAGCGTAAGTGGTGTTGATGATAGCGAGTGCAACATCTTGTAGAGAGTTAGGAAGTTGTGGAGCTTCGAGCTCAACAAAATCTAACTTCTTAGGGTTGTCGATAACATCAAGAGGCGTCGCTTGTAAGCCAGACTCTTTGCTTAGCTTTATCAAACCTTGTGCTTGAAGCAATAATAAAGCGCGACCTTCATTCGTTGGATCGTTTGGAATCGCAATGCTGTCGCCTTTTTTCAACTCATCAAGAGATTTAATTTTTTTAGAGTAAGCCGCAATTGGGTAAACAAAGGTGTTACCAACAGGTTTGATTTTGTAACCACGGTCTTTAATTTGTTGATCAAGATATGGCAAATGCTGGAATGCATTTGCGTCAATCGAACCATCGTCTAGAGCTGCATTTGGAATAACGTAATCTGAGAAGATCGTTAGTTTTACGTCTAGGTTGTATTTTTCTTTCGCCACTTTTGCCGCGACTTCAGCCACTTGTGCTTCTGCACCGGCAATCACACCTACATTGATAGTGTTGTCGGCAGCATTGGCTGTTCCGGCTAAAAGTAGTGAGGTTGTGATAGCAGCTGCGCTGAATAAGCTCTTCAATTTCATAGTATTTTCCATATATAAATGAGTTTTGAATGATGTTGATTTTAAGGTGTTGCTTGACGTTCTCTTAGCGGTGATCAACGCGACTTGCGATCTTATCCCCGACCATTTGAATAATTTGTACCACGATAACTAATAGCACCACAGTGATAAACATGATGTCTGGTTGGTAACGTTGGTAACCATAACGCATGGCTACATCACCTAAACCACCGCCGCCGACTGTGCCCGCCATAGCGGAATAGCTGACTAGGGTGACCAAAGTGATGGTGACAGTATTGACGATAGAAGGCAGAGCCTCTGGTAGCAATACTTTACTTATAATTTGCAGTGGACTTGCGCCCATCGATTGCGCCGCTTCAACTAAGCCACTTGGTACTTCGACTAACGCGCTTTCCACTAAGCGAGCTATAAAAGGAATAGCGCCAACGGTTAATGGGACAATCGCTGCGGTTGTGCCGATGAACTTACCAATTAATAGCGTAGTAAAAGGAATGATTGCCACCATGAGCACTAGGAAAGGCACCGAGCGACCAATATTGATAATCGCGCCGAGCACTAAATTCACTAAACGATTTTGCAGCAGTCCACCTTTTTTGGTGATGTGCAAAATAACGCCCATTGGAATTCCGACCAAAAAGCCGATTAAGCCTGCAACGCCCACCATGTAGAGGGTTTCCCACGTAGCACCCCAAATAAGACGAAAAGTGCGGTGATCGTAATACCAATCCATGATGTGATCATAAAACATAGCCAAGTACCTCGACTTTAATATTGTGTTCTTTTAAGAAAGACATTGCTTGCTCTGCTTGCTGAGCTTCGCCGAAAAATTCTGCGACCATTAAGCCAAAGCGAACGCCACCGGCATAATCGATATCGGAACTTAAAATACTGACATCGACATTAAATTTGCGCGACAGTTGGCTTATCACGGGAGCATCAACCGAAGCGCCCGTAAATTCTAAGCGAACAAGCGGTACCGAACCTTCAACTTGAGTGGTCTGCAATCGAGCCTTGTAGTCATCTGGAATCGACAGATCGAGCGTAGAGCGGATGAATTCTTGTGCGAGTTCGGTTTTAGGGTGCGCAAAAATATCGCTGACTAAGCCCTGTTCAACCAATAAACCACCGCCGATGATCGCCACTTTGTCACAGATGTTTTTCACCACATCCATTTCGTGAGTGATGATCAAAATAGTCAGATTAAGCTGTTTATTAATGGTTTTAAGCAATTCTAAAATAGATTTGGTGGTCGCCGGATCAAGCGCACTGGTCGCTTCATCACAAAGTAATACTTTGGGTTCAGAGGCGAGCGCACGAGCGATGGCAACACGTTGTTTTTGTCCACCACTTAAATTTGCTGGGTAAGTATCGCGTTTATCGGATAAACCGACTAATTCAAGTAATTCAGTTACTCGTTGGTTGATTTTACTTGAAGATACATTCGCTAGCTCTAAAGGAAGCGCGATGTTGTCAAACACACTGCGAGAAGAAAGCAAGTTAAAGTGTTGAAATATCATACCGATATTGCGGCGTGCTTGGCTGAGTTCTTTTGATGATAACTTAGTGAGATCAACACCATCGACAATCACTTCACCCGATGTTGGTGCTTCTAGCATATTTACACAGCGAATAAGGGTACTTTTACCCGCACCCGATGAGCCGATAACGCCAAAGATTTCCCCTTGAGGAATGTGGAGATTAATGTCTACTAAAGCAGGGATCGCTTTGCTGCCTTGGTAAAACATCTTGTTGACTTGATTAATTTCAATCATTTAACAACCTGAATTGATAATACGTTCCATATATTCTTTTTGCATTGAGCGACTAACTCAGTGAAAAAGTGCATTGAATGTGCGATTTGATAGACGATGCTATGGTTTTCACTGGGTCAAGTCAATAGATATTTTTACGTCTAGACGGCTAAACGGTATTCGTAAGACTTATCGATCTTTCAAAGATTAATCTAGTGAAGAAGATTATAAAGCATGCAATAATTGTGATTTCGAACATCTTAAGTCAATTGCCTTATACTTAACCGACCCAAGAGAGAGTGTTATTTTGTCTAAACCTGCCGTTTTTATTGATCGTGATGGCGTTATTAATGTTGATCATGGTTATGTAAGTAAAGTCGATGACTTTGAATATATCGATGGTGTATTTGATGCGACGAAAGCGCTGAAGGATTTAGGCTACCAGTTAGTTTTAGTGACAAACCAATCTGGCATTGCTCGTGGCTATTATACAGAAAAAGAATTTCTACGATTAACAGAATGGATGGATTGGAATTTTGTTGATCAAGGTGTTGAGTTTGATGGTTTTTATTACTGCCCTCATCATCCAGAAGGCTCCGTCGAAAAATACACTCAAGTGTGCGATTGCCGTAAGCCTGAAGCGGGGATGTTAGTTTCGGCTCAAGAAGAACTTGATATCAATATGGCAAGTTCAGTCATGGTCGGTGATAAAGCTGACGATATGAAAGCGGCAATTTCCGCTGGCGTAGAAACTCGAATTTTAGTTCGTAGTGGCAAAGAAGTCACAGCGGAAGCTGAGCAACTTGCTACCGTTGTACTTGATAGTATTAAAGATGTTCCGAAATATCTCGCTGAAAATAATTAATTCATATTTGAGATGTTTTTTACAAACGATATCTAAAGGTCGCTTCGGTGGCCTTTTTTGTATCTTCAATATGACTTTCAGCTTTTAATAAACTCGTATTCACAACCTTTAGCATCCTCACTAGCCAATTGACTGCTTCCCCCTTACAATTAGGAAGGTTAAGTTAAACAGCAAGATAAGTGTTTAATTTGAAAGTGGTAAAATGTGACGCTTAAAAATTTAAGTAGGACAAGGATAGTTAATTAATGAAGACAGGCTGGGCTGGATGCTAGCGTATATTTTTAGAAGACTGCTTTTAGTCATTCCTACCTTTATTGGCATTACGTTGCTGATTTTTACGCTTACCCGCTTTGTGCCGGGTGGGCCGGTTGAGCGAATGTTACTGAGTTTGCAAATGCAACAAGGTGATAGCGCGGTATCAAGCAGCTTGACCCATTCTGGTAATAATTCACTCTCCGACGATCAAATGGCTGAACTGAATGAGTTTTATGGATTAGACAAACCGATCCCTCAAGCTTATTGGCAATGGTTAACTAAACTGGTTCAACTTGATCTTGGTGAGTCGACTCGATATTACGAACCGGTTACCGATATGATCGCAGAACGTTTACCTGTTTCATTATTTTATGGTGGGATGACGTTTTTTATCAGCTATTTGATTTCTATTCCTCTTGGTTACGCCAAAGCATTAAGGCATGGCAGCGTGCTCGATGCGTCCAGTTCCATTTTTATTTTTGTTGGTTATGCCTTACCCGGTTATGTGATTGGTGTTTTGTTACTGAGTTTATTCAGTTTTAATCTGGAATGGCTGCCAATGGGCGGGTTTGTGAGTGATGACTTTGACGATTTCTCGCGCTTTGAACAAATTAAAGATGTGTTGTGGCACGCTGTTCTGCCTTTATTTTGTTATTTGATCGGTGATTTTGCCTTACTGACCATGACCATGAAAAACAATTTAATGGAAAACCTTGCGGCCGATTATGTACGAACCGCAATAGCGAAAGGGCTGCCTTTTAAATTAGCAGTACGTCGTCATGCGTTGCGAAATAGTTTAATTCCTGTGGCGAGCTCGTTTGGTAATTCGTTAATGTTCTTTATGACGGGCTCTTTCTTGATTGAAGTGATTTTCAATATTAATGGTATTGGGTTATTAGGGTATGAATCGATTGTGGAGCGAGATTACCCTGTGGTGATGGGGCTGTTTGCGATTAATGCGTTAATGCTGCTGATTGGCAATATTTTGTCTGATATCTGCGTCGCCTTGGTCGACCCTCGCATTAAGTTTGGAGCCTAATATGAGCGCTATTATAGCTAATCCATTGTCTAAACTTTTGTCTAACCCATTGACATTGAAAAAGATAAAGCGCTTTAAAGCGATCAAACGAGGTTATTGGTCACTGTTGATCTTAACCTTGCTATTTATTTTTGCTTTGCTTGCAGAGGTGTTAGTGAACAGCCGGGCGTTAGTGGTGAAATACGATGGACAATGGTTCTTCCCTACTTACGCGGATGTAATGCCCGGAACCACTTTTGGGTTGGACTACCAATCTGAAACCAATTATCGCCAATTGCAGCAAACATTGCGAACAGAGGATGGTGATAATTTTGTCATTATGCCTCTCGTACCATGGAACCCTTACGAGCAAGATTTTGAGGGGGATTTTCCTCCTGCGGCACCAAACCTAGAAGCGAAACATTATTTAGGCACCGATACGATAGGGCGAGATATTTTGGCTCGACTTTTATATGGTTTTCGGATTGCGATGGGCTTTGCACTACTGACGATGATTATCTCTTACGCGATAGGGGTAACCGTTGGTTGCATTATGGGTTTTTGGGGTGGAAAGTTTGATCTTTTCTTCCAACGATTTATCGAAATTTGGTCAATGGTGCCATTTTTATACGTGATCATGATTTTAGTTTCGATCATGCAGCCGAGCTTTATGTTGTTTACCTTGATTAACGTGCTATTTGGTTGGATGGGCATGACTTGGTATATGCGCACCATGACTTATAAAGAAAAGGCTCGGGAATACACTTTAGCGGCAAAAGCGTTAGGGGCATCTAACTGGCGGATTTTGTTTCACCATATTTTACCGAACACGATGGTGATGATCGTGACTTTAGCGCCCTTTACTATTGTGGCGAATATTAGTGCCTTAACCGCGTTGGATTATTTAGGGTTAGGTTTAATGCCGCCGACGCCAAGTTGGGGGGAACTATTGCAACAAGGGAAGTCGAACTTAGATGCGCCTTGGATTGCTATTTCTGTTGTGAGTGCCATTGTTTCAGTATTGATCATGGTGACCTTTATAGGGGAAGCGATAAGGGAAGCCTTCGATCCCAAACGTTACACCAAATATATTTAAGAATTGTTTAAGGATGAACCATGAAATTACGCATTAAACATCGCCGATGGACACCCTTGTTGTCTCTGAGTTTATCATTCGGGATATTTCTTTCTGCGAGTGCAGTTCAAGCTGCTCAATTGCCAGAAGGCTTAACTTGGCAAACCAATTTAGAAGACCCTACCTTTGCCTCTCCTGATGCTAAGTTTGGTGGTACCTACCACACTTTTACCGCGAGTTTTCCGCAAACCTTTCGCCTTGTTGGGCCTGATGCTAATGGCGCTTTTGCTGCATGGACTCGTTCCGCTTTAGGATTGCTCGATAGACACCCTAATACCGACAATTGGCTGCCGTCACTGGCTTCATCATGGGCATTTGGTGACGATCATAAAACGGTGTATTTTAAGTTAGATCCTAAAGCAAGGTGGAGTGATGGTAAGCCGATTACGGCTGATGACTTTACCTTCATGCTTAAAATGATGCGCTCGAAAGATATTATTGATCCGTGGAGTAATGATTTTTATACCACGGAGGTCAGTGATATTGTTGTTTACGATAAATATACGATTGCTGTGGTGTCTGGTAAGCCTCATAACCCTGATGAATTGATGGACTATGTTAACCTTCGTCCAATTCCAGCGCATTTTTATGCAAATCCTAAAAAAGACGAGAATGGTGATGGTATTGCCGATGATTTTGTTCGTCGATACAACTTTAAACCAGAACCGACTTCAGGCCCTTACTACATCGATGATATTGATAAAGGGAAGGCCGTTACATTCAAACATGTGAAAGATTGGTGGGGTTATGACAATAAATACTACCAGCACCGTTTTAATGTCGAAAAGATCAATGTAAAAGTGATTCGAGATCCTGATATTGCTTTTAAGTATTTTGAGAAAGGTCAGTTAGATTCATTTGCATTATTGCGCCCAACCTTATGGCATGACAAAGCCGTTGGTGAAGCGTTTGATAAAGGCTATATCCATAAAGCTTGGGTCTTTAATCAAGCACCTGTTGGAGCAGGGGGGATATGGATCAATACGGCTATGCCATTACTCGATGATCTCAATGTCCGTACGGGCTTAGGTTATGCGACTGATTATGATGGTATGATCGAAAAGATTCTGCGAAATGATTATGTTCGTAAACCCAATCCTATGGGAGCAGGGCACGGTGATTATGATAATACCGAAATAACCGCAGTAAAGTTCGATCCTAAATTGGCGATGTCTTACTTTGAAAAAGCAGGGTTCACGAAAGTTGGCCCTGATGGGATCCGTGAAAATAGTAAGGGGCAGCGTTTAAGTTTCGCTGTCACGTATTCGACCCCCGCGCACACACCAAGAGTGGCGTATTTACGTGAGCAAGCCAAGCTAGCAGGATTAGATTTAACGCTAAACCTTATTGATGGCTCTAGTATGTTTAAGTATGTTTTAGAGAAAAAACACCAATTGTCATTTCATGATATGAGTAACTCTAAAATTCCGGTGTATTGGCAGTACTTCTCATCTGAAAATGCCAACAAGCCACAAACCAATAATTTTACGAACTATTCATCACCAGAGCTGGATAGCTTAATTGATCGTTACCGTTCTGAGTTTGATTTAAAGAAAAAGCACCAACTTTCTCGTCAGATCCAAACTTTAATTAATGATGCCAATGTGATTATTCCTGGTTATATGGTTCCTTATGCGCGTGAAGGCTATTGGCGCTGGATGAAATTGCCAAAAGAGATAGCAACTAAGCAAACTGAGTCTTTATTTGGTTCTAGTGGGTTTATGGGCAGTATGAGCACATTCTGGATTGATGAAGATGTGAAAAAAGAAACCAAAGCAGCAATGAAATCTGGAAAAGGTTTTGAGCCGGTTACGATAAAAGATGAAACGTTTTTAGACCCTAGACCCTAGACCCTAGAAGTCAAAAAAACACACAGGAACCCCATGACAATAAATTCCGTATTAACCGTAAGCGATCTTTGCACTGAATTCACGACCGATGACGGTGTGGTTCGTGTGCTAGATGGTGTGACGTTTCATGTGCCTAAAGGAAAAACCATTGGGCTGGTGGGTGAGTCTGGCTGCGGGAAAAGTGTGACGGCAATGTCGATCATGGGGTTATTGCCAAAGCCTTTTGGACAGATCGTATCGGGCTCGATTGAATATCATCAGGTCTCAAAAACTTATGATTTGGTTCAATTGCCCGCAAGTGAAATGTATCGCATGCGTGGTAATCACATATCAATGATTTTCCAAGATCCAATGACCGCACTCAATCCAGTGCATACTATTGGTAAGCAGTTAATGGAAGTCTACCAGCTTCATCAACCTAAGCTGAGTAAGAAGCAACGCTATCAATTCGCATTAGAAATGCTCGAAAAGGTGGGTATTCCTTCGGCTAAACAGCGAATGCTTGAATTCCCTCATCAACTCTCTGGTGGTATGCGGCAGCGAGTGATGATTGCCATTGCTTTAGCTTGTGAGCCAGAGGTTTTAATCTGTGATGAGCCGACCACTGCTTTAGATGTTACGGTGCAAGCCCAGATTTTAGATTTAATGAAATCCCTACAACAAGAAACTGGAATGTCGATCATTTTCATTACTCACGATTTGGGTGTCGTAGCGGAAATGTGCGATCAAGTGGTGGTGATGTACGCAGGAAAAGTTGTAGAGCAAGCGGATGTTTTTGAGTTATTTGATCATCCAAGCCATCCTTATACTCAAGGCTTGCTCGGCTCTATGCCCAATACACATTCTATTGCCAAGTCATTACTACCGACCATTGATGGATCTGTTCCGAATTTACATGAGATGCCAACTGGATGTCGGTTTGTTACTCGCTGTGTCTATCAACAAGAAAAGTGCCACCAACAATCACCCAATTTATTCGCGAGAAATAGCGAGCACTTAATCAGTTGCCACTATTGGCAAGATTTGACGTTGAATTCAACCGCCCACCAATCGAAAACCAAAGAGATAGAGAATGAGTGAATTATTAAGAATTGATAATTTGAAGCAGTATTTCTATTCAGGTAAAGGGCTGTTCAAAAAAGGTTACACGGTTCATGCCGTTGATGGTATTTCACTAAGCGTAAACAAGGGAGAAACCCTTGGCATCGTTGGTGAATCTGGTTGTGGTAAAAGTACGTTAGGTCGAAGTTTATTGCGTTTGTATGAGCCGACGGCAGGGGAAATCTTTTTTGAAGGTCAAAACATTTGCGACCTTAACAGTAAGCAAATGCGTTCTTTGCGCCAAGAAATGCAAATGGTTTTTCAAGATCCTACAGAATCACTTAACCCAAGGCATACGGTTGGCATGATTTTGCAAGAACCTTTTGTGATTCATGGTTTAGGTACGGAGCAAGAAAGGCTGCAATGGGTGGCTGAATTATTAATAAAAGTAGGCTTAACACCAGATGCAGCAGAGCGTTACCCACATGAGTTTTCAGGTGGTCAAAAACAACGAATTGGTATTGCGAGAGCCATTGCTTTAAAGCCTAAATTAGTGGTTTGCGACGAATCGGTTTCTGCGTTAGATGTTTCTGTACAAGCTCAAATATTGAATCTGTTGCTCGAACTGCAACGAGAAATGAATCTAACCTTAATTTTTATCGCCCATGATCTGTCGGTTGTTAGGCATATATCCGATAAAATAGCGGTCATGTATTTAGGTAAAGTTGTTGAGTATGGTGATGCACAAACGGTTTATCAACACCCCAAACATCCTTATACTCAATCCTTGTTATCGGCAGTTCCTATTACTCATCCTAAATACCGCAATGCCCAATTACGTCAAAAGGAATTAGGGATAGGCGAGAGGATTTTACTGAAAGGGGATATACCGTCTCCCATTAATATTCCATCGGGTTGTCGCTTTGCTTCACGTTGCCCTCAAGTCATGCCAATATGTAGCCAACAACAGCCTGATTTAATAGAAGATACAAATTCTGCACAATCAATGGCCTGTTTTCTTTATACATCAAAGTAATTTACCGCTTTAAGAGGATAAATGATGAAATGCTTAAAGACGTTGCTTGCCATCGGCGTATCGACATTGTTTGTTGTGGGTTGCACCACAGTCGAAGAGCCAGCTAAAGCAGAAATCAAAACCACAACATCGGTGAATGGTGTTGAAGTAACAAGCGTGGCTTATAAGTGCCGAATCGACCAGTCGGAGAGCGAATACCAAGGGAAATTTGAAAAACCTTTTTTAGTTGAGTTCTTAGCTCAAGATAAAGCGGTTTTAGTGGAGCGCAGTGGTTCATACCCATTAATTCGTGTGAAGTCAGCTTCAGGCAGTAAATATGAATCCATTGATGGGCAACAGATGTTTTGGAGTAAAGGAAATCAAGCAACCATTACCTTTAATCATGAAACACTCACCGATTGCTACACCATTAAGTAAAGTATGAGTTATCCATAATAAAGGGGCCAATTAAGCCCCTTTATTGTTTTTAACTTATCCATTCATTGCTGACGTTATGATTGATATTTTACGGTATAGCGAGTCGGTTTATGATTCATTGCCAGAGTAATGTTCATTACAATTGCGCCTAAAATCGATAATGCAATAATCCATCCCGAAACAAAGAAAAATGAAGTTAAAACAATACTGCAATCCAAAATTAGCTGTGTTTTACCAATGGAAATGCCTGTTTTATCTTGAATTAATAAACACATCACATTAAAACCACCTAAACTCGAACGATGACGAAATAAGATCAACATTCCTATCCCAATTAATAGACCGCCGGCGACCGCGCAAAATATGTTATTAATGCTATTGAATTGAATCAGGTAATGCAGGTTGTCAGCAAAGATCGAAACTAATGCGCCAGATATCAGGCTATTAATAGCAAAATAGCGGCCAAAACGCAGCCATGCTAAGGCATAAAAGGGGAGGTTGATGAAAAAATAGAGGGTTCCAAAAGACAATACGCTTATTTGACTCAGTAATAATGCTAGCCCCGCCGTGCCTCCTGTCAACAAGTGTGCTGATGAAAGAAAAAAGACCCCAAGAGCAACTAAGAAACTGCCTACAAGGAGTGCGATGCCATCTTCTTTCTTTGTGTGTTTTTCCATCATTAATACAATCAAGTTGCCCATAATTGACAAAAGAGTAATAACAAATCTTCTTTTTTGAAAGTTACGCACATAAATTGAAGTTAAAGTGGTGTATTTTAAATTTTACAAAAATGTAAACCAATGCGCGCATTTATTGTGGTGTATTTGTATTCAGATTGTTTGAAATAGCATCATCATTAGGTTTTCTAATATTGATTATGTGGTTTTTACATGTAGAAACTTTGCATTGACGCTTTCTGATGTGAATCAAATTAGGTAGAATAGCGCCATCTTATTGTGGCAACGAAAACGTTTGCGTTTGGTGAGTTGCTGCTTTTTGTGGGAATTATCATTTTTATATGAAGATGAGTTTGTGCTTATCTTTCGATTTTTTGAGAACTTTCAGCATATCTGAGTCAGGAGAGACAAATGCTTAAGCGTGACATGAACATTGCGAATTACGATGCCGATCTATATAACGCAATCCAAGAAGAAACACTTCGCCAAGAAGAGCACATTGAGCTTATCGCTTCAGAAAACTACACAAGCCCACGTGTAATGGAAGCTCAAGGTTCTCAACTAACCAATAAATACGCAGAAGGTTACCCGGGTAAGCGTTATTACGGTGGTTGTGAGTTCGTTGATAAAGTAGAAACTCTAGCGATTGAACGTGCATGTGAGCTATTTGGTGCAGAGTACGCAAACGTACAACCTCACTCAGGTTCTCAAGCAAACAATGCAGTGTACATGGCGCTATTGAATGCAGGTGATACCGTTTTAGGTATGAGCCTAGCACACGGTGGTCACTTAACTCACGGTTCTCCAGTAAACTTCTCTGGTAAGCTTTACAACATCATTCCTTACGGTATCGATGAAGCGGGTCAAATTAACTACGAAGAAATGGAAGCACTTGCGATTGAGCACAAACCAAAGATGATCATTGGTGGCTTCTCAGCGTATTCTCAAGTGTGTGATTGGGCGCGTATGCGTGAAATTGCAGACAAAGTAGGTGCATACTTCTTCGTTGATATGGCGCACGTTGCTGGTCTTATCGCTGCTGGTGTTTACCCGAACCCAGTGCCACATGCTCACGTTGTCACTACGACAACGCATAAGACATTAGCTGGTCCTCGTGGCGGTTTGATTCTTTCTAATGAAGGTGAAGATCTTTATAAGAAATTGAACTCAGCAGTATTCCCAGGTGGTCAAGGTGGCCCTCTAATGCACGTTATCGCGGCAAAAGCGGTAGCCTTCAAAGAAGCATTAGAGCCAGAATTCAAAGAATACCAAGCTCGCGTTGTTGCTAACGCAAAAGCAATGGTTGCCGAGTTTATCGCTCGTGGCTACAACATTGTTTCTGGTTCAACTGAAAACCATTTGTTCCTTGTTGACCTTATCGACAAAGACATCACAGGTAAAGAAGCGGATGCTGCGCTAGGTTCAGCCAACATTACTGTAAACAAAAACTCAGTACCAAACGATCCACGTAGCCCATTCGTAACGTCTGGTATTCGTGTGGGTTCTCCATCAATTACTCGTCGTGGCTTCACTGAAGAAGATGCGAAAAACCTTGCTGGCTGGATGTGTGACATTCTAGACAACATGGGCGATGAGTCTGTGATTGAAGCGACCAAAGTAAAAGTATTAGAGATTTGTAAGCGCAAACCAGTTTACGCATAATATTTCTGCATAAAAAGGAGCGATTTCTGCGGCAGAGGTACTCATTTACTAGCGTAAACTCCGTGCCTCTTTCTTGAACTAGCTCTTTTTATTTTGAAATTAAATTCGTTGTAAAACAGTTTATAACAGCGTCAGATAAGAGACGAATTTCGTGACTCGAATCTAGAGCGCTTCGCTTCTCGACAGAGATAAAACCCCAGTCAGAAATGTCTGGGGTTTTGTTTTGGGATAAATAATAAAAAAACCTCAGTTTGAACATTCAAACTGAGGTTTTAAGATTTTTTCGAAACTCGAAACTAGTCTTTTTTGTTAATACTGATCATTGAGCCAGACTTACATTTGAACATGTAGTAACGGCTGCTTTCGTTAAACTGACCTAAGCCACCACCAGAACAATAAGAAGCATTAAGATCTTGCATGGTGTCTAATGTTTTTGCGTTGTCCATAGCAAACTTAGAACCATCGGCACAAACGATACGTACTTTCCCATCATCACTGGTTGAGAAGATCTTCACATCAGTGTTGCACAGTTGGAAAGAGGCATCTAAGTAGTTGTCTTCTTGAGTTGGAGATGAACAGCCTGCTAACGTGATAACGAGCAATCCAGCTAGTCCTAAATATTTCATAGTCATACTTCCTATATTCATCCGCTGACATTACCGGATTCAAATTGATGTGACTGTAATTGATGATCACAGAATTCTGCTTTAAGTGTAACCTTATCGCCAACTTCGCTCAACTTTCACGTGAAAATTATTCAGGCGGCTCTAAGATTAACCATGATTATTTCTCACGAATCTGTTCCAGTTATCTGTAAGTAAGCCGATTTAAAGCGATGTGATTGAATCACGAGTAGGGTTGTCGCTTACGTTCAGTATTTCGGATAAACTAACCTGATACTAATAAAGCTAAGCTTATATACTTCCAGTGAGAAGGGTATAAACAAAAAATAATAACTCATACTGAGGGAGAGAGCATGCACTGCCCATTTTGTTCTGAAAATGATACCAAAGTGATTGATTCACGATTAGTTGCAGATGGTCACCAAGTGCGCCGTCGTCGCCAATGTTTAGCGTGTAGCGAGCGATTCACTACTTTTGAAAGTGCAGAATTAGTGATGCCTAAAGTGATTAAATCTAATGGTAATCGTGAACCTTTTGATGAAGATAAAATGATCGGTGGTTTGCAACGTTCTCTCGAAAAACGTCCAGTCAGTGCTGATGCTATCGAACTTGCTATCAGCCATATTAAATCTCAATTACGAGCAACCGGTGAGCGTGAAGTTCCCAGTGCGATGATTGGTAACTTGGTGATGGAACAATTGAAGACTCTCGATAAAGTGGCGTACATTCGTTTTGCTTCGGTGTATCGCAGTTTTGAAGATATTCGTGAATTTGGTGAAGAAATTGCCCGCTTAGAAGATTAATAGACAATGAATCTTATTGAAAGCACGTTCAATTTTTAGCATTCACTTATTTAGGATCTCTTATGACATTCTCAGATGTTGATCACCAAATGATGTCCGTGGCGATTAATCTGGCTAAACAAGGCATCTATACTACAGCGCCAAATCCTAATGTCGGTTGTGTTATCGTTCGTGGCGAAAGTATTGTTGGCAAAGGCGCGCATTTAAAAGCTGGCGAGCCTCATGCAGAAGTGCATGCTTTACGTCAAGCAGTAGACTTATCAGAAGGGGCAACAGCTTACGTTACCCTAGAGCCTTGCTCTCATTATGGAAGAACACCACCTTGCGCTGAAGCTTTAATAAAAGCCAAGGTAAGCCGTGTGGTTTGTGCAATGCAAGATCCTAACCCTCAAGTAGCGGGGCGAGGTATTGCAATGCTACGAGAAGCAGGAATACGCGTTGATGTCGGTTTGTTAGAAGCTGATGCGCACGCATTAAACCCAGGCTTTATTAAGCGAATGAAAACCGGTATGCCGTATGTCCAATTGAAATTGGCAGCCAGTTTAGATGGCAAAACCGCATTAGCAAATGGTGATAGTAAGTGGATTACCAGTCCTCAAGCTCGCCAAGACGTTCAAGCTTTTCGTGCAAAATCTGGAGCAATATTATCAACGGCTAAAACGGTGTTGGATGATAATGCTTCGCTCAATGTTCGTTGGTCTGATTTTCCCCAATCATTAGCGCAAACTTATGCTGAAAGTAACGTTCGTCAGCCGGTAAGGGTGATCTTAAATCGAAGTAATCGCTTAGAAGCCACTTTGCAGAATGGCGAAATCAATTTAATTGATTCATCGGGTGATATTTTGTTGGTTAATGCACCAAGTAAAGAAACTAATCTAAGCCAACTTACTCGCCACACTTGTATTACTCAAACTCAAGCCCCATTAAATCAAGAACAGCAATTTGATTTACCTAGGTTATTAAAGCAACTCGCCGATGAGCATAATATCAACCATATTTGGGTTGAAGCCGGCGCAACGTTAGCAACCAGTTTTATTGAACAAGGTTTAGTGGATGAGCTTATTGTGTATTTAGCGCCTAAACTGATGGGAACTGATGGTCGAGGGTTAACTCAAATAGCGGGATTAACCTCAATGAAAGATACCATTGATTTAAACATTACTGACTTGAGAATGGTCGGTAATGATATTCGCCTTACCGCTAAAATAGTGACGAAATAAAAGAGAAATTATGTTTACAGGTATTGTGGAAGCCGTCGGTACGATCACGGCAATTATCCCTAAAGGGGAAGATGTGACAGTGACAGTTGATGCAGGCAAGCTCGATATGTCGGATGTTCAATTAGGTGACAGTATTGCCACCAATGGTGTGTGCTTAACGGTGGTAAAGTTTGATCAGCGCAGCTATAGCGCAGATTTATCGCTCGAAACCCTAAAGCGTACCGGGTTCACCCAATATCAAGTGGGCGATCATGTGAATCTAGAGAAAGCGATGTTGCCTTCAACTCGCTTTGGTGGACACATTGTTTCTGGTCACGTTGATGAAGTCGGCACCATCATTGAGCGTCAACCCGTTGGCCGTGCAATGGAATACTGGGTACAAGTTCCAAGTCATTTGTCTCGCTATATTGCTGAAAAAGGCTCAATAACCATTGATGGCATTAGCCTGACGGTTAATGATGTGCGTAAAGACAGTTTCAAAATCACCATTGTTCCGCATACATCGCAAGAAACGACAGTAAGCAGTTTTGTGGTTGGGCATAAAGTGAATTTAGAAGTGGATGTGATTGCACGTTATCTAGAGCGTTTAATTACAGGGCAAGCTGAAGATGCTGCGACGCCAGAATCACGAATCACCATGGATTTATTGCAGAAAAATGGTTTTGCATAAAATTGCGATAAACATATCAAGGTAAATGCTGTCACGTACTTGCAAGATCAAATTATAGGTAGGAATTATCATGGCAATCAGTAGCTCAAAAGAAATTATTGAAGATATTCGTTTAGGCAAAATGGTCATTCTTATGGATGATGAAGATCGTGAAAATGAAGGCGATCTGATCATGGCAGCGGAACATATTACGCCAGAAGCGGTAAACTTTATGGCAATGTATGGTCGTGGATTGATTTGCTTAACGCTTACTAAAGAGCGTTGCCAAAATTTAGGCCTACCACCAATGGTGCAAGATAATACGGCGGAATACAGCACCAATTTTACGGTTTCGATTGAAGCGGCTAAAGGGGTAACCACTGGAATTTCAGCGGCAGATCGCGCGGTTACCGTACAAGCTGCGGTGGCTAAAAATGCTAAAGCTTCTGATTTGGTTCAACCTGGTCACATCTTCCCACTCGCCGCACAAGAAGGCGGGGTATTAACACGAGCTGGGCATACTGAAGCAGGTTGTGATTTGGCGCGTCTTGCTGGGTTAGAACCGGCTTCTGTGATTGTTGAAATCTTAAATGATGATGGATCTATGGCGCGTCGCCCAGATTTAGAAGTGTTTGCAGAAAAACACGGGGTCAAACTTGGCACTATTGCCGATTTAATTGAATACCGTAATAACACTGAAACCACGATTGAACGTGTCGCTGAATGCAAATTGCCTACTGAGTTTGGTGAATTTGAACTCGTGACTTACCGCGACACGATTGATAATCAAATTCATTATGCATTGTGTAAAGCGTCCGCTAAGAAAAATGATGCACCGTTAGTACGTGTTCATTTACAAGATACCTTTACCGATTTATTACACTCCAATCGTACCGCTGATCGTAGCTGGACATTAGATGGCGCGATGAAACGAATTGGTCAAGATGGCGGTGTGCTTGTTATTTTAGGTAATGATGAAACACCTGAGTCTATCCTTCATAAAGTGAAAACCTTTGAGCAGCAAGATAATGCGGCCGCGCCTGTGATGGCGAAAAAGCAAGGCACCTCACGCCGCGTTGGTGTGGGTTCTCAAATCTTAGCTGATTTAGGTGTGAAAGACATGCGCTTGTTGTCATCATCGGATAAACGTTATCACGCACTTTCAGGCTTTGGCTTGAATGTTGTAGATTATGTAACGAAGTAAATTCCAAATGAAGAGTCCCTAGTTTCGGGTTAATAGTAGGTGAGTGAAGGCTGGAATAATGCCTTTATTTCATTGGATTGGTTAGATGTTTTTCTCTGTCTAGAAGCAAAGCGCAACTAGGAACTCGATACTTGGAATAATTACTCATAGATATTGCTCACAAATTTGTGATAGAATCCGCCGATTCTCACTCTACAGAAAATAGTTAAAGGATAACTCATGAACGTAATTGAAGGTTCTTTTGCCACACCGAATGCAAAAATTGCTATCGTTATTTCTCGTTTTAATAGTTTTATAAACGAAAGCCTGCTTTCTGGCGCGATTGATACTTTAAAACGTCATGGTCAAGTTACTGATGACAACATTACTGTTGTTCGTTGCCCTGGCGCAGTTGAATTACCTCTTGTTGCACAACGTGTAGCAAAAACAGGTAAATACGACGCTATCATTGCTTTGGGTACGGTTATCCGTGGTGGTACACCACACTTTGATTATGTATGCAGTGAGTGTAATAAAGGTCTCGCTCAAGTGTCTTTGGAATATTCTCTTCCAGTCGCATTTGGTGTATTGACTGTTGATACGATTGATCAAGCGATTGAACGCGCTGGCACCAAGGCTGGTAATAAAGGGCAAGAAGCTGCTCTTAGCGCACTTGAAATGATCAACGTTCTAAATGAAATTCATTAATTTTTTGCAATCTAATTCCTAATGGGGGCTCGCGTGAAACCAGCCGCACGTCGTAATGCACGTCAATTTGCACTACAAGCAATATACTCTTGGCAGGTCACTAAAGAAAATGTGGCCACAATTGAACATCAATTTCTAACAGGTGGTAAGTATGATGAAGAAGAAAATCATGCTTTAGAACCAAGCCTAAAAGCACCAGAAACTGATGTGGCTTATTTCCAAGACTTATTGTCTGGTGTTGTGAATACCAACATGGAATTAGACAGTAAGTTGCGTCCTTACCTATCTCGTCCAATGCAAGATCTGGATATGATGGAATTGGCTCTACTTCGTCTTGCTATGTACGAAATGACCAAACGTGATGATGTACCTTATAAAGTGGTGATCAACGAAGCGATTGAACTTGCAAAAGTATTCGCCGCCGAAGATAGCCATAAGTTCATTAATGGTGTGCTTGATAAAGCCGCACCTCACGTTCGTAAAAAATAATATTTATTTTATGTATTAAAAGGTCAGCCATGTGCTGGCCTTTTTTGTATACTATTTCCTACTCTAAATCTGCTTCTTACTAACAGCGATACCTTATGTCTGGTGAATTTAATCTTATCGATAAATACTTTGCGGCTCGCCAGTCAAACCGCGATGACGTCCAACTATCACTCGGTGATGATTGTGCTTTGTTAACGGTACCTCAAGGCTATCAACTCGCGGTCAGTACCGATACGGTGGTGCTAGGGACTCATTTTCTTAGTGATGCTGATCCTGCAGACGTTGCTTACAAAGCATTGATGTCGAACATCAGTGATTTGGCGGCGATGGGCGCTACCCCGGCTTGGCTTTCTATGGCGATCTCTATGCCAGAACCAAATGAAGATTGGTTGGCACCATTTTGTGATAGCCTATTTGCATTAGCCGACGAGCATAACTTGCAGCTGATTGGTGGGGATACTACCAAAGGCCCCTTAACCATTAGTTTTACTATTCAAGGCTTTGTCCCTCAAGGTAAGGCGTTGATGCGCAGTGGCGCCCAAGTTGGTGATTGGATCTATGTCAGCGGCGCATTGGGCGATAGCCATGCTGGCTTGGAAGTGATTTTGGATAAGAGCAAAGCGGAAAAACCGTTTGCAAAGCACCTTGTTCGTCAGCATTTTAGAGCGCAATCGCGAATTGATTTTGCCCAATCATTACTTGGCATCGCATCAAGCTGCATTGATATTTCTGATGGTTTAATTTCTGATATCAAACACATCCTTAAAGCGTCACGAGTGAATGCCAAGGTTCATATTGATAAACTTCCGGTGTCTGATGAGTTAATTGCATTTTATGGCAATAGCACTCAAGCTCGCAATACAGCGTTAATGAGCGGTGAAGAATACGAATTGTGCTTTACCATACCTCAAAAACATAAAGCGATGTTTGATGAACTTATGGCTGGCAGCGACACCAAAGCGCATTGTATTGGTCAAATTGTTTCGCGTGATGATATCGAAGATACATCGGCTTCTTTTATTCAATTCTTGCGTAACGACACGCCTATTTCTAATGAAGAAAAAGCGTCGATACAGCAAGGGTTTGATCATTTTAATTAATTCTACTTTTATAAGATAAAGGCACCAACATGTCGAACCAACCCGGAACGGACGATCCCCGCTCTCGCATTAAACTCTCAAATCCTTGGCATTTATTAGCGGTGGGTTTTGGTAGCGGATTATCAAAAATTGTTCCTGGCACTATGGGCACATTAGCCTCTCTGCCTTTTTACCTACTTTTAGTACAATTACCTGTTGTGCCTTATTGTATCGTGGTGGTGTTTGCCGCTATTTTAGGGATAACCATTTGCCAAAAAACCTCGGATGATATGCAAGTTCACGATCATGGCGCAATTGTCTGGGATGAATTTGTTGGCTTTTGGATCACCATGAGCGTAGTGCCTATGATGGGCCTTCCTATATACGATTGGCAGATTATTGCCATTGGTTTTGTACTTTTCCGTATTTTTGACATGGTCAAACCGTGGCCGATCAGTTTATTGGATCGTCATGTACATGGCGGTTTTGGCATCATGATTGATGATGTCCTCGCAGGAATATTTGCCGCTATCAGCTTATGGCTGGTGGTGATGTACTGGTTTTAATTAGCAGGAATTTATGATGTCTAAGAAAGTGTATTGTGTAGCTCAGTTTCAACCAAAAGAAGGGAAACTGGATGAGTTATTTGCGGTTTTACAAGCTCTAGAGCCTAATACGTTACGTGAAGATGGCTGTTTGCAATACGTAGTCACTCGCCATCGCCCAAGCCCGTTTGCAGGCGGTGAAAGCTACCCAATTGCTTTCCATGAAATTTGGGCAAGCAATGAAGCCTTTGAAGCCCATTGTCAACGCAAAGAAATTGGTGACTTCTTCCAACAGCAGTGTATTGAAGAAGCTGGGCTAGTGGAAAAATCGAATGTCGCAGTTTATACCGATGAACCGAGTGATTTTGATGCGCCGAAGTTTTAGGGTTTTATAAATTAACAACGTATAAAATGCAAAAAGGACGAGCGATCGTCCTTTTTTAGTGCTTTAAATTTCTGAGGCAGTTAATCCAAATAAGCAGTTATCTGTTTCTCAATACCTGCTGCATCTAAGCCCAGTTCTGCATACAACTCTTCTTGGGTGCCTTGGTGAACAAACTTATCAGGCAAGCCCAGTTGCAATACGGGTTTGATTTGTTTGCGTTGCATCAGTAGTTCAATCACGCCAGAGCCTGCACCGCCAGCGATGACGTTCTCTTCTAATGTCACTAACACATCATGTTCAGCAGCTAGCTTAAGAACGAGTTCTTCATCTAGCGGTTTTACAAAGCGCATGTCGGCAACCGTTGCGTCGAACGCTTCAGCGGCTTTAAGCGCTTCTGGTAGGAAAGTGCCAAAAGACAGAATGGCGACTTTTTGGCTTTCAGTGTTTTGGCTGTCAATATCTAGAGCTTCTCGCACTGTGCGGCCTTTACCGATTTCCAGTGCAAGCATGTCTTTTTCTATTTCAACGCCACAACCAGAACCACGAGGATAACGTACCGCACTTGGGCCTTGATGTTGATGGCCAGTGTAGAGCATTTGGCGGCATTCATTTTCATCACTTGGTGCCATGATCACCATGTTAGGAATGCAGCGCATAAAGCTTAAATCGAACGCACCTTGGTGGGTTTGACCATCTGCGCCCACAAGACCTGCGCGATCAATCGCAAACATGACTGGTAAGTTCATGATCGCAACATCGTGGATGAGCTGATCGTAACCACGCTGCAAGAAGGTGGAGTAAATCGCCACAATAGGGTGTTGACCGGCAATTGCCATCCCTGAGGCTAATGTCACAGCATGCTGTTCTGCAATCGCGACATCAAAGTATTGCTCAGGGAATTCTTTTGAAAAACGCACCATCCCAGAGCCTTCACGCATGGCTGGGGTAATCGCCATTAGTTTAGGATCTTGAGCGGCCATATCACAAAGGAAGTCGCCAAAGATTTTGGAGAAAGTAGGTTTACCGCCACTGCTTTTCGGTAATGAGCTTTCTTGCGGATCGAACTTAGGCACGCCGTGATAGCCAATTGGATCTTTTTCTGCAGGCTCATAGCCTTTGCCTTTTTTGGTCATGACATGCAAGAACTGTGGCCCTTTTAAGCCGCGCATGTTCTTTAAGGTTTTGACCAACTCTTTCACATCGTGACCATCCACAGGGCCGATGTAATTAAAACCTAATTCTTCAAACATAGTGCCCGGAACCACCATGCCTTTTAAATGTTCTTCGGTGCGTCGTACCAACTCTTTAATGGGCGGCACGTTAGACAGAACTTTTTTGCCACCTTCACGAATAGAAGTGTAGAAGTTGCCTGTTAACAATTGTGCTAAGTGGTTGTTTAATGCGCCCACATTTTCAGAGATCGACATTTCGTTATCATTTAAAATAACCAACATATCTGAATGCACGTCACCGGCGTGGTTCATTGCTTCAAATGCCATGCCTGCAGTAATCGCGCCATCGCCAATTACACTTACGACTTTGCGGTCTTTGCCTTCTTTTTGCGCGCTAATCGCCATGCCTAATGCAGCACTGATTGAAGTCGAAGAATGCCCAACTGAAAGCGTGTCGTATTCACTTTCATCACGCCAAGGGAATGGGTGTAAGCCATCTTTCTGGCGGATGGTTGGCATACGCTCACGGCGACCGGTTAAGATTTTATGAGGGTAAGCTTGGTGGCCAACATCCCAGACTAATTGGTCGAAAGGGGTGTTATAGACATAATGCAGCGCGACAGTAAGTTCGACGGTTCCTAATCCAGATGCTAAGTGCCCACTAGACTGGCTGACTGAATTAAGCAAATAGGTACGAAGTTCATCACACAAAGGCAATAAACTTTCTTTAGGCAGTAGTCGTAACTCATCTGGTGTATTGGCCAGAGCGAGTGTTGGATATTTTGAGATATCAAGAGTCATAAATAATTAGCGCTTATTATGTTTATTCTTATTTATACCTAAAGTAATTGAAAGTTGCAGTGGGGCGAATGAACGCTGTAAATAAAGCTGCACCTTCAAGTAAAAATGGTATCTATTAATGGCTGCGCTCGACGGCATATCGGGCGAACTCTTCAAGTGACTGTGTATTGTAAGGGATCGCTTCCAAAGCTTGCAGTGCTTCTTGTAGCAAGCTTTGCGCTTTTTCCATTGCACCTTCTAATCCTAGCAGAGCTGGGTAGGTACTTTTATTTAAATTTTGATCTGAGCCCTGCGGTTTACCTAGAGTCTCGGTATCACTGATGATATCAAGGATGTCATCTTGAACTTGAAACGCTAAACCCACTGCGTCGGCGTAACGATCAAGGTGAGATAGAACCTCTACGCCTTTTTCTCCAGCGCATAATGCACCCATACGGATAGCGCATTTAATTAAAGCACCGGTTTTATTACGGTGAATTTCTTCTAATTCTTCTAGACTCACTAAACGGTTTTCAGCTTCTAAATCCAGTGACTGCCCCATGCACATACCAAGAGCACCAGATGCACTGGCTAACTCTTTAATGAGCGCGATACGGTAAGGTTCACTGATATTAGAAAGAGAACCTTCCGCCAAAATCGTAAAGGCTAAAGTTTGCAGTGCGTCACCGGTTAAGATGGCGGTTGCTTCATCGTATTCAATATGGCAAGTGGCTTTGCCACGGCGCAGCTCATCATCGTCCATGGCTGGCAAGTCGTCATGAATTAATGAATAAGCATGAATGCATTCAATGGCTGAAGCTGGTGTATCCAACTCGCTGAGTTCAAGCCCAAAAAGCTCACCTGTGATGTACACCAAATAAGGGCGTGCACGTTTGCCACCTAGCAATAACCCATAACGCATGGCTTGAGTAAGGGTTTGCTCTTGATGTGGAATACGGTCCAACCACAGATTTAATTGTTGGTTGTTTCTATCTTGATAGCTCGCCAGAGATATGGTCATACTAAATGTCGCTTTCCGGATCGAATGGGATCAGTTCAGATGTATCATCATCTTTTAATAGGATTTCTACGCGTTGTTCAGCTTCAGTCAATTTTGTTTGGCTTGAGCGAGCAAGGGAAATGCCACGTTCGAATTTTTTCAAAGCATCTTCTAAGTCTAAATCACCATTTTCAAGTTGATTGACTAAGGAGTCTAGCTCAGACAACGACTCTTCAAAGCTCATGTTTTCAGGTTTTTTATTAGCCATATTTGTTCTGCTTGTGTGAAAGCCTCTGAGGTGACGATGCGAAATGTCGGCAGCGATTATTCTGTTGTAGCATGAAGGGCTGCTGAACTTGTAAAACGTGTCCGCAACTTACCTTAGCCGTAAGGTTGGGTCAAATTAGACACGCAAAAATGTTATGCGCTAATTGTATTTGACCTAAGGGTAGTGAAACAAGGATTAATCTGTTTTTTATGGAAAAACTCAAACCAAATCAGACTAGGGTGATTTGATTCACGACTAAGGTAGGGAAATCAATTTCGCCATAGATAAATGTCGTGTATAATTTTGCGCCTTAGTTTTGGCTATATCTGACATCGTTCTCAGATAAAAATCGCCAAATAACTCGATCAAAAGTGAAGCATGTTATGAAGTTTATTGTTAAGCCCCATCCGGAAATTTTTGTTAAAAGTGATTCAGTGCGTAAGCGATTTACCAAAACTCTGGAACGCAATATTCGTAATATTATTCAACGCCAGACAGAATCGGTTGCGGTATTTAACCGTCGTGATCATATTGAAGTGAGCTCAAGCAGTGATGAATATTACTCTCAAGTACTCACTATTTTGACGCATACACCAGGCATCCACCATTCTTTAGAAGTGGTGCAGTCTGAATATACTGATATGCATGATATCTATGAACAATCGTTAATCCAAAGCCGTGACTTGATTGAAGGCAAAACGTTTGTAGTGCGTGTTAAGCGCCGTGGCAAGCACGACTTTACTTCAATTGATGTAGAGCGCTATGTCGGTGGCGGCTTAAACCAAGCCGTTGAATCTGCCAAGGTTAAATTAACAAGACCTGAAGTGACGGTTAATATCGAAATTGATGGCGATAAACTCAATCAAGTGGTTGCTCGTCATAAAGGTTTAGGTGGCTTCCCACTGGGTACGCAAGAAGATGTATTAAGCTTGATCTCCGGTGGTTTTGATTCAGGGGTTTCTAGTTACTTACATATCAAGCGAGGCTCTAAAACCCATTTCTGTTTCTTTAACTTAGGTGGCCCTGCACACGAAATTGGTGTGAAGCAAGTGTCGCACTTTATTTGGAATAAGTATGGGTCTTCTGCCAAGGTGAAGTTCATTGCGGTTGATTTTGAACCGGTTGTGGCTGAAATTTTAGAGAATGTTGACGACGGTCAAATGGGCGTAGTACTGAAACGTATGTTTATGCGCGCAGGTGGCATGATTGCTGAGAAATTTGGCATTGAAGCGTTAGTAACCGGTGAGGCATTAGGGCAAGTTTCTAGCCAAACACTGACGAATTTACGTTTGATCGATAATGTGACCGATACTTTGATCCTTCGCCCACTGATTAACTGGGATAAAGAAGATATCATTAATGTCGCACGTGATATCGGTACCGAAGATTTTGCTAAAGTGATGCCAGAATATTGCGGTGTGATCTCTAAAAAGCCAACAGTGAAAGCGGTCAAAGCGAAACTTGAAAAAGAAGAATTGAATTTTGATTTCAATATTCTTGAGCAAGTGGTGGCCAATGCTCGTGTAATGGATATTCGTGACATAGAGAAAGAAAGCCAAGAGCAAGCGCCTGAAGTTGAGCAAGTGGCTGAAATCGCTGCTGAATCGATCGTTTTAGATATTCGTAGCCCAGACGAAGAAGATATGAACCCATTAAAAATTGATGGCGTTGAAATTAAGCATCTTCCATTCTATAAATTGGCAACGCAGTTTGGCGATTTAGAGCAAAGCAAAGAATATTTATTGTATTGTGATCGTGGTGTAATGAGCCGCCTACAAGCTTTGTATTTAAAAGACTTAGGCTTTAACAATGTGAAAGTTTATCGTCCGTAGAAATGCTGATGTGTAGAAATGCTGATGTGTAGAAGTATCGATACATAGACATGAAGCGCTGGCCATTGAGCTGGCGCTTTTTTTTGACGGATTATTGATTGTGTAATGGCTGTACCATCTTGTTTCCGATTGAGAGGCAAAAAAAATGCGCGGCCAATAGGCTACGCATAAATTTGACTTATGATCAAAAAAATCAGGACGTTCTGAAAATGAGGGAGTATTTTCAATGCGTCTAAAACTCAAAAAGAGTTAATGCAAACACAACATTCACATTAGCCAATCACACATTTACAGGTTTGAGATAAATGCTGTAACTCATTAATGTGATATGAAATATAGAGTTTTCATAGCAGTTCGGCAATGGACAAATTATAATGCTTCGCATGAGAAAAAATAATGCATTGTTTGGCTTTGATTTTCACAGGTCAGTTTGATGCGATTTAGAGTGCTAACAAGGTTCAATTTATGGCTAGACGTTTACCCCCATTGAATTCATTGCGTGTGTTTGAAGCCGCTGCTCGTTATTTGAGTTTTACTCGCGCGGCTGAAGAGTTATTTGTGACCCAAGCTGCCGTCAGTCATCAAGTCAAAGCGTTAGAAGAATTTCTTGGTATTAAGTTATTTCGTCGTCGTAATCGTTCTTTACTCTTAACGGAGGAAGGGCAAAGTTATTTCTTAGATATTAAAGATATCTTCACGTCGATTTCCGATGCGACCGATAAAGTGTTAGAGCGCAGTGAAAAAGGGGCATTGACGATCAGCTTAACGCCAAGTTTTGCGATTCAGTGGTTAGTACCACGCTTGGCGGATTTTAATGCTCAAGAGCCTGATATTGATGTACGCATTAAAGCAGTCGATATGGATGAAGGTTTATTGTCTGATGATGTAGATGTTGCCATCTATTATGGGCGAGGGAATTGGCCGGGAGTACGGGCAGATAAACTGTATATTGAATGTTTAATTCCGGTTTGCTCGCCGCAGCTACTCTTAGGAACCAAACCTTTGAATGGTTTAGATGACTTAAAAAATCATACCTTATTGCATGATAGCTCTCGTAAATACTGGAAACAGTTTATGAAAGAGCAAAATCTTGAAGGTGTGAATGTGAATCATGGGCCTATTTTTAGCCATTCCACCATGGTGATTCAAGCAGCAATGCATGGGCAAGGTATCGCACTTGTGAATAATGTATTGGTGCAGCCGGATTTGGATGCAGGACGTTTAGTACAGCCATTTGATGAGGTTTTAGTGAGTAAGAATGCCTTTTATGTGGTGTGCGATAACAAACAGGCGGATGTTGGCCGAGTCGCCACCTTCCGTGATTGGATGCTAAGCAAAGCGGCTAGTGAGCAAGATTTATTGTTAGAAGATGGAGAGCTATCAGAATGAGTGTTGATGTGAATTCAAGCTCTGTCTTAATCGATGGCGCTCAACATGCAAAAGTGACCATTCTACTTGCTCATGGCGCAGGGGCTGGAATGGATCATGAGTTTATGGCTGATATTGCGAAACAATTAGCCAGTCATGATATTAGAGTGATACGGTTTAACTTTCCATACATGATCAAACGAGCGGAAGATGGCAAAAAACGACCACCAGATCGCGCTCCAAAATTATTAGCTGACTTTGAAGAAAAAATAGCCCAATACCATCAAGATTCTGAATATTTGTTTTTAGCCGGAAAATCTATGGGTGGACGAATGGCAAGTCATTTAGCTGAACATGAATTAGTAACAGGGGTTATGTGTTTAGGCTTTCCATTTCACCCGCCCGGTAAGCCTGAAAATTATAAAGGTGAACATTTATCTCACCTCACTAAGCCGACATTAATATTACAAGGTGAACGCGATACCTTTGGTACAAAACAAGAATGCGCTGATTTTGTTTTTTCTGACTCAATATCGATCGATTTTATTCCTGATGGCGATCATAGTTTTAAGCCTAGAGTACGTTCTGGGCACACCGAGCTTGCTAACCGAACATTGGCGGTGAATAAAATGGTCGAATTTATTCAACAACATATAAAGTGAGGTAGCGATAGATGGCTTTTTCTCTATTATCTGGAAAATGCAAAGGGGATAAGATTCTCGCTTTTGCCGGTTTTTCTGGCTTGATCACAGTGGCATTAGGTGCCTTTGCCGCTCATGGTTTGTCTGGCGTGTTATCTGGACACCTACTATCTGTATTTAAAACAGGCGTTCAGTATCAAGCGTGGCATACCTTTGCGTTGCTAGCTTGTGGCATACTATTGCTGATCACAGCAAAGCGATCAGATGATGAAAAACCACTCTATAATGAGAAGGCTCGTAAAGGGCTGGTATCTGCTGGTATTTGCTTTATCATCGGCATCCTTTGTTTTAGTGGCAGCTTATATGGGCTGGCACTGACAGGTATTAAATGGTTTGGCCCTATCACACCGCTTGGTGGTTTGTTTTTTATGATTGGCTGGCTACTCTTTGCTCTATCCGTTTTACGACTAAATAAGGTGACACAGTGAAACACGTATTACTCTACTGCCGTTCTGGTTTTGAAAAAGAATGTGCGGGTGAAATTCAAGACAAAGCCAATAACCTTGAGATCTTTGGCTTTCCTCGTGTCAAAAAACAATCGGGTTACGTGGTGTTCGAGTGTTACCAAGAAGGTGATGCGGATAAGCTGATCAAGCAAATTGATTTCAAAGCATTAATTTTTGCTCGTCAAATGATTGCAGTTTCAGATGCGTTGACCGATTTACCAACTGAAGATCGTATTTCTCCGATTTTGGCAGCGATTGAAGCGCAAAATAAATTCCCAACCTGTGGTGATATTCGAGTGGAAACACCGGATACCAACGAAGCGAAAGAATTATTGAAGTTTTGTCGTAAATTTACTGTGCCACTGCGCAGTGCCATTCGTGGAAAAGGGTTCTTATTTGCAAAAGATAATGCCAAGAAGCCAGTGCTACATGTGTGCTTTGTCGCACCTGGACATTGCTATGTAGGCTATTCGTTGTCGCAAAATAACTCACAATTTTTTATGGGGATTCCTCGTTTAAAATTCCCATCGGATGCGCCAAGCCGTTCAACCTTAAAGTTGGAAGAAGCTTTTCATGTGTTCATTCCTAAAGAAGAGCTGGATGAGCGTTTAGCTCCGGGAATGTGGGCGGTAGATTTAGGCGCTTGCCCGGGTGGTTGGACGTATCAGTTGGTAAAGCGTTCGATGTTTGTTCACGCAGTTGATAATGGTGCGATGGCACAAAGCCTAATGGACACAGGCCAAGTGAAATACCATGCGGAAGATGGTTTTAAATATCAGCCAGCGAAAAAGAATATTACTTGGCTGGTATGCGATATGATCGAAAAGCCGTCACGCGTAGCGCAGTTAATGGGTGAGTGGTTGATCCGAGGTTTAGCCAAAGAAGCCATCTTTAACTTAAAACTGCCAATGAAAGGCCGTTACGATGAAGTATTAGAAGACATTGAAAACTTGAAGATATTCTTTAAAGAAAATGAAGTGCCTTTTAAATTACAAGCCAAACATTTGTACCATGATCGTGAGGAAATTACGGTGCATGTGCAGATTTTGAAGAATATTTCGCCGTACTAAAAGCAGGGCGTTTTGCTTATCGCAGCTCATATCTCGATGGTATGAGCTACGAACAGAGTCTTTTCTTAGCTCTTTCGATATACGAGCAGCGCAGCGTCCTAGCTACGAGTCCCGTTCTCATACCTAATGTCCTGCAAATTAAACCCCAAAGCCATATCGGTTTTTAAAGCGGCAATACGTTTGCAGGTTCTTGCCAATTCAATATGTTCATCCAGTTTTTTGCGATACTTTGCGACTAAATCTTCTGCGGCGTACGCGGTTTCTATATCACCATATTGTTGCAGTACTTCTTTGGCAGCTTTAGGCCCCATTCCGGGAACGCCAGGGACTTTACTCGAGCTTATGCCTACTAATCCCCAATAATCAGCAAGTTGCTGAGGCGTAACGCCAAACTCTTGTTCGATGAATGGGGCATCTAACCAGCGGTGTTGGAAATAATCACGGATTTGAATGTTAGGCGAGAGCAGTTGGCAATAGCCTTTATCGGTAGAGATGATGGTTGCGGTTTCACCCGCTGAGGCAACTTTACACGCCAAGGTCGCCACTAAATCATCGGCCTCATCACCATCTGAAAGTAATGAATCAATACCTAACTCCCACCATGCATTTTGGATGCTTTCTAATCCTGTTAACAATGCTGGTGGCATTGGTTTTCGGTCTTCTTTATAGCTGGGTAGTACTTCAGCTCGCCACCCTCGGTCTTGCAAGTGATGATCAAAGACAGCGATGATATGGGTCGGTTGCGATTCGTTAAGAATTTTATGCAGAGTGCGGTTGGTGGTTTCGATAGTGCGAGCAATGTCGTTAGGATCAGGTTGAGCAGAGTGCACACGACGAATGAGGTTTAATGCATCAATGATCACCAGATGAATCGACATAACGTCTCCTATGAAAATAACACCAATAAAAAAGGCTTCTGTTTTCGAATATTCTCGAAAGACAGAAGCCATTGTAACAAACTCAATTTAAAACTGAGCTTTAATTTTATTCGAATTTACCATTCCATTTAACGAGCTATTCATCGAGCTATGCGGTAACACGGAATGTATTCCGAACCGGGAAGCTTCATACGTTGCTGCTCAACAAAGTCACCCAGTAAGGTATCCATTTTATCCATTAAATCACGGTCACCATCAATAACGAACGGGCCATGCTTTTTAATTTCACGAATGCCTTCTGATTTTACATTCCCTGCCACTATGCCAGAAAACGCTTTACGTAAGTTTGCCGCCAGTTTTTCAGCTGGTTGATCTAAGTGAAGGTCAAGAGCTGCCATTGATTCATGTGTCGGCTCAAATGGTGCTTGAAAATCAGGCGCAATGTATAAAGACCAGTTAAAGCTATAGGCATCTTCATGGGTTTTACGGTGTTCTTTTACTTTTGGCATCGCATCTTTCATGATACGAGCCGCTTTCGCTGGATCACCAATGACGATTTCATAATGCTTTTGCGCTTCAGGGCCAAGTGTGTCATGGATGAATTGGTCGATAGAGCGGAAATAAGCTTCACTTTCTTTCGGGCCGGTTAACACCAATGGAAGCGGTTGGTCAGCATTGTTAGGATGCATCAAGATACCAAGAATATACAGCAACTCTTCTGCGGTACCAGGGCCTCCTGGGAAGATGATTATGCCATGCCCCATACGCACGAACCCTTCCAGACGTTTTTCAATATCTGGCATGATGATCAATTCATTGACGATTGGGTTTGGTGGTTCAGCCGCAATAATGGAGGGCTCAGTTAGGCCAATATATCGTTGGTAAGGGTAACGTTGTTTCGCATGACCGACAGCCGCACCTTTCATTGGTCCTTCCATTGCACCCGGTCCACAGCCAGTACAAATATTCATTTCACGTAAACCAAGCTCATTACCCACTTCACGCGTGTATTGGTATTCGATTGCGTTTATAGAGTGCCCACCCCAACAAACGACAAGGTTAGGATCAATGCCGGGATGCAGAGCTTTGGCATTACGTAAAATACCAAAGACAAGGTTAGTAATTTGGGCTGGATCGGTTAAATGTAAACGCTGACTTTCGGCAAGTTGAACGTGTAAGAAGACAATGTCACGTAATACGGAAAATAAGTGAGATTGAATGCCTTTAATAATGGTGCCATCAACAAATGCATGATCTGGTGGATCGATAAGCTCCAGTTTCATTCCTCTTTCACGACGCATGACTTCGATTTCGAAAGACTCATATTTGCGAAGTAGTTCTTCAGAATTGTCGGTATGGCTTCCCGAATTTAATACGGCAAGTGAACAGCTGCGATAAAGCTGATAAAGGTCGCTAGAGGCTGCTTTTTTTAGCTTACTGACTTCTAGTTGAGATAATAAATCTAGACTGCCCATTGGGCTTATTTGTGTAATCATAGAATGCTCCTTTCCGCCGATTATGATTTTATTTTTTCGGCTAGGTGTATTCACCTTACACAGGTTTTAACGATTGCGCTACAATTTGAGCATGGTATTTGTTTGTATATCAAGACTCTATATGCTTGGCTGACTTGAAGCTACAGCTTTGTTAACTAAGCTTATGAGGCTTCATTTACTTGCCGTCTCACTATCCAGTGATTCTTGTGATTGCTCTTTTCGGAATATTCTTACCGAAACGATTCACCCCATTTGAACATTTGAGATAAGGAAGGGGGATTATCTCTAGGGTTAAATACGATGACCTTCATTGCGTAAAATATCTTTAGCAAGATCTTCATGGAAATCGGATGTTTGTACTTTGATTAAACCCTGTTCCACCGCTTGTTGACATGCGAGGCGAATGTTGTCGCTTGCAAAACTGGCCGCAGGTGCATTCTCAATCGCCGATAAGCGTACCCACTGTGATGGGGTTTCTGGGTGGCGGTCACTGATCTTTCTGGCTAAATAGATCGCCATTAATAATATATCAATCAACTCTTTATCATTAATGGCGGTGTAAGCTCTTGGCAAGAAAGGATACTCTGCGATGCCGATTTTAATCTGGCGATCGATATCCATTTCAGCTTCAAAACTGGTTATCCAAGATTGTATTTTATTGAAGAAATCTTCAGGAGTCTGGTGTTGCTCTGTTTTGGGTTCGATATATAAAAATAAACCGTCTGAAAAGTGGTATAAGCGAGCCGGTTCAGTAATGAATTGATTGACATGTAAACCAAACTTTTTCTCAATCTCTAACCCAGCTAAGTAACCACGTTTTAAATAAAGGTTACGTAAGAAGGTAAGATCGATCATTACAAAGTGCAATCGGTCACTTAATGGTTCGTTAATCAATTCTCCTAAACGCCATTGCTCAAATACCGCACTGCTTTGTTCTAAAGATTTAGGGAGTTTGGTATTCAACAACTTGAGATTTTGTAGACCTGAACGAGGGTGGGTATATAAATCAATAGTTTGAACTTCAAGTTCTTCACGAATTTTTTGATTTAAGTAACCACGACGTAGAACAACGAATATTAGAATAAAGGCTATCACCATTAAAATGATGGTGGCACGTTGGTATCGTAAATATTCTTTATTTAAGTTAGTGAGATTATCTTCTAATCCTGCGTAATGCAGAGATTTCTCAATAATGTCTTTTTGTTGTCTAAATACTTCTTCATTAACCGCATTAAATTGTTCTTGCTGGTTGATTGAAAGTTGTTGATATTGCTTTTCGGCTTTCAACGCTTGTTTAAAATCGTTTTTTTGTTGATAAGCTGACGATTGGATTTGATATGCGTGCATTTGTAACGATTTATCATGCAAAGCAAGGGCGAGTTTTAGCGCTGAACTACTTTCGATTAATGCTAGATCTGAATTATTATCAGGCAAGGCTAATGCAGCTTTTAGTAAGCTGACTTCCGCTTTTAATCGGGTGAAACTGGTGTGCTCTACCATTGTTTCCGCTTGAGAAAGGTAGTTTTCTGCATGAACAAAATCAAATAATTTCAGGTATGTATTGGCGATATTAACCCGCAATTGGATGATGGTTTTTATTGAGCGTTGGTTGGTTTCGTTATCCAATAAATTCAGATAATTAACTAAAGCTAGGTTGTATTTACCTTGTTTAAAATAGGTATCTGCCATTAGGTTAATGGTGTCAGAAAGTGGTATGGAATAAGGGTAATTATCATAAAAATCAGCTGCTTCTGTAGCATGTTCTAACGCTTTATCAAAAACATGTCGGCTATAAAACAGAGTGGCTAGAGCTCGGTTAGTACGAGCCAGTTCAACGCTATCACCTTCTTTTACCGCCATCCAATAGGTGGTGAGTAACTCTTTAAGTGCATCGTCATATTTTTTTTGAGTGAGGTAGTATTGACCTAATCTAAGGTGGTAATCAATATTCAAACTGGCTGAATTAAGTCCACTTAAGTAATTTTGCGCTTGTTGAAATGACGCTTCTGTTTTTACTGTGTCGTCTAGATGGGCATTCACTTCAGCTTCAAACATATTCTGTTCGTATTTGATTTCTTGATACCAACTGGAATGAGAGTCCTGTCGTTTTAGTTGCTGATCAATGTCATTTAAATATGGCTTAATCTGAGTGAGATCATACGTGTCTTGCCATAGCAATTCTGCATGTAAAAGAAGGGTACTTACCTGCTGATTAGGTATGCCGTATTGTTTGGCGAAATCAGCCGCTTCTTTTAAGGTTTGTAAGGCGGTTTTATGTGATCCCATCGTATGGTAAGCCATCGCCATGATTTGCATTGCTTCAACGGTTGTTGCAGGTGTACGAATGGTTTGTTCACTGCCGTCACGAGATAAAGTGTAATCTTGGCTATTGGTTGTGACGAGCTTTCTAGAAGATAGAAATTGCTTGGTTATGTTGAGAGATTGATTAGGGGTAACCGTTAATAATTTATTTGCTTCATTGAGGATTGGTGAAAGATAAACTTTAGCTTGAATCGGTGTACTAAACGAAAGCACCAATAGTAAACACAGCCAAAACGTTTTCTTCATTATTTCAATCTCGATGGTTTATTTCAAAGGGCAGTATATTAGCATTATTGCTGACTGACTGCCTAATTACCCTGTGCAGTGAGCTGGCGATGTTATCGGGTACATGAACCCAACAACATCACTTTACGGCAACGTCAGTAACTTTTGATACTTTGACTATGTTAATGTGTTGGTATTATTGCCTTGCCATACGAGTGAGCATTTGAGGCTGTTTTAAATGGGTTGATCGGAAAGGATTAATATCTAACCCTCCTCGGCGAGTATAACGCGCGTAAACGCTTAATTGTTCCGGCTGGCAATATTTCATAATATCGCAGAAAATTCGCTCAACACATTGTTCGTGGAACTCGTTATGCTCACGAAAAGAAACAAGGTAACGCAACAGTGCTTCTTGGTTTATTTGCTTTCCGGTGTATTCAATTTCAACACTTCCCCAATCAGGCTGATTAGTGATCAAGCAATTTGATTTTAATAAGTGGCTATGCAGAGTTTCAGTGATGTGGTTTTGGGGATCTTCTTGATTGGTGCTGATTGAACGATCGGTCACTGCGCCTTCTAAATAAGACTCATCAAATTGATAATCATTAATTTCAATATCTTGATCATCGATGCAATGACCTTGCATGGTAGTGATAGGCTGCTGGGTGTAATGTTGAAGTGAATGAAGTTCAACGGAAACGGGGTCACCAGCACATTGAGATAAATCTTTGGCAATGGTGTCTTGAACTTGTTGCCATGACTCAAACTTGGTTTGGTTTAGGCTGTTTAGATAGATCTTAAACGATTTAGATTCGATTAGGTTTGGGCTAGTGACTGGTAGCATGACATCACCAATCGCAACTTGAGGCAACCCCTTATTGTTTAACCATGACAGTTCGTACATAGTCCAAATATCTGTTCCAACAAATGGTAGGTTTTGAGCATCGGTTAAACCTAGATCATTACGGTTTAAGCTACGAGGAACGGCTTGAAGTAAACTTGGGTCATAATTGTGACTATATTGTGTGGTTTGACCTAATGTTAATCCTTGCAATTCTTTGGCATTAGCATATTTTGTCTGCGTTGAATGAGTCATCTATTTATCTCGTTCTTAATTTTGTTTGAATAGTACTGAATCAAAAGAAAGCTGTCATCATGGAGTCCTATATGAATCATAATATTGCTCAGGCATTAGCTGTTTTAACCACAGAATTTGTGGATAAATGGCAAGATGCTTATCAAAGTTACCCCATTGCCAATGAAATGCAGGGGATCCCATCACCTTGTATTCGAAATGGTAGTGATGATGAGAATATAGAATGGTTACCACAAGAGCGAGATGAACTGGCTGATTTTAGCAATTTAGAGCGTGGTATTGAGCTTATTATTCATCCAGATGTTAAAGCATTTTATGGCTCTCAGTATAGCGCAGATTTAACACTGTCTTGGAAAGGTAAGCCTTTTACTTTACTTCAAGTATGGAGTGATGACGATTTTGTGCGTTTGCAAGAAAATATCCTAGGTCATTTGGTGACTCAGCGTCGTTTAAAATTAAAACCAACCATATTTATTGGTACGACAGATGCTGAGCTTGATGTGATCTCTATTTGTAATATTAGCGGTGAAGTGATTCTAGAGCGACTAGGCACAGATAAACGTGATGTTTTGAGCTCAAGTGTGGAGCAGTTTTTAATTCAATGCCAAGCCGAAGTGTAAGGAAGTTGTGTGTACGTTGTAGAGCTACAGTTTGAGTGTTTTGATAATACGACTATTGATGCCGTAGAAAAATCGATTAATGGATTGTTGGATGCATTGCGTTATAACGGCCAAGTATTAGGACGCGAATTTCCGATTATTATTGGGGAAGGTGAGTTTCGAGTTCGTTTGATTTGCCCTGAGTCAGACAGCTTGCATCCTGATTATCATTCAGACTATGTCAAAGTGTGCTTGCAAAGGTTAACTGATGCCAAGGTGCTTGCACCTAAAGTGAAAGTGCTAGGGCAAGATCTTAACTCAGAACAAACGGTCTCTTACCAAGAAGCGGGACAATCAAGTTGGCAGATCCTTTACACTACTTTTGTTCATTCATGTTCACCATTACGTTGCGGAGATACATTTCGACCGATCCCTTTGTATCATAATCCACCGACTTTAAATGGCGACCATAAATCCATTATAAAATGGCAAACGGAATGGCAAGCGTGTGATGAAATTCAAATGGCCGGTGCGACCGAAGCGAAGCATTCAACTTTAGCTGAAATTTCTGAAGTGACGAGCGATCTTTTCCGTCGAGGCTGGGATTTACGTGGACGCTTAGAGTACTTAACTAAAATTCCCACTTATTATTATTTGTACCGAATTGGTGGCGAAAGTGTAGAAGCTGAACTTGAACGAGCTTGTCCTCGTTGTGGTGGGGATTGGAAGGTGGCGCAACCGTTACACGATATATTTTATTTTAAATGCGATGACTGCCGTATTGTTTCGAATGTATCTTGGGATCAGTTGAAATAAGGCTGTTTCACTTTACTGCCTCAGATAAATCGCTTGTTTAGCTTTCTTGAATCACGAACCACGAAAAAGAGATCGCAACGCCCCTCGCGATCTCTTCAAAAGCCTACTTAGCCTTTGCTAATATCTTATCTAAATGATTTGCGAATTCTCGTTTATCGGTTTGTGATAGTGGAGCAGGGCCACCACTTTGAATGCCGCTTGAACGCATGGTATCCATAAAATCGCGAATATTTAAACGTGCTTTAATTGTGTCTTTGGTGTACAGCTCACCACGAGAACTCAGGGCTTGCCCACCTTTGGTTATCACTTCATCAGCTAGTGGAATGTCTGAGGTAATGACTAGATCACCGATTTCGACTCGGCGCACAATTTCGTTGTCTGCAATATCAAAGCCTGTTTCAACCTGTAAGCTATGGATGTTGTTTCGCTTCGGCACTGGCACTAGATGATTGGCGACAAATGTCGTGGTGACTCCGGTTCTTTCTGCGGCGCGACAAATCGTTTCGCGAATGGTTTTTGGACATGCATCGGCATCGACCCAAATTTTCATAGCTATCTTCCTACTGGTATTCTTAAGCTTGCTCTAAACGTATTAAACGCTCGGTGAGGTCTTTGACTTGCTGTTCAAGCTGAGCAATGCGTTCTTCACTTGGAAGTGATGCTTGTTGGGCTGCCACTTCGACTTTCGGTACCTTGTTGGATGATTTCCATGACTTTAATGTCATGATAATCGCAGGCATAGGAACTGGAATTGAAAGTCGAGATTTTACCAAAGCCACTGTTGGTTCTTTCCCTTCTGCTGATATACCCGAAAGTACTCTGTGCAGTTCTTCTGTCACATTTTGAGTTTGCATGTACTGTCCTTTATTCCTTAATGTGGTGTATACCTAAGTGAATTATGCATCTTGACGTTACTTCGGTAGATATGCCCATCAATATTCACTGTCTACGATACGGTAAGGTGGCAGCATGAATTTTGCCGCTTTAAAGCCAATCATAATCAGTTGACCTTGATAATAATCATCCCCACGAGCTGAAAATTCAAATTGATATAATGCATGAAATTGAAAACGGCCATCAGGCAGCTTAAATTGATACTTTAACAGTGAGGTAGACAGCAGTTGAAGATTCAACTGTTCGCAATGACGAGAGATTGCTGTACGAGCTATTTCAGATTGACGACGTTGCTGCCAAAATAGGAAAGCAAGAAAAGCAACCAAAAGAATCATGAGTAAGTCGGTGATCATTTTCTATCCTATTTTAAACCTTTCGCATTTGACGTTGAGTGTGCTTGATGACGTTTACAGCAACCTTCACTCACTGTTTTGAATGTCACTAATCAATACGTGAATAATTTATTGGGTTGATTTAGTTTGTTGTTGTAGTTCAAATAGCGCATGAGCCAGTTCTGGGCTTGGAGTATGGTTAAGTAACGGTAGGAACGTAAATCTTAGATCTGGGATCATCACTAAATCGGCAAATAATTGATTAAATAATTGCTGGTTTTGAGTTTGAGCCAAGCGTAATAAAAACTTTCCTGCGCGAGCTTCAGTATTCAAACTAGACCAACAACGACCAGCAATCGCGATTAAAACTTCTGCATGGCTTAACTGAGTATCCGCTAAGATTCTTTCTATTAGCGTGTTAGTGATGTTGTTTTGTGCGCCAGATAAAGCACGGACATAAGCGGCAATAAGAAAGAGATCCGGTTCAGAGCTATTACATTCTTGATCAGCAAGCTCTAAAACTCTATTGGCCAGTTTATCGGCAATAGAAACATGCTCTAATGCGCCCAATAACGCATAAAGCGCAGGGTGAGTGTTTTTATCTTTGGCTAAGTGAGGCAGTGCCTTACGAATGGCGACACTATTTTGTTGATCAGATAAACGGCTACACATGTCGGTAATGCCTTGTAAGCCGACAGTTTGCCAATTACTCCAACCTAAGTCACCACTAAAATAATGCTGAGCATGTTCATAATATTGGCTGGTTGGTAGGCTGAGTTGTGAGCGAATCACACTATGAAAAACAGCCATTTTTTCATCATTAGGTTTAAAGGTATAAGGATTATTGGCTAAGTGCTGTTGCTGCTCTTCAGACAGTTCTTGGCTAAGGTGCGCGCCCATGGCTTCGGTGACGTACTTTAAAAAGTTACCAATATCGGTTTGATTCAATAAGCCGCGTTCATCTAAAGGAAACTTTAAAAACCAAATCCATGGTTGATTGGCTTCGGTCCAATAGGCTACTGCTAAATGTGCATGGCGTTGCAGTGGGTAGGGGTAAGGTTTTTGTCCCTTTTCCACTTGTAGAAAATCCTTCGTCTCAATGGATTGAATTCTACGTCCTAAGTCAAAAATTTTAAACTGACACTGACTTTGTTCTAACAGTTGGCTTAGGTTATGTATTGCGTTCATGCTTTAGTCCAATTAATACGAGTGGTTCTATCCAATTGAAGATCGAAATGGCGATCTCACCAATGGTATTTAATGGTATCCTAACACTTCATTATCAAGGGGACACTAATGAAAATGAGCGATTATATTGAATTATCCGACGCGCTAGAGTTATTGGAAGACAAAATGATTGAGTTGGCCTTATGGGAGAGTCAGCAACCCTCAGAACACGATCTTGCCAGTTCTGAACCTTTTGCTCTCGATACCTTGTCCCCGACTCAATGGTTACAATGGGTGTTTATTCCCAAAATGAAGGCTTTAATTGAATCAGATTCAGAGATGCCAACTGGCTTTGAAATTAGTCCATATTTTGAACAAGCCATGAGTGATAAAGAGAAGTTATTAGAATTGTTACCAATCATTAAACAAATAGATGAAGCGGTGAAATGAGCCAAGTAGAAAGTGTGCAGCCTATGACATTCAACGATAACGAAGCGATGAGTAGTGAAGAGTGTCCCAAAATTCATTTAGATATCGTGTATCAAGACGAGTATTTGATTGCGGTAAATAAACCCGCGGGTATGTTGGTGCACCGCTCATGGCTTGATAGTCATGAAACAGTGTTTGTTATGCAGACACTTCGAGATCAAATTGGGCAGCATGTATTCCCATTACATCGACTTGATCGTCCAACATCTGGGGTGTTGTTGTTCGCACTTTCCAGTGAAGTTGCTTCAATTGCGTCCCCGATGTTTGCTGAGCATAAATTTGAAAAAACCTACCACGCAATCGTACGAGGGTGGGTTGAGGAAGGGGATAGGTTAGATTATCCGCTTAAAAAAGAAGTGGATAAAGTAGCCGATAAATTTGCCAGAGCAGAACAAGAGGCTCAGTCTGCGATTACCGATTATCAACCACTTGCCAAAGTTGAAGTGCCTTATTCCACCGGGCGCTTTCCAACCAGTCGTTTTGGGTTGGTTGAGATGAAACCATTAACTGGGCGTAAACATCAGTTACGTCGACATATGGCTCACCTTCGTCATCCTATTATCGGGGATACTTCGCATGGTGATGGTAAGCAAAACCGATTATTCCGCGACAATTTCAATGCCCGTAGACTCATGTTGCATGCATCAAGTTTGAGTTTTATCCACCCGATCACTGAGCAGCCGATAGTCATAACGGCAAAACTTGATGAAGTGTGGCAAGATTTGTTAGAGCAATTTGAGTGGACGTTAGAGATCTAAAAACGAAGGTATAATTTATTGTTAATAAGGTTAGTAAAGTTAATAAAAGCGTGAATAAAAAAGCGTAACGCGAGCGACCATTCCGTTGTCACTTCGAAGCGTTACGCTTGTTATACCCAAGTCACTTGGGTATATGGTGGAATAAAATGACTTTATTTTAATTTTTCTAAATCGGCTTCAATTTCTGAAATTTTTCCCGCAACTACTTTTTCAAGATGACGTAAATCAGTCAGGATTTTGTGTTTTATGTCTTTATTGTCCATTTCTTTAGGCTTGGTAATTTGATTGAGCTCAGTCATGACCTTTGTCAGGCTAGGATTGACCTCGGTGGTTTCTTTATATTCACCACTGCTTGAGTTAACTCGAATGTTTTTACGCTGCCTTGGGTATTTAAATTTAACACTTTTAGCAAAAAGTTCGCCTTTCTGTTTGTGAAAATAAACTTTTAAAACATCAACTTGTGCTTCTTGGCGAAGGCTGTAGCGCGAGATGAGTTTTGTATCAGTAATACCAAGCTTGTTGAGATTTGGATACATAATGCGTTTACCTCTTAATTCAGAATGAAATTAACACTGACTTTAACATATCATTTTAGCGACATGGGATCAGGGTTCACGTTTTCTCATTGCTTATACTCATATCATAAAAGAGGACTTTTTTGATACTGAATAATGTCTAGCCTTTATGCAAGTTAACTCGGCAGTAACTCACTAATTGCGGCAGTTAAGTGGAGTTTAAGTGCCTCTTCAACTTCGGGTTCTAACCGGCCACCTGCAGGAGAGGTTAGGATGAATAAATCCTCCGCTCGTTCGCCGATAGTGGTGATTTTTGCGCCATGTAGATTGACCCCAAGCTGTGCAAATACTTGACCTATTTTTGCTAATAGGCCTGGAGTATCTAATGCTACCAATTCCATTAAACTGCGCTTTCCAGTTCGAGTTGGTATGAAATCTATGCTGGTCTTCACTATAAAATGTTTGAGCTTATTTGGCACTCTTCTCGAGCGCGTATTGGCCGTGATTTTACCATTCAAGACGTTGGTGAGGTATTTCTTTATTTGTTCGTGACGCACTTCTTCAACTGGGTCACCATTTTGATCTAGCACCATAAAGGTATCTAAAGCATAACCATCTTTGCTAGTCATAATTTGTGCGTCGTGGATACTCAAGTTTCGGCGATCTAATTCTGCAGCCATCGTGGCAAATAAACTGGCTTTATCTTTGGTGTAAATGAAGACTTCTGTACCACCACGAGTGGCATTTTTACTTAAAAGTACCAGTGGGTTATTAGGATCTTGTGTGAGTAGGTGCTCACTATGCCAAGCAATTTGTTTTGGTGTATGGCGTAAGAAATAATCGGCTTTAAAGCGTTGCCATAACACTTCAATTTCCATTGGTGTGAAGTTTTCTTTGCGTAGCATTGCTGATGCCATGTGTTGGTTATGGCGAATTCGATCGCGTAAATCAACGGGGTTTTCTAATCCTCGACGTAGAGCTCGTTGGGTCGAGTAAAATAGCTCGGCAAGTAAGGTTCGCTTCCAACTATTCCAAAGCTCTGGGTTTGTGGCGCAAATATCGGCCACAGTAAGGCAAACTAAATTCTCTAGGTACTCTTCATCACGTACTTTTTTTGCAAATTCAGTGATGACATCAGGGTCATAAATATCACGACGTTGAGCCGTTACCGACATAAGAAGGTGATTTTGTACTAACCACGATACTAACTTGGCTTCCGGTTTGGATAAGCCATGCTCAATACAAAAATCATAAGCTTCAACCGCGCCAATTTCTGAGTGGTCGCCCCCTCTGCCTTTGCCTATATCGTGAAATATTGCGGCAATGATGATTAAGTTTTTTTTCTGAATTCGAGGGTACACTTCACAACAAATAGGGTGTCTGTCGTGGTTTTCGATATTACTGAATGAGTGAATGTGCTTGAGCACTCTCATACTATGTTCATCTACTGTATACACATGGAATAAATCAAATTGCATTTGACCAACAATTTGGCTCCATTGTGGTAAATACGCAGAAAGTACACCCAATTTATGCATCAGGCTAAAGGACTTATGCAATGAATTTGGGTGGTTGATAAGATCCATGAACTTTTCACGAGCAGCAGGAATTGTATGTAAGAAACGATTCAATCTACGCCTTGCTGTACGTAATTGGCGCAGCGTTGGTGGGCTAACACCTTCAATCGTTGAATCATTCGCAATATGTAAAAACATGTCTAAAATGGTTTCTGGGCGAGCTTGAAAAAGGGCCGGTTTTCTTGCTTCGATCAGTGAACCCCGTCTTTGGAAATCGTCTGATAGAACCACCGCATTTGGCACCTTACCTTTGTTCATGATGGCTTGATCAAACAGTTTTAGAAGCATTTTATTGAGTTCAGCCACCCGACGTAAAGTGCGGTAGAACTCTTTCATCATCATTTCAATACCGCGATTTCCTTCCCCTTTAAAGCCGAGGTTTTCGGCTACTTTTGCTTGGTGACCAAAGGTTAAACGGTTATCGTAACGTTTTAATTCAATATGTAGTGCAAAACGAACTCGCCAAAGGAAATTTTGGCACTCTAATAATTCCCTATATTCCGCATCGGTTAGAAACCCTGCATAGCTCATTTCTCTTAATGATGTTGCGCCAAAGTGTCTTCTTGCTACCCAACTTAACGTATGGATATCACGTAATCCGCCAGGGCTAGATTTAATATCAGGTTCAAGATTATATGTGGTGTCATGAAAGCGAGCATGGCGTTCACGTTGTTCTTCTAATTTCGCTTTGTAAAAGGTTTCACTTGGCCAAAAATTCGCAGCGGTAATGTTTTCAATTAATTGATCAAAGGTTTGCTGACAACCACATAAATAGCGAGATTCTTGCAAGTTGGTGGCAACGGTAAGGTCATCCTTACCAACCTCAGCACATTCTTTTAATGTTCGTACGCTATGGCCCACTTCAAGATGTAAATCCCAAAGTAAGGTGATAAATTCACTGATTTTTTGGCTTACTTCACCGGAGGTTTTTGTTTGGGAAAGAATGAGAATATCAATGTCAGATAATGGGTGTAATTCAGAGCGACCGTAACCTCCAACGGCAATTAAGCTCAGTGATGATTCTTGATTAAAACCAAAATAATCCCATAAACGATTTAGGATTGAATCCATATAAGCAGAACGTTCATAAACGAGGTTTTCTACAGGTTGCTGGTGGCTAAGGAAGGCTTCTCTTTGGTGTTGCGAGAATAGCTCTAATTGTTGCTTTAATTCCAAAGACGAGATTTGATCATCAGCCAGTGATGTGGGAGATTGGTACGACATGAGTGCATTCCTTGCAGCTAATAAAACCTCCTTTGATACTACCTGTTCAAATCAATAAAACCAATAAAAAAGCCTTCACCTAAATAAGTTAAGTGAAGGCTTTAAATGATGCTTAGTAGTAAATTATGCGTTATTCAGAATGCGAGGAATGGTTTCTTCTTCTCGCAGTGTCAATACTTCACAACCGGTTTCCGTTACCAACAGGGTATGTTCCCATTGGGCAGAGTTTTTGCTATCACCAGTGTACACTGTCCAGTTATCTTCATCGTCTAAGCGACAGCCAAATTTACCAGCATTAATCATGGGCTCAATCGTAAATATCATGCCTGCTTTTAGTACTGTGCGGTCGGCATTTTTGTAATGCACAACTTGTGGTTCTTCATGGAACTCGTTACCAATGCCATGACCACAGTAATCACGTACGATTGAAAATTTAGGCGTTGTGCCTTTAATGTACTTTTGAATTGCACTGCCGATTTCGCCCAGTTGAGCACCCGCTTTGACTTTCTTCATACCAATATATAGCGATTCTTGCGCCACTAAACATAAGCGGCGATCAGCAGGTGACACTTCACCAATAAGGAACATTTTTGAAGTATCGCCGTGGTAACCATCTTTGATTACTGTAATGTCAATATTGACGATATCACCATCTTTTAAAATGGCTGGTTTGTAGACGTTACCGTTCGCATCAAGTTCATCGGTATCGCTAGGAATACCATGACATACAACGTGGTTAACTGAAGTACAAATTGATTTTGGGAAACCGTGATAATTCAAAGGGGCAGGGATAGCGCCTTGCACTTCGGTAATGAATTTGTGACAGATCTGATCGAGCTCTTCTGTTGATACACCCACTTGAACATGAGGGGCGATCATTTCTAAAACGTCAGCAGCTAATTTACCAGCGACACGCATTTTTTCTATTTCATCGGCAGTTTTGATTTTGATAGACATATTTTTTTGGCCTGTATTAACTTTGCTATTAGTGTATTCAGTGATGCGTCTGATCGCAATTGAAATCCGTTTTCATTTGGCATCTTAGCGGAAGTTAATCAATACTTAGAAGGTTTGTTGATTAAAAGTCGAGTGAAAGGTGGCTGTTTTTCTGGTGTTTTGACATGCTTTTGTGGTATAAAGCGCACCGAAATCCATAACTCCTGTCTCTACTTGTTAGCGAAGTTGTGTGGGTTTCACATACTTATTTCTTAAATCACACACATTCCGACACGTGATCCGGGGTGCTCTTTTACGCTAATTTTATAGTGAAAGGGTCGGTATCATGGGGGGTGTGGAGGCCTAACCCCATATAGAGGATTATATAATGGCAACTGTATCAATGCGCGATATGCTTAAAGCTGGTGTTCACTTTGGTCACCAAACTCGTTACTGGAACCCAAAAATGAAGCCTTTCATCTTTGGTGCTCGTAACAAAGTTCATATCATCAACCTAGAACAAACAGTTCCTATGTTCAACGATGCACTAGCTGAGCTAGGCAAAATCGGTGAGCGTAAAGGTAAAGTACTTTTCGTAGGTACTAAGCGTGCTGCTTCTGAATCAGTAAAAGAAGCTGCAATTGCAAGCAACCAGTACTACGTGAACAACCGCTGGTTAGGCGGCATGTTGACTAACTACAAAACTGTTCGTCAATCAATCAAACGTCTTAAAGATTTCGAAGCTCAAGCTCAAGACGGCACTTTTGAAAAACTAACTAAGAAAGAAGCTCTAATGCGTACCCGCGATATGGATAAGCTAGAGAAATCACTTGGTGGTATTAAAAACATGGGTGGCCTTCCTGATGCATTGTTCGTAATCGACGCTGATCACGAGCACATTGCTATTAAAGAAGCAAACAACTTAGGTATCCCAGTATTTGCTGTTGTTGATACTAACTCTGACCCAGATGGCGTTGATTTCATTATCCCTGGTAATGATGATGCTATCCGTGCAGTACAACTTTACCTAAACGCTGCAGCTCAAGCTGTAACTGAAGGTCGTAACAAAGACGTAGTTGTAGCTTCAGATAAAGACGCTTTCGTAGAAGAAGCTTAATATCTTAGCTCCTTGTCACTTAGCTTGTCTGTCATCATTGAGTAGTCAAGCTAAGCTATAGTTACAAATAGGGGCCATGCTTTTAATGAAAAATTAGGCTGGCCCTTGTTTTTACCATTTTTGGAATCAATCGAGGATTAAACCATGGCAACAGTAACTGCTGCTCTAGTTAAAGAATTGCGTGAGCGTACTGGCGCAGGCATGATGGATTGTAAAAAAGCGCTTGTTGAAGCAAATGCTGATATTGAATTAGCAATTGAAAACATGCGTAAAAGCGGTGCAGCTAAAGCAGCTAAAAAAGCGGGTAACGTTGCTGCTGAAGGTACTATCTTAGTGAAAGAAGCTGAAGGTTTTGCAGCACTTCTAGAAGTGAACTGCCAAACTGACTTCGTTGCTAAAGATGCAAGTTTCCTAGCATTCGCTAACTCTGTTCTTGACGCAGCTCTAACTGAGCGTTTAGACGTTGAGGCACTTCAAGCTAAATTTGAAGAAGAGCGTATCGCTCTAGTTGCTAAAATCGGTGAGAACATCGGCATCCGTCGCGTAGTTTACATCGAAGGCGCTAAAGTAGGTTCATACCGTCACGGCGAGCGCATTGGCGTTGTTGTTGCGGGTGACGCTGACGAAGAAACAATTAAGCACGTTGCAATGCACGTTGCTGCTTCTCGTCCAGAGTACGTGAACCCTGAAGATGTTCCAGCTGACGTGGTTGCTAAAGAGAAAGCGGTTCAAGTTGAAATCGCAATGAACGAAGGCAAACCACAAGAAATCGCTGAGAAGATGGTTGTAGGTCGTATGAAGAAGTTCACTGGTGAGGTTTCTCTTACTGGTCAACCATTCATCATGGAACCTAAGAAAACAGTTGGCGAATTCTTGAAAGAGAAAGGCGCTTCTGTGACTAGCTTCATTCGTTTAGAAGTTGGTGAAGGCATCGAAAAAGCTGCTGAAATGAGCTTTGCTGATGAAGTTGCAGCGGTACAAAAAGGTTAATTCCTACTTTGTATAGCTAATCTAAAGGACCGTAGCCATGCTGCGGTCTTTTTGTGAATAAGGTCAGCGAGTCTCATTGTTTGAGCTATTCGCAACGTTAATTGTTATCAATAGATATTACACTCAATTTATTTAGAACCGTTCTTACTTGAGTAGCTAACTAAGTGTTGCTAGTAACAACAATCTAAGTAACGTCTATCCATAACAGTTAATCAAAAACACTTTTTGAAAGGTAATCCCCATGACAACAAATCCTAAGCCAGCATATCAACGTATTTTGTTAAAACTTAGTGGTGAGGCCCTACAGGGCGCAGAAGGTTTTGGTATCGATCCAACGGTCTTAGATCGAATGGCTCAAGAAGTGAAAGAGTTGGTTGAACTTGGTGTTCAAGTTGGTGTGGTTATCGGTGGTGGTAACTTATTCCGTGGCGCAGGTCTTGCTGAAGCTGGAATGAACCGTGTGGTTGGAGATCATATGGGGATGTTAGCAACGGTAATGAATGGTTTAGCAATGCGTGATGCACTACATCGTGCTTATGTTAATGCGCGTGTTATGTCTGCCATTCCATTAAAAGGTGTGTGTGATGATTATAATTGGGCGGATGCAATTAGCCAGTTACGTCAAGGTCGTGTTGTGATTTTCTCAGCAGGTACAGGTAATCCATTCTTCACAACCGATTCAGCCGCATGTCTTCGTGGTATTGAAATTGAAGCGGATGTTGTTTTAAAAGCAACCAAAGTGGACGGTGTTTATACTGCTGACCCAGTTGCTAACCCTGATGCGATTTTGTGTGATAAACTCAGCTACAACAGTGTGCTTGAAAAAGAATTAAAAGTGATGGACTTAGCTGCTTTCACTTTGGCTCGAGACCACAAAATGCCTATCCGCGTATTTAATATGAACAAGCCGGGTGCACTACGTCGCGTTGTAATGGGTGAGCAAGAAGGCACACTGATTAGCGACCAAGCTGAATAAGTTATCGTTAATAATTTAAGCTTGTTGATATTATGACTTCTTAGGTTATAACTATTGAATCATTCAAAGAGAGTTGGTTATGTTTACGCCAACTTCATCCAGACAATAAAACACAAGGTGATATTGTGATTAACGACATTAAACAAGACGCTCAAGAGCGCATGGCAAAGAGTGTTGATGCTCTTAAAACTAACTTGTCAAAAATTCGTACTGGCCGTGCACACCCAAGTATTTTACAAGGTATTTCTGTAGAGTATTACGGAGCACCTACACCATTAAGCCAAGTTGCTAACATTATTGCTGAAGATGCGCGTACATTAGCGATTACGGTTTTTGATAAAGAATTAACACCCGCTGTTGAAAAAGCCATTATGAAATCTGATCTGGGTTTAAACCCAATGTCAGCAGGTACGGTTATCCGTGTACCTCTTCCCCCTTTAACGGAAGAACGTCGTAAAGATCTTGTGAAAATTGTTCGCGCTGAAGCTGAAGGCGGCCGTGTCGCGGTTCGTAATATTCGTCGTGATGCGAATGCTGATTTTAAATCTCTTTTGAAAGACAAAGACATTTCAGAAGATGAAGATCGTAAAGCACAAGATGAAATCCAAAAAATCACCGATGCAGCAGTAAAAAACATCGATGAAATGCTTGCGGTTAAAGAAAAAGAGTTAATGGAAGTTTAATTTCATTTTTCTGATTAAAAACGCTGTGCTGGACAGCACAGCGTTTTTTTATGCAAATTTTCTCTACAACAATGAATACAATAATGCCTAACTCCCAATTCTCATCAGATTTTTTGCCACAACATATCGCCGTCATTATGGATGGCAACGGACGTTGGGCTAAAAAACAAGGTAAACCGCGTTTATATGGCCACCGAATGGCGGTTAAATCCGTCAGAGAAACCATTAGCACAGCAAGTCGCTTAGGCATTAAAGCGATAACCTTGTTTGCATTTAGTAGCGAAAATTGGAAGCGTCCTGAAGAAGAAGTTAATTTGTTGATGGATCTGTTCATCACTGTCCTGACTCGTGAAGTCAAAAAATTACATAAAAATAATTTAAAATTACGCATCATTGGCGATAAAACTCGTTTTGGACAAGTATTACAGCAAAAAATTGCAGCGGCTGAAGAGCTAACAAAAGAGAATACGGGTACTGTCATTAATATCGCCGCTAATTACGGCGGGAAGTGGGATATTACTGAAGCGGTTAAAAAAGTAGCCGCTCAAGTAGCCGATGGTGAGTTAACGCCAGAGCAAATAGGCGAAAATACCATTTCTCAGCATCTCTCAATGGCCGATTTACCCGATGTCGATTTGATGATACGCACCAGCGGCGAATGCCGTATTAGTAATTTTATGCTTTGGCAAATGGCATATGCTGAATTGTATTTTACGGAATTATTTTGGCCTGAATTTAATGAACAAGCGTTGTTAGATGCGATTACTTGGTTTATTAATCGGGAAAGACGATTCGGTTGCACCAGCGAGCAACTTCAATCGCTGATGAAACAAAAATAAAGGAAGAAAGTTTGAAACAAAGAATTATTACAGCGTTAATATTAGCCCCACTTGTTGTTTGGGGTGTGTTTGAGCTTTCAATCCCTTTTTTCATTATTGCGCTGACAGCGGTAACGGTTATTGGCTTTTGGGAATGGACCCAATTTGTTGAGCCAAAATCACGCCAAGTAAGTTTAATACCTTCTTTGTTGGTACTTGCGCTCAGTTTTCTGATTTTTCCTTTTGACACCCTTCATTTATCAATGGTCATGCAGAGTCACTTATGGGTTCTGGCTGCGGGTAGTATTTGGTGGGTTTGTGCCAGTATATTAGCTCTTACTTATCCTAAAACGATCAGTATATGGCATGGCCGTATATCATTAAGACATGCATTTGGTATGTTGTCCTTGATTCCCTTTTTGTGGGCAGTGTTCTTGTTAAGAGCACAAGATTACGCCATCAATCCCTATCACGGTGCTAAACTGGTTATGTTTGTATGTCTACTTGTATGGGCTGCCGATACTGGTGCCTATTTTACTGGCAAGGCGATTGGTAAACATAAAATGGCGCCAAATGTCAGCCCAAATAAAACGCTTGAAGGACTATTTGGTGGTGTCGTGTTAGCGATGATCGTTGGTTGGTTTGGCTCTCAACTACTAAATATTCATTTCTCTAGTTTATTCGCTATGCTGGCGATTACTTTTATTACGGTTGTGATTTCGGTATTAGGCGATTTGGTTGAAAGTATGCTGAAACGAGTTTCAAATATTAAAGACAGCAGTAACATCATCCCTGGTCATGGTGGCATATTAGATCGTATTGATAGTTTAATGGCTGCTTTTCCTGTTTTTGCGTTGTTGTATTTTATTTGCCAATAACACTATCTTTTCTATACGTTCAAATCTAAGTGGTTAATTTTATATGCAAAAGATAACGATTCTTGGCGCGACTGGATCTATAGGCGCAAGTACATTGTCGGTCATTGCGCAAAATTCTAATGATTTTTCTGTTTATGCTCTAGCCGCAAATTCAAATGTCGAAAAGCTGTATCAGTTGTGCCTTGAGTGGCAACCTGAATACGCTGCAATGGCAGATAAATCAGCTGCATTTCAACTGGAAAAGAAACTGGCTTTAGTAAATAGCACTACGTCGGTTTTAGCGGGTACAGAAGGTTTATGCGAGATATCTTCTGCTTCATCGGTTGATATGGTGATGGCGGCCATTGTTGGTGCATCGGGTTTGCTGCCTACTATGTCGGCTGTGAAAGCAGGCAAGCGTATTTTATTGGCTAATAAAGAGTCATTGGTGATGTCTGGCCAGTTCTTCATTGATGCAGCTAAAGAATATGGTGCGCAAATTTTACCCGTTGATAGTGAGCATAATGCAATTTTTCAATGCTTATCTCAAACAGTGCAAACCGATCTTGGTTATTGTGATTTGAAAGAAAATGGCGTGGAATCAATACTATTAACAGGATCAGGCGGCCCATTTCGATACACTGATATTTCCACGTTATCTCAAGTTACCCCTGAAATGGCGATAGCACACCCCAATTGGTCTATGGGGCCAAAGATTTCAGTTGATTCAGCGACTATGATGAATAAAGGGCTTGAATTTATTGAAGCTAAGTGGTTGTTTAATGCTAAACAAGAACAGCTTAAAGTGTTAATCCACCCTCAGTCGGTAATTCATTCGATGGTTCAATATGTTGATGGCTCGGTGATAGCGCAACTTGGTGAACCGGATATGTGTACGCCGATAGCACTTTCTATGTCTTACCCAGATCGAATTCCATCAGGTGTTCAACCATTAGACTTTACTAAGATCGCGGATTTGACATTTTTAGCACCTGATCTGTCGCGTTACCCTTGCCTAAAGTTAGCTATGGAAGCTTGCTATATTGGGCAGCATGCGACAACAGCGATCAATGCTGCGAATGAAGTGTCGGTAGAGGCCTTCTTAGAGCACAAATTGAAATTTACTGATATTGCGATAATTAATGATAGAGTAATGTCTAAAGTGTGTGGTTTATCGACTCTTAATACAGAGAGTTTGGAAAGCTTACTTGAGCTAGATAGAATAGCTCGAATCTATGCAGAAGAATTAGTAGCAGAGCGTACGTAATGACAAGCATATTATGGAATTTAGCTTCATTTATTGTTGCACTTGGTGTTCTGGTTGCCGTGCATGAGTTTGGTCATTTTTGGGTCGCACGTCGATGCGGCGTTAAAGTCGAAAAATTTTCCATTGGTTTTGGTAAATCACTATGGAGTCGTACAGGGAAAGATGGTGTTGAATATTCAATATCCATGATTCCTCTTGGTGGTTTTGTTAAGATGCTTGATTCTCGTGTGGATGAAGTCCCTGAAGATCAAAAGCACCTAGCCTTCAATCATAAAAGTTTATGGAAACGTAGCGCCATTGTTGCTGCAGGCCCTGCTTTTAATTTCTTCTTTGCTATTTTTGCCTATTGGCTTGTTTTTATGATCGGTGTGCCTGCGGTAAAACCGGTTATTGGAGAAGTGACACCAAATTCGATTGTTGCAAAAGCAGGAATTGAATCTGGCATGGAACTAAAAGAAATTTCGGGCATCCAAACCACAGATTGGGACTCGGTTAATATGGCCTTAGTTTCACATATAGGCGATGAATCGATTACTTTGAAAGTGAGTTCACCTCAAGATGTTGGTGTTCAGCGAACGGTCACTTTAGACACTAATGAATGGAAGTTTGATCCAGAAGTTGATTCGGCAATGGCGACATTAGGCTTTCAACCTTACCGGCCAGAAATCATTTCTATTATTTCAAACGTCAGTAAAGGCAGTGCAGCGGAAAAAGCTGGTTTTGCCGTTGGTGATAAACTTCTTTCTATTGATGGTAAAGAGGTCGACGATTGGCAAGAGTTTGTGGATGCAGTTAAAGCCAAACCGTCACAGCCACTTGATTTACAAATAGAACGAGACGGTAATGAACAAACCATTACATTGATCCCTGAGAGTAAAACTTTAAAAAATGGTGACACAATAGGGTTTGCAGGTATTGCACCATCAATGGGACAATGGCCAGATACCTATAGATTTGAACAAAAGTTCGGCTTTTTTGAATCAATACCTAAAGCAGTAGAAAAAACAGGTCAGATTATTAATTTAACACTGACCATGGTGAAGAAATTATTCACTGGTGATGTCGGTATTAAAAATTTAAGTGGCCCTATAACTATTGCAAAAGGCGCTGGTACCACAGCTGACTATGGTTTAGTGTACTTCCTCGGTTTTCTGGCTTTAATCAGTGTTAACTTAGGTATTATCAATTTGATGCCATTACCTGTTTTGGATGGTGGACATTTATTATTTTTTGCAATTGAAGCGATTATTCGTCGCCCAATACCAGAAAAAGTTCAAGAAGTCGGGTATAAGATTGGCAGTGCAGCTATCTTTTCACTGATGTTAATTGCAATTTTTAATGATTTTGCTCGTTTGTAATGCCCGCAGTGGTTTAACAAGACCAAGAAGTATAAAGGATTAATAAGAACATTTATGGCGATCAAGCGTTTATGGATTACGACCTTGCTGATGATCAGCTCGGTTGCACAGGCTGAATCTTTCGAAGTTTCAGATATCAAAATCGAAGGCTTACAGCGTGTTGCTCTTGGTGCAGTGCTATTAAAAATGCCTGTTCGAGTAGGAGATACCGTTGATGAGCAAGATGCTTCATCTATTATTCAAGCACTGTACGCTTCGGGTAATTTTGAAGATGTGAAAGTGTATCGTGATGGCGATGTTTTACTTGTTAAAGTGAAAGAACGCCCAACGATTGCCGATATTTCATTTTCTGGTAATAAAGCAATTAAAGACGAGCAACTTACACAAAATTTGGATGCTTCAAGCATTCGTGTGGGTGAAGCTCTTGACCGAACAAAGCTCAGTACTATTGAAAAAGGCTTAGAGGACTTTTACTACAGTGTTGGTAAATATAACGCGACAGTAAAAGCAGTGGTAACACCTCTTCCTCGTAACCGTTCAGACCTTAAATTTGTCTTTACGGAAGGCGTTTCAGCTAAAATCCAACAAATCAACTTTATCGGTAATACAGCATATACTGATGATGAACTCCTTTCTCGTTTTGATTTAAACGCTGATGTACCGTGGTGGAATTTCTTAGCTGATGAGAAATACCAAAAACAAGTTTTAGCGGGTGATATCGAAAAATTACGTAGTTATTATTTCGATCGTGGCTATTTGAAATTTCAAGTGACCTCGACCCAAGTATCGATTTCTCCGGATAAGAAAGGTGTTTATATTACCTTGAATCTAGATGAAGGCGAACCGTATACCGTTAAGTCTGTTAACTTCCGTGGTGATCTGATTGGCAAAGATGATGACTTTAAGGCAATGGTGCCTTTTCAGGTTGGTGATACCTATAACGGCTCTTTAGTTACAGGCCTTGAAGATAGTATTAAGAAAACGTTAGGTGAATCTGGATATGCGTATCCAAAGGTACAAACCATTCCTGAGTTTGATGACGTTAGTAAAGAGGTGAAATTAACGGTTCAGGTGGATCCTGGTAGCCGTATTTACGTACGAGATATTCGTTTTACTGGTAATAACATTACTAAAGATGAAGTGTTACGCCGTGAAATGCGCCAAATGGAAAGTGGCTGGCTGAACTCTAAATCAATTGAAACCGGTAAAGCTCGTCTAAACCGACTAGGCTACTTTGAAACGGTTGATGTTCAGACACAACGCGTCCCAGGAACGGATGATCAAGTTGATGTTATCTATAACGTTAAAGAAGCCAATTCGGGTAGTGTGAACTTTGGTGTGGGTTATGGCACTGAATCCGGTATTAGTTTCCAAGTCGGCTTGCAACAAGACAACTTCTTAGGTTCAGGTGATCGCATCGGTATTAATGCGATGACCAATGATTATCAAAAAAATATCAGTTTAGACTACCGAGATCCATATTGGACACTCGATGGTGTGAGCCTTGGTGGTAAAATATTTTACAATGAATTTGAAGCTTCAGAAGCGGGTATTGTTGACTATACCAACCAAAGTTATGGTACAGATTTAACGTGGGGCTTCCCGATTGATGAGCTTAACTTTATCGAGCTTGGTATTGGATACACTCACAATAAAATCTCTAACGTTGATCCCTATGTTCAGAACCAAGGGTTCCTAGATACACAAAAAAGTGCTGGGAATTATGACACTGAAACAGGTGAGTTAAATGTAAATGATTTTGATATTAACATCGCTTGGACACGTAATAACTTAAATAAAGGTTATTTTCCAACAGCGGGTAACCATCAACGTGCAACTTTTAAAATTACCGTACCTGGCTCTGACGTACCGTATTATAAAATGCAATATGATGCGAAACAGTATATCCCACTGACGAAGAAACAAGATTTTACACTCTTACTTCGCGGTCGATTAGGGTATGGTAATGGTTATGGTTCAACGAATGGCAATGATAATTTATTCCCATTCTATGAAAACTATTATGCTGGTGGTTTCTCTTCATTACGTGGTTTTGGGTCGAACTCAGCAGGGCCTAAAGCAGTGTATGATGAAGGCGGTGCTAATGGTGGTAATAATCCAAATTATGTTGCTACAGATGAATCTGTCGGTGGTAATGCAACTGCAACGGCAAGTGTCGAACTGATAGTGCCAACGCCATTTGCATCAGAAGAGTTGCAAAATTCATTACGAACCAGTGTGTTTGTGGATCTAGCAAGTGTTTGGGATACAGAGTTTAATTATCGCGAAGCTGATGCGAATATGGCTGGTAAGGATTATTACTATGATTATTCAGATCCGCTGACATACCGCTCGTCATATGGTATCGCGTTACAATGGGTATCGCCTATGGGGCCTTTAGTGTTCTCTATGGCAAAACCAATTAAAATTTATGAAGGTGATGATGAAGAATTCTTTACCTTTACGATTGGTCGAACGTTCTAATTTTAAGCCTTTTTTTGTAAGGAAATGATAGTGAAAAAATTTATTAAAGTCGCTGGTATCAGCTTAGTTATCTTAACGTCTTCTTTAGCTGCTACTGCAGCACAAGCCGCTGAAAAAGTGGGTTATGTAAATACAGCTAAAGTCTTCCAAACGTTGCCACAACGTGAAGCTATCGCTAAAAAGCTTCAATCTGAATTTAAAGATCAAAAAGCTCAATTAGATTCGATTCAGAAAAAAATTCAAACTAAGATGGATAAAGCTCGTCGCGACGGCCAACTTCTAAGTGAAGATGATATGCGTAAGCTGCAAATTGAAATCGGTACACTTCAAGCTGAATACAAAGTTAAAGGCCAAGCGTTAGAGCGTGATGCTCAGAAACGTGAAGGTGCAGAAAAGCAAAAGCTGTTTGTTAAAATCCAAGATGCAGTTAAAAAAGTATCTGAGCAGCAAGGTTACGACATGATTATTGATGCACAAGCACTTCAATATGCAAAACCTGGTTCAGATATCACTGATTCCGTAATCAAAGCACTTAAATAATAGAATTCAATGATGCCAAAACTTACTCTTGCTGAATTAGCAGCAATTACGGGCGGCGAATTGCATGGAAACGGTGATCTTACCGTTTCTACTATTGCTGCTATGGATAAAGCAAGTGAAGGTCAAATTACTTTTTTGACCAATGCCAAATACCGTAAGCATTTGAGCGAATGTAAAGCGACCGCTGTCTTGATTAAGTCAAGTGAGTTGGAACTTTGCCAAACCAATGCGATTGTGGTTGATGACCCGTATTTAGCGTTTGCTCTTGTAGCGCAAGCATTAGATACAACACCTGAACCGGCGAGTTGTATCGAAGCTTCAGCCTATATTGCTGAAGACGTCGTTCTAGGTGAAGGTGTTTGTGTTGGTCATAATGCAGTGATTGAATCTGGTGCTACATTAGGTGATAACGTCGTTATTGGCGCAGGATGCTTTATTGGTAAGAACACCACTATTGGTGCTAATACGAAAATGTGGGCGAATGTGAGCATTTATCATAATGTTGTGATTGGTGAGTCTTGCTTAATTCAGTCTAATACCGTTATTGGTGCTGATGGGTTTGGTTACGCCAATACCAAAGGTGAATGGGTGAAAATCCCTCAACTTGGCTCTGTTACCATTGGGAATCGTGTTGAGATTGGTTCTTGTACTACGATTGACCGTGGTGCCATTGATGATACTGTAATTGAAGATAATGTGATCATCGATAATCACTTGCAGATTGCTCATAATGTTCATGTTGGTTATGGAACGGCTCTTGCTGGTTCTACCACTATCGCCGGCAGTGTGAAAATTGGTAAGTACTGTATTATAGGTGGAGCATCTGTTTTAAATGGTCATATTGAAATTGCAGATGGTGTGACTATCACAGGTATGGGCATGGTAATGCGTAGCATTCCTGAGAAAGGCATTTATTCATCAGGTATTCCACTGCAAACCAATAAAGAATGGCGTAAAACGGCTGCTCGCACTCTTAAGATCGATGATATGCATAAGCGATTAAAAACGTTAGAAAAGAAATTTGAAGATTAAGTCGGTCTGACTTTTATAAAGGCCTGCCCATTGCAGGCCTTTTTCGTTTATAATCGGCATCGATGTTATTTTTAAGATTATTCATAGGATAATGATTTTGACTACAGAAAATAAAACACTAAATATTACTGAAATCAGGGAACTACTACCTCATCGCTACCCATTCCTATTGATTGATCGAGTAACAGATTACCAAGAAGGTAAATATCTTATTGGTTTAAAAAACGTTTCAGTAAACGAACCGCAATTTACCGGCCATTTTCCACAATTACCGATTTTCCCAGGTGTGCTTATTTTAGAAGCGATGGCACAAGCGACTGGTCTATTAGCATTTAAATCATTTGGTGCTCCGACTGAAAATGAATTGTATTATTTTGCCAGTATCGACAATGCAAAATTCCGTAAACCAGTAGTGCCAGGTGATCAACTGATTATCGAAGTCGAATTTCTAAAAGAACGCCGTGGTATCGCATTATTTAATGGTGTTGCAAAAGTTGATGGTGATGTTGTTTGTTCAGCAGAACTAAAATGCGCACGCCGCGAATTCTAAAGAGTTAATATGTCTATGATCCATGAAACTGCTCAAATTCACCCTGCAGCTGTGGTCGAAGAAGGCGCGATAATTGGCGCGAATGTAACCGTCGGCCCTTTTACTTATATCACTTCAACGGTAGAAATCGGTGAAGGTACCGAGATCATGTCACATGTGGTGATCAAAGGTCATACTGTTATTGGTAAAGATAACCGTATTTTCCCACAAGCTGTGATTGGTGAAGAAAACCAAGATAAGAAATATGGTGGAGAAATCACCAAAGTTATCGTTGGTGATCGCAATGTGATCCGTGAAAGTGTTCAGATCCACCGTGGTACCACCCAAGATAAAGCACAGACTGTTGTCGGTAATGATAATTTATTGTGTGTGAATGCGCATATTGCTCATGATGTTATTGTGGGAAATCATACGCATATTGGCAACAATGCCATTCTAGGTGGCCATGTAACGGTTGGCGATTACGCAGGTGTGATGGCTCTATCAGCTATTCACCCATTCTGTACGGTTGGTGCTTACGCTTATGTGGGTGGGTGTTCTGCTGTAGTGCAAGATATTCCTGCGTATGTTTTAGCTCAAGGTAACCATGCTTCTCCATTTGGCCTAAACCTTGTTGGTTTGAAACGTAATGGCTTTGAAAAGCCGGAAATTCGCGCCTTACAAAAAGCTTATAAAGAAATTTACCGTACAGGTAAAACACTTGAAGAAGTGAAGCCTATTTTAAAAGAAATGGCAAAAGAGTGGCCTTCAGTTGCTCGTTTCTCTGAGATGTTGGAAACAACTGAGCGCGGTATCATTCGTTAGAATTCAGGCTAGCGAGTGTGATACAGTTTGTCATTGAAAGGTCTAAATTGCTTAGGCCTTTTTTATTGAAGTGATTTTATTGATTAAGCCAAAGGTATGATATGTCTCGTCCATTAAGAATTGGTGTGATTGCTGGAGAATTATCAGGTGATACGTTAGGTGCAGGCCTGATCAAAGCGATCAAGGATCTTCATCCTGATGCAGAATTTGTTGGTATTGGTGGTCCACAAATGATGGCAGAAGGTTGTCAGTCGTTATTTGAAATGGAAGAACTATCTGTTATGGGCTTAGTGGAAGTGCTGGGTCGATTGCCACGTTTACTTAAAGTCAAAAAAACGATTGTTGAGCACTTTAAACAAACCCCACCGGATGTCTTTATTGGGATTGATGCACCTGATTTTAATCTGCGCGTTGAGTTAGACTTAAAGCGTGCTGGGATTAAAACCGTCCATTATGTTAGTCCATCCGTTTGGGCTTGGCGTCAAAACCGTATTCATGGCATCGCAGAAGCAACCAATTTAGTATTGGCTTTCTTGCCATTTGAAAAAGCTTTTTACGATAAATTTGATGTCCCATGTGAATTTATTGGGCACACTTTGGCAGATACCATACCACTTGAAACCGATAAAACTGCCGCGCGTGAAGCACTAGGTTTAGATCAAAGTAAAACATGGCTTGCTGTCCTTCCTGGAAGCCGTGGTTCGGAATTAAAAATGCTGTGTGAGCCCTTCATACAAACTTGTCAAAAGCTTGCACAGAAGCATCCTGAACTTGGCTTTGTCGTGGCGTTAGTCAATCAAAAGCGCCGTGAGCAATTTGAAGCCGCATGGCAATCTATTGCGCCAGAGCTTCACTTTGAATTGATTGATGGTACCGCTCGAACGGTTATGGAGGCTTCAGATGCAGTTATGCTAGCTTCAGGCACCGTAGCGTTAGAGTGTATGCTTGTTAACCGTCCAATGGTCGTCGGATATCGGGTGAATGCCTTAACCGCATTTATTGCAAGACGTATGTTAAAAACGCCTTATGTATCATTACCCAATATTCTGGCGGATAAAGAATTAGTAAAAGAACTTCTTCAAGAAAATTGTACACCAGAAAATTTAACTCAAGAAATAGAGCGTTTACTGTCGGAAGAAGGGCAAGAGATGCAAGCTGCTTTCCATGAAATGCATCAATGGATCCGTAAAGATGCCGATGTTCAAGCGGCACAAGCGGTATTACGTTTAATTGACCCGACATTAATTGCTACTGACCATGAGAATGCCCAATGAGTGTGATATTACCTGATTTTGAATACCCCCAAGGTTATCAGATTTTTGCTGGGGTCGATGAAGTGGGGCGTGGCCCGCTAGTCGGCGCAGTGGTGACCGCAGCTGTTATTTTGGATCCGAATAATCCAATTGAAGGATTAAACGATTCTAAAAAATTATCTGAAAAAAAACGTTTAGCCTTATTACCTGAAATAAAGGAAAAATCTTTATCGTGGTCTTTAGGTCGCTGTGAAGCTCATGAAATTGATGAGCTCAATATTCTGCAAGCGACCATGGTTGCAATGCAAAGAGCGATTGCAGGGCTGTCGATCTCTCCTGAGTTTGTGCTTATTGATGGTAATCGTGTCCCTGCACTTCCTATGCCAAGTTTAGCGGTCGTGAAAGGGGACTTACGCGTGGCCGAAATAAGCGCAGCTTCGATTATTGCCAAAGTGGCAAGAGATGAAGAAATGAAGCAATTGGATAGTAAGTACCCTGAGTTTGGTTTTGCTAAACATAATGGTTATCCTACCAAAGCACATCTAGCCGCCATTGAACAGCATGGTATTAGCGACCACCCTGAATTATTGGCGCAATATAGAAAAAGCTACAAACCCGTCAAAAAAGTGCTGGGTATAACTGAATAAAATATATCTCCAAGTTACTTGGAGATAAAAACATTAAAATGATTGTTGCACCTTCGTTTAGCCCTTACACTTTCACCAATAATGGTTAAAAACAGTAAATCTATGTCCGATCCTAAGTTTGTACATCTTCGCGTCCACAGTGATTATTCCATGGTTGATGGCCTGTCAAAAGTGCCGCCCTTGGTAAAAAAAGTTGCCGAATATGGCATGCCAGCGATGGCCTTGACCGATTTTACGAACTTATGTGGCTTGGTTAAGTTTTACAGTACAGCCCATTCATGTGGGATCAAGCCAATCATCGGGGCTGATTTTACCCTTCAATCACCAGATTTTGGTGATGAACTCACCAAAGTGACAATTCTGGCGAAAAATAACGCTGGGTATAACAACCTGACATTATTGATTTCAGAAGCCTATCAACGTGGTCATGTACAGCATCAACCTGTTATAGATAAAGAATGGTTAGTGAATCACAAAGAAGGATTAATCATCCTATCGGGTGGGCGTGTCGGAGAGGTCGGGCGTGCCTTACTGAAAGGAAATCAGCCTTTAGTTGAGCGTTGTATTGATTTCTATCAAGAGCACTTTCCTGAGCATTTCTATCTTGAGCTTACCCGTACGGGGCGTGCCGATGAAGAAAGTTATTTGCATTTCGCCCTTGATGTTGCTGAGCAATATGATTTACCTGTGGTGGCGACCAATGAAGTGGTTTTCTTAACCCCTGATCAATTTGATGCGCATGAAATACGTGTCGCTATTCATGATGGATTTACTCTTGAAGATCCAAGGCGGCCTAAAAACTACAGTGCTCAGCAATATTTACGCACTGAAGATGAAATGTGCGCACTGTTCAAAGATATTCCAGAAGCGCTACAAAATAGTGTTGAAATAGCAAAACGCTGTAATGTTACGGTTCGTTTAGGCGAATACTTCTTACCTAACTTCCCAACGGAAGGTCTTTCTATAGAAGACTTCTTGGTGAAAAAATCACAAGAAGGTTTAGAAGATCGTCTTGAATTTTTATTCCCAGATGAAAAAGTGCGTTTAGAGCGTAGACCCGATTATGATGAGCGTCTGCAAATTGAACTCGACGTGATTAACCAGATGGGGTTTCCCGGCTACTTCTTGATCGTAATGGAATTCATCCAATGGTCTAAAGATAATGATATTCCAGTTGGCCCAGGCCGTGGTTCTGGTGCGGGTTCGTTAGTCGCTTATGCGCTAAAAATCACCGATCTTGATCCATTAGAATATGACTTACTGTTCGAACGCTTCTTGAACCCAGAACGTGTTTCCATGCCCGATTTTGATATCGACTTTTGTATGGATAAGCGTGACCGAGTTATAGACCACGTTGCTGAAATGTACGGTCGTGATGCGGTATCGCAGATCATCACATTTGGTACCATGGCAGCAAAAGCGGTTATTCGTGATGTTGGTCGTGTCCTTGGTCATCCTTATGGCTTTGTTGATCGTATTTCAAAGTTAGTGCCGCCTGATCCTGGCATGACGCTGGCTAAGGCATTTGATGCCGAGCCGCAGCTACCTGAAATTTATGCTGCTGATGAAGACGTTAAAGAACTCATCGATATGTGTCGTATTTTGGAAGGTTGTACCCGAAACGCGGGTAAGCACGCTGGTGGCGTGGTGATTTCACCCACCACTATTACTGACTTTGCGCCTATTTATTGTGATTCGGATGGTAACTTCCCGGTAACACAATTTGATAAAAATGATGTAGAAACTGCTGGTTTAGTTAAATTCGACTTCTTAGGGCTTCGTACTTTAACCATTATTGATTGGGCCTTGGGGCTGGTGAATCCAAGATTACAAAAAGAAGGGAAAGATCCAATTCGAATTGAATCGATTCCTTTAGATGATCCTGCGTCATTTCGAGTTCTACAAAATTCTGAAACCACTGCGGTATTCCAACTTGAATCACGCGGTATGAAAGACTTGATTAAACGTCTTCAGCCGGACTGTTTTGAAGATATCATTGCACTGGTGGCATTATTTCGCCCAGGCCCCTTACAGTCAGGCATGGTAGATAACTTTATAGACCGTAAACATGGTCGAGAAGAGGTGTCTTACCCTGATTCCACTTGGCAACATGAGTCACTAAAAGAAACGCTGGAACCGACTTACGGCATCATCCTGTACCAAGAACAGGTTATGCAAATTGCTCAGATTCTTGCCGGTTATACCTTAGGTGGCGCTGATATGCTGCGCCGCGCAATGGGTAAGAAAAAGCCAGAAGAAATGGCTAAACAGCGTTCTATATTCAAATCGGGCGCTGAAAGCATTGGTGTTGATGGCGAGTTATCGATGAAAATCTTTGACTTGGTGGAAAAATTTGCCGGTTATGGATTTAACAAATCACACTCAGCAGCTTATGCACTTGTTTCCTATCAAACCTTATGGTTAAAAACTCACTACCCGGCTGAGTTCATGGCAGCAGTAATGACCGCCGATATGGATAACACTGAAAAAGTCGTCGGGTTGGTGGATGAATGTTTACGCATGAATTTAAAAGTGCTGCCACCGGATGTCAATTCAGGTTTATACCGCTTTAACGTGAATGAAGATGGTGCCATTGTTTATGGTATCGGTGCGATTAAAGGGGTGGGTGAAGGTCCGATTGAAAATATTATTGCTTGCCGTGAAAAAGGTGGTCATTTTAAAGATTTATTTGATTTTTGTGCCCGTGTTGATCTAAAAAAATGTAACAAACGGGTAACAGAAAAATTAATTCAAGCTGGAGCACTTGATCGTTTAGGTCCACATCGAGCTGCCATGATGGCATCTTTAGATGAAGCGGTAAAAGCGGCTGGGCAATTTCACCAAGCGGAATCTTTTGGTCAGTCGGATATGTTTGGCGTATTAACGGAAGCACCGGAAGAAGTTGAACAAGCGTATGCTCAAGTGCCGAAATGGCCTGAAAAAGTATGGCTAGAAGGTGAAAGATCAACCTTAGGTCTATATTTAACAGGGCATCCAGTGAATGCGTACCTGAAAGAGTTAGGCAAATACACTCAGTGCCGTTTAAATGATTTACAACCAACTCGCCGTGATCAATCGATGACGGTTGCCGGTTTAGTGATTGCTTCTCGGGTTATGACCACCAAACGTGGGACTCGAATTGGCTTAATGACATTAGATGATCGCTCTGGTCGTTTAGAAGTTATGCTGTTTTCAGATGCCTTAGACAGGTATGCTGAATTGCTAGAACAAGATAAAATTGTGGTGGTTTCCGGACAGGTCAGCTTTGATGACTTCAATGGTGGGCTTAAAATGTCGGCCCGTGAAGTCATGAGCTTAGCGGATGCGCGTGAAAAGTATGCCAGAGGATTGTCGATTTCCATTGATGAGTCTCAAATTGATGGTAAGTTTTTTGAAAAGTTTGGCCGTATTTTAGAGCCTTATCGTGCAGGAACTGTCCCTGTAAATATTTATTATCAACGCCAAAACGCGAGAGCAAAACTAGCGTTAGGGGTTGAATGGCGGGTAACGCCAGAAGATGATTTAATCGACGAATTGAAACTTCTTATTGGTTCTAAGCAAGTAGAACTCGAATTTAACTAAAGAACAGGGCATTATTAGACGTTATTATTCATGGAATTGATTGTCGTTGTGTTGACACAACCTATATCAATGTTCATTTAGAATATTTATTCGCCATGCTCTGAACTGCTTTTTATTGCACCTAATCTGCGATGAAAAATTAAAATGATATAAAGGATCCATTGATGAGCCTAGATTTTCTTGAATTTGAAAAACCCATTGTTGAACTTGAAGCTAAAATTGAAGCTTTACGTGAAGTTTCACGTCATGGTGGTGATACCTCTGTTGATTTGGGTAAAGAGATCAGCCAATTAGAAGCCAAAAGCTTAGAGCTGAAGAAAAAAATCTTTGGTGATTTAGGCGCATGGCAAGTTGCCCAATTAGCACGTCACCCAAAGCGTCCATATACGCTTGATTACATTGAGCATGTTTTTACTGAGTTTGATGAATTAGCGGGTGATCGAGCTTATGCCGATGACAAAGCGATTGTTGGTGGCCTTGCACGCTTAGAAGGTCGTCCTGTAATGGTGATTGGTCATCAAAAAGGTCGTGAAACCAAAGAAAAAGTACGTCGTAACTTTGGCATGCCTCGCCCTGAAGGCTACCGTAAAGCTTTGCGACTCATGGAAATGGCAGAGCGCTTTAATATTCCTATTATTACTTTCATTGATACTGCTGGTGCTTACCCTGGTGTGGGTGCAGAAGAGCGTGGGCAATCTGAAGCGATCGCACGCAACTTAAAAGTAATGTCTGGCCTTAAAGTACCGGTGATTTGTAACGTTGTTGGTGAAGGTGGTTCAGGTGGTGCGCTGGCAATAGGCGTGGGCGATTATGTCAACATGTTGCAATACTCAACCTATTCAGTTATTTCACCAGAAGGTTGTGCCTCTATTTTATGGCGTGATTCGGATAAAGCACCACAAGCGGCAGAAGCGATGGGCTTAGTTGCACCTCGTCTAAAAGAGCTTGGTTTGATTGATTCGATCATCGAAGAGCCATTAGGTGGCGCTCACCGTGATTATATAGGTATGGCTGCTAATATGAAATCGACTCTACTCGCTCAACTTGAAGAGCTAGAACCGTTAGATAACGATAACTTGCTTGAGCGTCGTTACCAGCGTTTAATGAGTTACGGTTACTGCTAAGCTCAGAAGTTTAATGCCATCGTTTAAGTGAACTTATCTAAGTGAACTGAATAGGCGAGTAAGATAAAGCGGGCTGAGGCTCGCTTTATTTGTTTTTGTTTTCCGCATAATTGTTTTATACCAATATCTTTATGATCAGCCGTTGGCTGGAACTGGTATAACACTTGCAAATAGGAACCACATGCTCTATCCATTTTTTTCTCAGCAATTGAATCAACATGCCTCTGTAGGTACGCATTTTGTTGTGGCGTTGAGTGGTGGGTTAGACTCGCGTGTGCTACTGCATCTGTTAGGACGCTTTAAACAAGAACATCCTCAGTTTACCTACCAAGCGGTACATATTCATCATGGTTTAAGCTCTAACGCTGATCACTGGCTTACATCTTGCCAAAAATGGGCAAAGCAAGCCGACATTCCATTTTCTTATGAAAAAGTGAAGGTAGAACAGGGATCCAGAGTGAGCCTTGAGCAAGCGGCTCGTAACGCTCGCTATCAAGCCTTAGATAATTATATTGATGATAATAGTATTCTACTTACTGGGCAGCATGCGACGGATCAGCTTGAAACATTCTTGTTGGCACTAAAGCGAGGAAGTGGCCCTAAAGGTTTATCCGCCATGCCAAAATTTTCATCATTTTCCAATGGGTATATTATGCGACCCTTCTTGAGTATCCCTCGAAAAGAGATGGAAACTTATGCTCAACAAATTGGATTGCAATGGGCCGAAGATGAAAGCAATCAAGATACTCGGTTTGATCGAAACTTTATTCGACATCAAGTGACTCCTATTTTACAAGAACGCTGGCCAAATATAGAAAAAACCATCGCGAGAAGTGCGTCGTTATGTGCAGAACAAGAGTTATTGCTGCAAGAGCTTCTAAATGAGCGTTACAGAGGCATGATTGCAAATGATGGGTCGATATCGATTGATAAGTTAAAGAACCAATCAGAGGCGGCTAAAGTCGCTTTAATTCGAATGTGGTTAGAGGAACAAGATCAATTGATGCCGAGCGCTAAGCAAATGGAACATATTTGGCAAGATGTTGCGTTAGCAAAAACAGATTCTGCTCCTGTTTTTCGGTATGGGCAAACCCAAATTGGCCGGTTAAAAGAACGACTGTATGCTTTTAAGCAAACCCAAGATCTGTCTTCAGTGACCTTAGAATGGGATATTCAAACCCCACTGAATTTACCTGATAATTTAGGGCAGCTTGTTTTAAAACCGGTTACTAAAGATTGTGTATTTTCAGCTGAGCATTTATCGGCAAAAAGTATTCAAACTTTGTCTTTGCCTTGCGAAGTTCATACGGTGTTGGTGATATTTAATGCCGCGGGAATTCACGCTCACCCAGAGTCTCGCACACATGGACGAGCATTAACGAAATTATTAAAAGAGCATCCTATTCCAACGTGGTTGCGTCATCGTATTCCATTTATTGTAGATGGCAGTGAATTGATTGCTGCTGCTGGTCTTTGGGTTGGGCAGTCTTATTCTGGCAGTCAATACCAGTTAATTTGGTTAGATAAGAAGCCACAGCGATAAAATTCTCTTCTCAATAATCTTAGGTTAGAAGCAGAGGCTTTTCTCAATCTGAGTTGAGGGGTATACTCAGATTAATTTCAGTGTTTTAGGGATAGGAACCAATGAAAAAAATAGAAGCAATTATCAAACCATTCAAGCTCGATGATGTACGTGAAGCTCTTGCCGAAGTGGGTATTACTGGCATGACAGTCTCTGAAGTGAAAGGTTTTGGTCGTCAAAAAGGCCATACTGAGCTTTATCGTGGTGCAGAGTATATGGTGGATTTCTTACCTAAAGTAAAATTGGAAATTGTCGTGTCTGATGATGTGTTAGATGCTTGCATTGATTGCATTATGCAAACCGCACAAACTGGCAAAATCGGCGATGGTAAGATTTTCGTTAGTGAAGTGGAACGCGTTATCCGAATTCGTACTGGTGAAGAAGACGACGAAGCGGTATAAATCACGTCAATTGAAAGGAGGCTTCGGCTTCCTTTTTTGTTGGTGACAATCGTCAGGATCATGCATGAAAATAAAGCACTATTCATTCCTCTTACTTGCGATCATTGCAGGTTTAACTATTGGTTACTTTAGCGTGTTTACGGTTCCGAAAACGCCTGAACTTATCTCAATTAATCAATCAGACATTCAAACCGATTGGTATTGTCGCCAACCATCTAATATCACTTCAGAGCCTATTGATAAGAATGGAGAGTTCAATCTGGTTGTTTGGAATATTCATAAACAAGGCGATGCTGGTTGGCAATCCACTTTGGAAGATTATGGTAAAAACACGCAGTTATTGATGTTACAAGAAGCCACCTTGACGGAAAGCTTTCAAAAATGGTTGGCGAGTCAAGAGTGGGTAGCCAATCAAGTGAATGCGTTTAAAGTCTTTGGTGAAAGCGCTGGTGTGCTGAATCTTTCGAGTGTTTTACCTAATAGAGCGTGTGCTTATACGGCGGTAGAACCATGGATTTTACTGCCTAAATCGGCTTTGTATGCTCGTTACCGTTTATCGAATGGGCAAGAACTTGTGACAATTAACTTACATGCTATTAATTTCACGTTAGGGACAGAAGACTTTCAAACTCAGATTAATCATTTAGAGCGAGCAGTTAAAAAACATGAAGGCCCAATGATTATTGCTGGTGATTTTAATACATGGAGTGAAGGGCGGTGGCAGGAGGTTCGTTATATTATGGCGAAACTCTTCATGCAAGAAGTGACGTTTAAGCCCGATCACCGCCGTCGCTTTATTAATGACTTAGCCTTTGATCATGTGTTTTATCGTGATTTGAATGTTTTGGAAGCTTCCTCACTAGTAACGACCGCTTCTGATCATAACCCTATGATGGTGAAGTTTAGCCTATAAGTAATGACTTCGTCTTCGAGCGTAAACAAAAGAGCCTCTGATTTATCATCAGAGGCTCTGTTATTTTCGGGTTATTCATTAAAGACTAAGCAACGAAACATAAAAGCGTTAAGCATTTGTTTCAGACTCGTTGATATACAACTTTAATTTTTGCCCGGGCTTTAAGTAATCTTTATGGCTTAAATCATTCCAACTTAATACATCAGCGGTTTTTACTTTGAATTTTTGAGCAATTGCACCCACTGTGTCACCAGATCGAACGTTATAAAATACAGTGCGAAGTGTTGAGCTGTTTTTGCTATCCGTCCAAATAACGAGCTTTTGGCCAATGCGCAATGAGTCTTTTGATGACATGCTATTCCAGCTTGCTAATGTATTTGTCGAAATATGATTCTTTTTCGCGATACTCCACAAGCTATCACCACTTCTTACCGTGTAAGAGGATTTAGCTTTATTACTTGGCGTCGATTTCGCTAAACGAGTATTAGAACTACGCCCATAAGACGGATTCTGTTGGGCCGATTTTGGCACCATCAAAAGCTGTCCAATACGAATATTGGTGGATTTAAGGCCATTCGCTTTTTGGATAACTTGTGAGGTTGTTTGATTGTTTCTAGCAATCACGCTTAATGTATCACCCGCTTTGACTTTATAGCGGATCAGCTTAATGCCTTTACCTCTGTTTTTAGTCGCCTGCTGCTCAAAATGTTCAGCTTTATCGATAGGGATAAGGAAGCTATACGGACCAGTTGGTGAAGTCGCCCACTTTTTGAAGCCTGGATTATAACTTTGCAATTCTTTAACAGATATTCCAGCATACTGGGCTGCTATCGTTAAATCCAGTTGCTCTTTAGGGTTTACCGACGTTAATACTGGTTTATTGGCAATAGTGGGTATTTCAATACCATAGGCTTTGCTGTTTGCGATAACATCAGCCAGTGCCAACAATTTTGGTACGTATTGACGAGTTTCTTTTGGTAAATCTAAAGAAAAGAAATCGGTCGGCTTGCCCGCTTTCTTGTTTTTTCGAATAGCGCTTGATACTCGGCCACCGCCACTGTTGTAAGCTGCGATTGCATTATCCCAACTACCATCAAAACGTTGCCCAAGTAAAGACATATAATCTAACGCGGCATCAGTAGATGCACTGACATCGCGACGGCCGTCATACCAATAATTACGTTCAAGACCAAAACGCTCAGCAGTTACAGGCATAAATTGCCATAACCCAGCTGCACTGCCTCCGCCATAAGAATAAGCAAATGGGTCAAAAGAACTTTCCACAACAGGAAGTAGCGCTAACTCCAATGGTAAGTTACGCTCTTCTATACGAGTCGTTATCATATAAAGAAAAGGTGCAGCCCTCTCAGATACTGTTTTTAAATGTTCAGGGTGTTTTAAATACCAAGTTCGATAATAATCAACTTGTGGATCATCTGGGACTTCAAGTTTAAATTGCATGGAAATCCGGTCCCACAAATTTTCTTGTTGCTGTGGTGTGAGTTCGGCCGGTTTTGAACGAGTAATTGGTTTTTTAACCGATTTAGTTGGGGCTACTTTCGGAACTGGAGCTACTTCAGGGGTAACTGATACAGTTTGGGTAGCTTCCGATCCATCGGTTTTTGATTCTGTAGATGTCGGTGTATTTTGGCAACCAGCGAGTAGAAGCGCCAAAACCCAAATGTATTTTGAAGTCATTTATGCAGCCTTTGTTAAAATCAGCTGCGAATAATACTGGTGAAATGGAAGGGCTGGCAAGCAACAAATAGTCTAAAACCGCTAATAAAGCACCCAAAAGTAAGGCTTAAAAGACAGTTTTAGAAAAATTTATCAGTGATTTTATTGTTTTAGCTGTATTTTTTTTATACAAATAAAACGTAACAATTCGTTAAAAATCATTCTTCCACTCTCGAAGCGCCGTAAATACCGATAATTCGGACAGTTCATCGGTTCGTGTTGCCACAGCTTTCATCACACTTGGTTCTTGGCAGCGTAGAAACGGATTGATCCATTTCTCTTGGCGTATAGTTGTTGGAATGGTAGATTTTTCTTGTGCCCTTAAGCGATTCACTTCATCTCTATATTCATGTAGTAACTCGTTATCTGGTTCAACCGCTAAAGCAAAAGATAAGTTGGCAGATGTGTATTCATGGGCGCAGTACACCTCTGTTTCTTGCGGAAGTGAGGCGAGTTTTTGCAGAGAATCAAACATTTGTTGGTAAGTGCCTTCAAATACACGGCCACAACCAGCAGAAAATAATACGTCGCCACAAAATAATTTACCATCACCTACATAGGCAATATGACCTTTGGTATGACCTGGGACATCAATAACTAAGAAGTCTTCACCAAATATTGTAATGTGATCACCGCCCATGACAGATTGGCTTAACATCATCACTGGGTCGTTGCTTGGTCCAATGACTTTTGCTTTTGGGTAGTGTCGAAGTAACTCTGCCACGCCGCCAACATGGTCAGCATGGTGATGAGTGATTAAAATAAAGTCTAACTCCAGTTGATCTTGTTGTAATCGTGCGAGAACTGGCGCCGCTTCACCCGGATCAACCAAGACACAATGCTGGCAATTATTTTGGATCAGCCAGATGTAATTATCATTAAATGCAGGTATGCTTTTTACCGTTAATCCTGAAGTGTTTTTATCAGTTAACATTATGGATCTCCAATCCGACCGCGAGAGATAGTTAAGCTATGAAGCCAGCTCGAATTCAAAAAACATTTGTTCAACCCCATTCTTGGCAGCAATTGAAAAATGGTCAATGGGTTTTTGAATCGATTCAAACTCGCCTTGATGAGTGGTGCCCTAAATTATTTGGTTACCACATGCTTAAACTCGGTGGTTTAAGCTGTGAGTTAGTGACACATAACTGCAATATCAAACATCAAGTCAATGTGGATACTCTGAACCCATTACATAATGTTATTGCTGATGCTTATGACCTTCCGTTTGTCGAAAAAAGTATTGATACCGCATTAGTGTGTCATCAGCTTGACTATTGTAGCGATCCTCATCGCTTGTTGCGAGAAGTAGATAGAATAATTATTGATGACGGTTACATGATTTTGACGGGCTTTAATCCAGTGAGTCTAACCGGTATTTCAAGCCTTATGCCTTGGCGAAAAAATAATTTACCGTGGAGTGGGCGCATGTTTAGCCCGTATCGCATTAAAGATTGGCTTGGACTGCTTAATTATGAAGTGATGCATTGTGATACTTATGCGCTCTTTCCTGTCAAAAAGGGGAAGGCGATCACCACTTGGCTTGAACACAGCCTTGGAGGGTGCGCTTCTGCCTTTGGAAGTGTGTATTTTATTGTTGCAAAGAAACGGACTTATCCATTGCGCCCGATAAAGCCACACTGGAAACTAAAGCGAGGCAATTTATCACCTGCCAGTGTCGGCTTTAACAAGCAAGCGTCAGAGAAAACCAATAAACAAGCCAGTTCCAAACTAAGGTAAAGTTTTGCCTTTTATTTGGAACTGGATGCAAGGCAAGTTTTAGATACTTACTTCAATGTATTTTACCCTTCAAATCCTTGATCATCTCGGGTTGGTGATTCGGCAGCAGTGCGAGCTAAATCATCACAGATCTCATTTTCACGGTGCCCTGCATGGCCTTTTACCCATTTCCATTCGACTTCATGGCGCGCGGTTTCAGCATCGAGCTGTTTCCATAAGTCGACATTTTTGACTGGTTTTTTCGCCGAGGTTTGCCAGTTTTTCTTTTTCCAGCCATGAATCCATTGTGTGATGCCTTGGCGCACGTATTGGCTGTCTGTGGTCAGTACAACTTGGCAAGGTTCAGTTAACGCTTTTAAAGCGACAACTGCGGCCATCATTTCCATTCGGTTATTAGTCGTTAGATTAAAGCCTTCAGATAAATACTTTTCTTTGCCTTTATAGCGAAGCACAATACCATAGCCACCAGGTCCCGGGTTGCCTAAACACGAACCATCCGTGAAAATCTCAACTTGTTTTGCCATCATTTGGTACTATTACCTTAATTCTTTACTAACATCTCATTAGTCTGACATAGAGTTTATTATGAATACCACCAATTCTTCTCATGATCGCATCATTGTACTCGATACTGAAACCACCGGTATGAACCGTGAAGGTGGCCCTGTGTATATGGGGCATCGAATTATTGAAATTGGTGCAGTGGAAATTATCGACCGTAAACTGACGGGGAAACATTTTCATGTGTACATCAAACCTGATCGAGAAATCGATCCAGAAGCGATTGCAGTTCATGGTATTACGGATGAATTTTTAGTTGATAAACCTGAATATAAGGCAGTACATCAGGAGTTTTTAGATTTCATTAAAGGCGCTGAGCTGGTGGCTCACAACGCATCGTTTGATGTGGGCTTTATGGATTATGAATTCCAGCTAGCTTCACACAGAGTCAAAACATCGGAAATCTGCAAAATTACCGATACCTTAGCGATGGCGAAGAAAATCTTTCCGGGTAAACGAAATAACCTTGATATTTTATGTGATCGCTATGGAATAGATAACTCTCACCGCACCTTGCACGGCGCATTACTCGATGCCGAAATACTTGCCGATGTTTACTTGTTAATGACAGGTGGACAGACGGCAATGCAATTTAATGCAGGGCAAGCCAAAGAAGGCGAGACAGGTGAAACCATTAAACGCGTTCAGGGCCGAAAAGCATTAAAGGTATTAAGAGCTAGCGATGAAGAATTGCAGCAACATGAAGATCGATTAGATGTGTTTGCAAAAAAAGGGACTTGTTTGTGGCGTTGTGATACTGAGTCAGTATAACCATCATTTCATTTATAGATAAAAAAGCCCGACTTCATTGTTGTGAAGTCAGGCTAAACTTTGCCTATAACCTAGAATTAAGCCACTTTACTTACTTGAGCGTCTGACTTCTTTACAATAAGCTCGTTTGGGTCAAAGTCATCAACATTGATGGTTTCTAAACGATAGAATTCGGCATCACGTAGAATCGTAGCTTCTTCCTCGCTAATCCAACCATTTTCTAAGCCAATTTCAGCCACTTTGTCTAATTGTACAAATGGGCGACGTTTTTCTAGCTTCTTACAAATCTCATTGAAAATAGGTTCAGCTTTTAGAATGACGTCTAAAGCGCGTTCTATTTTGCCTGCCGGATTGTGCTCTGTTGGGGCTAGGTACTGATTACGACCTAAGCGTGAACGAGTCTCTGAAGGGGTTTGAAGAATAAGAGCCACTTCATTGTCTAGTTGATCACTTGGTGCTTTACGCACTGTGCCAAATGGCAGCATTACGATACGAAGCATACGAGCCACACCACGAGCAGGGAAGTTCTGCAATAAATCATCAATGGCTTCTTCAGCTTGGCGTAAACTGTCTTGAAGTCCCCAATGGACTAATGGTAAATCCGCTTCTTGGTAGCCTTCCATTTCAAAACGTTTTAGCGTTGCTGAGCTTAAGTATAACTGACTTAGCACATCACCAAGACGAGCGGATAAGCGTTCTTTACGTTTTAAAGAACCACCCAATACCGCCATCGATACATCCGATAACAATGCAATGTTGGCGCTATAACGGTTTAGTTTTTGGTAGTAGCCTTTAATTTGATCATGAACGATACCATTGAAGTTTGGATCATTAGGAACAGCATAGTCTGAACCACGGCCATCGGTCATCCCAAGCCAGAAACTGCGAACGGCGTTACTCATGCTAAAACCAATGTGGCCGAAAATAGCGGAATCAAAACGTTCAAGAGCATTGCTATCTGATGAATGCGCGGCATCCATTTCTTCAAGAACAAAAGGATGACAACGAATGGCACCTTGACCATAAATGATCATAGAGCGTGTTAAAATGTTGGCACCTTCTACCGTAATGGCAATAGGTGAACCTTGATAACCACGAGCAAGGAAGTTCGCAGGCCCCATACAAACACCTTTACCACCAACGATGTCCATCGCATCAATTACGCAACGTTGACCACGATGGGTACAGTGGTATTTTACAATAGCTGAAATGACCGATGGTTTTTCACCTAAGTCGATACCGGCAACCGTTAACTGGCTTGCTGCATCCATTACATAAGTATTACCGGCAATGCGTGCAAGAGGCTCTTCGATACCTTCCATGTGTCCAATAGGTTGTTTAAATTGACGACGAATACGTGCATAAGCACCGGTCGCAAGAGCTGCCGATTTTGTGCCGCCAGTTGAGTTTGACGGTAAGGTAATGCCCCGACCAACAGAAAGACATTCCACCAGCATGCGCCATCCTTGACCAGCCATGCTTGGTCCACCGATGATATAGTCTAAAGGAACAAAGATGTCCTCCCCTTGAGTCGGGCCATTTTGGAACGGGATATTCAGTGGAAAGTGTCGACGACCAATTTTCACACCGTCCGTATCTGTTGGGATCAACGCACAAGTGATCCCAATATCTTTTTTATCACTGCCATCTTCGGTTTTAAGGCCGAGCAATCCATCAGGATCTTGCAGTTTAAATGCTAACCCTAGAACGGTAGCAACAGGAGCAAGAGTGATATAACGTTTATTCCAAGTTAAGCGCATACCAAGTACTTCTTCACCTTGCCATTCGCCTTTACAAACGATACCAAAGTCAGGGATAGCACCCGCATCTGAACCAGCTTCAGGGCTAGTTAAAGCAAAACATGGGATTTCTTTACCTTCAGCAAGGCGAGGTAAGTAATGATCTTGTTGTTCTTTGGTGCCGTAGTGTTGCAACAGTTCACCTGGGCCTAATGAGTTCGGTACGCCGACGGTTGAAGACAAAACACTCGATACGCCGGTGAGTTTTTGCAAAACAATCGATTGAGCGTAAGCAGAAAACTCTAGACCGCCATATTTCTTCTTAATGATCATCGCGAAGAATTTGTGATCTTTTAGATATTGCCAAATTTCAGGAGGTAAATCGGCCAACTCATGGGTGATTTCAAAATCATTTGCCATTGCACATACTTCATTAACAGGGCCATCAATGAAAGCTTGTTCTTCTGCGCTAAGTGTTGGCGCTTCGATATCCGACAGTTTTTTCCAATCAGGCTTACCTTTAAATAGTTCTGCTTCCCACCATACGGTACCTGCATCGATTGCTTCTTTCTCTGTTTGTGACATTTCAGGAAGAATTTTTCTAAACACTTTCAGCGCCGGTTGGCTGAAAAGAGGACGACGAATCGCAGGGACTGCAATTAAAGCAGAAATAATAACAAACAGCCCGAATAAGATAATGGAAAAACCACCTAGTAATGTTGAAAGCAGCATTATCCCAGCCATTGTGCTGAGAGTGATTGTTTGTGAATAGCGGTGGTATAAACAGAAACCGAATACGACAAGCGTAACGATTATGGTTAACAGGATGGTCATCTTTGTCTTCCTTATTATGATGGGTGATATGACGACGTTTTTTTGTTATAGCCCATGTTGTTATCAACAGAGTTGCGATGACACAAAAACAAGTGGTCGTACCAGATTGATTCATTGTAATCGGCTTGTTGTTCAATTGTAAAACAGCAATGTAGTTGAAAAGTGATCTCAAGCATAAAATTAGTCTTTTATTTAACCATTCTATTTTTAAAGATAGTTGTTTTGTCATTGCAATGGCAAAGAATCCATCAATGAGAGAATATTTACATCGAATTGGTCGACAGGCTTTTAGATTTATAGGTACACTCATTGTCTGATAACTCTCAAAAAATAGGGAACTCCCATGTATCAAGATTTGATTCGAAGTGAATTGACGGAAGCGGCTCAAGTATTAAATGCTTTTTTAAGTGATGATAAGAATCTTCAAGATATTGAATCAGCAGCAAAAATGATCGCTGATTCTTTTAAGCAAGGTGGCAAAGTTCTATCTTGTGGTAATGGGGGATCTCATTGTGATGCTATGCATTTTGCTGAAGAGCTTACCGGACGCTACCGTGAAAATCGCCCTGGATATCCAGGGATTGCCATTTCAGATCCAAGCCACTTGTCTTGTGTGAGTAATGATTTTGGTTATGAGTATGTCTTCTCTCGTTATCTAGAAGCGGTTGGTAGCAAAGGTGATGTGTTATTTGGCTTATCGACTTCTGGTAATTCTGGCAATATTTTAAAAGCGATGGAAGCGGCCAAAGCAAAAGGCATGAAGACGATTGCGCTGACGGGTAAGGATGGCGGTAAAATGGCAGGTATTGCCGATGTGGAAATTCGTGTTCCTCATTTTGGTTATGCTGATCGCATCCAAGAGATCCACATCAAAATTATTCACATTGTTATTCAGTTAATTGAAAAAGAAATGGAAGCTTAATTTTTCTGTTCGTAAAGTGACCATTTTAAGATGATGTTGTAAGCAAGAAAGGATAGTTGAATGTGTGAACTACTCGGTATGAGTGCAAATGTCCCCACCGATATTTGTTTTAGTTTTACTGGTTTAATTCAAAGGGGGGGCAAAACAGGGCCTCACCGAGATGGTTGGGGGATCACCTTTTATGAAGGTAAAGGATGTCGTAATTTTAAAGATCCAAAACCAAGCTGCCATTCTAAAATTGCCGAACTAGTTCAAAACTATCCGATCAAAAGTTGTGCGGTGATTAGTCATATTCGCCAGGCGAACCGTGGCGAAGTGAACCTTGAAAATACCCATCCATTTACGCGTGAGCTATGGGGTAAAAACTGGACGTTTGCTCATAATGGTCAACTCAGTGATTATCAAGATTTAGACACCGGACGACACCGACCGATTGGCGAAACCGATAGCGAACTTTCATTTTGTTGGATCTTAAAGCAGTTAGAAGACCGTTATCCAGAGCCTCCGCATACAAGGCAAATGCAAGAAGTGTTCGAGTACATCGCACAATGTTGTGATGAGCTAAAGAAGCTTGGTGTATTTAATATGCTATTAAGCGATGGTGAGTATGTGATGATGTACTGTACCAATAATTTGCATTGGATTACTCGCCGAGCGCCATTTGGTAAAGCGTCATTAATTGATGAAGAGGTTACGATCGACTTTCAAGAAGAAACCACTCCTAATGATGTGGTGTCAGTGATTGCAACTCAACCGCTGACCGATAACGAGCGTTGGCATAAAATGAAACCAAGTGAATACGGTGTATTTCAATTTGGTGAGTTGATTTTAGATAACAGCTTGTCGTTGATCGATGAGCCGTTTGCAAAATAGACGTTAGAACGCTTAGTGAACCAAAAAGGCTCGATCATAAGATGATCGAGCCTTTTTCTTGTAACGAGTTCCGTTTTTCCGAACCTCGAATTTTTAATCTTCCGCATACCCATGCATGCCCAACGGCTTACCATCTAAATAAGCTTGTTGGTTTCTCATATCTAATCGCCCTTCAATAAACCACTGAGTGACAATTGGGTAAATACTGTGTTCTTGTACTAATACTCGCTCAGCTAAGCTAGTTGCATCATCATCTTCAAATACGGGCACTTTGGCTTGCAAAATAACGGGGCCTCCATCGAGCTCTTCAGTCACAAAGTGCACACTGGTGCCATGCTCACTATCACCTGCATCAATCGCGCGTTGATGAGTATGTAAACCCGCGTATTTAGGTAATAAAGAAGGGTGGATATTTACCATTTTTCCTAAATAGTGGGCTACAAATGAAGGGCTGAGAATTCTCATGTAACCAGCAAGGATCACTAAGTCGGGTTGATATTTATCGATTTGTTTCATTAAGTGGGCATCAAAGGCTTCACGATCTGGTTTGCCTTGCGCGTCTAAAAACATATGGGCAGAAATAGAATGGGCGTTGATATTGTGGCTTCTTGCTCTTTCAAGGCCATAAGCATCCGCTTTATTGGAGAAGACAGCGGTAATTTTTGCGTTAATATGTTTTTTTTCACAAGCATCGATAATAGCTTGTAAATTACTGCCGCTACCTGAAACAAGTACAACAATATTTTTCATGATAAAAACCTTGAACCAATTAAAATGAGCAGATAAAAAATAGGCCCCTAGTTAATTACTCTAGAGGCCAAATTGCAAGACAATTAGTGACTAAGCTTAATCGTTAATAACGACTTGCTCTTCGCCTGCTTCTGCGCTTGCGACAGCACCGATAATCCAAGCGTTTTCGCCTTCAGCGTTCAGTAGGTCAACAGCGGCTTGCGCTTGATCTTGCGGCAATGCCACAATCAGACCAACACCACAGTTGAAAGTACGGTACATTTCGTAAGTTTCAACATTACCTTTTTGTTGTAACCAAGAGAAAATAGCCGGCCATTCCCAACTGTTACCATCGATAACCGCTTTGGTGCCTTCCGGTAATACGCGAGGGATATTTTCCCAGAAACCACCACCTGTGATGTGTGAGATTGCATGAATGTCATGCTGCTCAATCATTTTTAGGGCTGATTTAATATAGATTTTAGTCGGTTCGATCAAGTGCTCGCCAATCGTGCGGCCATTTAAATCTTCTTGTAAATCTGCTTTTGAGACTTCAAGGATTTTACGAACAAGTGAGTAACCATTGGAGTGAGGGCCACTGGAACCTACTGCGATCAAGGCATCGCCAGCCGCAACTTTCGTCCCGTCAATCACGTCTGCTTTTTCAACAACACCGACACAAAAGCCCGCTACGTCGTAATCTTCACCTTCATACATACCCGGCATTTCAGCTGTTTCGCCACCAATGAGTGCGCAACCTGCTTGAATACAGCCTTCACCGATACCTGTAACCACTTCGGCTGCAGTATCCACATCAAGCTTGCCTGTTGCATAGTAATCTAGGAAGAAAAGAGGCTCTGCACCTTGTACGATCAAATCGTTTACACACATAGCAACTAAGTCGATGCCAATGGTGTCGTGTTTTTTCATATCCAACGCAAGACGTAACTTTGTGCCGACCCCATCAGTACCAGAAACGAGAAGAGGCTGTTTGTATTTGGTTGGCAGTTCGCATAAAGCACCAAAACCACCGATACCACCCATGACTTCAGGGCGGCGAGTGCGCTTAACAACACCCTTAATTTTATCGACTAATGCATTACCTGCATCAATATCAACACCAGCGTCTTTGTAGCTTAGAGATGAATTGTTACCACTCACGGGGAAATCCTCGTTTTTAATTAGATTGCCTTTGAAATAGATTCAAGATGAAAAACGGCGTTATTCTAACAGGGGATGGAATGAAAAGGAAAACGTTTGCGTGAGTTTTTTCAGTCAATTTTTTAAACGGTTCTGTTCCCAGACAAATTAGATGATATCCATCAATACATTTTGAGTCAGTTTGGGTATAATTAACAGGTTTGAAAAAATAAAGCACGGAGCTAGACATGAAAGTCGTAGAAGTAATGCACCCACTAGTAAAACATAAACTTGGTTTGATGCGAGAAGCTGACATTAGCACTAAACGTTTTCGTGAGTTAGCTACGGAAGTGGGAAGCTTGTTAACGTACGAAGCAACGTCCGACTTCGAAACAGAAAAAGTAACCATTAAAGGCTGGAATGGTCCGGTTGAAGTGGATCAAATTAAAGGTAAAAAAGTAACTGTGGTTCCTATCCTTCGTGCAGGATTGGGGATGATGGACGGTGTATTAGAGCATATGCCTAGTGCACGAATTTCTGTAGTCGGTATTTATCGTGATGAAGAAACGTTAGAACCAATCCCATATTTCAATAAATTGACTACAAAAATTGAAGAACGTATTGCTCTGGTTGTCGATCCTATGTTGGCAACTGGTGGCTCAATGATTGCTACCATCGATCTTTTAAAAGAGAAAGGTTGTCAGCAAATCAAAGTATTAGTGTTAGTTGCTGCGCCTGAAGGGATTGATGCTCTTGAAAAAGCACACCCAGATATAGAGCTTTATACCGCGGCTATTGATGAAAAATTAGATGACAAAGGCTACATTATTCCGGGTTTAGGCGATGCGGGTGATAAGATTTTTGGCACACAATAATTTTCATTACTGATGGAATTAATTTTCAAGAAGCGACTCTGATTATAGAGTCGCTTTTTTTATGTGAGCGCAAAAAACGGCTAGCATGTCGTTAATTGAATTATTGGTGTATTATTCACCAACTTTTTGAGTGGTTTTTCTGCTCGTGAATTATTTTGCATTGATATCGATTGAATAATGAATGCCTAACAATCAATGCGCGATTTCAAAACAGGTTTATTATGCGTTATACCCTCATTTCTATTTTATGTTTGCTATCTGCCTTGCCTTTTGGTGTGTCTGCGAAAACAAATGTTGATATTTTTCATACGGAAGTTCCAATGCCGGCAGAAAAAAATGCTCAATCTATTGCATGGGGGCAAGGGTTAGAACAAGTTCTAATTAAAGCTTCTGGCAATAAAAGTATTGCGAGCAACAGTATCATTAAGAAAGCATTAAATAATGGTTCGGATTATCTTTCTCAATTTAACAATAGTACGTTAAATGGTGAACAGAGCATGGTCATGGACTTTAATTCAGAACAAGTGCAATCTCTTTTGTCACAAGCCAATGCGTTGTACTGGCCAGAAAGTCGTGAGAATGTATTAGTATGGCTGGTGGATGATGATGGTTCAGAGCGTCAAATAGGCTGGGAGCAATCGGGATTAGAATCGGTTGGTGATTTACAAGCGGCTTCAAATCAATCCGGTTTACCGATTACTTTACCGTTAGGCGATATGGACGATCTAACGACCATTTCTGCTACCGACTTATGGGGCAGTTTTGCCGATCCACTTTCCAAGGCAAGTCAACGTTACCCTTCAGATGCAGTGTTACTTTTAAAAGTGGAACGAGAAGGTCAACAAGTGCAATTAACTTGGCAGCTTTATGATATCGCTCCAGAAAAAATTGCCAGCAATCCAGAAGCTGCTTTAACGGGTACAGAAAGTGGAACGGTTGCTGAGGCTATCGATAGCGCAATTGCTAAAGTGAGTTTGTATTATGCTAAGCAAAATAAATTAGCGCTTAACCAAGAGCCTGATGATTCATTACAAGCTCATTTTTCTGGTATCAGTAATGCGAAAGACTTTTTTGCTCTAGAGAGAATGTTAAAAAGCTTTAATAGTGTTGCATCGGTTCAAGTTCACCGCATTCAAGGTGACAGTATCGATTTTTCAGTGCAACTCTTTACTAGCGTGGAAGATTTTGAAAAGGAAGCGGCTAAAAAGCGTGGTATAGCACAGACTGAAGCGCCTACAGTATCTCAAGATGATCTTACCTCAAGCCCAGAAGCCGATATCACTTCTGCGGATAAAGTCGAACCAGTCAATGATGACAATCAAGTCTGGTTTGATTTGAAATAAAGAGAAATAGTGCGGCCTCAATATTAGTGGATGGACCGTGCTCACTTTTTGAATATGAATTTAGTTAAATAGGGAGCATTTCGCTCCCTTTTTTATTTCTTATCGTATTCTCTTTCTAAGGTTTGTGCTTTTTGAGCCGCTGGTCGCTGATGCAAAGCCGATAAGTATTTTTGCAAAGCGGGGTAGCTTTCGATCAATTCTAATTGATGCGCCATTTCAACGATAAAAGAAAGTAAGATATCTGCGGCAGTAAATTGCTCTCCAGCCAACCATGCATTCTTCTCTAAATGATCATTTAAGTAACCTAAAACTAACGTTAATTCTTTTTGGCTATAGTTAGTGAGAAATTGAGGTCGACTGCCATCAATTTGGACAAAGTAATGAAGTAATAAAGGTAAAGCTGCTGAGCTTTCTGCAAAATGTAACCATTGCAAATACAATGCATATTCTGGTGTGTTTTTAGCTGGAACTAAAACATTAGATGCGTATTTTTCAGCAAGGTATTCTGTAATTGCACCCGATTCTGCTAATACTAAACCATCTTCTTGAATGACTGGTGATTTACCAAGTGGGTGAATTGCTTTTAACTCTGGTGGTGCTAAATGAGTTTGAGTGTCACGTTGGTAAGCTTTCACTTTATACGGTACGTCAAGCTCTTCAAGTAGCCATATTATACGTTTAGATCGAGATTGATTAAGATGATGTAAGGTAATCATTTGGGCATCCTTTTCATGTTAGAACGTTGTAAGCTAAGTATTTAAACTAAAAATAATACGACAATTCTGTTTAGACGAGATGATAGCTTAAAAGTAACGAGCGCTTGGAAGGAACCTCTCTTACTGTTTGGGGGGAAGGGCAGCAAGCTCTTGGTGTCGTAAGAGAGGTTTATTTTTAAAAAGCGGAGTGTTATTCCGCTAATTATTGTCTTTGCTATTTTTATTGATTTTTTATAGCGCAGTTTCGTAAATTTTACGTGAACGAGCAAGGTCGATAGACCCATTCTCACCCAGCTTTGTCATTCCATGTGCTTCTAAGCTTGTCATTGCGGTATCAATATCAGCTGCAGTTAAATCAATTTCGCTTAATGATACTGGAGTGTTCATTTGGCTAAAGAATTGCTTAGTTTTTTCGATAGCGGCATCAATACGAGCATCATCACAACCTTCTGTGATGTTCCAAATACGCTCAGCGTATTGAAGTAACTTCGCTTTCTTCTCTTCACGACATACCTGCATTAATGCAGGGAGAACGATAGTTAGGCTGCGACCGTGATCGACGCCAAAGTTACCTGTGAGTTCGTGACCAATCATGTGGGTTGCCCAATCTTGAGGAACACCAACACCAATTAAGCCGCTCAGTGCTTGAGTCGCTGCCCACATAACATTGGTACGAGCTTCCATATCTTGAAGATCAGCTATCAGTTTTGGACCTTCTTCGATAAGGGTCAGTAAGATACCTTCAGCGAAGCGATCTTGGATTTTGGCATTAACAGGGTAAGTTAAGTACTGTTCCATGACGTGTACAAAGGCATCAACTACGCCGTTTGATGTTTGACGTTCAGATAAGCTTAATGTTGTTTGAGGGTCTAAAACCGCAAACTGTGGGCGTACTAATGGGTTCATAAAAGCAAGTTTATCTTTACCACGAGTTACCACTGCGCCAATATTGGTTTCAGAACCAGTAGCTGGTAGCGTCATGATACAACCTAATGGAATCGCTGACTCAACAGAGGCTTGCTTAGCTAAAATATCCCAAGCTTCTTCGCCTGCAAAGTTAACCGCTGCGGCAATAAATTTAGTGCCATCAACAACCGAGCCACCGCCAACAGCTAGAAGATAATCAAAGCCTTCAGCACGAATACGTTCAACCGCTTTCATCAATGTGTCGTATTGTGGGTTTGGCTCAATACCTGAAAACTCATCCCAGTTGTGTTCGCTTAATGCAGCAACTACTTGATCATAGACACCGTTACTTTTGATTGAACCACCACCATAAGTAACCAGTACTTTTTTGTCTTTAGGAATGCTGTCAGTAATGGCGGCGATCTGATCTGCGCCAAAATGGATAGCAGTTGTATTTTGATAAGTAAAGTTGTTCATGTATTGCTCCTGTGTATTGAAGCGGTGCTCTTTAACGGCCCGCTACAATGATGTTATTTTTTAGTCGTGACGAAATAGAAAAGAAAGCTATCGTTGCGTATGAATTTTATATTTATGTAAACTACAGCTGGATCAGCATTTTTCCGATATTTTCACCCTTAAATAGCCCTAAGAATGCTTCTGGTGTTGACTCTATGCCATGACGAGTCGTTTCTTTCCAATGAACCTTACCCTCGGCTGCCCATTGAGATAATTGGGCAACGTAGTTAGGGTAATGTTCCCAATGATCTGAAACGATGAACCCTTGAATTTTCAGGCTCTTTTTAACAATGTTAGCGAGGTTATTCGGTCCAGCCTTAGCATCGGCTAAATTATAAAGGTCAATCATTCCACATACTGCCATTCGACCATATCGATTCAGTAGGTTTAATGCCGCTTCTAAGTGGTCACCCCCGACATTTTCATAACACACATCAACACCATTTGGGCAATGTTCAGCTAATGCCGCTTCAAGCTCTGCAGCATTGCGATAATCTTTGTAGTTAATGACGGCATCAACGCCTAATGACTTGAGCCATTCAACTTTCTCAGTACTACCAGCATTACCAATGACTCGACAACCTTTTAGTTTAGCAAATTGGCAGACTAAGCTACCCACTGCGCCAGAAGCTGCTGAAACCAATACCGTTTCTCCTTCTTTTAGCTCAGCGATGATATTTAAGCCAACCCAAGCGGTTAAGCCTGGCATACCCGCTACCCCTAAGAAGCTTTGTTCTGGTAATGAGGTTTCAGGTAGTTTTTGTACCATCTCACCATTTGATACCGCGTATTCACGCCAGCCGAGCATGCTATTCACTTTATCGCCAACGTTAAACTCAGGGTGTTTTGATTCAATCACTTCACCAATTGCTGAACCTTGCATTATTTCACCTAATTGAAAGGGTGGAACATAGCTTTCAGCGTCGCTCATTCGCCCACGCATGTATGGATCAACAGAAAGCCAAAGGTTTTTGATGATGATCTGACCGTCATTAATTTCAGAGATGATTTCGGTTTTTAATTCGAAACAATCTAATGTCGGTGTCCCTGCTGGACGTTGTTTGAGAGCGTAACCTTTACTTTGAATATTCATGTTAAACCTCGTTAATATGTGGGTTTGGTGAATTCTTGCTTGCTAGATTAGACCTTAAAGTAATATATTTCTAATGCATAATAATAATTATCAAAATGAGTCTGAGTCATATCATGAATAAATTGAGCCAAGTTGATCTTAATTTGCTGGTGGCACTACAAGCATTAATTCGTACGAAGAGTGTTACCAAAGCTGCGTTACAATTGAATGTCACTCAATCCGCAATGAGTCGAACACTTCAACGATTACGTCATCAATTTGGCGATCCTTTGTTTGTTAGAACGAAAGGAGGATTAATGCCCACCGAAAGAGTGATGGGCTTATCGACCGATTTGGATTGCTTGTTGCAACACGCAGAAACATTGTTAAGCCCCGCAGTATTTGACCCACAAGAAACGCAAGCCGACTTTACCTTGATGATGAGTGATTTCTTTGCTCAAGTATTTATGCCTCCGGTGTTTAAAACCTTATTTACTCAAGCGCCGAACATTAAAATTAATTGTTTGAATCGTCAGCCTGATCTTATGGGTAAGTTAGCTTTAGGGGAGGCTGATTTAAGCTTTAGCAGTATGGGACAACCGGTTCAAGCTGACATTTATGCCCAACCGTTAGGTAATGACAGATTGGTCACCATTATGCGTAAAGGGCACCCTCTAGCGAAAACCACTCTGACTTTGGATGATTATTGTCAAGCTTCTCATGCGCTTATTACCATGGGAGGTGATAGATTAGGTGCGATTGATGTTGCATTAGCGAAGATCGGGCGTAAACGGCATGTCGCGTTAAGGTTGCCACATTTTACGGCAGCGCCTTATGCCATTGAACAAAGTGATTTACTGCTGACTTTACCTGAGTGTTTGGCGAAAAGCATGGCAGGGCATTTGGATATTGTGATTATGGAACCACCGTTAGAGGTTGAACCGTATCAATACTTTATGGTGTGGCATGCAAGGCAACATAATAACCTTGCACACCGTTGGTTACGACAAGAAATTCAACGAGTTATTTCAATGTCGCTCAAGGCATAAGCGTAGTTTTTTATTTGTGTCGGCGGGCAATACCCATATTCAAGTTATTTGAAAATGGGCTACTTCTTGCCTTCAAAACGTGCTTTTTCTTGCTTTTCTACTTCAGATAGTCGGGTGAGCTTTAACCCCATCTCTTTCCCTTTTTGGCGTGCATATAGAATATTTCCCACGAAGTTTATTGTCGTCAGGATGAGTTCCACAACGGCTAACCAACGTTCTCCGCCATCGATATATAAAATGGTTAGGGAATGCAGAAAGTAAAACATTAAAATGAAATTTGCCCATGCGTGGGTGTAAGCTTTGCCTTTTATAATACCGATAAACGGCAATAATAAAGGAATACACCACCCGATGGTGACAGCCAGTGGGTTTAGATCGGGATGAGGCGAAATAAAGGCATGCCACACCACGACCCAGGTAAGCAATAAAAGATAGCTAGAGAGGGATAAATAACGTGCTTGGCGAAGTGAAAGTATCGATGTATCCGTCATATTGAGTAATTCTTATGATGTTTGAGTGGTATTGGATAACTGAAGGGCTAGGGCCGTTTTCGCAAGCCTTTGTCCTTGAGAAAATGCCAGTTCAGAAACTTGTTTATCTAAACTTGCATGACCTTCCTTGGATACTGAACTTGCCCCATAAGGGGTTCCACCTTTAAAGCTGGTGTGTAAGTTGGGTTCAGAATAAGGGATCCCCATGATCAACATGCCGTGGTGAAATAAAGGCAATGTCATTGACTGTAAGGTAGTTTCTTGGCCACCGTGAGGCGATGACGATGATGTGAATACGCAAGCGGGTTTATCAATTAAACTTCCTGCAACCCATAGCGAGGTGGTTTGATCCCAAAAGTGTTTCATTGCCGCGCTCATGTTACCAAACCAAACTGGGCTTCCAACCGCAAGTCCATGACATTCTTTTAATTCTTGAAGATCAATGATGGGATCGTTAGGTGTTGCTGATGGGGTAGCTTCTATTTCTGCCACCGTTCGCAGCACGGCTTGGCAATGAGGAATGGAGGCCACTCCTCTTGCTATATGGCGTGCAAGTTGCTGAGTTGTACCATGTCGGCTGTGATACAACACGACGATCTTAATGGCTTCTTGTACGGAGGGAATCATAAGATCTCTAATACTTGCTCTGGTGGGCGCCCCAGACGAGCTTGACCATTGGCTATTACGATTGGGCGTTCAATTAATTTAGGGTGGTTATGCATGGCTTCAAATAACTGCTCGTCGGTCACAGAGCTGTCGTTAAGGTTTAGCTCTTTATAGGTATCTTCTTTAGTGCGCATCATGTCACGAACATTTGCCAAGCCTAATTGTTGAAATACTTCCTTTAAGCTTTTCACGCTTGGGGTGTCATCTAAATACTTCACCACGGCAGGTTCAATACCTTTTTCTTTTAATAATTCAAAAGTTTGACGACTCTTTGAACATCTTGGGTTGTGATAAATAACAACAGACATGAGCTTTCCTTTTATTGATAAGTGGTGATTCCAATGCCAACAATCACTTAGTAATCATTGGTATTGGTTTTATTTAAGAGCAGAGAAGCGTTGCTGCTCCAATCGAAGTTGGTCGATTCTTGCATCGTATCTTGCTTGTTGGAGACTACCTAATTTAGCTAACTGGCTTGATCTTGTGTAGTTACTGATAGCCTTATTCCAATTAGCACGTAGTGCAAATAACTCCGCTTGTGCAGCCAGTTGCTCTGCTTCATCAAGCAGCTTTGCATTGGCATCGGCTAGCAATGACCAACCAACGGTTTCATCGGGGTGATCATGAGTGAAACGTTGCAAAATAGGAAGCGCTTCTTTACTTCGATTCGCTTCCATTAGGACGTTGGCATAATTGACCGTGAGTACTGGATTATTAGGCTTACGTTGTAGAGCTTTTTTGAGTAAGTCTAAAGCTTTGTCATACTGCTTTTTATTGATGTATAAGTCAGATGCGGCATCTAAATAAAAATTGTTGTATGGGTCATTGGCCAATAGCTTGGTTAAAATTGCTTCAGCTTGTTCAGGCTTCTTATTATCGATATAAACTAAGGCTTGCCCATACTCTAAGGTCGGCTTGATAATCGGGGAAGCTTTCTTTAAATGACGAGCAAACCAATCGAGAGATTGAGTGGAATCGATCCCGGCATAACGCGCGATGACTCGTGCTTGTGCAAGATGAAAATCTAAAGAAATGGGCTTGTTGACTTTAGGGTATTGAGCAGCACGGTTTTTTGCTTCAGTCAGACGTTCTTTAGGTAACGGGTGACTTAATAGCATAGGTGGTGGCGTGCTAGCGTAGCGATATTGATCAGCAAGATGGCCAAAAAAGTCAGGCATCCCTTCTGGGTCATATCCAGCCCGAGCTAAAGTAGCAATACCGAAGCGATCTGCTTCTTGTTCATTTGAACGGGTATAGTTAATAGTGGCTTGCATAGAGCCTGCTGTCGTTGCATTGACGGCGGCAATCCCTGCTTCTGGCGAGGCAATAGCGAGTAGCAATGAACCGACTAAGGCGGCGATCGTTAATGGCGTTCTTCTTGCCTGATCTTCCATGTGACGAGCCAAGTGTCTTTGGGTGATATGCGAAATTTCATGAGCAAACACCGATGCTAATTCACTTTCATTGTTGGCGTGTAAAAATAATCCGGTATTCGCAACAACATAACCGCCAAAGAAAGCAAAAGCGTTAACACTTCGATCTCGGATAAGATGAAAGTGAAAAGGGGTTTTTACATCGTTAGCATTGGCAACTAGCTGATGACCGAGCGAAGTAATATATTCGTCAAGTACAGGATCGCTGATGATTGGACTACTGCTTCGCAGAATCCGCATATAAGCATCGCCATATTCTAACTCTTGAGCAATAGTCAGTGTACCAGCTGCGGCAGTTCCAATATCTGGTAAGTCTTGATCTGCATAAGCAACGGGTTGTATGCAAAGTAATGTCGAGAGACAAATACATGCGGTAGTACGTAAAAATTGGCGCATATCAGTTAAGCAACATCCATTTTAAATTTACCGTAAGATTAAGACCCTAAGGTGTATGCTTTGTTTCTTTTTAATATAAAGTATTTACAATGATGACTCTATCATAAAGATTGAATGGAAAAATGAAAGTAAACCCTCTGGATTTGAGATCACAGCGTTGCCCGATGGCATTGTTACTTGCCAAGCGACAGTGTGCGCAACTCTCTGTTCAAGAGACATTAACCATTTTGTCTATGGACAGAGCATCGATTAACGATATGGTTCGATATTTCAACCAGTCACCATTTTCTGTCGAAGTGCTTACTCTGCCGGAATACAGCTCTTTGTTGGTTACTAAAAAGGAATAGCTTCAATGTTTGAAATGATCGTACGCTGGTACAAGCGGCGTTTTTCTGATCCTCATGCGGTCAGCTTGGTCGCTATATTATTATTTGGGTTTGTTACTATTTATTTCTTTGGCCATTTAATTGCACCGTTATTGGTCGCAATTGTATTGGCGTATTTGCTTGAATGGCCAGTGAATCGTTTGTCTAAGTTAGGTATTCCTAGAATAGTGAATGTTGTCATTATTGTGGCATTGTTCATAGGGCTAATGTTACTTGCATTCTTTGGGTTAGTTCCAACGATCTGGAAACAAGTCGCCAGCTTGCTTAATGATTTACCAAGCATGTATACCATGTTTCAACGTTATATTGCGAGCCTACCAGAGCGCTATCCCGATTTTGCTAATGTTCAGATTATTGAAGTGATCATGAATAATGCTCAATCAAAAATATTGGGTATGGGGGACGCTTTATTAAGAGGTTCAATGACGTCTTTACTAAGTATTGCGACGCTAGCGGTTTATTTAGTTTTGGTACCCTTACTGATTTTCTTTTTACTAAAAGATAAATCTGAGCTGATGTGCATCTTAAGTGGCGTACTGCCTAAAAACCGTAAATTAGCGACCAAAGTATGGGATGAGATGCATACCCAAATCTCTAACTACATTCGCGGTAAAGTGGTCGAGATAGTCATTGTAGGTGTGGCGACATATGTGGTGTTTGCGGTATTAGGCCTAAGATACCCAGTGCTTTTAGCTGTTGCTGTTGGTTTCTCTGTACTGATCCCATACATTGGCGCCGTTGCGGTCACCGTCCCGGTTGCGTTAGTTGCATTATTCCAGTGGGGGCTTGAGCCTCAGTTTTATTGGTTGATGATCGCTTACGGTATTGTACAAATGCTAGACGGTAACGTTTTAGTGCCGGTATTGTTCTCTGAAGCAGTGAACCTGCACCCTGTTGCCATTATTGTTGCCGTATTGGTTTTCGGTGGGTTGTGGGGGTTTTGGGGAGTGTTCTTTGCCATTCCACTTGCCACATTGGTAAAAGCGGTATGGAATGCCTTACCGAGCTCTGATGCTAATGTTGAAGAAGTTCAAGAATGAGCCAGTAATCAGTAAAGTGAGTTTTAGAAAAGCCTAGTGAGATCAAAAAGAACCCTCAATTGTTGAACGCCAGTTTATGTGGCGAACGTTGAGGGTTCTTTGTCTTTTGATCCATTCAATCTTTGGAGGTAAGACTAAGCTTTATCTTGGAAATAACTTAACACTACTTCGTGATGATCTTTGGTCTTAAATTTATTGAAAACATGTTCAATCATGCCATTTTCGTCAATTAAGAAACTGATGCGGTGTAATCCATCATAAGTTTTCCCCATGAATTTCTTTTCGCCCCAAACGCCAAACTGTTCTGCCACTGCGTGGTCTTCATCGGAAAGAAGGGTGAAGTTTAAATTGTCACGTTCGATAAACTTACCTAAGCGTTTCACAGGATCGATACTGACGCCCAATACGGCGACATTCAGTGCATCCAGTTGTTCTTTCACATCTCGTAAACCTTGGGCTTGAACTGTGCAACCCGGTGTCATGGCTTTAGGGTAAAAATAAAACAATACTTTTTGACCTTTAAAATCACCAAGTGATACGTTTTTACCATCCTGATCTAAAAGTGAAAACGCAGGCGCTGGAGAGCCAGCCGTTAATGTTTGCATGATTTTTCCTTAATAAATGGCGGTTAATTGGGGGTAAATGTCAGTGTGAATTAGCGATAACCTCAATACTTCCTGTCGCTGATTGGCTAATACACAACGCATTAAATTTCGTTTGTAATGATTCAACGTCAAAATCCACTTCGGACAATCCAGACATAGTCATGATGAATCGATTGGTCTCGTTGTTTGGTGTTTTTGATGGGGAATCATTTGATTTGACGCAAAGCGTTTGTGCGCTCAGTTCAGCAATGCTGATATCATGATCGGAGAAAAACTGAGTAAAAGCATCGGTTAAGCCTAGCTTATCATCCGATTGCACGGAAACATCGATTTTATAAGTGTATAGCGGTGGCTGATGGGGCGCTGTGCGTTTCATGATGACCATCAGATCATGTTCTGAACTGATTGACGGCAATAAGGTTTCTGTTTTGGTAATGGCGTTCATATCGCCGGATACCAGCATGATTAACGTAAACTCTTTACCAAATAGTGCCCATCGACTGTCGATAATATTGCAGCCAGAATGCGTGACCGCTTTCGTTAAACGGTTACCGATTCCTGGCCTATCCGAGCCAACCGCAGTAATCACTAAATGGTGAATCATAATTCATTACCCATGTTGAAAAATAAACACTCCATAAAGGTTAACACAATTCATAAGTTACTTACGGGTTCTCTTTAAAATTGTCCCAGGGTTTGTTGTTATTTGTGGTGTGTAAAGAGTGTGTTATCGCTTGAAGTGAGAGTTATGTAATTATTTCGCGGTAAATAGTCAGAAAGGGAGCTTGAACCCTTGTTTTTATTACTTTGGTTAAAGTAACATGCTAGAAGAATTCTATAAGGAGATAAACATGTTCTCAGGAAGTATTGTTGCACTAGTTACGCCTTTCAATCATAGCGATGAAGTGGACTATGATAGCCTTAAAAATCTAGTGGAATACCATATCAAGTCGGGTTCAAGTGGCATTGTTGCTGTTGGAACGACGGGTGAATCAGCCACATTAACCGTAGAAGAACATGTTAAGGTTGTGAACAAGGCAGTCGAGTTTGCTGCGGGTCGCATTCCTATTATTGCTGGAACCGGCGCTAATGCAACACATGAAGCGGTGACATTTAGCCGTTTATTGAATAACTCTGGTGTTGCTGGGTGTTTAAGTGTCACGCCTTATTACAATAAACCGACTCAAGAAGGTTTATATTTGCATTACAAAGCGATTGCGGAAGTTAGTGAAGTGCCGGTTATTTTATATAACGTACCGGGGCGTACTGCAGTCGATTTACTACCAGAAACGGTAGGTCGTTTATCTCAGCTAGATAAAATCGTTGGTATTAAAGACGCTACAGGTGATCTTTCACGAGTTGAAAAATTTCGTGAACTTTGTGGCGAAGAATTTATCTTACTAAGTGGTGATGATGCTACTGGTCTTGATTTTGTTAAGCTTGGCGGTAATGGTGTAATTTCTGTAACCAATAACATTGCAGCGGCTGAAATGGCTGAAATGTTTAAACTTGCCGCTGAAGGCAAGTTAGAAGAAGCCGATAAAATCAACCAGAAACTCATGCCTTTACATAAACATTTATTTATTGAATCAAGCCCAATTCCAGTGAAATGGGCAGCACATCAACTTGGCTTGATAGCACAAGGCGATTTACGTTTACCTTTAACCGAATTGAGTGATAAAGGTAAAGTGATTGTTGCACAAGCACTTAAAGATGCGGGTATTCAATAATGAATTTGAGCTTATTGGCTCAGATTGATTTTCAGGAGTTGTAATTGATATGAAATTTTCTCATCAGCTAGTTGTTAGTACTCTAGCTGTTCTAGTATTGTCAGCGTGTGCTGGGGATCCGGAAAAACGCCGACAAGCTAAAGATGATTTTGCTTATTTAGATACAACTTTAGATCAGCAATGGGTTATCCCATCTGATGCACAGCCTCAGTTCTACCCTCAATATAGAATTCCTAAAGGAAATTATACGGGGAATACTGGGCCTGATGTTGATATTAGACCACCACAACAAGTGTTGGAGCTGATCCCTGGAGCTCGCGTTGAAAAATCAAATAATGATGTAACGTTATGGCTGATTAACCAAGATGAGCTAGATAAAGTATGGGATCTTATTCATACCGTTGCTAATGAGAAAAATATTACACTTAAGACCGATACCGCAACCACGATTGAAACGGATTGGGTTAATTTAAGTGCGGAAGATGAATCATTTCCTATTGCTGGCCGTTATCTCATTAATCGTTTAGAGCCAGCTGGTCGATATGGCTTTAAAGTCTCGCTTATTGAGTTTCGTGAAAACAATAAGAATGTTGAACTGACTCCTGATATTAAAGATCGTTATTCTAGTAATATGGTGAACTACATTACGAACCAATACGATAAGCAAGTGACAGAAGAAGCTCGTATTCGCGCATTAGAGTTAGTCAATAAAGTACCAGTAACGATGGGATTAGATCGTAGCGGTTTACCGGTTATTATTGCGCGAGCACCTTACAATCTTGTTTGGTCAAGGTTAGATGATGTATTACCACAAATTGGTTTTGCTATTGAGGATAAAAACAACTCTCAAGGCACGATTGAAACCAAATATGAATCACCAGATGATGAAGTTTGGCAAAAATTGGATGTTGAGCCTCTAACGATCGAGAACCGTAAATATACGTTCTTAGTCGGGGATTTGGACAACCGAACTTCGATTAACGTAACAGATGCGGATGGTAAACCAATTTCACAAGAAGAATTGAATAGCCTAAGTCCTGTGCTTCAAGCCATGTTTGATACAACAAATAAGAGCAGCTCAGCTCAATCAAACTGATAAAAGTTAAAGTTTGCTTTAGATCAAATAAAAAACACCGCAAAATGCGGTGTTTTTTTATGGATAAATTTTATCGTTACTCTCTAGGAGTCAGTTCTTAGTGTCATCTTCTTTTGTCGACGTTTCATTTTCAGACTTTTTTTGAGCTGAAGAAGCCTCGGATGAATCTTTTTCTTTATATATTTCAATTAATCTATCGAGATCGGATTTTTTGTTTGGATCTTTTCTCACTAAGTGCGATTGACCCAAATATTTCATTGAAGCGATATTACCCACGATAAACACCACAATAATGATGCTGATTACCCACGGGTTTAGTAAAAAATCAAAGTCCATATTGCCTACTTATGTTATGAGGCTGAAGGAAAGGTAATGTTTGTTATGAAACGATTATAAAGTGTTTCGATATTGTCTAGAACCGTTTCAACGCCCAAGAATGGATATTGCTTCCAAATAAGTGCTAATTTTTCTTCGGTCATTTGAGCAAGCATATTGGAACTCACAGTTTGATGGCTTATGTGCCAGGGTTCTATTGCTACACCACCCAAATCTTGTTGATAAGGCAGATAAAACTCAAATGTTGACAGCGCTTGTGTTAACCATTGTGAAAACTCCGCTTGATGGCCGCTTTGATATTCCCAAGGTTCTAGCTGTAATGTGACATCTTTTGGCAGGCAGTTTCTTGCATAGACATCCAACTCACAACCCCAGTGGTGGCGACTGGCACCTGGCAAGGCAGACCAACGCATAATTGCGATTGTTTTTTCTAAATCCGTCAATAAAACAGGATTGAGTGGTTGACTGTTGCTATCAAGAATGGCTCTTTGCCCACTGAATTTATTGTTCCAAATCTCTGCTTGTCTATCGTAATCACGAAAGCTGCTGGCTATGGAGAACTCAAATCCATTCACTCGAGCATCTTGAATTAAACCTTCAAGAGCAGGTTTGATCGCTTTATGGATCAAAAACGTTTTCTCACCTACCAACACTGAGGTTAGGTGGGTTTGGGTTAATCCTGTAAGTTGCTCAAGTGAATAGCGTTCCATTATAACAAGCTATTTTCTAATGTTTTTTGGTACATATCGGTCAGTTTTTCCAAGTCGGCAATTTTGACACACTCGTTAACCTTGTGAATGGTAGCATTGACAGGACCTAACTCAACGACTTGACTACCCATTCGAGCAATAAAACGCCCATCAGAAGTGCCTCCAGTGGTTAAAAGCTGGGCAGGTTGATGGTTGACAGCTTTTACCGCCGCAACAACAGCATCAATCAGTGGGCCTTTATCTGTCAGGAATGGGTGACCGCTTAAGGTCCATTTTAAATCGTAGTCTAATCCATGAGCATCCAGTACTGAGTGAACTCGACGTTTGATTTCAACATCGGTTAGCTCCGTGCTAAAGCGGAAATTAAACTGAACATGGAATTCACCAGGGATCACATTGGATGCGCCAGTACCTGAGGATAAATTTGGGATTTGAAAACTGGTTGGTGGGAAGAATTCATTGCCGTTATCCCACGTTGTGGAGGCAAGCTCAGTTAATGCCGGTAATGCATGATGAACTGGGTTATTGGCAAGGTGAGGGTAAGCCACATGACCTTGCACCCCTTTCACGGTTAAGTCACCCGTAATCGAGCCACGACGACCATTTTTAATTACATCACCGACTTGGTTTGTGCTTGATGGTTCGCCCACAATACACATATCAATGATTTCATCACGCGCCATTAATGCATCAACGACTCGAGTCGTGCCGTTAATGAATGGGCCTTCTTCATCAGAAGTGATAAGGAAAGCAATCGAACCTTTATGATTCGGGTGTTCTGCTAAAAAACGCTCAACAGCAACAACCATGCAGGCCAATGAACCTTTCATATCAGCCGCGCCACGAGCATGTAAGTAACCATCGATGATAGTCGGCTCAAATGGAGGTGTATGCCATTGTTCAAGCGGGCCTGAAGGCACAACGTCAGTATGTCCAGCAAAAGCAAATAAAGGCGATTCAGAGCCGCGACGAGCCCAGAAGTTGGTAGTATCTTCAAATACCATCACTTCAATTTCAAAGCCAAGTGCTTTTAAGCGTTGAATCATAAGATCTTGGCAACCTGCATCTTCAGGTGTTACTGATTGACGTTGTAATAAATCTTGCGCGAGAGCAAGTACTGGGCTGTCTGACATCCGTGTAATTTCCTTATTTTAAAAATTCTTCGTATTGTGCGGCTTTAAATCCAATTAAAGCGATGTTGTCACTAAGTAGAATGGGGCGTTTAATCATCGCCGGTTGTTCTATTAATAATGTAAGAGCTGTCTCTTCACTTAGGTTAGCTTTCTGCTCATCTGTCAGTTGACGGAAAGTGGTACCACGTTTGTTTAACACGGTTTCCCAATCAAATTTATCAAAAAATGTGCTGATTAGAGCGTCATCAATGCCTGATTTACGGTAATCGTGAAACTGATACTCAATTCCTTCAGCTTCAAGCCACTTTTTCGCTTTTTTAATGGTGTCGCAATTTGGGATGCCATACATGGTCAGCATGCTTTGATTCCTTTTTTATCAGTACGCTGGTTACTTAATCTCGTTATCCCTGAATCCTACACAATTCATACAATGAGATAAACATGATACTAACAAAAAGGATTCATTGCTTTTGATCCTACGCAAGATGGCAAGGACACTTTTTATAGATAATGGTAATAATATTTCATTTGACCTAGGAACCCGTGGTGGAATTAAGCCCAATTTTTGCGAGACGATTATATATAGCTTTATTAATTGAACACTTGGAGCGACCGAATGTTCCGCTGTTAATTGAGTGTACTGGATGGCCGAGAAGAACTATCCAAGACTCACTTAAAGCTTTACCCTTAATAGGAATATGCTTGTCTTTTATTCAAGATGGTCGTCGGCATAATGATGGTTACTACCAAGTAGAAAACTGGGGACCTTTTGATTTGAGGGTGTTGAATCAATGGCTGCAAAAACTCGAAAAGCAGCTTGGCCTTAGTGCGTCGATAATAATAGATACGAAATAAACCCGATCCAACTGGCCGCCAATAATAACCAAGGCAATGCAGAATTTGATCTTGTTGCTGGTTGAGGTGCAATTCTTGTATCCTCAATTTTGGATTCAAACGGTTTACTTGCTTGTTTTTTTCTTAGTTTATCTGCCTCTCGTTGCTTTTCTTTTTGTTGTTTTTTATACAAGGTAATCCCTTTCTCTATTCCTTGCGCAACGAGCTTTGTTTGTTCTTTAGTCTGGTTTGGTTTCTGTGTGGCTTTTGCAACCGCTAGTGCTTCTTGTTGAGTTTGCGGTGAGATGGTATTTTTTTGTGATTTCATGGTTTTTATGCCACCAGAGTTTGGTAAAGTAGAAGAAATAGCCAAGCTATATAACGGCCATTAGATTAACATATACCCTGAGTACTTGAAGCTACAATTCCAATGATTCGGGTTTTGTTGTTAAATGACTAGAAAGACAAAAAAGGGCTAATCATTGCGTTACGCTATCGAAGAATATGATAAAAATGGCTTCTTAAAGCCGTGTTTTTGGCTGTGGCTAGGATGGCTTTTTTTGGCTAAAGCTTGGATTGTTTTTATTATTGCCAGCGCGAGCCGAGATTTAGGGGCTCGTTTGTTGTCTATTATATATCCAGTGAACAATACTTTATATTTAGGGCTTGCATTGAGCCTACCTGTGGTGATTCTTGTGTGGTCTATTTCCTTGAGAACGCCAGAGCGACAGTGGTTAAATAAGATTGTCGCGTTAGGTCGAGGCTATACCATCTTTGTTGCAGTGGCTCAGTTTATGGTTACGCTTTATCATTTAACACAAACGCGTTGGATGTTTAATTGGAGCGATGCATTAACCATGCTTGGATTGATTTGGCTGCTTCTTTTTTTATTTCAATCACAACGAGCTAAAGATACCTTTATCGCACCAAATGTGACCTGATGATATACAGGTTTAGCGAATTAGTTACTAATAATTATTAAATGAGAATATGAATAAGGAAGTATTAATGTCACACCCACAAACGGCGATTACGCCAGAAGCGAATCCTTTTTCTTTGCATTGCTTATTCAAGATTAAATCAAACCATGAGCAAGTACTTGCACAATTTAAAGCTCTGCCAACGTTAATAGAAGAATTGAACACGCATCAAGCTGGGGCTAATTTAGTGTTGTCCACAGCATTTTCTCATCAATTCTGGGCTAAAACGAATCAAAGTATGCCTGAAGAGTTAGAACCATTTGTGGCGCTAGGCCAAGGCGATATTACAGCCCCTGCTACGGATGTTGATGTCCTTTTGCATTGCCATTCTACTCGCCATGATTTGCACTTTTATGTGTTACGTCAGCTTATGAATAGCATTGTTAATGATGTTGAAATTGTGGATGAAACGTATGGTTATCGTTATCTTGATTCAAGAGATATGACGGATTTTGTTGATGGTACCGAAAATCCTAAAGGCAATGATCGTTATGATGTCGCTATTATCCCTGAAGGTGAGTTTGCTGGTGGTAGTTATGTGATGACACAGCGCTTTCTTCATGACATTCCTGCTTGGAATCGTTTGTCGGTTGCCGCGCAAGAGAAAGTGATCGGCAGAACAAAGCCAGATTCGATTGAGTTGGATGACGTCCCACCCACATCGCATGTTGGACGTGTCGATATTAAAGAAGAAGGGAAAGGCTTGAAAATGGTGCGCCACAGTTTACCGTACGGTTCGGTATCAGGTGAGCATGGTTTGTTCTTTATTGCTTATTGTAATCGCCTGCATAATTTTAAAGTGCTACTTAATAGCATGTATGGCGAAACGGATGGTAAGACGGATACATTGTTGAGATTTACCACTGCAGTAACCGGTGCGTATTTCTTTGCACCTTCCGCTCAAATGTTATCTGACTTATCGATGGCATAAATAAATACAGCTTCAGGTTTGGATAACCTAAGGGTTGTCTGAATCTGTTCTAGAGTTTAATGCATTTTAATTGAGACATAAAAAAACGCTGCCTGAGAGCAGCGTTTTTTTATCCGTCACTAAGTTAAGTTATTACTTAGTGATACGGATAACTGGAGTTTCACCAACAACAACGTTACCAGAAAGCTTGTTTAGCTCTTTGATTTCGTCCATGTTAGAAATAACAACAGGAGTCAGTGTTGATTTTGCATTCTCTTGTAAGTAAGCAAGATCAAATTCGATTACTGTATCACCAGCTTTAACCGATTGTCCTTCTTCAGCGATACGCGTAAAGCCTTCGCCTTTAAGTTCAACAGTGTCGATACCGAAGTGAACAAATAGCTCAATGCCATCGTCAGATTCGATAGAAAAAGCATGGTTGGTTTCAAAGATTTTGCCGATTGTACCATTTACAGGTGCAACCATTTTGTCGCCATTTGGCTTGATAGCAATACCGTCACCAACAATTTTCTCTGCGAATACTACATCAGGCACATCTTCGATGTTTACAATTTCACCAGAAAGTGGTGCGATGATTTCAATCGCGCCTACATCAGCTGTGTCGTCAGATACTAGCTTTTTAAGTTTGTCGAACAGACCCATGTTGTGCTCCTAAGCAGTTAATTTTTAATCTTTAGTGAAAAGATTATATTCTTAATTCGATTTTTCTGCGATAAATTTATCTACGCATGCTTCGATTTCAGCGGCAGTTGGTAGAGCAAGAGCTTCTTCAGCCATTGCTTTTACTTCTGCAAAGTTTGAGTTACGGATGATTTTCTTAACGCGAGGGATAGAAATACCACTCATGCTGAACTCGTCGAGACCCATACCCAGTAGTAATAGAGTAGCACGTTCATCACCTGCAAGCTCACCACACATACCCGTCCATTTACCTTCTTTATGAGAAGCATCAATAACTTGCTTAATCACAGTAAGAACAGCTGGTGATAGTGGGTTGTATAAGTGAGAAATTAGCTCATTACCACGGTCAACCGCAAGAGTATATTGGGTTAAATCGTTTGTGCCAATACTAAAGAAAGAAACTTCTTTTGCAAGGTGGTGAGCAATTGCAGCAGCAGCAGGGGTTTCAACCATAACACCAATCTCGATGTTTTCGTCAAATGCTAAGCCTTCATTACGTAATTCAGCTTTATATTCTTCAATAGCGGCTTTTAGTTCACGGATCTCTTCAACAGAAATGATCATTGGGAACATGATGCGTAGTTTGCCGTGTGCTGAAGCACGTAGAATACCGCGAAGTTGATCTTTTAAGATATCACGACGATCTAAGCTGATGCGGATTGCGCGCCAACCAAGGAATGGGTTCATTTCTTGTGGCAGATCCATGTATGGAAGGTCTTTATCACCACCAATATCCATAGTACGGATAATCACAGCTTGACCTTCTTCCATCGCTGCTGCGACATCTTTATAAGCTTTGTATTGCTCTTCTTCTGTAGGAAGCGCATCACGGTCCATAAATAGGAATTCTGTACGGTATAGACCAACACCTTCACCACCGTTACGTAGAATACCGTCACAGTCTTTTACTGTACCGATATTGCCACACACTTCAACGTGATGGTTATCTAGAGTTACTGCTGGTAGGTCTTTTAATTTTGCTAATTCTTCTTTTTCAGCAAAGAAGTTGTCACGAATTTGTTTCGCTTCTGCTAGCTCAGCTTCAGATGGATTAACAATGACTTTATTGTTGATCGCATCAAGAATTAAAGTATCACCGTTCGATACTTGTTTAGTAATGTCGTTCGTTCCCACAATCGCAGGGAGCTCTAAAGAACGAGCCATGATAGATGTGTGTGAAGTACGGCCACCGATGTCACAAACAAACCCAAGTACGTACTGTAGGTTGATTTGCGCCGTTTCTGATGGTGTTAAGTCGTTCGCAACAAGAATCACTTCTTCGTTGATAGAACTTAATGAAACAATGTTAATGCCTAACGCATTTTTAACAAAACGTGCACCAATATCACGGATATCGGTAGCACGTTCTTTAAGGTAGTCATCATCAAGAGACTCAAGGGCGACGGCTTGCTCTTCAATTACAGTATAAATGGCAAGATCAGTCGACATTTTGTCATTTTTGATGAGGGCTAAAATCTCTTCTTCTAGCTCTTCATCTTCAAGCAACATGATGTGGCCTTCGAAGATTGCTTCCTTTTCTTCGCCAAACGTTTCAAGTGCTTTTTGTTTAACAGCTTCTAATTGCTCAGAAGATTTATTACGAGCATCAAAGAAGCGTTGTACTTCAGCTTCAACTTGACTGTCCGAAATAGGTGTTTTATTTAGGACAATTTCATCTTCTTGAAGAAGTAATGCTTTACCGAAAGCAATACCAGGAGATGCTAGAATTCCAGAAATCATAGCCTTACCTTAATTTGTTCAAATGTAAAAAGTAAAATTCATTTAATCACAGGTGTGATTAGTGCAGCTCATCCATTAGAGCTACTAGGTGGTCAACAGCGGCTTCTGCTTGAGCGCCTTCTGCTGAGATAGTAACAACTGTGCCTTTTACTAGACCAAGAGTTTGTAGTTTGAAAAGGCTCTTAGCACTTGCACTTTTACCATTTGAAGTCACAGTAATGTCAGCATCGAATGCTTTTGCTTCTTTAACAAATTGCGCAGCTGGACGAGTGTGTAGACCGTTCTCTGCAGTGATTTCTACTTGCTTCTGATACATGTGTGTTACCCCGATTAATTTGCTTTTTGTTAGAAACTGAAAAAGTTTAGCTTACCTTGTTATTTATTGCTTCGCTAGCAGACAAATAACACGTAAGAATACTTTGCTTTCAGTCATCACTGTTATGATTATTTATTGTATAAAATAAATAATTGACTATTTAATAGGCTTCTTTATTTTGAAGCTTAAAATAAAACATACTGATTATCACCAAAGGCGTGTTTGGGATCAACAAAAAAGCCCCAATAAGGAGCTTTTTTAAAAGAAAAATTGATTTGAACCCTATTTATTGTTCGTTCTCTTTCTCTGTAAAGATGCCAGCAAACAAAGCTGTGCTTAAATAGCGCTCGCCGGAACTTGGCAATACGGTAACGATTGTTTTACCTTCAAATTCAGGAAGTTCGGCGATTTTGTTAGCAGCAACAACTGCTGCGCCAGAAGAGATTCCAGCTAAAATCCCTTCTTCTTCCATTAGGCGACGAGCCATTTCAATCGCTTCTTCTGAAGTAACAGAAACAACTTTATCAATAAGCTCTAAATCCAAGTTTCCAGGGATAAATCCAGCGCCAATCCCTTGGATTTTGTGTGGAGAAGGCTTAATTTCATCACCTGCAAGTGCTTGAGCGATGACTGGAGATTCCGCAGGCTCAACAGCAACGGTTGTGACTGCTTTACCTTTTGTTTGTTTAAAGTAACGGCTTGTGCCGGTTAATGTACCACCGGTACCAACACCAGATACAAACACGTCAACTTCACCATTCGTTGCATCCCAAATTTCAGGACCAGTGGTTTTTTCATGAATGGCTGGGTTAGCAGGGTTGTTGAATTGCTGAAGTAATAAATACTTGCTTGGGTTACTTGCTACGATTTCTTCTGCTCTAGCGATAGCACCTTTCATGCCTTTGGCCGCTTCTGTTAACTCAAGGTTTGCCCCTAAAGCTTTCAGTAATTTTCGGCGCTCAAGGCTCATTGATTCAGGCATCGTCAGAGTTAACTTGTAACCACGAGCCGCTGCAACGTAGGCCAGTGCAATACCAGTATTGCCACTGGTTGGCTCAACAAGTTCAACACCAGGCTTTAAAAGGCCTGCTTTTTCAGCTTCCCATACCATGTTGGCACCAATACGGCATTTAACACTGAAGCTTGGGTTACGAGCTTCGATTTTTGCCAATACGTTCCCTTTACTTACGCGATTTAAGCGAACAAGTGGTGTATTACCAATGGTTTGTGAATTATCTTCGTAAATCTTTGTCATGTTGATGTTCCTTCATTACACGGTAGGGTAAGAATCAATAAGCACATAGTGCAATTACAAAAGCATAAATCTACACCAATTTAGGTGAAAGGAATAAATGGTTATAAGATATGGACAAAAGGTTATCAGCACAAAAAGAAATGCGCCTTATTTCAAACAAAGCGCACTCAGGTTAGTGGTAAGTTTAATTAATGTTGGCTGTTAATTGAGAGACTTATATCGGTCAACCCACATTGCTGTTGCGCCACAAACCGCCACCGGCATGATAAATAGATTCACCACAGGAATCATCGTACATAGAGCGACCGTACCACCAAAGCTGTAAGCTGTCATTTTATCTGCTTTTAAATCATTTCTCATTTTAGGGAATGTGACTTTGTGGTTGTCAAATGGGTAATCGCAATATTGAATTGCCATCATCCATGCTGAAAAAATAAACCACAGAATCGGCCCTAGAGTTTGTCCTAATGCCGGAATGAGTAATAAGATGAATAAACCAATCGCCTTTGGCAGGTAATACTTTAATTTTATCCATTCACGATGCAAGATCCTTGGTGTGTCTTTTATTAATGAGAATAAAGACATATCATCTGGCCCTTGACCGGTCAGTTGTATTTCTAATTTTTCAGCAAGTAGCCCATTAAAAGGGGCGGCGATCCAATTTGCAACAGTACTAAAAAAGTAACTGAATGTTGCGATGATCGTTAAGCCTAATAAAGGTAGTAAAAGATACGAAAGCCACGAAAACATATCTGGGATGGTACCAAGCCAGCTTTCAAGCCAAGCACTCATGTTGCTGTATAGGTAATAAAGCGAACCACCAAATAGTATGATATTGGTCAATAATGGCAAAATGACAAAACGGCGTATACCTGGCTGAAAGCACAATTGTGCGCCATAGATAAAATAGCCAAAGCCACTTTTTGGCGGCGGCGTGGAAGATGAATAAGCAGGGGATGACATGATCACTCCGTTATTTTAAGGTTAAGCTTGTTAACTATTTTACTGTGATGGGGTCAGAAGAAAAGCGTGCAACCTATCACATCGTGTCAAATTGACGTCAATCAAGCATAAATCTTGGCTAAAAACTGGTTTATGATTGAAAGATATCTTGAATACTGACATTAATTGGTTCAAAAGACATAGAAAGTTTTGGTAAAGTATCTCACTGTCTTATATAACCATGTTTATTACATTATTTTATGTAGACCAAAATTTGGATAGCATTCAGACCCAAGTTATTGTTGGGGGATGGTTTTAAATAATTTCATTAATAGTTGAGAGTGACCAATGCAGGAATTGCGACTAGTACTCATTATTGTAGGCGGATTGGCAGTTGCGGGTTTGCTAGTACATGGAATCTGGACAAGCAAAAAGGATGGAAAAGGTAGGTTTGCTGATAAGCCTTTAAATAAAATGGAGCCAGAATTAAATCCTTTAATGGATGAAAGTGAGGAAACGGTAAGCACTCCAAAGGTAATTAAGACTGAACGAAAAGAACCGGGCTTTAGTATTGATGATCCAGAAGAGGATAATGATCCTTTGTTTGGTAGCTCGGACATCCCATTCTCTAATAAGAATAAGTTTTCAGCAGCAGTTGATCCATTGGAAGACGCGTCTTTTAATACTGAATCGGTAAAGGAAGATGCCCAAACTTCAAGTTCGATAGAATCTGACTTTTCAAGGGCATCGGAAACAGCGCAAGACTCGATGCCTGAGCCACAACCGATGTCGATACAAAAAACAGCGCCAGCACAACATTTCACATCAGAATTCGACAGTACAGATCCTGAACCAATAGAAACGGATACGGTTCTTGAACAAAAAACGGAACCTAAATCAGAAGGTAGTGATGACTTAAGTGTTATCGTTTTCCATGTGCATGCGGCAGGTAATAGTGAATTTATGGGCACTCAGTTATTTCATAGCATGCAGCAAAATGGGCTTGTCTATGGTGCGATGGATATCTTCCATCGTCACACCGATATCTCTGGTACTGGTAAGGTGTTATTCAGTGTTGCGAATATGATGAACCCAGGAACACTTGCGCATGATGATCCTGAAACCTTTTCTACAAAAGGCATTTCATTTTTCATGACCTTACCTTGCTTCGGTGAGCCAGATCAAAACTTCAAACTCATGTTAAGAACGGCGCAACAAATAGCCGATGATTTAGGGGCAAATGTTTTGGATGATAAACGAAATTTAATGACGCCAAATCGTTTGTCTGCTTATCGTCAACAAATAAGAGATTTTGTTGCACGGGAAGCAGTTGAAGAATAATGGAAACATTTTAGTATAGGCTCCTTAATTGGAGCCTTTTTTATTAATTGGCGGCGGCTTTTCGCCAAGAGAGAAGATGATGAGCAACGATATCGAGTTAAAAATTGAGCAATTAAGAGAAGCATTACATCACCACGGTATTCGATATTACGTTGAAGATAACCCAGAAATCACCGATTCAGAATACGATCGCTTAATGCGAGAGCTAATGGCGTTGGAAAGTGAACATCCAGAGTTTGCTTCAGGCTCATCACCTAGTATGAGAGTTGGTGGGAAACCACTTGATGGCTTTACTCAAGTGAACCATGAAATCCCTATGCTGTCCTTAGATAATGCCTTTGACGATGCTGAATTGGAAAATTTCCACAAAAAAATAACAACAAGATTGAATCAAAAAGCGAGTGAAACATATTGCTGCGAGCCTAAATTAGATGGACTTGCCGTTAGCTTGCTTTATGAAAATGGTGTGTTAGTTCAAGCGGCAACTCGTGGTGATGGTTCAACAGGAGAGAACATTACTGCGAATGTCAAAACGATTAAATCTATTCCTTTGAAGTTATGTGGTGAAAATTGGCCACAACGAATTGAAGTTCGTGGTGAAGTATTTATGTTATTGGAAGGGTTTAATGCCTTTAATGAAAAAGCATTCAAAACTGGTACCAAACCTTTTGCTAACCCTCGTAATGCGGCAGCAGGAAGCTTAAGACAACTGGATTCAAAAGTGACCGCGACACGCCCTTTAAGCTTTTATGCCTACAGTGTTGGTGTGGTAGAAGGCGGGGAACTGCCAGAAAGTCATTATCAACGATTCCTTACACTGAAATCGTGGGGGCTACCAATGTGCCCTGAGACAAAAGTGGTGGATGGATTGGAGCAAGTAAAAGCGTACTATCACGATATTTTACAGCGTCGCGATCAACTTGCTTATGAAATCGATGGGGTGGTGATAAAAGTCGATGATATTAAGTTGCAAGAAGAGTTAGGTTTTGTCGCTCGTGCGCCTCGTTGGGCCATTGCTTATAAATTTCCAGCGCAAGAAGAAATGACTCAACTTAATGATGTTGAATTTCAAGTTGGGCGCACAGGTGCGATTACTCCTGTAGCAAAACTGGAGCCTGTTTATGTCGGTGGTGTCACAGTCAGTAATGCAACGTTGCATAATGCCGATGAAATAGAGCGTTTAGGTTTACACATTGGTGATACGGTTATCGTGCGCCGAGCCGGTGATGTGATTCCGAAAATTGTTGGTGTTGTGCCTGAGCGTAGGCAAGGAGGAGCTCAAGTAGTACGCTACCCTAAACAATGTCCGGTATGTCAATCTGATCTTGAACGAGTGGAAGGCGAAGCGATCACTCGCTGTACAGGGGGCTTGATTTGCCAAGCTCAGCGCACTGAAGCGTTAAAGCATTATGTATCACGTAAAGCGATGGATGTTGATGGGCTTGGAGTGAAAGTCATTGAGCAGCTTGTTGAACGAGAAATGGTCCAAACACCAGCCGACCTTTTCAAACTAACGCCTGGAATACTTACCGTACTCGATCGAATGGGACCTAAATCGGCTCAAAATATTGTTAATGCATTAGACGCGTCTAAGAAAACAACCTTACCAAGGTTTCTGTACTCACTTGGAATAAGAGAAGTGGGAGAGGCGACGGCGCAGAATCTCGCATTACACTTTAAAACATTAGAGAAAGTCCGGGTGGCAACGAAAGAGCAACTGATAGAAGTTTCGGATGTTGGTCAGATCGTTGCTGAACATATTGTGCATTTCTTTGCTCAAGAAAATAACTTAAAAGTTATTGAACAGCTTGTTTTACAAGGTATTCATTGGCCTGAGATTGAATCTTTATCGGATGATATACCATTGCCATTAAAGGGTAAAACGGTGGTCATTACCGGTACTTTCAGCCAAGTTAATCGTAATGATGCTAAAGCGGCTTTGCAGAAATTAGGGGCGAAAGTCGCTGGAAGCGTATCTAAAAAAACGGATATTTTATTTGCTGGAGAAGCAGCTGGCTCTAAGTTAACTAAAGCTCAAGAGCTAGGTATCGATATTCAAGATGAAGAACAATTACTTCGATTGCTTAACAATTAATACTTTATTTCACAAAAGAATAAAGCCACGTTAAATTGCAGGATTTAACAAAAGCACCCCTTAAGGGTGCTTTTTTGTATCTGCAATGTATCTTGTTGCTCCTGGTGTTTATTTCTAGAATCATCAGTATTCGTCTCAATTATGATTTTCAATGCATCATTCATCATATTTAGTCGGTATTTATACTTAACTGATTGTTTTTTATTGGTTTATGGTTATTTTGATATATTTGTGATATTAGTCACTAATGCTGGGGAACTTTGCACTCGCTCATATTTTTTTGTTAAAAAATTAACTTAATGTTGATGTTTTGCGCAGCGAAGTTAGTCTTGAACTCGTGGATACACATTGTGTATGCAACGATATAAAAACAAGTTTTTCGTTTAGTTAGTTTACTTAGCGAAATAATTGGAAGAAGGACCTTGTTGCTTTCGGCGGCCACTTAAAGCTTCAAGGTTTCAAAAATACAGCTATGTCCATTTTTAGGAGCTTTTCCATGGAAAAAATTTTTAAACGTACGCTATTAGGCGCTGTAGTTTCTGCAGCAGCATTCACTGGTACCGCTAACGCTGCGATTCCTCTAGCAGGCGATGCCGTTCAATTTTACGGCCAAGCAGCTGGTTACATGATTTTTGCTAACGACCAAGACGACAACAACTTTGGCGTAGATATGGAATCACGTATTGGTTTCCGTGGTACGGTTGAGTTTGAAGACTTCGCACCAAACCTTATCTGGCAAATCGAAGGCGGTAATGCAAACAACGGTGACAAATCTGGCCAGCTAGGTGCTCGTGATACTTACTTAGGTCTAGATTTTGACGGTATTGGTTCAATCAAATATGGTCGTCAGTTAGTTGCAGCTTATAACTACGTTGACTGGCCTCACTCAAATCCTGGTTTAGGTAATGTATTTGATTGGAATAACGATTTAGGTGTTGCTTATCAAGATCGTGCTGACAGCGTAGTACGTTATGATTCAGCTAACTGGGGTGGTTTTACCGTTCAAGCAACAATCAGTGGTATGGAGAATACAACAGACGCATTAGTTGCAAGTGTTGCTGCATCTTACTCAGCTGATATGTTCAATGTGCATGCTGGTTACTACCACCGTGGTGAGTTTGAATCAGCAATGGGTGAAAATCCACAGTACATCGTTGATGACAACACTGGTCAATTAATCTTAAACCCAAATTATGTTCCAGGTGGCATGGTAGTTAACTACGAAAACAGCTATGCAATCGTTGGTGGTAGCTTATTCCTAGGTGATGTTACTCTTACCGGTGCATACAAAATGATGGAATCTGATTCTGCAACTGGCTCTATCGGTCAAGACGCATGGTCAGCAACGGCTCAATACGTACTAAACAGCAAGTGGGTATTTAAAGCAGGTTACGCAGGTACTTCTGATGCAGATGAAACAACTGATACTTCAGATATGGCGTTAACAGCTCGTCTAGGTTACTTACTACCAAGTACTTACCTATACATTGACTCACGTAACTACAAAATGAATGACGCAGACGAGTGGAATAACTACGTCTTAGTTGGTGCTGAATACTATTTCTAATACCCATTGTTAGCACAATAATTTTGTTATAGTAATATCGGGTACCATAACGGTGCCCGTTTTATTAAGATTAAGGATGAAATATGAAATCATTTAAAGTTTTGTTGTTAGCAGGCTTAGTTGGAATCTCTTTCCAAGCTGCTGCAGAAGTCAAGATACACCTTAATCATGAAATTAAACCTATCATCATTAATGGTGAAGAGCTTGGGTTCAGTTTAGGGGATAAAAGTGATTTTGAATTAAAAAATGGACAAAATCAGATTGTTGTTAGAGTTGAGAAATTAGTTGATAACCGTGGAGAGTATGAAAAATTCAACTCAAAACCAATGGTTCTCACATTTACCGCATCAGATACATCACTTACGATTGCTCCTGATGGAAAAATTCTAACCACAGAAAATGCACAAGATTATAATAAAGCGCCAAAAGTTTTGGTAACGGATGCATCGAATAAAAAGGTCACAGTAAAGCAAGATCGCCTTGAAGCGTTAACGGGATTTACTCGTGATTATGAAAAAGAGTTGATGGCTTATAATCGAACGAATAAAATTACCACGGGTAGTGCGGTTACCACCGCTGGTGTTGCAGCCACGCAAACACAAGCCGTTCAAGCAAGTAAGCCACAAGAAATGGTCGAATATTGGTATGCAGAAGCCACACCAGAAGAAAAAACAGCATTCTCTAGCTGGGCATTTCAAAATCGAAAACAAGTTTCTGGTGAATTAAGTGGCAAAGGTAAGCCTTCACAAATGTTAGATTACTGGTATAAGAAAGCAACACCGGAACAACGCAGTGGAATACTGGCTTGGTTATTAAAAATTGAATAATATTTAATTGCGAATATATTTTTCAAAAAGCTGATCGTAGACTACTTCTATGATCGGCTTTTGCTTTTTTATGAGGTGAAGAAATGAATATTAGCCAAGTTGCAAAATTAACCAAGTTGTCAGCCAAGTCAATTCGCTTTTATGAATCAAAAGGTGTGATATCGCCACCATCACGTTCAGATAACGGCTATCGAACTTATGATAATAAACAAATAAACCAGCTTGAAATTGTTGCGCGAGCGAGAGCAGTTGGCTTTAATTTAGAACAATGTAAATCACTGGTTGAATTAGCGAATGATCCTGGTCGTAGCAGCTATGAAGTGAAAGAAACGGCCAAGAAGAAACTGACAGAAGTGAACGCTAAATTAGAAGAGCTGCAAGTAATACGTCAACAATTGGTTGAGTGGATTGATGAGTGTCCGGGAGATGAAGGGCCTAACTGCCCAATCATCAACGACTTGACTGGGCATTAAGTTGGCTTGTCAGTTTATCAATTAATATAATAACGAATAAAGTTGGCGGCGGTATTGTGCCGCGATGGCATTACCTTGCCCGAGTGCCGATAAAATATCCATGCATACTTTTTTTATCTCTCCATCACGCGCATTTAAGTCCTTTTTTAAAACACCCATTAATAGGCTTAATGCGTCTTCGTCTCTGTTGACCTGATGATATTGTAAAGCTAGATCGCAGATGCAAGCTAAATCATCAGGGCTTGTTTCAAGTTGAGATTCTAAAGCTTGTATTTCAGGGCTATCGGCGGCTTGTTCATGCAGCTCAAGCTTTGAAATCAACCCCTTATAATAGTTGTCTTGGTATTCTAGTGGAATGCTTGCAAGTTGCTGTTTTGCTAGCTCAAATTGCTTGCTTTCAAGTAAACAATCCGCAATGGCAAGTTTGATATCACCTCGTGTAGTGATGGATTCTGGTAAGCCTTGCAGTAAGGTTAAGGCTTCTTGATGCGATCCTTGTTCCATGGCATCAATCGCTGATTTTAATGTTAAATCATCTTGGTTTGGTAAGTGCTTGGTTAACATTGCTGTCACAGATTCAATGGTTTGTGGGCCCGCCATACCATCAATGGCTTGACCGTTGGAAAATAATGCCAGAGTCGGTAAAGATTGAACACCAAATTGAGAGGCTATCGTTGGTTCTGCTTCGCAGTTTAAAAAGGCTAAAACAAATGAACCTTGGTATTGACTGGCTAAGGCTTGTAAATCATTAATGATGGGTGTGCTTTCAGCGACAGATGGGGCCCAAAAATGGATCAATACTGGCAACTGTTGAGACTGTTCTATCGTGCTGCGAAAGTTTTGTTCGTTGAGTTCAATAATGAATTCTGGCTGCATCTCAAGATCCTTGAAATATGACGTATTTATGAATAAGGAATACCGGATTTCTCATCAGAAAGTGAGGTTCTGATGATTTTAGATGTTAACATTATAACAATGAGGTTTGTTATCGAGAATTTCAAGGTATGGTTATCAAGATACGTATAGCGGCTATACGTTTAATATTGTGATAGGGAAGCTTATAAGAATAAAAATAAGCTTAATGCGATACCAATACAGAGCCAGTTGAGTTTATTTAGTGTCATATATCTTCAATCAAAAAAAGTTACTGCAAATGTAATGGTAAAATAATGACATACTTTTATTAAGGTTTAATGACATCCCTTGAGAGTGGACTAGAGATATTCACAGAAGCAAAGGTTATTAGCTGAATGCATTTTGTTTGAAAGAAACGGCGGGGCTTATTAGTTTTCATTGTTTAGTACTTGTTTTAGCGCTGGCTCTAGATGTGAAAAGGTAAATATAAAGCCGATTTCTGTTAAATGTTTGGGTTTTGCTCGAACACTATCAAACACGAGTTCGGCTGATTCTCCCATAATGAGATTGAGCAACCAACGTGGTGTACTGAACAGGCAAGGTCGTTTTAAACATTTAGCTAAAGTTTGGCTGAAATCATGATTGGTCACTGGGTGAGGGGCTGATAAGTTGAATACGCCTTCTGCCTTGGAGCTAAATAATAGATAGGCAATTGCTCTTGCTGCATCTTGGATATGTATCCAAGGCATGTATTGATCACCACTGCCTAACTTTCCACCAACCCCAAGTTTAAAGGGCGGGAGCATAGCCTTGAGAGCACCGCCATAAGGCCCTAGAACGATCCCTGTTCTTAACAGGCAAACTTTTGTTTTATCGCTAGCTGCTTGTTTGGCAATTTCCTCCCATTGATTGCAAACTGAATATGGAAATCCTTGTGAAGCTGTTTTACTATTTTCATAGATGTGTTGATACTTTTTATCACCATAGATACCTACCGCGGAACCACTAATAAAGCAATATGGTGGCGTTGCACTTTGTTTGATTAAATCAACCAGCTGTTGAGTTACTACCCAACGACTTGAACAAATCCTTTCTTTTTGAGCTTCTGACCAACGTTTATGTGCGATGGGTTCTCCTGCAAGATTAATCACAGCATCAATATGGTTTAAGTCGGTGAAGGCTGAGAGAGTATCAATATAATCTATGTTAGAAAAATCAGCGTGACGTAACTTTTCTTTAGCATTTTTTGGGGAGCGGGTTAAGACCGTTATTTGATGGCCAGTAAGGTGTTTGATTAACTCACAGCCAATGAATCCAGTTCCTCCCGTGAGTAATATATGCATGATCTCTCCTTGGTCTACTCAATATCAGATGTGGCTTGGGGTATTTTAAATGGGTGATAGGTAATGACAGTTTAGAAGAGATCTGACTTAATTATCGAATTAATTTTTAATCTTTAATGTTCAGATTAACTTGATGAATAAAATAATAAGATAAGGCTAGAAAGGTTGTGATGAAGTGGTGGCTTATTTTGAATCTAAATGTCCCATATTACGTTCAGGTGCAATGATGTCTCTGATGCGTTGCTTAAGTACTTTTGCTTCAGGAAACCCTTGGTCTGCTTTTCTTTCCCATACTCGAGTGTCATTACAAAAAATCTCAAATCGGCCGCCAGTATCAGGATGAAGAGACACAGAATCGATATCTTCACTAAAGGTGTGTAGTAATTCTTGGCTTAACCATGTTGCACGAAGCATCCAATTGCATTGACGGCAATAATAAATGGTTATTTTTGCTTTCATCATATCTTCCTTTATCTCACTATTCATTTACTGAGAAGACAATATGGTTGAACCATGACCTAAGCTTGTGAGTAATAACGTTTTTTCATTTACAACATCCACTCGGCGACTTTGTTGTGAACTTATTTTGAATAATTTTTTCAGTTCATCGACTTGAGCTGGTGAAATCTCGGTCACAGGTTTGGTTGAAATGTCTTTAAATTGATCAGAGGTTACCACGAGATAATGATCACTTAACTCCCAACCACCGGACTCTGAAATATTGATTTCAATTGGAGCGGTTATATTTTTACTTGAAAAAACCAGAGTTGATATTTTTAAGTAAGTGTTATTAGGTAAATATTTAATCGTTGAGGTGATGACTGCTTTATCTAATGTGCTGATTTTTTGATCCCAGAAAGTCATATAAGCAATGGTTGTAGACTGCCATTCACGTGAAGTTAATAGTTGTTTGACTTTTGAATCACCGTTCCAAAATAGCCAGACACCAATGACTGTGATGATAAGGGCAATGATAGAGAGTATTTTTTGCATTTTTAGCCCTTACTGGCAAAGCGAATCGAAATTGGTCTGATCGACAAAAAGTAAAATGGTTCTGTTTTCATTGGAAAGATCTAAGCTATGGATGTAATTGAGTGAAACATGATCTCTTTGCCCACCGGTTGCAATAACTTGGATTAATGTTTCTTTATCTGGCGTTTTTGAAAGGTAAAGCTCGGTACAACGTTTAATTATTGGCACCCAATCATCCAATGGTGATTGATTGTCTGGCACTAATACAGGCACATTCTCTACTTTAGTTAATTGGGTGAATTCCGTCGATTTAGGGACGCTAAGAACCCAGCTTAAAACAGGTAAAAGTAGAATAACCAACCAAATTAGTTTAATGCCTAATGGTGTTTTTACTTTTGTTTTTGTGGGTGATGCTTCTTGCGGAGTCACGGGTATTTCTGGTTTTAGATCTACTGTCAAACTGTTGTCTTGGTTTGATATAGTATCAGGTTGTTTATCAAGCTCGCTTTCATCTTGTAAAGGTTCAGTGGCAGAGAGTGGTGACGCAACTTCAACTTGTGCTATTAATTGGTAACCACGTTTAGGCACAGTTTTGACATATTGCGGCGACTTAGTTGAATCTTGAAGCATTTTTCTGAGAGTCGAGATTGCTTGCGTGAGACTTGAATCATCCACTTGGAAACCTTGATCTCGCCAGACATATTCATGCAATTGATCTCGACTAACAACCGAGGTCGAGTTTTCAATCAAGATTAATAGAATACGGCTTTCATTACTGCCTAAACGTATAACATCGTTATCATTAGTTTGATCAATCAAAGTGTTGCTGTAGGGATCAAAGATAAGCTTTTGGGCAAGAATATATTTAGTGCCGATATTCGTCATTTAGGTATTCTCAGTAGCAAATGGAGGGTAATGCTTTGAATTACTTCAGCTCACCACATCATAAATGCGGCTTCTTTTAGATTTAATTATGTTTTTCAGATACATCATAATAAAAATTAATAAGAAAAACACGGTTTTGATGATTTTTTACCTTGAATTTACTTTTGTCAGCCCAATTTACATAAGAGGTATTAACTAACATAGTGTCAATATTGGAGTATTCATGAACGATACCATGACTAACAATAAAGAAACTCGTGGATTTCAATCAGAAGTAAAGCAGTTACTTCATCTAATGATTCATTCTTTATATTCGAATAAAGAAATTTTCTTACGTGAGTTGATTTCCAATGCCTCAGATGCCGCGGATAAATTACGTTTCAAGGCATTGTCTCAATCGGATTTGTATCAAAGTGATGCGGAGCTTAGCGTAAAGCTATCTTTTAATACAGAGACTAATACATTAACGATTTCTGATAATGGTATTGGTATGTCTCGTGATGATGTTATTGAACATCTTGGCACCATCGCTAAATCAGGCACTGCGGATTTTTTCTCTAAATTATCGGAAGATCAATCGAAAGACTCTCAATTGATTGGTCAATTTGGTGTGGGCTTTTATTCTGCCTTTATTGTGGCCGATGCTGTAACGGTGCGTACTCGTGCTGCTGGATTACCTGCTGATGAAGCGGTGCAATGGCATTCTGCAGGTGAGGGCGATTACACGGTAGAAACCATTACTAAAGAAAGTCGTGGTACAGAAATTATTCTACACATGCGTGAAGACGGCAAAGAATTTTTGTCTGAATATCGCTTGCGTGATGTGATTGGCAAATACTCCGATCATATTGGTATCCCTGTTTCTATCTGGACAGAAAAAGACGTAGAAACGGGTGAAGAAAACGAAGATGGTACTAAGGTTACGAAAAAAGAGGGTGGATGGGAGCAAATTAATAAAGCTCAAGCGCTTTGGACGCGTTCAAAATCTGATGTAACCGATGAAGAGTATGTCGAATTCTATAAGCATGTGTCTCATGACTTTGTTGATCCTTTAACTTGGAGCCATAACAAAGTTGAAGGGAAAAACGATTACACTAGCTTGCTTTATATTCCAGCTAAAGCACCGTGGGACATGATGAATCGTGATCATCAAGCCGGGTTGAAGCTGTATGTTCAACGTGTGTTTATTATGGATGATGCTGAGCAATTTATGCCTTCATATCTACGTTTTGTGAAAGGTTTAATTGACTCAAATGATCTGCCATTAAACGTATCTCGTGAAATCTTGCAAGATAATAAAATTACTCAATCACTGCGCAATGCTTGCACCAAACGTGTATTAAGCATGTTGGAAAAAACCGCATCACGCGATGAAGAAAAATACCAAGCATTTTGGAAAGAATTTGGTTTAGTGCTTAAAGAAGGCCCTGCCGAAGATTTTTCTAACAAAGAGAAAATTGCAGGTTTGATGCGCTTTGCTTCAACACATGTTGACAGTGCTGAACAGGCAGTAGCGCTGGCTTCTTATATTGAGCGCATGAAAGAAGGCCAAGATAAGATTTATTATCTAACGGCTGACAGTTACGCTGCCGCGAAAAACAGCCCGCATTTAGAGCAATTTAAATCGAAAGGGCTTGAAGTGATTTTGATGGTAGACCGTATCGATGAATGGTTAATGAATTACCTGACTGAATTTGATGGTAAGCAATTCCAATCGATCACCAAAGCAGGTCTGGATCTGTCTAAATTTGAAGATGAAGCAGAAAAAGAACAGCAGAAAGAAACCGAAGAAGAGTTCAAGTCGGTGGTTGAGCGTACCAAAGCTTATTTAGGTGATCGTGTGAAAGAAGTTCGCACGACATTTAAGTTAGCAAATACGCCATCCGTTGTTGTCACCGACGATTATGAAATGGGTACGCAAATGGCTAAGTTATTAGCCGCAGCCGGTCAAGAAGTGCCAGAAGTTAAGTACATTTTTGAACTGAACCCAAATCATGATTTAGTCAAACGCATGGCGGATGAAGCCGATGAAGATGCGTTTGGTCGTTGGGTTGAAGTGTTACTGGGACAAGCCATGCTTTCTGAACGAGGTGCAATGGAAGATCCAAGTCACTTTGTCGGTGCAATCAACGCACTTCTCACTAAGTAAAAATGAAAAGAGGCCAAGATTTGTGATAAAATCTTGGCCTCAAATAAAGAATATGGCAGTAATCTTAGTAACAACAAAGATATACTGGCAAACTCCTTATACCGAAACTTACCGTGGTGATAAGCACGACAGTGAGCTTCGGTATAAAATATTAAATAAGAGGAATATACATGCGCATCATTCTTTTAGGTGCTCCGGGTGCTGGTAAAGGCACTCAAGCTCAATTCATTATGGAAAAGTTTGGTATTCCGCAAATTTCAACCGGCGACATGTTGCGAGCAGCAATTAAAGCAGGGACTGAAATGGGCAAACAAGCTAAAGCCGTGATTGATGCGGGTCAATTAGTTTCAGATGATATCATTCTTGGTCTTATCAAAGAGCGCATTGCACAAGAAGATTGTGAAAAAGGATTTTTGTTAGACGGTTTCCCTCGTACGATACCTCAAGCTGATGGCTTGAAGGCATTAGGCGTAAATGTTGATTACGTGATTGAATTTGACGTAGCTGACGCTGTGATCGTTGAGCGTATGGCGGGTCGCCGTGCGCACCTTGCATCTGGCCGTACTTACCATAACATTTACAATCCACCTAAAGTGGAAGGTAAAGATGATATTACTGGTGAAGATCTGGTTATTCGTGATGACGATAAAGAAGAAACGGTTCGCGCGCGCTTAGGTGTATACCATGAGCAAACGTCACCGCTGATTGCTTATTACAACAAAGAAGCACAAGCGGGTAACACAACGTACTTAAAATTTGACGGTACTAAACCTGTATCTGAGGTAAGTGCTGATTTAGAAAAAGCATTAACTAAGTAAAGATACGGTTTAACGTAAGTTAACCTGTTCTGATAAATAGAATTTGTTATATTAAGCGGCTTTTATAGTCGCTTTTTTTGTATCATTTTTTCGGTACTGGGGGTTTTATGGATCATTCATCACAAGATATGCACCACACTCATGGTGTATTGCTCGTTAATTTAGGTACGCCAGATGAAGCCAGTCCGGCGGCAATAAAGCGTTTTTTAAATCAATTTTTAAGCGATAAAAGAGTCGTGAGCATCCCCAGTATTGTGTGGAAGCCTTTGCTTAATGGTGTGATATTGCCGCTTCGTTCACCCAAAGTCGCTAAAGTATACCAACAAGTTTGGATGGAAGAGGGATCGCCTTTAATGGTGTATGCCAAGCGACAAGCGGCAGAATTGAAAAAAAAGCTAAACATACCTGTTGAAATTGGAATGACTTATGGAAATCCAAGCATAGAAGCTGGATTAGAGGCTCTCAAAGCTCAAGGTTGCAATGATATTACTGTTCTTCCGTTGTACCCTCAATATTCTAGCACTACTACGGCAGCTGTCTCTGATGCGCTTAATCGTGTTTTGCAAAAAAGCTTAGTTATTCCTTCGTATCGTTTGATTCGCGAGTATTATCACCACCCTTTATTTATCAAAGCATTGGCGAGTAAAGTGAAACAACATTGGCAAGAGCATGGGCAAGGTGATTATCTATTATGTTCTTACCATGGCATTCCTAAGCGATTGGTAGATCAAGGCGATGTGTACTCAATACATTGTGAGCAAACAACAAAATTACTGCAACAAGAATTAGGGCTGACTCCAGAGCAAATGGGCATGAGTTATCAATCTCGTTTTGGCAAAGAAGAATGGCTACAGCCTTATACCGATAAAACCCTTGAAGGGTTAGCTAAGAAAAAAATGAAATCTTTAGATGTGATTTCACCTGCATTTGCTTGTGATTGCATTGAGACATTAGAAGAGATTGCGATTGAGTGTAAGGATATTTATCAACAAGCGGGCGGGCAAGAGTATCGATATATAGAGTGTCTTAATGATTCACCTGAGCATATTGAATTAATGGAAGCACTTATTAAAGGTGAATGAGCAAGGGTAAAGCGATATATGGAAGAGAAAAACCGCCTTTTTAAAATAGAAGGCGGTTTTTTTATAGGATATTTACTATATTAAAAATTACTTTTTGATGCTCTGATGCTGCCTATCTAAACGACGCATCAAAGGCAATACTGCCAGAGCTATGAAAGTACATAAAACAGCGGCAAGGCCGAGTTTATTGAATAAACTGGTATAGATAGGCAGAGTTTGTAGAGGGTCGGTCATGCCTTGTGGAATGCTCGCAAAGTTTGCCACCACACCGCCTAAATATTGAGAAATACCACAAGCGACATAATAAGCACCCATCATAAACCCACCCATACGCTCTGGAGCATAGCGAGCAATCATCGCAAGGCCTAAACCACTTACCAATAGTTCACCTAGTGAATAGGCGGCATAGCCAGCAATCATCACCCATGATGTCGTTTTACCGTTCACGGCAAAATTACCAGCAAAGCCGTAGATGAAAAAGCCCACCGCAACAACCGCAAAGCCTAAAGCAAACTTACCTGCAATCGAAAGATCTTTATTATTCTTCCCTGCTTTGGTGTAGATAAGTGCCAATATCGGGCTAAGGAGCATAATCCAAATTGGGTTTAATGCTTGGAATTGCCCTGGTGACCATGTCATCAGGTGCATGCCGAATACATTGAAATTCAGATCTACGTTACGCAATGCAAACAGCGCAAGGGATGTAGACATTTGTTGATAGAAAATAAAGAAGAAGACGGTTTGAATGATCAGAACAAGAGCCGCAATTAAACCTGCGCGTTCATGTTTTTCACTGCTGCGGATAAGGTGAATAAAGATACCCAGCACTACGAAACCTGCAACATAAACGAAGATACGCGCTAGTGTTTGGTATTCAAGGATTAAAGCAGAAATACCAACGGCAACAATAGAGCCTAACAGAACAAAGATAAGCTTTTGAACATCAACAGGTTTGTGATCAGGCTCAGATCCGTATTTACTTAACGCTTTACGCATAACAAAAAAGTTTGCCATACCCACTAATAAGCCGACACAACAAACTGCAAACGCCGCATGCCAACCAAAATGGTTACCATACTGTTGGTTGACGTAATCTTTAATCCATGGCGTGAGTAGCATAGAGAAGGTTGAACCGACATTCACTGCCATGTAATAAATGGTAAATGCGCTATCGATCTTAGAATCATCACCTTCATAAATTTTACGAACTAGGTTGCCTGCGTTTGGTTTGAATAAACCATTACCAACCACCACTACGCCTAATGCAGAAAATAGAACCCAAGTATTTTCTGATGGGATGGTCATAAGAGCATAGCCTAAAGCTAAGACCATAGAACCCAGCAGCATAGTCCGTTTTGTACCTAAGACTTTATCGCCAATCCAACCACCAATTGCAGGGGAAACATAAATTAAAGCGGCGCATGCACCCCATACGAGGTTGGCACGGCTATCTTCAAAACCGAGTCGTTCTATCATGAAATAGACGATTAAGGCTTGCATCCCGTAATAGCCAAAGCGTTCCCATAGCTCAATCAGTGACACCGTCATAAATGACTTCGTTTGTGACACTTGTGGTTGTTGTGTTGTCATATGATTTTCCAAATAATGAATGCTCGTTGCCAATGCTGTAAAGCTTGGTGATGGCATAGCGTCTGTATGTATAGGAAGCAGTTTGTCTGAATGCCAATAAGTAAAGAGGACACCTATCGCATAAGTTTTATTAATGCATCACATCACAGAATCTAATATTAGCATTATATATACAGCTCAAAATTTAAAACTACAATGATTTGGATCGTTACTTTTTACATCTCCTTACCGTTTGAGTGTTTAATAAGCTAAAAGTTTGATATACCTGATGAATTGTGTTTTATTTGTTAAATTTGTTGCGCTGGTGGTGGTGCTAATCTCGTTTTTAACTGATTGAAGATGATGGTAGGATGAATAAAATTTTTTAAGGGTAATACATCATGAAGTCTTGGTATCTACTTTATTGTAAGCGTGGCGAGCAACAAAGGGCAAAAATGCATTTAGAAAATCAATCGATTGAGTGTTATTACCCAGAAGTTGAAATAGAAAAAATGGTGAGGGGAAAAAGAAAACGAGTGTCTGAGGCGTTATTTCCGTCTTATATCTTTATTGGTTTAGATACTTCTATTGGCCCAAGCTTTACAACGATTCGCTCTACACGTGGGGTGATGGATTTTGTACGTTTTGGAGGTCAGCCTCATCAAGTGTCAGAGAGTTTAATTACGCAATTAAAAGAGTGCGAATTGGGCGAGCAAGATTGCAGTCAATTACCACAGCCGGGTCAATCTATTCAGATAAAATCAGGGCAATTTTCTGGCTTTGAAGCGATATATCAAGAGCCTGATGGTGAAAAGCGTTCTATTTTATTGATTACCATGATCAATCAACAAGTCACGATCAAGGTAGACAATACTGATGTTGAATGGAAATAGTCTATATCCTTCTTACTTGAAGTTGCAGCTTTGTTGACAGCGTTCATCCGCCTCAATGTAACGTCAATTACTTTGGGTATATAGCGAAGTAGCTTCAAGGTGCAAAACTTCGAATTCTCTGATGTATTTAGACATAAAAATAACCCCCAATGTTGGTGTTCAACTATTGGGGGTCAGTTCAAAAAGTACTAGAAGGCTTTAATATTAATGTATTTGAATCAATTAATAAGCGTCGTTATGGACAGACTTAATTGCGCGACCTGATGGATCGGCGTTGTTCTTGAAAGATTCATCCCACTCAATGGCCGTTGCAGAAGAACAAGCAACTGATGGGCCACCAGGAACACATTGTGCTGCTGATTCTAATGGGAATAGTTCAGCAAAAATTTCACGATACACGTAGCCTTCTTTTGTGGTTGGCGTGTTGTATGGGAATTTAAATGCTGCTGTTTCTAGTTGTTGAGCGGTAACTTTTTGCTCTGCTTGCTCTTTTAGTGAATCAATCCAGTTGTAGCCTACGCCATCAGAGAATTGTTCTTTTTGACGCCATGCGATTGACTCTGGAAGGTAATGTTCAAAACACTCACGTAGGACGTGTTTTTCCATTTTACCGTTGCCACACATTTTATCTGCTGGGTTTAAACGCATTGCAACATCAATGAATTCTTTATCGAGGAAAGGTACACGACCTTCAACGCCCCAAGCGGCTAATGATTTGTTGGCACGAGCGCAATCGAACATGTTAAGAGCCAGAAGTTTACGAACGGTTTCTTCATGGAATTCTTTTGCGTTAGGTGCTTTGTGGAAGTATAAGTAACCACCAAAGATTTCATCTGCACCTTCACCAGATAACACCATTTTAATGCCCATCGCTTTGATCTTACGAGCAAGCAAGAACATAGGGGTAGAAGCTCGAATCGTTGTAACATCATAAGTTTCAATATGGTAGATAACATCACGAATGGCATCTAAGCCTTCTTGAACGGTATACGTCATTTCGTGGTGTACTGTGCCTAATTTATCCGCCACTGAGCGTGCTGCAACTAAATCTGGTGCACCTTCAAGACCGATTGCAAAAGAGTGCAGTTGAGGCCACCATGCTTGGGATTGTTCGTCATCTTCAATTCGCATTGCGGCAAAACGTTTTGCAACCGCAGAGGTAATTGAGGAATCTAAACCACCAGAAAGCAATACGCCGTATGGAACGTCAGTCATTAATTGGCGCTTAACCGCATCTTCAAGTGCTTTGGTCAGATCTTCTTTGCTGGTTAAGTTACCTTGAACGGCCGCGTACTCCATCCAATCACGTTGGTAATAACGAACAGGTTCTGCGTCATCTGAGCCATAGTAGCTACCTGGAGGGAATTCACTGATGGTTTTACAAACAGGCACTAGTGCTTTCATTTCTGAAGCCACGTAGTAGTTACCATGCTCATCATAACCTTGATATAGAGGAATAATACCAATGTGGTCACGGCCAACTAAGTACTTGTCCTTCTCAGCATCATAAAGAACGAATGCAAAAATACCGTTGAGTTCTTCTAATAGCTCTTCACCAAGTTCTTGGTATAGGGCAAGAATCACTTCGCAGTCTGAATCAGTTTGGAAGTTGAATTTGTCTGCGTATTTTGCACGAATTTCTTTATGGTTATAAATTTCGCCATTAACCGCGAGGATGTGTTTTTTATCTTCGCTATACAGAGGTTGTGCACCACTGTTTAAACCAACAATGGATAAACGTTCATGCGCCAGAATTGCGCTATCTGATGCATAAATGCCTGACCAATCAGGACCACGGTGACGAAGTTTTTTCGACATTTCCAGTGCAATAGGGCGCAGTGCCGCTGGATCTGATTTGATGTCTAAAATGCCAAATATTGAACACATACTCTTTCCTTAAAATCCGTTTTGAAATTATTATATTTTCGTTGCTTTCAATTTGCCATCATCAACAAAAAAAGCAACCGATCATTGTGAAAAAAATCATTAAAATGGTTATGATGTAAATTATATTTAATATAATCCGCAATTTGATTGATCGGATCTATTTTTAGTTACTTTTTGTCCATATTTGGGCTTGACGGAATTCCCCTTCAAGTTAAATCATGGCCTTTATCCCAGTTTCCTGATTGCATTGGTTTAAATTGTGGGCTCAGCTTTTCACATACATGACGGGCAAAACCTGCACCGGCTTCATTGTAAATATTGAATGCCGCATCGACACCGTTCTCTGTCATCTCATTGACTTGGTCGGAATACTCCGCAATGGCTGCAATTTTTCCTTGGTAGCGACGAGCTTTGAGTTGTTCGATCGCGGCTTGGTTACCTTTATGATGTGGCATGGCCAACATAACGAGCTTTACATTTGCAATGTCTAAAATACGTTCCCAAAAATCGGAGTCGGTTGCATCACCTTGAATGACATTGCGTCCGCTTTGACGGTGATGGTTAACGGCTTCTTCACGCGTTTCGACACCAAGACTGATTTTTCCGTAGCGTGAACGGATTTCATCATAAGCTCCTGTACCAATCCTACCCATGCCAAGTATCAGCACTTGAGCATTACCAGGGTTAATGCTTTTATCACGCAGGTGGAGCTTCTCATCAGCACGTTCTCTCAACCACGGTGAGGTATAACGGTAAATTTTATGACTCATATTATTAATCGGAGCGGCGATGATAAAAGAAAGCGATACGGCTAAAGCGATCGCTACCATCATCTCGCCTGGAAGCCAACCGAGCTTGTAAGCTAAACCCGATACAATTAAGCCAAACTCACTGTAATTAAGTAAAGTTAATGAGGCGAGTAATGATGTGCGTACTCTAAACTTGAATAAATTAATCACACCAAAGTAAAGAAGCCCTTTTATTGGCAGCAATAAAATCAGCAGCCCAGCTAAGATTAATCCATCAAACGTAGGTGCATCGGATAAACCAATATTCAAGAAGAAGCACACCAAGAAAAGCTCTTTGATATTGAATAGGGCTTTAGAGAGTTCTGATGATTTATAATGACCAGCTAATAGCATTCCGAGAATTAAAGCGCCTAAATCTGCTTTCATTCCCACAGCAGTAAATAGCCCTGCACCCATAACCAGAGCCATGAATATGCCATACAGTACCAACATTTCACCGTGGCCGCATTTGTCTAATACTTTATAAAATAAAGGACGCAGGAAGGGTAAAGCAAACAGGGCAATGGCATACCACTCTGGAATCTTCCCTGTGGAAATGGTAAGGAATAATACGGCAAAGATATCTTGCATAACCAAAATGCCAATGGAAATAGTGGCAAAGGTTGAATTCATGTTGCCTTTTTCTTCTAAGCTTTTAATGGCGAATACGGTACTTGAAAACGAGAGAACAAAAGCAAGCAGTAGTAATTGAAGTGTATCAATATCGGTGAATAATGAAATGCCAATGGTTTTAAGCCCGAGTAAAGCTAAGGTGAAAAAGAGGGTGGAAAACACGTTATGTAATGTTGCGCTGGCCCATATCTCTTTCGCCAAAAGTGTTTTAACATCCAATTTCAGACCAATGGTAAAGAGTAAAAGAGTCACGCCTAAATCGGATAAAGTCGAAATAGTTTCGTTGCTTTGAAAACCAAAATGTTGCAATCCAAATCCGGCTATTAAGAAACCAACGAGTGGAGGAAGGTTGAGTTTTAATGCAATGAAACCTGATACAAAAGCAGCGATGATTAAAAATATATCCATGGTGATGCATTCCGGAAAAAGGGTTGAAATTAAAAAAGCGGATATACCGAAAAGATATATCCGCTTGGGATCATAGAGTTAAATGGCTTAATCTTCTAATAGTTTTTGTAATAACACACCATTTAACATGGCGCGCTTAATCATCGCAAAGGCACCAATAGTGGGTTTTGTGTATAGCTGAGACTCAACAATAGGAAGATTTTTATGAAAAGCCGCCAATGAATGGTTTTGAATATTTCGTTGAATCGCGTGGAAAATAATCTCTTTCGATTTGACAATTTCACCGGCAATGATGATTTTTTGTGGGTTAAATAAGTTCACCGTCATAGCAATAGCTTTGCCTAGATGATTTCCCACACGCGTTAATGATTGAACAGCAAGTTCATCACCTTGATTGGCATGTTCACAAATAGCCGACATGGTGAGCGGCTCCACTTGCGCTAAGCTAGATGGGTAGCCTTGCTCTAAGCGTTGTGCAATATGGGCAATAATAGCAGGGTTAGCTGCGACGGTTTCAAGGCAGCCAAAGTTACCACACTGGCAGCGATCGCCTAGAGGTTCAATTTGTATATGTCCGATCTCACCGACGTTTCGGTTAGAGCCTAAGAATACTTGACCATTAACTATGATACCTGCACCTGCACCACGATAAACACTGACTAAGATCGAATCTTGGCAGTCACGGCTGGCGCCAAAGTAGTGCTCTGCTAAAGCCAAACCACGGATGTCGTTACCAACAAAAGCTTCAACAGAAAAGGTTTCACGCAATAAATTACCGAGAGATAAATTATCAATTTCGGTATGAGGCATATATTCTACGACACCCGTTTCTGGGTTAACCAGACCTGGCAGCGTAACGCCAATGGCGATAAGTTGATCGATTAAGTTCTTATTTTGATTAATAAACGCTTTGGTATGCAAAACAAGCCCATCAAGTAGGTCTTGCTGTTTATCGTATCGAAATGGGGAGTGGTGGTTCGCAAGCTCATGCCCACTGAGATCATATAAACTAAATTGGATGTAATCTCGACCGAGTCTAATTGCGACGGAGTGAAATGGTCCGGTTTCAGTGGTCAAAGAAATAGCACGTCGACCACCGGTTGAGGCTTGTTGTGCTACTTCTTTAATTAATCCTCGCTCTAAAAGTTGGCGAGTAATTTTTGTGACACTGGCGGGAGCAAGTTGGCTTACATCGGCAACTTGGATCCTTGAAATTGGACCTTGTTGATCGATTAAACGATATACAGCTGCGCTATTCAGCTGTTTTACTAAATCTACATTACCAATTTGTCCGCCATTCATTTTATGTCTGCTCGTATTGTCCGTTAACAACCGTCGCTTTTACATTGAAGTCACGATCAAATACGGTTAGGTTTGCCACCATACCTGATTTAATTTCGCCTAGCTGTTTATCAACTCCGATTGCTCGGGCTGGATATAACGTTGCCATACGTAGTGCTTCGTCTAAAGCGATCCCTACATGTTCCACCGTATTTTGTACGGCTTCAATCATGGTTAAAGCTGAACCACCAAGTGTGCCGTTTTCATCGATACACTTACCATCTCGGTAATATACTTTCTTACCAACAAAAATAAAGTGATCCATATCTGCACCTGCTGGCGCTGTGGCATCTGTCACTAACACAAGTTTGTCGCCTTTAACTTTATGGGCGATACGAATGTTTGCGTAATCAACATGGAAACCATCAGCGATGATACCAGCATAAACTTCTGGAGTGTCATATATTGCACCAACAACGCCAGGCTCACGACCTACCATTGGTGTCATCGCATTAAATAGATGCGTTGCAAAGCTAATTCCATCTGCAAAACTTTTACGAGCTTCGGCGTACGTTGCATTAGTATGACCAATGGACACAACAATTCCAGCTTCAGTAAGGCGCTGAATATGCTCAGCTTTGTTTTGTTCAGGCGCTAATGTGACTTTTGCGATGACATCGTGGTTATCACACATGGTCTGAATCATATCATCATCTGATTTTCTAATAAAATCAGGGCGGTGAATACCTTTTTTTAACACATTCAGGTATGGGCCTTCTAGGTGTAAACCTAATGATTGATTTTTGTACTTCTGCTGGTATTCACGACCTGCTTTGATAGCTTGCTGCATATCTTCATTGGAAGACGTGATTAAAGTCGGAGTGAAGCTAGTACAACCCGACTTTAAATTCGCTTTGTGCATGATTTGCATGGTGTCTGCTGTGATTTCATCATTCAGCATCACACCACCACAACCATTGAGCTGCAAGTCAATGAAACCTGGGCTTAATATTGCACCATTCAGATCTTTAGTTTCAACATTCTTAGGTAAGTCTTCAATTTTGATGACAGACTTGATTTTGCCAGCTTCAACCACGACTGCGTGCTCTGTAAGTACGTCATGACCTGTGTAGATTTTAGCATTAATCAGAGCATACATAGATAACACCCTATTTATTTGAAAATTATTAATATTATTTAAAGGTTCTTGATATTTTCAGCTTCTAACTCACGAAAGTACTTAACTGTTTTCACTTTAAGCTCTTGAGTTGATGGCTCATCACATACAATGACAGATTTTGCATGCAGTTGAAGTGCTGAAACGGTCCATAAATGGTTCACTGAGCCTTCAACGGCAGCTTGTAATGCCTGTGCCTTATTGTGGCCAGTGATTAAAATCATCACTTCTTCTGAATCTAGCAGTGTACCCACACCAATCGTTAGTGCGTATTTTGGTACTTGGCTAATATCGCCATTAAAAAAACGTGAGTTAGCGATACGAGTATCTTCTGTTAACGTTTTGATTCGCGTACGGGATGATAAAGATGAAGCAGGTTCATTGAAAGCAATATGGCCATCGTTACCGACACCACCCATGAAAAGGTTGATGCGGCCATAAGACTTAATTTTATCTTCATAACGCTTGCATTCTGCTTCATGATCATCAGTATTACCGTTAAGTAAGTTGATGTTTTTTTCTTGAATATCAACATGTTTGAAGAAGTTTTCATGCATGAACGAACGGTATGATTCAGGATGTTCAGCGTCTAAGCCTACATATTCATCCATATTGAAAGTGACAACGTTCTTAAAACTTACTTCACCAGATTTATGAAGATTGATGAGCTGTTTGTATGTGTTCAATGGAGTGCCACCAGTCGGCAAGCCTAATACAAAAGGGCGATCTTCAGTTGGGTTAAACTTGTTGATTTTATTAACAATATGACGAGCAGACCAAAGGCCAACTTCATTTGCATTATTTAGTGGTATTAATCTCACAGTGCACCTCTACTGAACATAAACTAAAATTATAAGGTTGGTCATTTCATTATTTTGTATAATAAAATAAGTTTGGGAAACTATCTAGTGTAAATAAGATAAATTGTTCACAACTATTGAGCAAACCAATAAATAACTCTTGATTAAGATCACAAATGTCAGGGTTTTAATTTGCGGACTAAAATTAATTAAATAGACTGTCGCTGTACTAAATTTTTCATTAAAAATAAGTAGTGCGATTCATACCAAATCCTATAGGGGGGAATTACGGTGAATATACTTGGATATGCGCAAAGACTAGGTAAAGCATTAATGCTGCCTATTGCAACTCTACCTGTTGCGGCGCTTTTATTACGCTTGGGTCAGCCAGACCTACTCGATATTGCATTTATGGCTTCAGCTGGTAATGCAATTTTTAGCCAATTACCTCTGCTATTTGGTTTAGGTATTGCAATTGGTTTATCTAAAGATGGTGCCGGTGCTGCCGGTCTTGCTGGTGCAGTTGCATACTTTGTACTGACTGCTACTGCAAAAAATATTAATGCTGAAATTAACATGTCATTCTTCGGTGGTATCTTTGCAGGTATCATTGCAGGCCACTGTTACAACGCCTTTTATGCAACTCGCCTACCTGAGTGGCTTGCATTCTTCTCTGGCCGTCGCTTAGTTCCAATTATGGCGGGTTTAGTCGCTTTAGTTGCGGGTGCTATTTTCGGTGTGGTTTGGCCTGCGGTTCAGCATGGTCTTGACACGCTTGCTCATGCGATTTCGACGTCTGGTGCAGTTGGACAATTCATCTACGGTACATTGAACCGTGCTCTAATACCTGTTGGCCTTCACCATGTTCTTAACTCTTACTTCTGGTTTGGTATGGGTTCTTGTCAAGAAATCATGGTAAGTGGTGCTGGCGCATTTGCTAACATTCACCAATTATGTGTTGATCCAACGGTTGCCAAAACATTAGTGGTTGGTCAAGAGCATACGTTTAACTTTGCCAATGCCGTTAATCCACAAATTACTGTTGTGGTTGATAGCGTAAGTGACGTGATTAAAACAGGTGATTTGAACCGTTACTTTGGTGGCGATAAATCGGCGGGCGTATTCATGAATGGTTTCTTCCCAATCATGATGTTTGGTCTTCCTGCTGGTGCATTTGCTATGTATCTTGCTGCGCCTTCAGAGCGTCGTAGCCAAGTTGCTGGCGCATTATTCTCAGTTGCTTTCTGTTCTTTCCTAACGGGTATTACAGAACCACTTGAATTTATGTTCATGTTCCTAGCGCCTGGCTTGTATGCTGTACATGCTGTGTTCACTGGTTTATCTCTAGTGGTTGCTAATATGTTTGGTACATTGCATGGTTTCGGTTTCTCTGCAGGTCTTATTGACTTTGTATTGAACTGGGGCTTGGCAACGAAACCTGTGACGCTACTTATTATTGGCTTATGTTTTGGTGCTCTATACTTCTTCACATTCAGCTTCTTAATCCGTGCTTTCAACATGAAAACTCCGGGTCGTGAAGATGAAGAAGTAGCACCAACAAGTGCAGCTAAAACGGATAAAGAAAGTGGTGATGTTGCACGTCAATACTTGAAAGCACTTGGTGGTCATGACAACGTGACAACGATTGATGCTTGTATTACTCGTCTACGTTTAACATTGAAAGATCGTTCAATCGTAGATGAAGCGGTACTAAAACGTTTAGGTGCGAAAGGTGTTGTTAAGCTAGGTGAAAATAACCTTCAAGTTATCCTTGGCCCACTCGCCGAAATTGTTGCTGGTGAAATGAAAGAAGTTCCAGCTTCAGATGATTTATCTGATGTGACACTTCCTTAGTACTCACCAAGATAAACTTCTTAAAAAGCCTCGATTTTCGAGGCTTTTTTTATGTGAAGACGCTTATTTTTAGTTGTTTGATTGAGTTTTTGTTCAATTGGTAAAGAAAATAGCGGTTATTGTTGTGTATCAGGCTAGAATTGTGGATCATTAGTCCCAATTAATTAAGACTCTTTTATTTTTACTGAGGTACTGTCGATGAGTGAAGCTGAGGCTCGTCCATCTAATTTTATCCGTCAAATTATTGACAAGGATTTAGCTGATGGCAAACATACCGGGATCCATACTCGTTTCCCACCTGAACCAAATGGCTACTTACATATTGGCCATGCTAAATCTATCTGCTTAAACTTTGGTTTAGCTCAAGATTATCAGGGTCAGTGTAACCTTCGTTTTGATGATACCAACCCTGCGAAAGAAGATATTGAATACGTAGAATCAATCAAAGAAGATGTGAATTGGTTAGGCTTTAAATGGGATGGTGATATTTGCTATTCTTCTAATTATTTTGATGCTTTGTATGGTTATGCGGTTGAGCTTATTGAAAAAGGTTTGGCTTATGTTGATGAGCTAACTCCAGATGAAATTCGTGAATATCGTGGTTCGTTAAAAGAGCCTGGAAAAAACAGCCCATATCGTGACCGTTCAGTAGAAGAAAACTTAGCACTATTTGAAAAGATGCGTGCTGGTGGCTTCGAAGAAGGTAAAGCGTGCTTACGTGCCAAGATTGACATGGCGTCGTCATTTATCGTGATGCGTGATCCTGTTATTTATCGTGTGCGTTTTATTGAGCATCATCAAACGGGTAATCAGTGGTGCATCTATCCGATGTACGATTTTACCCATTGTATTTCTGATGCATTGGAAGGTATCACCCATTCATTGTGCACTTTAGAGTTCCAAGATAACCGCCGTCTGTATGATTGGGTTCTTGAGAATATTACGATTGATTGCCAACCACATCAGTATGAATTTAGTCGCTTAAACTTAGAATATACTGTGATGTCTAAGCGTAAGTTGAATCAATTAGTGACAGAGAAGCTAGTCAATGGTTGGGATGATCCTCGTATGCCAACGATTTCTGGTTTGCGTCGTCGTGGTTTTACACCGGGCTCAATTCGCGAGTTTTGCTCTCGTATCGGTGTGACTAAGCAAGAAAATATGATTGAATTTGGCTCACTAGAAGCTTGTATTCGTGAAGATCTGAATGAAAATGCACCTCGTGCAATGGCGGTTCTAGATCCAGTTAAAGTTATTATCGAGAACGTCGAAAATGACGAGACTTTAACGATTGCAAATCATCCAAATAAACCTGAAATGGGTAGCCGTGAAGTGCCATTCACGCGTGAGATTTTTATCGAGGCGGATGATTTCCGTGAAGAAGCCAACAAGAAATACAAACGTTTAGTCTTAGGTAAAGAAGTGCGCTTACGTGGCGCATACGTGATTCAAGCTAATCGCATTGAAAAAGATAGTGATGGTAATATTACCACGATTTTCTGCTCTTATGATCCTGAGACGTTAGGTAAGAACCCAGCCGATGGCCGTAAAGTAAAAGGGGTAATTCACTGGGTATCGGCAACGAAAGGTATCACGGCTGATATTCGTTTATACGACCGTTTATTTACGGTGCCAAATCCAGGTGCAGCAGATGATTTTGCTGCCACCATTAACCCAGATTCGCTTGTGGTGAAGAAAGGTGTTGTTGAACCAAGTCTTGTTGATGCTGAAGCAGGTGCTGGTATTCAATTTGAACGTACTGGCTATTTCTGCATTGATGCAAAGGATTCTTCTAAAGAAAATTTAGTATTTAACCGTACTGTTGGCTTAAGAGATACTTGGGCGAAGATTGACGATCAGTAATCGCTTCATTTAATTGATATAAATAAAAACGCACCTTTCAAATTGAAGGTGCGTTTTTTGTTACATCAAATTTTATCTTTATGAATAAACCGTGATGTTACTTGTTTGTTTTATGGACATTAGAATCTGTTTTACAATTGCCTTCTGCACAGCGTCCGTATAAATACAGGCTGTGGTTAGTGAGTTCGACATTGTAAAGTTTAGCGATTTCTTTTTGGCGATCTTCAATCAGGTCATCTGAAAATTCGATCACTTCCCCACAATCTAAACACACTAGGTGATCATGATGATGCTGAGTGGATAATTCAAAAACCGATTTACCACCTTCAAAATGATGGCGTGTCACAATCCCAGCATCATCGAATTGGTTTAATACGCGGTAAACGGTTGCAAGGCCAATTTCTTCACCAAGGTCAATCAGCTTCTTATATAAATCTTCAGCACTGATATGTTGGCAGTCAGGTTTTTGTAGCACCTCTAAGATCTTTAATCGAGGTAGAGTTACTTTAAGGCCTGCTTCCTTTAGAGCTTGGTTGTTATCTGGCATTATACTTTCCTGTGAGGTTCTGTACTAAACAGAAGACATGAGTACATCAAGTTGGTATGAACTATAAGAACAACGCTATTGTGTATTTCATTTCATTATATGTTGTTAAAATGTATCTAAAATGACTATAGCATTAGAGTGATGATAAAAAAACACCTCATATAGGAGGTGTTTACTCCATGAGTGCTCTATGACTAGTCAGCAAGCTCAGCTAGACACATTTCATCATAAATTTGTTTTGACCACGTTTTCACTCGAGTATCGGTTAATTCTGGTTGGCGATCTTCATCCACACACAAACCGATGAAGTTATCATCGTCAACAAGCGCTTTAGAGGCTTCAAACTCATAACCTTCTGTTGGCCAGTAACCGATAATCGTGCCGCCTTTTGCTTCAACGATATCGCGTACTGTACCCATCGCATCGCAGAAATATTCAGCGTAATCTTCTTGATCGCCACAGCCAAAAATCGCAACTAATTTTGTTGAAAAGTCGATAGCTTCAAGTTCTGGGAAAAAGTCATCCCAATCGCATTGAGATTCACCATAGTACCAAGTCGGGATACCGAGTAATAATAGATCGAAATTATCAATGTCTTCTTTGCTGCTTTTAGCAATGTCTTGAACATGGACAAGTTGTTTGCCAAGTTCTTTTTGAATCATTTTAGCAACTGCTTCAGTATTACCTGTGTCACTACCAAAGAAGAGTCCTACACTTGCCATAGAAATATTACCTATTTATCTATTACCGGGCCTATGCCGATATCAATCAATTAAATGTGAATTTTATAAAGGGATGCAATCTACACATCCATTTGCAATGGAATGTTAACCGAAACCAGAGCCTTCCCAACTAAGTTGAATAAGCCCTTTAGCAACAAAACCAGCACAACCTAAAAATAATACAAGCCATACAATGCGACGGCCAAAAACAGGGACATTCCCTTGTTTTAACACATCTTTAATGGCTAACCCTATTAAGAGAAATAGGGATGCAAAAAAGAGATCCAAGCCAAGTGACTCAATGGTATTGATGTGTTCGTAAAGCATGCTGATTGTCACCATCGTTTTTTATGTTTCGACTATAGCATTATTCCGGTTGAAAGTTAATGAGTTGCCGTTCATCAAAAGTATTAAATGTGAATTATTTCGTTAAAAACCGGCGAATTGATCTCAATACTTCGGCAGGTTTTTCGGCATGGAGCCAATGCCCTGTATTTGCAATTATGTGCGCTTTACTATTGGGGAATTGGGCAATGATTTGTGTTTGATAATCAGCGATTAAATAATCCGAATTCTCCCCTTTTAGAAATAGAGTTGGTTTAGTAAATGCTGGAATATTTTTCCAATCTTGAATGTGGTGGTAATTATCTTGTATGTCGGTGACATTAAATCGCCATTGCATAGAACCATCTTTAGAATGTAATGATTTGGATAAAAATTGACGCACACCTTCTATTTCTACATGTTGGGCTAAACAAGCCAATGCGGCTTTACGGTCGGTAGGCTTTTCTAGTATGACAGCATTTAGTCCTGCAAAAACATTATCATGACGGCTTTGTTGGTAAGCGACAGGCGCCATGTCTAAAACAATTAATTTAGATACTTTTTCTGGAGCCATGTCAGCAAGTGCCATGGCAGCCTTCCCACCCATAGAGTGCCCAATAACGATAGTGGATTCTATTTTTAGGATCTGTAATAAATGATCAAGATCAGAGGCCATGGTCTGATAATTCATCTCATTATGATGAAATGATTTTCCATGGTTTCGTAAATCGACGCTTATCACTGAAAAGTCGTTTATTAAATCACGAGCCAGTAACCCTAAATTGTCTAAGCTACCAAATAACCCATGGATTAATAAAAGGTAAGGGCCATCACCTTGGATTTTGTAGTTCAATAGAGGTGGGGGATTAACTGTCATAATAACCTTAGTGAGAAAGATGTAAGGATGATGTCCGCATATTAATACAATCTATTATTAAATGTCATGTGGTGTCTCTAAAGAATGATTTAGAGACTTGCACTGAAAAATTGCACAAATTTATGCCAATAATTCGCTTTTATTGTAAGGATAATATTAAAGAATATGCTTATAATATTATTAATTTACAAATGAATAATAGAATAATAGGAAGTAGCATGCGAAAACGACTGATAATGGGAGCGCTCATTTTGTTTCCAATGATTAGCGTGGCAGAAAGCTTACCCCAACAAAAAGAAGGGATAGTGGAGTTTTGCTCAACATGTCATGGAGTGAATGGCGTTTCGACATTAGATCACATACCCAATTTATGGGGACAATCTGATGAATATTTACGTGAACAAATAGAAAATTTTCGTAGTACAAAACGCCACACCACTTTTATGGATGCGTTCATTTATCAAATATCAGATGAGCAAGTAGATGAAATTGTAAAACATTATTCAAGCGTGCCTAATGCTTTAAACTTCAAGTTGCAATGGCGTGGTGATAAATGGCCGGGTGATATGGAACCGGGTGAAAAACTTGCGTATGTTGGAAAAATGGAAGCAAATGTTCCTTCTTGTGTGAGTTGTCATGGACCAAATGGGGTTGGCGTTAAACCAGGTATTCCAAGACTTGGTGGACAAAATGCTGCTTATCTAGTCAATCAAATGAAGTCTTGGAAAAATGACACTCGACCTGCCGGAGCAATGGCTATCATGGGGCCAATAGCAAAAGGGTTAACCGATGAAGAAATTGCAGAGGTAGCACAATACTTTGCAAAACAAGGCACAGCTAGTGCTGACAAAAAAGCAGAGGTGAAAAAATGAAATACCTTTTATTAATGCTTTCCATCGTCAGTACCGTGTCTTGGGCAGAAGGATATAAAGATCTAGGCTCTGTCGAGCCAGGAAAAGCTTTACCACAAGGTGAAGAATACCATCAAGCACCAGATTGGAATGCTTTACCAGAAGCGCATTTTGCGGAAGCAGTAAAGCGCGGTTATTCGATTTTTATGAACAGCCAACAAGAGAAAGAATCCGGTGCGGTTGGTAATGGATTAAATTGTACGAACTGTCATTTGTATGGTGGGCAGGTTGCGAACTCCGCTCCGCTTTGGGCTGCTTATGTTTCTTATCCTGCTTATCGAGGTAAAAACAAGAAAGTAAACAGCTACGAAGATAGGCTACAAGGGTGTTTTAATTATTCAATGAACGGCACTCCTCCAGAAGCGATTAGCCAAACAATTCGTGATTTAACTGCTTATTCTTATTGGCTAGCAACGGATGTGAAAGTAAATTCTAAGCTTCCGGGGCGCGGTTTTCCAAAGCTAAAAGAACCGACATTACCAGCTGACTTTGCTCGTGGTGAAGAAGTGTATCAATCACAGTGTGCTTTTTGTCATGGTGATAATGGTGAAGGTCGCAAAGTTGAAAACCGTTATGTATTCCCTCCTTTATGGGGTAAAGACAGTTATAACTGGGGTGCAGGTATGCATAAAATTGATGGCGCAGCGAATTTCATCAAAGCCAATATGCCATTAAGTAAAGGCAACAGCTTAACTGATCAAGAAGCGTGGGATGTGTCTATGTTTATTAATAGTCATGAGCGCCCTCAAGATCCGAGGATGACAAAATCAGTGGCTGAGACAACGAAAGCCTACCATGGCGGTACATCTCAATATGGTAAACCATCACCAGTAGATAAGCATATTTTAGGTACAAAAGCCTATTAAACAAAGTTGAATAAGCAAAATGAAAGAGGCCTGATGTTATTCAGGCCTCTTTTTTATCTCTTTTTCGTGGTATGTAAGTTTAATTGGCATAGAGTATCGAGCCAGTTAAGGGTATAATCGTGCCAGAGTTAAATTGATTGAGATTGTGAAAAGCCAATGAAAACCATTGAAGTAGATGAAGAACTTTATCGTTATATCGCGAGTCAAACCCAACATATTGGTGAGAGTGCCTCCGATATTTTACGTCGACTTTTAATCGGTGATCAGCAAGGATCAAAAGTGTCCACTAATGTTGCATCGGCCGTTGCCACTGAAGCCGTTTCAGTGCCAGTGAAAGAAGAGAAGCAAGATGGTGTAAAAATGATGCGTTCTTTGCTTATTTCTAATGATTTTGCAGAAAAAGAAAAAGCAATCGATCGTTTTATGAGTGTTTTATCTGCTTTATACCATGTAGAGCCAAACCGCTTTGCTGATGCCGCAAAAGTGAAAGGGCGTACTCGTGTGTACTTCGCCGATAATGAAGAAACCTTGCTAGCCAGTGGGAAAACGACGAAACCACGCTCTATTCCAGAGACGCCTTTTTGGGTTATCACCAATAACAATACCAACCGTAAGCGTCAAATGGTGCAGCAACTTATGACTCAAATGGGGTTTCAGGCTGATTTGATTGAAAAAGTCTGTAACGCTATCTAATCTTATTAGAGCACAAATTTTAGTTTAGATAGGATGGAATGTCTTATCTACTAAGCTGTAGCCTCAGTCAAAAGGTATAAAATTTATAGAACCTCATAATATTGCTCGTGACGTATTATGGGGTTTTTTCGTTTTTAAATTGCAGTTTTTAAAAGGATCGTTTTCATGGCAATTCACCCAAGAGCAGGTACTAAAACACTACCGGAAGATTTGATTAATATTCCAGCTTTAGTCAGTGATTATTATACAAAGGAGCCAGAAGCTGGAAACCGCGCCCATAGTGTTCAGTTTGGTACTTCTGGTCATCGTGGTTCGTCATCAAAATCAACTTTTAATCAGAGCCATATTCTTGCGATCACTCAGGCTGTTGTTGATGAACGAAATAGCGTGGGTTTAACTGGCCCTATATTTGTAGGTAAAGACACCCATGCGTTATCTGAGCCAGCTTGTCGTACTGTGTTAGAGGTTTTAGCCGGGAATGGTGTTCAAGTTATTACTCAAGCTGACAATGGTTATACGCCAACACCAGGTATATCGCATGCAATTTTAACTCATAATCTTACTCATGCTGATAAAGCAGATGGTATTGTGATCACGCCATCTCATAACCCACCTCAAGATGGTGGTATCAAATACAACCCAAGCCATGGTGGGCCAGCTGAAGGTGAAATTACTCAGCGTATCGAAGACAATGCCAATCGATATATTGCCAATGGTCTGCAAGGGGTTAAACGTTCAGAATTAACCGATTCTCTAAACGCGAAAGATCTCGTTCAACCTTATGTCGATGACTTGGATAATGTGATTGATATGAATGCGATCCAGCAGTCGGGTCTAAAGATTGGTATCGACCCATTGGGTGGCGCGGGGATTGAATATTGGCGTCGAATCGCTAGTACTTATCAGCTCGATATGACTTTAGTCAATGAAACCGTTGATCCTTCTTTTCAATTTATGACATTGGATAAAGATGGTGTGATCCGAATGGATTGTTCGTCTCCCTATGCCATGGCCAGCTTATTATCATTAAAAGACGATTATGATCTTGCCTTTGGTAATGACCCAGATTACGACCGCCATGGTATTGTGACCCCTGAAGGCTTGATGGACCCTAATCATTACTTAGCTGTTTGTATTGATTACTTGTTCCGTCATCGTGATGGTTGGGGAAAAGAAGTGCAAGTAGGTAAAACATTAGTATCTAGTGCGATTATTGACCGTGTGGTCGCCGAGCTTGGCCGTGAATTGTGCGAAGTTCCAGTTGGCTTTAAATGGTTTGTTGATGGTTTATATGAAGGCCGCTTTGGCTTTGGTGGTGAAGAAAGCGCTGGAGCGTCATTCTTACGTAAAGATGGCACGCCGTGGTCAACAGATAAAGATGGTATTATTCTTTGCTTACTCGCGGCAGAAATTACTGCAGTGACAGGGATGAACCCGCAACAGTACTACAATAAACTTGCAGCCAAGCATGGTGCTTCTGCTTATAACCGTATTCAAGCTGTTGCTAATACTGAGCAGAAAAATGTGCTGAAAAGTATGTCTGCTGAGATGGTTAGCGCAGATGAATTAGCAGGTGAAAAAATCACGGCTCGACTGACTCATGCCCAAGGTAATGGCGGAGCAATTGGCGGATTAAAAGTCACTACTGAAAATGGTTGGTTTGCTGCACGCCCGTCGGGTACGGAAGATATTTATAAAATTTATTGCGAAAGCTTTAAAGGTTCAGAGCACTTGAAACTAATTGAGCAAGAAGCTCAAGAGATAGTGAATCAAGTGTTTGCTAACGCGGGCCTATAAGGCTTAAGCGCAACGAAAATAATCGCGAGGGCTTAGGCTCTCGCGTTTTTATTTTGAGTCACTAGATTATGCGATTAATTATTCGGCCACCTGTCCGGTAAGATAAACCAAAAATCACCAGATTCAGATTGGCAGTGTACAAAGTCAACCATCGCTTCAGTTAACTGTGGGTTGTGCTCATTTCTTCCTGTTAACCATTGTCCTTTTTTCAAAAGGTATAATGCTTCATCTATTTTTTGAAATTCATGCCAAAAACACCAGTAGCCATTGATTTGGCTTGTCTCTATTTCATGGTTTAAACAGTGGCTTGGGATTCTTTGTTTCTGGAATGGATTCGTGTAAAGCCTGCCTTGCATTAAAAGTTTAGGCTGAATATTGTTGAGGTCTGGGTACTGCTGTACAAAATAGTCGTGGCGTGACATTTCAAGTTGATGTTCTAGCATATGCGAGAGTTTTAAATCTAAGCGATCTTTACTGTTGGGTCCATACCATAAACCTTCAAATAATAAGTAAAACTTGATGGCAACTTCCCAATGTTCAGTTGTTTGATCTAGTTGATTTTCAACGATAAAATCGATAGCACCGAGGGTTCGACCGTTGTGATTCAGTTGTATTTCTTCGGCAAGTAATTGGTAATCTGGGTGGGATTGAAAGTGCTGCATACATAAATGTTGATACCAAAAACCAAGCCGTGAATTACCGTTATATGAAACAGGGGAAACGCGATAGTCGTTGTGAAAAGGCGTAGCTATTAATTTTTGACCATCAGGCTTTAATAATGGAGGAGTTGAGGCTATCCATGTTGAAATTTGTTCAAAGAGGTGAGTTTGCTCTTCAGGGGAAATTGTATACTTCTTCTCCGACACGGTAATCACTTTCCTTTATTTAAGATTCAGTTTGGATAGGAATCGAGTAAATGGCGTTCATTATCCTAATTTTGAGTTACTTAGACTTTTAAACAATTTGTTGTTATAAAACCATGTGTTTCTATAAAGCCATTAGTTGTTATAAATCCATAAACGCTAAAAGTACAATGATGTAAAGCTACTCGATAATATTACTAACAAGGCAGTCGTATAATGAATAATTTACAGTTAGAACAACTTTTAAATCAAACTCTATCACCCCAGTTAGTAAAAGACTATTGTCCGAATGGTTTACAAGTTGAAGGTTGTACAGAGATTAAAAAAGTTGTGACCGGTGTGACCGCATCGAAAGCATTAATTGATGCGGCAGTTGAAGCCAATGCCGATGCTCTCCTGGTACATCATGGCTATTTTTGGAAAGGAGAAGCTGAGCCGATTATCGGGATGAAAGGAGCTAGAATTCGCTCTTTAATTCAGAATAATATGAATTTATATGCATACCACTTACCTTTAGATATTCACCCTCAATTAGGAAATAACGCACAATTAGCCAATTTATTGGGTATTAAAGTTGAAGGTGGATTGGAAGGGCATGCTCAATCAGTTGCTATGCATGGTTCGTTTGAAAGTGAATTAACTGGCCCAGAACTGCAAAATAGAATTGAAACCGTATTAAAGCGTAAGCCTTTACATATTGCAGCCGATGATGAAGGTAAAAAGATCAAAACGATTGGTTGGTGTACTGGTGGTGGGCAAGATTATTTGGAATTAGCCGCTAAATTTGGCTTAGACGCCTTTATATCTGGGGAGATATCAGAGCGGACAACCTATATTGCCAGAGAGTTAGGCATTCATTATTTTGCTGCTGGTCACCATGCGACAGAACGTTATGGTGTTAAGGCTTTAGGAGGGTGGCTAGCAAAAGAGCATGGCCTTGATGTTGAGTTTATTGATATTGATAATCCAGTTTAAAGGCATAATATTCTACCTTTAAATATTCAAAGTTATGAAGCTTTCAATAAAAAGCGCCACTTACATCGTAAGTGGCGCTTTTGCCTTCATCTAGCTAATTGAAGCCATTACTCTCTTTCTTGAAGAGGGGTAAAGTCACGGCTAGATTGACCTGTATATAACTGACGTGGACGACCAATACGGTTGTCTGGGTCTGCGTGCATTTCGTTCCAATGTGCAATCCAACCGATTGTACGAGAAAGGGCGAAAATTACGGTAAACATTGATACTGGAATACCGATGGCTTTCAGGATGATGCCTGAGTAGAAATCAACGTTCGGGTAAAGTTTCTTCTCAATGAAGTATGGGTCAGAAAGTGCGATACGTTCTAATTCCATTGCAACATCAAGTAGAGGATCGTCAATGTTTAGTTCAGACAATACATCATGACAAGCTTGACGCATTACTGTTGCACGAGGGTCGTGGTTTTTATAAACACGGTGACCAAAGCCCATCAAACGGAATGGGTCTTTTTTATCTTTAGCTTTTGCTACGTATTCTTCAATGTTGTCGACGCTGCCAATTTCTTCAAGCATACGTAAACATGCTTCGTTTGCTCCGCCATGAGCAGGCCCCCAAAGTGATGCGATACCCGCTGCAATACATGCAAATGGGTTTGCACCAGAAGAACCTGCAAGACGTACCGTTGACGTAGAAGCGTTTTGTTCATGATCTGCGTGTAATGTGAATATCTTATCCATTGCGCGAGCAACTACAGGATTCACATTGTATTCTTCACATGGGTTAGCAAACATCATATGCAAGAAATTACTTGCGTAATCTAAGTCATTACGTGGGTAGATGAATGGTTGGCCAATTGAATATTTGTAACACATAGACGCTAATGTTGGCATTTTCGACAATAGGCGGAAAGCGGTAATTTCACGGTGTGTTTCGTTATTGATATCTAGAGAGTCGTGGTAGAAAGCAGCTAATGCACCTACAACACCACACATGACCGCCATTGGGTGAGCATCACGACGGAAACCATGGAAGAAGCTAGCAATTTGCTCATGAACCATAGTGTGTTTTGAGACGATTTGTTTGAATTTTTCGTATTCAGTGCGAGTCGGTGCTTCTCCATAAAGTAGGATGTAGCATACCTCTAAATAATCAGCATTGTTTGCAAGTTGATCGATAGGATAGCCGCGGTGTAGAAGGATACCTTTACCGCCATCGATGTACGTGATTTGGGATTCGCAAGATGCAGTAGCAAGAAAACCAGGGTCAAAGGTAAAGTAACCACTAGCACCTAGTTTGCGAACATCCACAACGTCTGGACCATTTGTTCCACTTAAAATTGGGAGCTCAATAGGTGCTTGCCCTTCTATATGAAGGGTCGCTTTCTTATCCGCCATGACATTCTCCTTTGTATATGATTAATCCGTCCAGGATATTTTGTGTGGGCTTTTTGTACTCAGATTAGAGCTTAAAGTCAATTAATCTACACGGTTATGTGTGCTGGTTTTGATTTTTCACATGGAAAAAGTTAAAAATATGTTCTATGTAGCATATTTTGTTACATGAATTGAATTTATATGCTAGCAGCGTATAGTGCGAATTGGAGATATTGGTTAACGCCTTATTTTATCAAGAGTTTGGAAGTTCAGCTATTGATAAGATAGAAATTTAATTAACAAAAAATTCATAAATAAACTGGGTGTTATGGACTGAACTTGTTAATTAAATCGTAACAAGGTGTTGATTATTCTATGTCTATAACTATAAATAAATGCTCTAGATGGAGCTGAGTGAGCACACCCGTGAAAAAAAGAAAATCCAGACCGGTTAATTTAGATTTACAAACGATACATTTCCCGATTTCCGCAATAGCATCCATCGTGCACCGTGTTTCTGGTGTCATTATGTTTGTTTCTGTTGGTATCTTATTATGGCTACTCGCCACTTCATTATCTTCTCCTGTAGGTTTTGCCAAAGCTTCAAATCTTGTTGATGGCTTTGTGGTGAAATTTATTCTTTGGGGCATCCTTACAGCATTGGCATACCATATATGTGGTGGTATTCGTCATTTGTTGATGGACCTAAAATATTTTGAAGAATTAGAAAGTGGTGCATTGACTGCAAAAGTAGTATTCGGTGCAACAGCTGTATTATCGGTATTGGCAGGAGTTCTTGTATGGTAAAGCACATCTCTTCATTCGGACGTAATGGAGTTCATGATTACCTCTTAATTCGCGCAACCGGCATTATCATGGCACTTTATACAGTGTATATGATGTGCTTTTTCGCATTTGGGCCAGATATTAATTATCTTACATGGCATTCGTTTTTTGGCGGAACTGTCACTAAAGTCTTCACCATGATTGCCTTGTTGTGTGTGCTTGTTCATGCATGGATTGGTTTATGGCAAGTTTTAACCGACTACGTTAAACCAGCATTAATACGTTCTTTATTACAATTAGCCGTGATCGTGACATTAGTTGCGTATTTCTTCTCTGGTCTATTTATTCTGTGGGGTGTGTAAGTGAGTATTCCCGTTCGTGAATTCGATGCCGTAGTTATCGGCGCAGGTGGTGCTGGTATGCGCGCTGCCTTACAAATTTCTGAGCAAGGCCTATCGTGTGCGTTGTTATCAAAAGTATTTCCAACTCGTTCTCATACTGTTTCAGCGCAAGGTGGTATTACGGTTGCGCTCGGTAATTCACATAAAGATGATTGGCAATGGCACATGTACGATACCGTAAAAGGTTCAGATTACATTGGTGACCAAAACGCTATTGAATATATGTGTAAAAATGGTCCTGAATCTGTTATTGAATTAGAAAAAATGGGTCTTCCTTTTTCTCGTTTTGAAGATGGTTCTATTTATCAGCGTCCATTTGGTGGTCAATCAAAAGATTTTGGTGGTGAGCAAGCTGCACGTACTGCTGCTGCTGCTGACCGTACTGGTCACGCATTGCTTCATACTTTGTACCAACAAAACATTAAGCATAAAACGACGATTTTTTCTGAGTGGTATGCGCTGGATTTAGTGAAAAATGAAGATGGTGCTGTGCTAGGTACCACTGCACTTTGCATGGAAACGGGCGAAATTTGCTACTTTAAAGCCAAGGCAACTATCTTAGCTACCGGTGGCGCAGGTCGTATTTACCAATCAACAACTAATGCTCACATTAATACTGGTGATGGTGTTGGAATGGCGCTGCGTGCTGGCGTTCCAATGCAAGATATTGAAATGTGGCAATTCCACCCAACCGGTATTGCTGGTGCTGGTGTGTTAGTAACCGAAGGCTGTCGTGGAGAAGGTGGTTACCTTCTTAATAATGATGGTGAGCGTTTCATGGAGCGTTATGCGCCGAATGCGAAAGATCTTGCGGGTCGTGACGTGGTCGCTCGTTCAATGATGATTGAAATCCGTGAAGGTCGTGGTTGTGAAGGTCCTTGGGGTCCACATATCAAACTAAAGCTGGATCATTTAGGTAAAGATGTTCTGGATGCTCGTCTTCCAGGTATTCTTGAATTATCTCGTACTTTTGCTCACGTAGATCCTGTGAAAGAACCAATTCCAGTTATCCCTACTTGTCACTACATGATGGGTGGTGTGCCAACTCAGGTTTCTGGCCAAGCGATCAAACAAGATGAAAATGGTAACGATGTTGAAGTTCAAGGTTTGTTTGCCTGTGGCGAAATTGCATCAGTATCAGTACACGGTGCAAATCGCTTAGGTGGTAACTCACTGCTTGACCTTGTGGTATTTGGTCGTGCAACGGGTTTACACCTTGGTGAAACATTACAAGCACAAGCAGAGGCTCGCCCTGCAACCGAAGCGGATATTCAAGCATCACTTGCTCGTTATAACCGCTGGGAAAATAGTACTGGTGGTGAAGATCCTGTTCAAATTCGTAAAGATCTTCAAAGTTGCATGCAAAACAACTTCTCGGTTTTCCGTGAAGGTGATGCAATGGCACAAGGTCTGGAAGAGCTTAAAGCAATTCGTGAACGTCTTAAAAATGCTTACCTATCAGATAAGTCGACAGAATTTAACACCCAACGTATTGAGTGTTTAGAGCTGGATAACTTGATGGAAACTGCGTTTGCAACCGCTGTTGCGGCTAACTACCGTACAGAAAGCCGTGGTGCGCATGCTCGTTTTGATTTCCCAGATCGTGATGATGCGAACTGGTTATGCCATTCTATCTACAATCCGGTAACGGAAGCGATGTCTAAGCGTGATGTTAATATGCAACCAGTATTACGTGAAGCCTTCCCACCTAAAGCTCGTGTCTACTAAGGGAGATAAAGTAAATGAACGTGAATTTCTCTTTGTACCGATATAATCCGGATACAGATAAAAAGCCTTACATGAAGGATTACTCGCTTGAAGTAAAAGAAGGCTCTGACATGATGGTGTTGGACGCATTGATTTTATTAAAAGAACAAGATCCAAGCATCTCTTTCCGCCGTTCATGTCGTGAAGGTGTGTGTGGTTCGGATGGCTTAAACATGAATGGTAAAAATGGCCTTGCGTGTATCACTCCGTTATCAGCATTGCTTGGTAAAGGTAAAGTGATCATTCGCCCACTACCTGGTTTACCAGTAGTTCGTGACTTGATTGTTGATATGGCTCAGTTCTACGATAACTATGCAAAAGTGAAGCCGTATTTGATCAATGATGGTGAGTTACCACCATCACGTGAGCACTTACAATCTCCTGAAGATCGTGCGCACCTTGATGGTTTATACGATTGTATTATGTGTGCATGTTGTACAACATCATGCCCATCATTCTGGTGGAACCCTGATAAATTTATTGGACCTGCAGGTTTACTTGCTGCTTACCGTTGGTTAATTGATAGCCGAGATACTGCAACAGATGAACGCTTATCAAATCTTGACGATGCATTTAGCGTTTTCCGTTGCCATGAGATCATGAATTGTGTAAGTGTGTGTCCTAAAGGATTAAATCCAACCAAAGCGATTGGTCACATTAAAACTATGTTGATTAATCGTTCGGTGTAAAAATTTAAAAATTGCTCTTTATGAGCAACGAACAGTCGGCTTCTAATGAGCCGACTATCATTCGACACTTATTACTCGGATAATTGGTAGTTTGAATAATAATGGTCGAGGCATAATTGAAACCTAACAGGTTAAGGGAAAATATGCACAACGGCGTGATGAAGGCATGGCTCGAGTCTTCACACTTGGCTGGCGCCAATGCAACTTACGTAGAAGAACTCTACGAACTGTATCTTAGTGACCCCGATCTAGTCGGTGACGAATGGAAACAAGTGTTTGATAGCCTTCCAGTAGAAGCCCCTACTAATGGTGAACAACCACATTCTCGTGTTCGTGACTACTTTAGACGATTAGCGAAAGAGACAAAGCATTACAATGTCCAAGTTAGTGATCCTGATGTCGATGTTAAACAAGTAAAAGTTCTGCAGTTAATCAATGCTTATCGTTTCCGTGGGCATCAAGCTGCAAATCTAGACCCTCTTAATATTTGGAAGCGTGAACCCGTTGCTGAACTGGATCCTGAATTCCATAATCTCTCTCCAGAAGACTTTGAAGAGTCATTTAATGTTGGTTCATTTGCCGTTGGGCAAGAAACCATGCCTCTCAAAGACATCTACCAAGCGTTAAATAAAATCTACTGTGGTTCTATCGGTGCAGAATATATGCACATTACGAATACAGAAGAAAAACGTTGGATCCAAGATCGCTTAGAATCTGTGGTTGGCGAAGGTTCTTTTTCGAAAGAAGAAAAACTCACTTTCCTTGATGAATTAACCGCAGCAGAAGGCTTAGAACGTTATCTTGGTGCGAAATTCCCTGGTGCAAAACGCTTCTCTCTAGAAGGTGGTGATGCTCTTATTCCAATGATGAAAGAACTTATCCGTCATGCTGGCTCAAATGGTATGCGCGAAGTTGTTATTGGTATGGCGCACCGTGGTCGCTTAAACATGTTAGTTAATGTGTTAGGTAAAAAACCACAAGATTTGTTTGATGAGTTTGCGGGTAAACATGGCGATTCATGGGGTACGGGTGATGTGAAATACCATCAAGGTTTCTCAGCCGATTTCGCGACTCCAGGTGGTGATGTTCACTTAGCACTTGCTTTTAACCCATCGCATCTGGAAATTGTAAACCCAGTTGTTATTGGTTCAGTGCGCGCTCGTCAAGACCGTTTAAATGATAAAGATGGTAGTAAAGTCCTTCCTATTACTATCCACGGTGATTCAGCGATTGCCGGTCAAGGTGTGGTGGCTGAGACGTTTAACATGTCTCAAGCTCGTGGTTACCAAGTTGGTGGTACGGTTCGTATCGTAGTGAACAACCAAGTTGGTTTTACTACGTCTAACCCTCGCGACATGCGTTCAACCATGTACTGTACTGATATCGCCAAAATGGTACAGGCACCAATTTTCCATGTGAATGCAGATGACCCAGAAGCGGTTGCTTTCATTACACGTATCGCATTGGATTACCGTAATACCTTTAAGCGTGATGTTGTGATTGATTTAGTATGTTATCGCCGCCATGGCCATAACGAAGCTGATGAACCAAGTGCAACTCAACCATTGATGTATCAAAAGATCAAAAAACATCCAACACCACGTAAGTTGTACGCGGATGTTTTAGTGGATCGTAAAGATATTGAGCTTGAAGTTTCGACTCAAATGGTCAATGAATATCGTGATGCATTAGATCGCGGTGAAGTAGTGGTTAAAGAGTGGAGGCCAATGGCTCTGCATTCTGTTGATTGGACACCATACTTGGGCCATGAATGGAATGAAGAATGGGACAGCGAAATCGATCAAACTCGTTTGATTGAACTGGGTCATAAACTCTGCCAATTCCCAGAAAGCCATAAGTTACAAAGCCGAGTAGCGAAGCTTTACGATGATCGCTTATCTATGGCAAACGGTGAAAAGTCAATCGATTGGGGTATGGCAGAAACACTGGCTTACGCCACTCTAGTGGATATGGGTAAACGAATCCGTATTACCGGGCAAGATTCTGGCCGTGGTACTTTCTTCCATCGTCATGCGGTATTGCATGATCAAAATACAGCAAGCACGTATATGCCTTTGGCGCATTTGCATGATAAACAAGGTCCTTTCCAAGTGTTCGATTCTGTATTATCAGAAGCGGCGGTACTGGCTTTTGAATATGGATATGCAACAGCTGAACCTGGTGGTTTAACCATTTGGGAAGCACAATTTGGTGATTTTGCCAATGGTGCACAAGTAGTGATCGACCAATTTATTTCTTCAGGTGAGCAAAAATGGGGTCGCTTATGTGGCTTAACTATGCTGCTTCCTCATGGCTATGAAGGTCAAGGTCCAGAGCACTCATCGGCACGTCTAGAGCGTTATTTACAGCTTTGTGCAGAACAAAACATTCAAGTTGTTGTTCCTTCAACACCAGCTCAGGTTTATCACATGATCCGTCGTCAAGTGGTGCGTCCAATGCGCCGCCCATTGGTTGTGATGTCGCCTAAGTCACTACTTCGTCATCCGTTATGTACCTCAACGCTTGAAGAATTAGCGAGTGGGACGTTCCAAGCGGCTATCGCTGAAATTGATGAACTTGAAGCCAGCAAAGTGAAACGTGTTGTTATGTGCTCAGGTAAAGTGTATTACGATTTGCTTGAACAACGTCGTAAAAATGAGCAAGACGATGTGGCGATTATTCGTGTGGAACAGATTTACCCATTCCCATACGAAGATGTTAGTAAAGCCATTGAGCAATATACTAACGTTGAAGATTTTGTATGGTGTCAAGAAGAGCCTCAAAACCAAGGCGCATGGTATAGCAGCCAGCACAATATGCGCTTTGCATTGCCAGATGGTGCAACATTGAAATACGCAGGTCGACCAGCTTCTGCATCACCAGCTGTTGGTTATATGTCAGTACACTTAAAACAACAAAAAGCCTTGGTTGACGATGCTTTAAGTTTGGATTTTTAAGTTAATTGGATTTTGTAAAGTGAATCGCTTTTTATAAAGTGAATTGGCTTATTACGCTAGTGAAATGAACTAGATAAAAGGATTAAACAGTTATGACAATTGAAATTCTTGTACCAGATCTACCTGAATCAGTTGCAGACGCAACGGTAGCAACGTGGCACAAGCAACCTGGTGACGCGGTTTCTCGTGACGATATCTTAGTTGAAATCGAAACCGATAAAGTAATTTTAGAAGTACCTGCTCCTGAAGATGGCGTTTTAGAAGCTATCATCGAAGAAGAAGGTGCGACAGTACTTTCAAAGCAATTACTGGCTAAATTAAAGCCTGGCGCAGTTGCTGGTGAGCCAACTCAAGACACGACAGCTTCAACAGAAGCTTCTCCAGATAAACGCCACACAGCTGCGTTATCGGAAGAAACGAATGATGCGCTTAGCCCAGCGGTTCGCCGTTTATTGGCTGAGCATAATCTTGATGCTTCAGAAGTGAAAGGTTCTGGTGTTGGCGGTCGTATTACTCGTGAAGATATTGATGCACATATTGCTAAAAAATCTTCAGCGCCAGCGTCTACTGCAAAAGCAGAAGCTATTGAAGCACCTGCAGCAGCTCGTACCGAGAAACGTGTTCCAATGACACGTCTTCGTAAAACAGTGGCGAATCGCCTACTGGAAGCGAAAAATTCAACAGCAATGCTTACTACGTTTAACGAAGTAAATATGAAACCAATCATGGACCTACGTGCTCAATATAAAGATCAATTTGAGAAGCGCCATGATACACGTTTAGGTTTCATGTCTTTCTATGTGAAGGCAGTAACAGAAGCGCTAAAACGTTACCCTGAAGTGAATGCATCGATTGATGGTACCGATATCGTGTATCACAATTACTTTGATATCAGCATGGCAGTATCAACGCCACGTGGTCTTGTTACTCCAGTTCTAAAAGACTGTGATTTACTAGGCTTTGCTGATATTGAAAAAGGCATTAAAGAGCTCGCGATCAAAGGTCGTGATGGCAAGCTTCAAGTTGAAGATTTAATGGGCGGAAACTTCACTATCACTAACGGTGGTGTGTTTGGCTCATTAATGTCGACGCCTATCATCAATCCACCACAAGCGGCAATTTTGGGTATGCATAAAATCCAAGATCGACCAATGGCAGTGAATGGTAAAGTTGAAATTTTACCTATGATGTATCTTGCATTATCTTACGATCACCGTTTAATCGATGGTCGTGAGTCAGTTGGTTTCTTAGTAACGATTAAAGAGTTACTAGAAGATCCAGCTCGCCTATTACTTGATGTGTAAATTTAAAATACATCAGTAATTAAGTTCAAGTAGGTATCTATTTATACCTACTTGGCTTAAATAACCAGTACAACTATATGACACAATGGCGTTTTAGCTTAAATGCCAATGGAAACTATTAATCCCTACGGATAAAGAAACGGAAGTAGCACAATGAATTTGCATGAATATCAAGCCAAGCAGCTATTTGCTGAATTCGGATTGCCAGTACCAGAAGGTTACGCTTGCAATACCCCACTTGAAGCTTATGAAGCAGCAGGTCGTATCTCAACGGCTAAGAAAGTTGTTAAGTGTCAAGTACACGCCGGTGGGCGCGGTAAAGCTGGTGGCGTAGAGCTACATGACACTAAAGACGGTGTAAAAGAGTTTGCTCAAAAGTGGCTAGGTAAAAACCTTGTGACTTACCAAACAGATGCAAAAGGTCAGCCTGTTACTAAGATCTTAGTTGAAGAAGCGTCAGATATCGCCAATGAATTGTACCTAGGTGCAGTTGTTGACCGTGGCACACGTCGTATCGTGTTCATGGCGTCTACCGAAGGCGGCGTTGAAATTGAAAAAGTTGCGGAAGAAACGCCGGAGCTTATCCATAAAGCTGCGATCGATCCATTGGTTGGCCCTCAGGCATACCAAGGTCGTGAGCTTGCATTCAAATTGGGCCTTAAAGGCAACCAAATCAAGCAGTTTACTCAGATCTTTATGGGTCTAGCAAACATGTTTGCTCAGTACGATCTTGCATTACTTGAAATTAACCCACTTGTGGTTACCGGTGCTGGTGATTTAGTTTGTCTTGATGGAAAAATCAACATCGACTCAAATGCAATGTACCGTCAACCTAAACTACGTGAAATGCACGATGCTTCTCAAGAAGATGAGCGCGAAGCACACGCAGCACAATATGAATTAAACTACGTAGCACTTGATGGCAATGTCGGTTGTATGGTTAATGGTGCCGGTCTTGCAATGGGTACGATGGATATCGTTAACTTGCATGGTGGCAAACCAGCTAACTTCCTTGATGTTGGCGGTGGCGCAACCAAAGAACGCGTTGCAGAAGCATTCAAAATCATCTTGTCTGATGAGAATGTAAAAGCGGTTCTTGTGAATATCTTTGGTGGTATCGTTCGTTGTGACATGATTGCTGAAGGCATCATTGGCGCAGTGAAAGAAGTGGGCGTTGAAGTCCCAGTTGTGGTTCGTCTTGAAGGTACGAATGCTGAACTTGGTCGTGACGTATTGGCGAAATCAGGTCTAGATATCATTGCAGCAACTTCACTTAAAGATGCAGCGGTTCAAGTAGTTAAAGCGGCGGAGGGCAAATAATGTCTGTTCTAATTAATAAAGATACTAAAGTTATTTGCCAAGGTTTCACTGGCGGTCAAGGTACATTCCACTCAGAGCAAGCGATCGATTACGGTACGCAAATGGTCGGTGGTGTTTCTCCTGGTAAAGGCGGAACTGAGCACTTAGGTCTTCCAGTATTTAATACCGTGCGTGAAGCGGTAGAAGCGACTGGCGCAACGGCAACCGTTATCTACGTACCGGCTGCATTTTGTAAAGATGCAATTTTAGAAGCGATTGATGCAGGCATCGAGCTTATCGTGACTATCACGGAAGGCATTCCAACATTGGATATGCTTGATGTAAAAGTGAAGCTTGAAGAAACTGGCGTTCGTATGATCGGTCCAAACTGTCCAGGTGTGATCACTCCTGGTGAATGTAAGATTGGTATCATGCCTGGTCATATCCATAAACCTGGCCGTGTTGGTATTGTTTCTCGCTCTGGTACGTTAACGTATGAAGCAGTAAAACAAACAACTGATGCTGGTTTTGGTCAATCAACGTGTGTTGGTATTGGTGGTGACCCTATTCCGGGTACTAACTTTATCGACGTATTGGAAATGTTCCAAAACGATCCCGCGACAGAAGCCATCGTAATGATTGGTGAGATCGGTGGTACAGCAGAAGAAGAAGCGGCAGCTTACATTAAAGCAAATGTAACTAAGCCAGTTGTTTCTTACATTGCTGGTGTAACTGCGCCTCCTGGTAAGCGCATGGGTCACGCTGGTGCAATCATCTCAGGTGGTAAAGGTACTGCGGAAGATAAATTTGCAGCACTTGAAGCGGCTGGTGTTAAAACCACCAAATCACTTGCTGAAATTGGAACTGCACTGAAAGAAGTGACTGGTTGGTAATCTGCCATTTTTAAATAATGCAGTGATCCCCCAAGGCATCGGATATAAATAGATAAGGTCATCTTCGGATGGCCTTTTTATTTGCTTTGAATTGGATACTGGGTAAAGTAGAACACTACATACAAATATCAAAGGATTCAGTTATGTTCAGTCACATTATGCTTGGTGCCAATGATCTTGATGCGTCAAAAAAATTTTATGATGCGATTTTAGGTGTACTGGGATATGACGCAGGGGTCATGCTTGGTGAGCGTTGCATTTATAAAACGCCAACCGGTATATTTATTTTAACCAAGCCGATTAATGGTGAAGTCGCCACCCATGGTAATGGTTCAACCTTTGGTTTTTCTATTGCCACTCCAGAATTGGTTCATGCGTGGCACGAAGCTGGCATAGCAAATGGCGGGATCACTTGTGAAGATCCTCCTGGTGAGCGTAATGGGCTTGCTGGTCGTTTATATTTAGCTTATTTGCGCGATCCTGCTGGAAATAAGTTATGTGGAACTCACCGAATGGCGTAGAGGTTTACACCGGTAAAGCTACAAATTATTGTATCAAGTAAACCCCATGAATTTAATTCTATGGGGTTTACTTATTATGGTACTAATGCTGATGAAATTAATGCTTATTGTTACGATGATGGACACATTGATACCATCACTTTATCCGGCAATCCAGATTCAGTAAATTGCAGGCTCCACACGTACTTTCCTGATTCAGGTAATAGAGCCGCGGTATCTTTGCCATAGCCTCCGTATTTCAAATCAGATACTTTGCCAGAAATTATTTCTAAAGCGGAAGCGGTAAACTGAGGCTTCCAGTTTTTAGTTGCGTATTGCATACGGTAGCTACCTGCTTGCTCATCGACCACAACTTGATAAACATTTCCCCCTTTATATTTAAACTGACGATTAGCAACATGCGTCCAACCTGAATCAGTAAAATCACCCACGACATACAAAGGTCTATCGATAGGGCCACTTTCATTGATTGTTGGATTATCACATTGCGCTAAAAACCCTTCTCCACTGAGGGATACTTGCGGCTTGGTTGTGATTAATTGAGCGGGCTTTTCAATGCCGAGAAAACGGGCTTCGAATGGTGCCAAAGAAATATGATATTGCTCATTATTAGGAACAAAGCTTTCTTCATTAAACCAATCGGTTAATTGTCCTGATGAGCCTAATTGTTGCGATGTTAACGATAGTGTTTGAGGCTTATCTGAAGTGCTTACCATGAAAATCATGGATTCATCATTATAAGATTTGTGATCGATATACACCTGCTTATTTGCCAGTACAGAAATACGCTGACCTTGAGACAGTACCGGGTGATCGCGGCGCAGTGTCATCAGTTTACTGACTTGCTGTTTTAGCTGCGATTGAGCTTTAGAGAGCGTGGCGGTAATACCCTCGATTTTTGCACCAGAACGCGCCACATGATCGTCACACAAGCCTTGAGCAGCACAAATATCGTTAGGGACTTTATCGTAGAAGTCTTTTACTTCATCGCCAATTTCATCACCATAATACAAGGTAATTGGGCCTGAATAAGCAGTAATAAAAGAGAGGGCGGCGAGGTGGCGTTGCCAATAACTGCCATCTTTGGGCTGTGCAATAAAGCCTCGTTGCAATAAATCACCAAACCGAACCAGATCATGATTGCCTAACATTAAGTTTGGCCTTGCATGTTTTGGGTACAGATCATGAAGATCCATTCCTTGTGCCAACCAATCTCCACCTTTACCCCCATTGCCGTTCTCATTGACCGCAAAGGTTTCAACTAAACGATAGCGCATAGGAAAATCAAAAGCTGAACATAAAGCAGGGTTCGCATCACTGCCATATCCATGCTCAGTGATATAGTTTTGGTTATTCCAAATTTCAGCCACCATGTAACCGAGCGGGTGCACCATTTCACCTTGATCATTGGCATATTGAACTTGTTGAGAGGTGTGCTCAACGGCTTGACGAAGCTTAGACCAATACTCGGTAGGAACTTGATACGCTTGATCTAATCGCCATCCATCAATCTTTAAGGTTTCTATCCAATAGGTTGCTACTTCTTGATAGAAGGGCAAGCTGTCTGGGTAACGGACAGGGTTATCTTTTCCTGTAGGAAGGAGGCCAGTAGGTGAGGGCTTGATATTGGATTTATGGTGGCCAAACACCCCGTCAAAAAAGACATAAAGCCCACGTTTATGGGCTTCATTTACTAATGTTTTGGCTTGTTCTAAGGTGCCAAATTTGGGATCGATTTTAAAATAATCACTGGCAAAATAGCCGGTGGCATCCAGTTTGTCATCCCAATGAGATTGTCCTTTGATAGGCGTTGATTCAAAAATAGGGGTTAACCAAATCGCATTTACGCCAAGAGACTGAATATAGTCGAGTGAGTTGATGATGCCTTGCAAATCTCCATTATGGTGACTTGTCCCATAGCCGGTATCGTAATTGGCATTTTTATCACTATCGACAAAGCTTTCCACCATGATTTGATACATACGTAAATTGTTTGTCTCTACTTGAGAAGGTGAAGCACATTCTATTACTGTGGAAGGTGCAGAATGGACGGCACTTGAAAATAAGCTCGAAGCAACTGTAGACGTAATAATGATCGCAGAAGTGGTAATAATCTTAGAAGTAGCAAAAGGGATGCGTCGTTTCATGCTCTTTATCTCTTATTAGAATAATGGGTTAATAGCCATTATTCATGAGTGCAAAGGTGCTGAAACCATCCTTAACTGAGATAGTAGAGGCGTAGATAAAAAGGGTGAGAGATGGGCATCACAAACCGTGTAATGCCCAGTGTAAAGCAATCAGATGAAAGGCGGCTCAGAGTAGATACCTACCTTTCATTATTAGGCGTTCGATTTTTTAAATTGGCTGAGCATAAACAACGCCGCAGCGCATATCACGACAGAAGGACCTGCTGGTGTATCGTAAATCCAAGATAAGGATAATCCGCATAAAACAGAAACTATTCCGAGGCAAGATGCACCTACCGCCATCTGTTCTGGCGTTCGTGCAAAGCGTCTGGCGGTAGCCGCAGGAATGATAAGTAGAGAGGTAATAATTAACGCCCCAACAAATTTCATGCCGACGGCAATCACTAAGCCTACCAACAACATTAATACAATACGCATCAATGGAACATTCACGCCTTCAACACTGGCTAACTCTTCACTGATGGAGGTTGATAGTAGTGGTCGCCAAAAATAAATTAGCAGCGCCATAATCACGAGACCACCTAAATAAATAAATAATAAATCGGAAGGAGAAACGGCAAGTAAGTCACCAAAAAGGTAACTCATGAGATCAACTCGAACATTATCCAAAAAACTGATCGCCACCAAACCAAGTGATAATGAGCTGTGTGCCAGAATACCGAGAAGCGTATCGGTTGCGACCACCTTTTGTTCTTGTAAGGTCGCAAGTAAAACAGCAATGCCTAAGCAGCATACGACTAAGGCAAGATATAAATTTACATCCAGTAAAAAACCTAAAGCTAATCCTAATAATGAAGCGTGAGCTAGAGTGTCACCAAAGTACGCCATTTTGCGCCATACCACTAACGAACCTAAAGGACCGGCAATAATTGCGATGCCTAAACCAGCCAGTACCGACGGAAAGAGAATATCAAACATAGATTAATGACCACGTTTTTTTTGAGTTGTGGAAGGATGTGCACAGCTATTGTGAGAGCAGGCTTCCGGCTCACCTTCAACCGCTTCACCTGCGAGATCATGATGGTGGTGATGTTCATGATGATAAAAAGCCAGTGTATCTTTTGCGGTTTGACCAAACATCGCAATGTAAGAAGGATGCTTGGTGATAGCTTCTGGTGCGCCAGAACAGCAAATATGGTGCTGCAAGCATATTACTTCATCGGTTTGCGCCATGACTAAATGCAGATCGTGTGACACCATGAAAACGGCACAGCCAAAACGTTGACGTATAGTGTTTATCAAAGTGTAAAGATCAATTTGCCCTTGTACATCGACACCTTGAGCGGGTTCATCAAGCACTAATAAATCAGGGCGTTGCAATAAAGCACGCGCTAATAATACCCGTTGGTTCTCACCTCCAGATAATTTATGCATATCATTTTTATAGAGACTTTCAGCGCCTACTAGGCGTAAAGATTCCATGCGCTCTTGAGTGCTGTAACGCCCGGCTAATTTAAGAAATCGATCAACCGTTAATGGTAAACTATCATTAAGGCGTAATTTTTGAGGAACATAGCCAATTCTCAAGCTTTTACTTTTGGTCACCGTTCCAGAATAATTCTTGACTAAACCTAACATGACTTTAACTAATGTGGATTTGCCTGCGCCATTAGGACCGATTAAAGTCGTAATTTCACCTTTCTTAATCGAGACATTAATATTATTAAGTACCGCTTTGTCATTGTATTGAACAGATATGTTGTCGAGTAGAATTAATTCACTCATGGTTAAACCAACTTGATGATGTGTAATGTTATATAGTAACATTATCGAAAATGATTACCAATATAGAAATAGGGGCAAACTGACCCTATTTATTTGTTCATATTACGGAGAATAGAGATGCGTCGAATTTTATCACACGCTGGGCTGGCAATGGCAACATTGATTGGAATGCTTGTTACCCCTGCAGCATGGGCGGAGACTGAGCAGCCTATCACCGTAATGACATCAATCAAGCCATTACAATTGATCACATCAGAACTCACACATGGCGTAACAGAGACCCAAGTGTTGTTATCAACCAATACTTCTCCGCATGATTATGCTTTAAAGCCTTCTGATGTAAAAAAATTGAAAACCGTTGATTTGTTTGTTTGGGTTGGACCGGGTTTAGAGTCTTTCTTAGAGGGGGTTATGCAAAATAGTCAAAATGCATTGCAACTTGATCAACAAGCATCGATCGACAAAATTGAATACGACGAACATGAAGGGCACGATCACGATGATGGCCACGATCACCATGGTAATTACAATCCTCATTTATGGTTAGGGCCAATACAAGCTGCACAAATGGCGAAAGTGATTTCAGATAAATTGATCAAAATTGACCCAGAGCACAGCAAAGAATACCAAGCGAATTTCCAATCTTTCATTCTAAATTTGGATACAACAGTCGATAGCATCAAACATCAATTAGAGCCAGTTAAGCAGCATGGTTATTATGTTTTCCATGATGCTTATGATTACTATGAAGAGTATTTTGGTTTAAATAACCTCGGTCACTTTACGGTATCACCGGAACGCCGTCCGGGCGCAAAGACATTGATCGACATTCGCACAGCATTGCAGTCAGATAAGGTATATTGTGTGTTCTCTGAACCCCAGTTTACTCCAGCAGTCATTAACTCTGTGATGCGTGGTACTGATGTGAAACATGGTGTACTCGATCCTTTAGCGACAAAATATAGAGCAGAGCCCGGTGCTTATTTTAAATTTATTCAAGATCTGGCTACGAGCTATAGTGATTGTTTAACTCGTTAAGGTTTGCCTTTGTATCATCCCATGCAATATAAAAAATGGAAACGCCAACGTCTGCAGCGAAAGTTGTATATAGGATTGTTGGTTCTTTTGCTTGGGATGATTGCTATTGGGCTATTTTATTACCGACCATGGTTGTCTTCGTTCTATTTTTCTGGGGGAGCATTTGAACAAAATAGTGAGCCATTTAGTGCGATACTCGATAGGAATGATCCAGCATTTGAAGTTCCAAAAGATAGTATAGAGCAATACCAAGATAAGCTGATTAGCACGCATAAAGTAAAGGCTAACGAAAACTTAAAAGACATATTTAATCTTTATGGTTTAGATCCGAATGACTTATTAGCCTTGATAAAAGCCAATCGACAAGCCACTAATTTATCTGCAGGGCAAATCATTGAATGGCAACAAGATAAGAGTGGTCAGTTACTCAATGTGACGATTTACCGAACGGCACGCTTAAGTAGCCAATATCACCGGATAGGGGAGCACTTCGAATTTACCCCAAAACGAATCCAAGGTTACAATAAAACGGAAATCAAAGTCGCGGAAGTTAGGCAAAATTTTTATCAAGCGGCTCGCTCTATAGGATTGACGCTGGAGCAAATACAAACCATTGCTAAATCTCTTTATTGGCAAATTGATGTTACTAAGCAAGCAAGCCTTGGTGACAAAATAGCTGTGCAACTTTTACAACATTATGTTGGGCAAGAAAAAATAGATACAGGTAAAGTGAGTGCAATTTGGTATCGACATAATAATCAAGATTACCAAGTGGGTCGTGCTGATAATGGTGAGTTTTATCAGTTAGATGGAGCGAGCGTCGATAAGCAAATGGATCGTTTTCCTGTTAAGTCCTTTTTTCCTATTAGTTCTGCTTTTAATCCCCATCGACTTAATCCTGTAACACATCGTTATGCGCCTCATTATGGAACAGATATTGCCACTCCAATAGGTACACCGGTTTATGCCACAGGAGATGGCGACGTGGTTAAAGTGGGAGTACATCCTTTAGCAGGACACTATCTTGTGATTAAAAATGGTCGAACTTACAGCACGAGGTTTTTACATTTAAGCAAAGTGCTTGTTAAGGTTGGCCAAGTTGTTAAGCGTGGGCAAAGGGTTGCATTATCGGGAAATAGTGGCCGTTCAACGGGGCCACATTTACACTATGAATTAAGACAAAATGACCAACCGATTGACCCTATGTCCGCGCCATTGCCTAATTCGCGTGCCATCCCAATAGATCAGAAATCCGAGTTCTTATCAGCGGCCAATACCACAATGTTGCGAATTCGTGATCACTTCTAAAGTTATTGCTATCCATTTTTGACTTTTCTTTCATGTGGCGAATGTCTGGTATATCTTTGTTTGTAAAGATATTAATTATCGCAAAATATCTATTATAATAAAGACATCTCATGCCATAATTCTGGCAATAATGACTACTGAAATTTAAGGCTTGCTTGTGATCTCGCGTATAGTGCGATGTTTAATCTTGGTGATGGTTTCAATTTCTGCTTATGCAGTAGAAACCGATTCCATTTATTACTCTTTGCCTAGTCAAAACCAAGGTCACTTTCTCACAGCCAAAAAACTGTTTGCCAACCCTAATGGTGGTGTCTGGGTTCAAGATATTTATAACCATATTCATTTCTACGATGGGCAGCATCTGTTACCCAAATCCAGCAGTATATTAGATATCAACCCGGAGCAAGTGACTTATTTAGAGGGGGATTTCTGGTACTTCCAAAATAACCATTTATATCGAAAAGCCCCATCAGGAAAGAAGCGCTTGGTATTTAGCTTACCGAGTAACAGTAAATTTAAAAAAATGGGTCAATCGAATGGGTTATTGTGGCTTTATTCTGCACACTTTTTCCATAGTGTTGATCCTAAAACCGGTAAGACGATTTCTTATCCCATTCAACGTATTACCCAAGGTTCCATTGATGAAAATACTGTTATTCAAGGTGCGGTTTTTTATGATTCTCGTTGGTTAATTTCGACAAAAACGTCACTTTATTATTTAAGCCGTAATGGCGTTAAACGTGCAACGCCAGACTCGTTTTCCAATATCAGTCAGCTTGTTCTTGATAAAAAGCACCGTCAGTTATTAGTGGGTACCGATCAGCACCTATTTCGTCTTGATTTGAATAAGCATCCACTGCAACGTCAAACACTGGCGAAAGGTCAAGTGCAAGCCGTATTGGTTACCGATGATGGTTATTGGATAGGGACTAGGAAAGGGTTATATATGTATTCTTTTGAAACCCAAACACTGTCCAGTATTCAGGCTAATTATCAAGATGATTACGCCTTATCGAATAATACAATTTTAGCCTTAGCGTCGGACAACAAAAGCGGAATATGGATAGCCACCACTAAAGGCGTTAACTATTACTCGACAGTGAGTACGGTGTTTAATCGTATACGATTTGGTGATGGTGCTACAACACTATTGCCGTACAGCCACATTAATCAACTGCAAATAGTTAATGACGGAACCATTTGGATAGCGACTAATCTGGGGCTATTTAGCGCCATGCCTAAAGAAAAGAATGGGCGCAATAAAATTAAAAAAGTGGTCGATGGCAATACGGTGAATCTAAGAGTAAACGAGGGGTTGGTTTGGTTTACTCAAGGTGATCGATTATTCAAGTTAGATGCTGCTACAAATCAAATTGAAGAGATGAATCAAGATGCTAAATGGTATGGCAATAAGATCACTCATCTTGCAATCACAGAACATGGCACGATATGGCTTTCTACTGGAAAAGGGCTGTACCGCTATTTTCCCAATCAACGGAAAGGCCAAGATTTTGGTAAAAGTTGGATGGTCGATAAGTATGGCCCGTCCGATATTACTGAGCTCTACACAGGAAAAAATGGTGCGATATGGGTCGGAACCGAACATGGTGTCTATGAATATAAAAATAGGGAAGTTATTTTTGATGCCAATAGTGTTGGGTATGGAACGACAACAAGTATTAGCGAATTTAATGGCGAAACTTTATGGACAGCAAACAGTTATGGTGTACGGGCGTTAAATTTAAAGAATAGAGTTTCAATCGAAGTACCTTTACGAAATCGTACTAGCGTGCCTTTATGTGTCGCCGCTTCTCAATACGGCACTTGGATGACTACCTCTAAAGGGTTGAGTTTTTATAATGATGATACGCGACTGACCAAACATTATTCTGCGCCACTTGGCGTGGTGACCAATGAGTTCTTGCCTGATTTGTGTGCATTGTCTCCTAATGGAGAGCACTTAGCATTAGGCAGTAAGTTAGGCGTGGTTTCAGCATCCACTCAACGTTTGCATGCGCAAGATATTCCAGCCAATACTGTGTTGATAGGTGAGGTTCAGGCAAACCGTTCTGTGATTGCTGTGGCACCATTATCAGATCAATCTCTTTCCATTGATTATGGCCAATCGCTTACTCTTTCATTTGGTATTTTACCTGACTTTGATACTCCTCATTTACAGTATCGGCTAGTCGGGGGACAGGATGAATCGTGGATCGCTTATAAAGGATCGCAGCTTACTTTTGATCACTTAGATCCAGGTAAATATACCCTTGAACTGAAAACATCATCTCAGATCGGTAGTAATCAAAAAGGAACACAACTGTTTTTTGTGGTGAACAAACCTTGGTATTTATTACCTTGGGTAGTCACTTTATTTGCAGTGATGCTTTTAGCGGTAATCATTAGCATTATTGCTTGGCGTTCTCGCATTATGGTTCGTTCGAACTTTCACCTACGACGATTAATTAATTTAAAAACACAACAGCTCAAGCATCAAAGCCAATTGCTCATTACTACGAATATGCAATTACGCAAGCAAGCTCAAACTCGGCAAATTCTTGTAAAAGAAATGGCAGGAAAAGCGAAACAAGCGGTAGAGGGATTCCAACTGCAAGTTCAGCCACCTTCGAATGAATTTAAGATAAAACATGCGGAGCAACTTTCAAGTCATGCATTGGACCAACTGGAGCAAATTTTAGCCTTACATTCTAGCAAAGCTAAGGAAAATACATTTTTAGATGGTCAGGTTGTTTCTTTGGTTATACATACGGTCGTGCAGGGATGGAAAGCCGATATTGATAAAGCGGGCGTGTATCTTGAGGTCGAGGATTTAACCGCAGGGTGTACGGTAAAAGTGAAGCACTTTAACTTAGACTCTGTGATTAATACTCTTATTGCCAGTGCCTTGATTCGCTCCGCCAGCAATCAAACGATCTATTTATGCGCCAAGCTGCTGGATAATGAATTACAGATTAATATCGAAGATACCGGTAATGGTTTAACGGAAGAAGAAATACTTGAGTTTGAAGCCCATGAATATGGTTTGGATGCGCATACACCCGTCTACAACCTATCAGATACGTCATTATCTGCTATTGCTCACATGGTTACGCAAAGTGGTGGCAGATTCGATTTTAGAACGAATCGTATTTGTCACACCACAGAGCTATCGGTTTCTTGGCCAGTGGATGCTTGTCAAGAGAGCAAAGGAATACAACGTCCGGTATCATTGATTGGTACGAATCAAAGCATAGCTTCTCTTGAAAATGAGAGTGGAATACCAGAAGAATGTGAGGGCTCACTTACTTTGTGTGTTAATACTGGTGAAGAGATTGCAGAGCAAGATGCTTGGTTGAATAAAGTGTATGGTTTGGTCGAGAAACATTATCCTAATCCAGATTTTGGTACCAGTTCAGCCGCTAAGTTGCTTTTTGTTTCTGAGCGTAGTTTGCAGCGGAAATTCAAATCGCTCACCAAAGGTTCATTTATGGACTATGTAATCAAAGTCCGTCTAGAGCATGCATGTGAACGTTTGATGTCTGGCCAGAAAATTGCTGATATTGCTTTTGAAACTGGGTTTAATGACCCTTCTTACTTCAGCCAGCGATTTAAGCATCACTTTGGACTATCACCCAGTAAGTTTATTGAAAACGCTTCTAACGAATGATTATCTTCGCCTTAGCCAACCTTAGGCAGGTGTGGCTTGGTGGTACACTTCATTGGTCTTTGTCATTTACCCCTTAAATCATTTCTATTGACTGTTTTCTACCAACCAATCGTTCAATTAACTAATTTACCTATCTCTATTCTCTTTTCGTTATACCCGAAGAGGGCTTCTGAATGCCTGTTAGCTTACTGATGCCTAATCTATTGGACGATACTCAATGGTAGCTTGAAATAAGTGACAAGATGAAGGTATGGATGGGTTTCGCCGCTCTAAAAGTCAAAAAGCGCACTGCCTAAACAGTGCGCTCTTATCAAGAATAAAAAAAATCGTGACACAACCGGGGGGATCATGTCACGGGTGCCAACGACACCTTCGCTTGCTGCCAGAGTGTATTGGTGAACAATACACATCAGGAATAAAAACTTAGATACTTGCTATCGATAGGATTATTTATAGCGCGATTGAGCTTATTTTTCGTATCAAAATAACGACAACATTCCATGACAATTGCGACATTTTTTAGAGTTGATTTAATGTTGTTAAAAATCAGCTACTTACTGTGGTGTGTGTTTGTTGGCTGTGACATTTATATAAATCTTCATTGAAGTTATTGACGTTTTTAACAATGTGCTTTGATAAAGAAAATGACGTTTTTAACGTTAATAAATAAGAATTACTCTCAAAGAGAAGCTTTCATTGATCTAACACAAAAAACTTACTGACATTAAGGTTATGATAAGTAAAATAGTAATAGTTATCATTAATAGTCTGGTTTGGTGTTTTGGCATGAAGTTAAATGAACTAAAGAATGGGCAATCAGCACGAATAGTGACATTGTCTGCGCTCTCTAGCGATATTCGTAAAAAGCTGATGATCATGGGAATGCTGCCAAACACGGCAGTGAAATTAATTCGTAAAGCACCAATGGGCGATCCTTTGCAAGTTGAGGTGAGAGGCGTTTCCTTAGCCATTCGAGGTAAAGTGGCTGAAGCCATTGAGATAGAGATTGATGCATGAGCTTTAATATCCTAACCGTAGGTAACCCAAACAGCGGAAAAACAACCTTATTTAATGGTTTAACCGGTGCTAAACAACATGTTGGCAACTGGGCTGGTGTCACTGTAGAAAAGAAGACTGGTTTTTTTGAGTATCGTGATACGCAATTTAATTTAACCGATTTACCGGGCATTTATTCGCTCGACAGTGCCAATGATGCTAACAGTATTGATGAGTCGATTGCTTCTTCTGCCATTTCTTCCATGCCGGCAGATTTAATCATTAACGTTGTGGATGCCACCAGCTTAGAAAGAAGCTTATATATGACACTTCAGCTTCGTGAGCTTGGTCGTCCAATGATCATTGTGCTGAATAAGCTAGATGCATTGCATCGTGAGCGCCAAGAAATTGATGTGAAAGCCTTACAAGCAGAATTAGGGTGCCCAGTCTTTATCCTCTCGGCAATTAACTTAAAGCAAGTCGCTAAGTTTAAAGATGATTTACTCCAAGTATTACAGCATCCACAACCCATTGACGGATTGACGCTTGATTATGGTGACAAGATAGAAAATAGCATTGAATCATTGAATGCTATTTGGTCTAAAGACAGCATTATTTTACCTCGCGCTATGTCTATCCGTGCATTAGAACAAGACTCATTGGTCGTCGATAATTTAAGTGATACTGATAAGGCATTTTGTGACCAAACGGTTCAGCGATTAAATGCCGAATTGGATTTAGATTTAGCCATTACCAATACCAAATACAATTATTTACATCAGCTTTGCCATAAAGTCAGAATTATTGATTCAAGCTTGAGTAAGAACTTTACTGAAAAACTCGATCAAGTGGTGTTAAATAAATGGCTCGGTATTCCGATCTTTTTTGCCATCATGTATTTAATGTTTATGTTTTCGATAAACATTGGTAGTGCTTTTATTGATTTCTTTGATATTGGTGTAGGTGCGTTGCTTGTCGATGGTGGTCATCACCTGCTTGATGGGCATTTACCTGTATGGTTAGTGACAGTGCTTGCCGATGGGTTAGGCGGCGGTATTCAAACCGTTGCTACCTTCATTCCTGTGATTGCTTGCTTGTATCTTTTCTTATCTTTATTGGAAAGCTCGGGTTATATGGCTCGTGCGGCTTTTGTGCTTGATAAAGTGATGCAAAAGATTGGCCTACCGGGTAAAGCTTTTGTGCCGTTAATTCTTGGTTTTGGTTGTAATGTGCCTGCTATCATGGCGACACGTACTATGGATCAAGAACGTGAACGTAAGCTTTCCGCTGCGATGGCTCCATTCATGTCATGTGGTGCTCGTTTACCGGTATATACCTTATTTGCCGCTGCGTTCTTCCCACATGATGGGCAAAATGTGGTGTTTTCTTTATACTTACTCGGGATTTTGGCTGCTGTATTTACAGGGCTTATTCTAAAAAATACCTTGTATCCAGGTAAAAGCAGCAGCTTTATCATGGAAATCCCCGATTATGAAATACCCACCATTCGCAATATTGGGTTGAAAACATGGCAAAAACTGAAACGTTTCGTATTGGGTGCAGGTAAAACCATTGTGATTGTGGTAGCCATTTTAAGTTTCTTAAACTCCTTAGGCACCGATGGCACATTTGGTAATGAAGACAGTAAAAACTCAGTCTTATCAAAAGTGGCACAAGTGGCGACGCCAGTATTTGCCCCAATGGGGATTGAACAAGATAACTGGCCAGCGACTGTGGGCATTATTACCGGTATTTTTGCCAAAGAAGCCGTTGTTGGTACACTCAATAATTTGTATTCTGATCCTGCCGATGACGCGGCAGAGTTTAATTTAACCAGTAGTTTGAAAGAGGCCCTACAAAGTATTCCTGATAACCTAGCTGCGTTGAGCTTTTCTGATCCATTAGGCATTGAAGTCGGTAACTTAGCTGATTCCAATGCGGCAGCAGCAGAGCAAGGGGTTAGCTCGGGAATTTTTGGCAATTTACAAGCTTACTTTGTGACAGGTGGTGCAGCATTTGCTTACTTAGTCTTTATTCTATTGTACACGCCATGTGTTGCAGCAATGGGAGCTTATGCTCGTGAGTTCGGTGCCAAGTTTGCACGTTTCATTGGTGTATGGACGATGTTCCTTGCCTATGCTTCCGCAACCATTTACTACCAAGCAAGTAGCTTTAGCGCACACCCAGTGACAAGTAGTGCTTGGATTATTGGCATGGTGGTCATTATGTTGGCGGTCTATGTGCGCTTAAAACAAATTGGCTTAAAAGAGCAAAAGCTACGTATCGATATTGTTAATATCACGTAGATTTCATTGAGTGTGCTGAAATAAAATAGCTTAAAATTTTGCCCAGATTGCTAAGCGATCTGGGCATTTTTATTACGTCTCTTTATCTATTCATTTTAAAAAGTCAGCGAGAACCGATCACTTTGTGGTAAAAATTGAGCTTTTTTCGGTTAATGCTTGGCGTAATTGAGCTAACACTACATTGGTTTCTTGTTGATTTCTGGCTTTACCTTGGGTATTTCCCCAAACTGGATTTGGCCAAGCGACATCGGTTTCAAAACGAGGAATATGGTGAATATGCAATTGCGGCACCATATTGCCAAGTGCACCTAGATTGAGTTTTTTTGGTTGATACAGCAGCTCTAAGCTTTCAAATACCGCTTGTGACTCGAATAAGAATTGTTGTTGTTCGGCCATTGGCAAGTGGTGAAGTTCTTGGAGATCGGCAATCTTTGGCACTAAAATCACCCAAGGGCCAATGTCTTCTTTATGCAATAGTGCTAAGCAAAGCGGAAATTCGCCAATGACATCGGTATCAGCTTCAAGTTGAGGGTGTAGAGTAAAGCTCATAAGGCAACCTTATTGTTTGGTGATTGGGTATCTACTTAAGTTGCTTAGGTAGAGACTTAAGTGGATAAAAAAATCCCTTCGAGTTTTACGCCGAAGGGATGAGTGTTTATCTCAGTGTCGATAACATTACATGCGTTCTAACGTTTCAATACCTAACAAGTCTAAACCTTGTTTAATGGTTTTTGCCGTTAGCGCAGCAAGCTTCAAGCGGCTTTGTTTCAGCGCTTCATCTTCCGCGTTTAGAATTGGGCATGCTTCATAGAAGCTAGAAAACTGACCCGCCAATTCAAATAAGTAGCTACACATTAGGTGTGGCTGACCTTCACGAGCAACTGAGCTTACCGCTTCATCAAATTGTAGTAGCTTAGAAATCAGCGCTTGTTCTTTTTCATCCCCAACCGTGATCTCACCAGCTAGGCTATTCATGTCAATGCCCGCTTTAGCGAAAATAGACGCGACACGGGTATAAGCATATTGCATGTAAGGCGCAGTGTTGCCTTCAAATGCTAGCATATTGTCCCAATCAAAAATGTAATCGGTCGTGCGGTGCTTAGATAAATCAGAATATTTCACGGCAGCCATGGCAACAGTGTTAGCAATATTGGCTTTTTCTTCTTCAGCAAGTTCTGGGTTTTTAGATTCAATTAACTTTTGAGCACGCTCTGTTGCTTCATCTAATAAGTCCGCTAAACGAACCGTCCCGCCAGCACGAGTCTTAAATGGACGACCATCTTTACCTAGCATCATACCAAACGCGTGGTGTTCAAGTGATACTGACTCTGGAACATAACCGGCTTTACGAACAATGGTCCAAGCTTGCATTAAGTGCTGGTGTTGACGTGAATCGATGAAATACAACACGCGATCTGCACCAAGCGTTTCGTAGCGGTATTTCGCACAGGCAATGTCGGTTGTGGTGTATAGGTAGCCACCATCGCGTTTTTGTACGATAACCCCCATAGGGTCGCCATCTTTGTTTTTGTATTCATCAAGGAAAACAACTTGTGCGCCTTCACTTTCAACGGCTAAGCCTTTTTCTTTTAAGTCAGCAACGATAACAGACAGCATATCGTTATACATGCTTTCACCCATCACATCGTCACGAGTTAATGAGACGTTTAGACGGTCGTAGTTGCGTTGGTTTTGGATCATGGTGACATCCACCAATTTCTTCCACATTTTCGCGCAATGTTCATCGCCGCCTTGCAGTTTTACTACGTAGCCACGAGCACGTTCAGCGAAGGCTTCATCTTCATCGTACAGCTTTTTCGATTCACGGTAGAAGCCTTCAAGATCGGCGAGTTCCATTGATACTTCGCCTTGCTCTTTTTCAACACGCTCAAGGTTAGCAATCAACATACCAAACTGCGTACCCCAATCACCAATATGGTTGGCACGGATCACTTTATGGCCTAAAAATTCTAAAGTACGAACAACGGCATCACCAATGATGGTTGAACGTAAGTGGCCGACGTGCATTTCTTTAGCCACATTTGGCGCAGAGTAATCGGCAACGATAGTTTGTTGTTCTTGGGTCGCAATACCTAAACGTTCGTCAGCAAGAGCGGCAGATGCTTGCTTGGCAAGGAAGATAGGATCTAGGAAGATATTGATAAAGCCTGGGCCAGCAATTTCAGTTTTCAGTGCAATGCCATCAAGATCTAATACATCAATCACTTTTTGGGCAAATTCACGCGGATTCATACCCAGTTTTTTCGCAACACCCATAACACCGTTTGCTTGGTAATCACCAAATTGAGCTTTTGCTGATGGTCGTACCGCAGCAGGGCTTCCAGCTGGTGCGCCAGCGGCTTCTAGAGCTTTCGATACTTTGTCGTTAATAAGTGCTGCAATATTCACACGCGCTTCCTATAAGTTAGGTATGATCTGGTGGCTAATAAGCCATTGCTCATCAACCCGTCATAAATTTTTGATTAGAAAATGTGATCCATGATACCAATATTTATCTAGGGTTGAAAAACCTAATCTTCAATTTCCTAATATTTTCTTATATATGTTGGCTTCACTGCCGGTTTAATTCTTTTTGTTATACACTTAGCCCCTATTTTTGCGGTTTTAATAGGGGCTTTATTTATGCATTCATCATCATTAGGATCTTTATCACCACAGGCTTTACGTTCGCAGTTTGTGGATTTTTGGCATCAAATTGAACAGTTTGCTCAAATCTTAGGGATAGAGACGAAAACGTTGATCGCCGATCATATTGCAATGCGAATTAATGATTGGGCATTAACCGAACAAGTGCATCAAGCATGGTTGGATGAAGGCAAGCAATTATCCAATGCCATGATCAATGGTCGCCCGATCATTGTGATTGAGTTAACTAAGCCACTGATTATTAAAAATCAAAAGATCGATTGCTTAGAATTACCCTACCCAAGTGATAAAACGTACCCGCAACAAGGCTGGGAGCATGTTGAATTTGTGGTAGAAAGTGCGGCTAACAGTGTTGATGAATTTGTTGAAGACGTAAAACGTGTTTTTCCAAAACTGGCGCAATGCTGGGATCAATTAGGAAAGCAAGGAATTAAAGTAAAGCTTTCAAGCCCAAAAGGGGAAGGGGAGAGATTGGCAAATCCAACCGTCGCTTTTAAGAAAGATGGGCGGTGTATTAAATTACACCCACATACACTGAAAACCGTTATTGCGAGCGAGCAATCTAATTAACCTCAGGTTTAGACAACGAGGCACCCCACTTTCACATTCCGTAAATGATCAGAGATAAAAGTGAAGTGCCCAACCTGTGGTGTTACAAAATTACCGTTTTATTACCGTAAACAAATACGTGATCATTGACCACTTTGCTTAAAGCTTTACTCAATACGTTCTTTTCAACATCACGGCCAGCTTGCGCCATATCTGCTGCACTGAAGTTATGATCAACAGGGATAACATCTTGCTTAATGATTGGCCCTTCATCGAGATCGTTGGTCACGAAGTGCGCGGTCGCGCCAATAATTTTCACACCACGATCAAACGCTTGCTGATAAGGTTTTGCACCAATAAAAGCAGGTAAGAAGCTGTGATGAATATTGATGATCTTATGTGGGAACTGAGCCACAAAATTAGGCGTTAATACGCGCATGTATTTGGCTAAAACCACATAACGAGGATCGTAAGAATGAATCACGTCTAGCATTTTTTCTTCATGCTCTTCGCGGCTTAAACCTTCATGTGAAATGTAGTGATAAGGAATATCAAAACGTTCGGTTAAGGTTTGCAGTTTATCGTAATTACCCACAACGGCGGCGATCTCAACATCTAAGCTGCCATCATAAGCTTTCATTAAAATGTCGCCTAAGCAATGTGCTTCTTTGGTGACCATGATGACGATTTTTTTACGTGAGGAACTGATCAAAGAACGCTTACTGCTTGCTGGTAGCGCTAAATCCAAATCGGCTAATAAAGCTTGGTCATTGAATGTGCCTTCAAGCTCGGTTCTCATAAAGAAATGGCCACTGGCATTATCAACAAATTCGTTGTTGTGAATAATATTTAGCTGATGTTTAAAACAGATATTGGTAATTTTAGCGATTAAACCATGTTCATCACTGCAATGCGTCAGCAGCGTTTTTCTTTCTACGTTTTCCATACTCAATCCAAAAAGTGGCAATACCTAATAACGACAATACCAAATAGTAACAATTTCGAACGGCAGATGGGTTTGATATAAGACCATCCATCACCATTCGAATAAAAATTTCACCTAGCTATCAAACGAGAAGTGGCATGAATAGCCTGTCAGGGTTTGATAAACAAAAGTAGCCGAACAATTTAACGGTCAGTTAACCAATTGGCAAGTGGATAAAAGCTTTTAATGATACATCGGAAAAGATAAGGCAATTCCACTGATTGAATAAAACTGACATAATCGACGATTCTCTATAACGATATTGGGTAATTGCCACGCCATGATCAGCAAAACTTTCTCTTCATCGGGTGCGCTTGGTAAAGCCATTCCTGGTTTTCAAGCTAGGCAACCTCAAATCGATATGGCTGAAGCGGTACAAAAAGCCATTACAAATCAAGAACAATTAGTGGTGGAAGCAGGGACTGGAACAGGGAAAACCTTTGCTTATCTCGTGCCTGCGTTATTGAGTGGTAAAAAAGTCATTATCAGTACTGGCTCTAAGAACTTGCAAGAGCAACTTTTTCATCGTGATTTGCCATTAATGGTCAACGCACTTGGCTTTATGGGGAACGTGGCTCTACTAAAAGGGCGCTCCAACTATTTGTGTTTAGACCGTTTAAGTCGCCAGTTAGTAGAAAGTCACACTATCGAAGCGGATCCAGAACTATTAAGTCAATTGGTTAAAGTCCGTTCTTGGTCTTCTGAAAATAAAACAGGAGATCTTGGTGAGTGCGACGCGATTGCCGAAGACTCACCGGTTATCAGCAACATCACTTCAACGAATGATAATTGCTTAGGGAAAGAATGCCCCAGTTATCAAGATTGTTTTGTATTGAAAGCGCGTCGTAAAGCTATGGATGCCGATGTGGTGGTGGTTAACCATCATTTATTTCTTGCCGATTTAGCCATTAAAGAAACGGGGTTTGGTGAATTGATCCCAGAGGCCGATGTCTTTATTTTTGATGAGGCTCATCAGTTGCCTGATATTGCCAGTCAGTATTTTGGACAATCGATTTCAAGTCGGCAAATCCAAGAACTCGCCAAAGACATCGAAATTGGTTATCGCACTGAAGCCAAAGACATGCGTCAGTTGCAAAAAATAGCAGTAAAATTAAGCCAAACCTTTATGGATTTGCGCATTACCTTGGGGGACATCAGTTCACAAGGTTCCCGCTATTCAGATAAAGGCATGCGTGGTAACTGGCGTGAGGTTGTGAAATCTCCGCAAGTGATGAAAGACATTGAGCGTTTACATGAAGCCTTAGATTTAGCTTTAGAAGTATTGAAATTAGCGTTAGGTCGAAGTGAATTACTTGATGCCGCTTACGAGCGTACCCACATGATAAAAAGCCGCTTAACGCGGGTGTGTGACGTGACGATCACTGGTTATTCTTATTGGTTTGAATGTTCTCCGCGTCATTTTAGTTTGCATATTACGCCATTGTCAGTGTCCGATAAATTTAAAGAGCAAATTGAATTAAAGCAGGGCAGTTGGATTTTTACTTCCGCTACGTTAGCGGTAAAAGATAACTTCAAACATTTTACTGATCGCTTAGGAATTAATCCCACACAGCAATTTACCTTACCAAGCCCATTTGATTACCAAGCTCAAGCACTACTTTGTGTACCTCGATATTTGCCCGAGCCAAATAGCATAGGAATGGCTGAAAAATTAGCCGAAATGTTATCGCCGGTGATCATTGCTAACCAAGGCCGATGTTTTTTCTTATGCACCTCACACCAAATGATGAGAAAGCTCGCCGATTTATTTCGAGAACAATTAGACTTACCGATTTTAGTGCAAGGTGAAACCAGCAAACAAAAACTGTTGAATGAATTTATCGAATTAGGTAATGCGGTGCTGGTGGCGACAGGTGCTTTTTGGGAAGGGATAGATGTTAGAGGCGACACATTAAGCTGTGTTATCATCGACAAATTACCGTTTACTGCACCGGATGATCCGCTTTTAAAAGCTCGAATTGAAGATTGCCGACTAAAGCAAGGTGATGCATTTTCCGAAGTGCAATTACCGGAAGCTGTCATTACCTTAAAGCAAGGGGTGGGGCGATTAATTCGAGATCAAAAAGATAAAGGAGCGTTGATCATTTGCGATAACCGTTTAGTAACACGAGACTACGGAGGCACTTTTTTACAAAGTTTGCCACCAATACCAAGAACGCGCGACCTAAGCAAAGTGTCAGCGTTTTTACTGAACCAATAATTGAATAAACCTAGCTTGAGGCTGTAATGAGCGCAAAAATTCTTGCCTTAGATACATCAACAGAAAATTGCTCTGTTGCATTGATGATCAATGATCAAATTTTCACGCGTAGCGAAGTGGCACCACGAGATCACACCAAAAAGATTCTGCCAATGGTCGATGAAGTTCTCAAAGAAGCCGGTATTACCTTGCATGATCTGGATGCATTAGCGTTTGGGCGTGGACCGGGTAGCTTTACTGGTGTACGTATTGGTATTGGCATTGCTCAGGGGTTATCGTTTGGTGCAGAGCTGCCGATGATTGGCATTTCAACTTTAGCTGCGATGGCGCAAGGTTGCTATCGAGCCAATCAAAGCGAGCATGTTGTGGCGGCGATTGATGCCCGAATGAGCGAGATTTACTGGGCGCAATATACCCGCCAAGAAAACGGTGAATGGACAACGGTAATGATTAGCAATGCGGAAGATTCAACGAGCCAAGGTGAATGTGTGATCCCACCACAAGAACTCGCGGCTAATTTATCAGCATCAGAAGGTCTTTGGACACAAGCAGGAACGGGATGGGCCGCTTATCAAGAAGCGCTGTCTCAATTGCCATTAACGATGCAGCCAAGCGAAGTGTTATACCCAGAAGCACAAGACATTGCGGTGTTAGCCCAAATTGAGTGGCGCAAAGGCAATACCGTTGATGCTGAGCAAGCTAGCCCAACCTATTTACGCGATAAAGTGACTTGGAAGAAATTACCCGGTCGAGAGTAAGCGGAACTGATAAAAAACCAGAGTGTCTGACTTTTATACCCAAGTGAATTCTGCATTTTGAAGCCGCTTGGGTGTATCGCCTAATCACTTCGGGTGTAGACGATCTGTTTAACCTCATAAAAGGATAAACCATGAAACGTTTATTGTTGATAGCCTTAACCTTCCTTGGCTTAACAGCTTGTTCTACTTTGCCCGAGGAATTGAACGCCCACACCACAGATGCACCGATCACCAATTACCAACAATGGGAAAGTGTTTCCTCTGATCCAACAAAAGCTGCTCCAGAAAAAGATGTGCGTTTAGGCGGCATCATCACTCAAATTACCAATCAAAAAGAGAAAACTCGGATTGAAATTGCCAATTTACCGATTTCAAGTACCGGTAAGCCCGATATTAATCAAAAACCGGAAGGTCGATTTGTCGCTTATGTTGATGGATTTTTAGATCCAGTGAACTACGCCAAAGGCCGTTTGATTACCGTGGTTGGTAAAACATTACCACCAGAAAAAGGTAAAGTGGGTGACTATGAGTATACTTTCCCTGTGATGAATTCGTATGGCCAACGTTTATGGGTGATCCAAGAAAATACCTATATTTCTCGTGATTATTACTGGCGAGGTGGTTGTGGGCGAGGCGCTTACCGTTGTCGTGGATATGGATATGGATATGGAGCTTACCCTGTTTATGCCCCTGTTCGAGTCGATACCGTTAAAGAAGTGAAATAATGTTAAAAGAACGAGACTTTCAGTTGTCGAATATTCGTTTATCGGCACTCGAAAATGGACATGAGAGTGGGGCAGAAGCGACTCTGATTTTTGTTCATGGTTGGCTTGATAATGCGGGTAGTTTTCAAACCATTATGGATTCTATTGTCAACCAGGCAGAACGATTGAATTGGTATTGTCTCGCGATTGATCTTCCCGGTCACGGTTTGTCTGAACATCGAAGTCGGGACAATTATTACCCATTTCACGACTATATCTCCGATCTTCATGAATTATTAACTAAAATTGACATAAAAAACCTGATTTTAGTAGGGCATTCTCTTGGTGCTTTAATCGCAAGTTGTTATAGTGCCGCCTTTCCTGAAAAGGTTCAGGGATTAATTCAAATTGAAGGGCTTGGGCCGTTAACCGAAAATGCAGATGAAACGGTCGCGCGTTTACGCAAAGGCATATTAAGTCGTCAGCGGATGGCAGCAAAGCCAATTCGCCGTTACGCAACTCGCCATGATGCTTGCTTGCATCGAATGCACGGCAACCAACTCACTGCCACTCAGCTCAAGCCGATTATTGAGCGAGGCACGTATCAGGATGATGAGTATTGGTATTGGCGCTATGATCCTAAGCTCACTTGTGGCTCACTATATCGAATGACAGAAGCGCAAGGATTAGCTTATTTATCGGCCATTGAATGTTCAAGCTTATTAATTCTTGGTGATAGAGGTTTTCCTCAATTAGCCAAGGCAAATGAAAGAAAAGAAATGCTAATGCAATGTGAAGAGGTTACCGTCAATGGAGGTCATCATTGTCATATTGAATCGGTACAGCAAGTGAGTGAATTAATCGTGACCTTTGTCCGAAAGCAACTCACAAAAATGTGATTTGATTACAAATGTTTAGTTGTAATTCTCGGTAACATATTTGTGGTTTAAAAGAACAAATAAACATAATGCAAATACATTGGTGAAACTTGTCCAACTCAACGAAAACATATTGAGTAAAAGAAGGGATAAGCATACAGATGTCTTTAATTAAGGAAATTATAGTGGAAAAAGTATGGCTAAAGCGTTACCCAGAAGACGTGCCGGAAACTATCGATCCCGACCAATACTCATCGTTAGTCGAAATGTTTGAACAATCGGTACAAAAATTTGCTGATCAGCCTGCTTTTATGAATATGGGCTCGGTAATGACTTACCGCAAGCTAGAAGAACGCAGTCGTGCGTTTGCCGCTTACTTACAAAATGACCTGAAGCTGAAAAAAGGTGATCGTGTTGCGTTAATGATGCCTAACGTTTTGCAATACCCAATCGCTTTGTTTGGTATTTTACGCGCCGGTATGATCGCCGTTAACGTTAACCCACTGTATACGCCACGAGAGCTAGAACATCAGTTAAATGATGCCGATGCAAAAGCAATTGTTATCGTGTCTAATTTTGCGCATACCCTTGAAAAAGTTGTAAACAACACTTCAATTAAGCACGTTATTCTTACCAGTTTGGGTGAAATGTTACCCAAAGTAAAAGGCACCATTGTCGATTTTGTGGTGAAGTATGTGAAAGGCATGGTGCCTAAATATGATCTGCCAGGGGCAATTTCTTTTCGTAAATCCCTGCAACGTGGACGACGTTTACAGTATGTGAAGCCGTTTATCGAAGGTGATGATATTGCCTTCTTACAATATACTGGTGGAACAACGGGCGTAGCTAAAGGCGCTATTTTGTCACACCGCAATATGGTTGCGAATGTTCTGCAAGCTAAAGGGGCTTACGGTTCATTTTTGCGTGATGGGCGTGAAGTGATAGTCACCGCCTTGCCTTTGTATCACGTATTTGCATTAACCATTAACTGCTTGTTGTTCATCGAAATTGGTGCTCGAAACTTATTGATCACCAACCCAAGAGACATCCCAACTTTTGTAAAAGAACTGCAAAAAGTGCCTTTTACCGCAATGACGGGTGTAAATACCTTGTTCAATGCGCTAGTCAATAATGAAGACTTTAAAGAACTAGACTTTAGTCACTTACGCTTTTCTGTCGGTGGCGGTATGGCCGTTCAACGAGCAGTAGCAGACAAGTGGCTGAAAATCACCAAATGTTATTTACTTGAAGGCTACGGTTTAACCGAGTGTTCTCCATTGGTTGCTGCTTACCCATACGATCTGAAAGAATACAATGGCTCAATTGGTCTTGCGATGCCTTCGACGGATGTTCGTATTGTCGATGACGAAGGTAACGTATTAGATTACGACCAAACGGGTGAGCTACAAGTTCGTGGGCCACAAGTGATGGAAGGTTACTGGAAGCGCGCTGAAGCAACCAAAGAAATTTTAACTCAAGATGGCTGGTTATCTACAGGGGATATCGTCCGTTTTGATGAAGATGGCTTCATGTTCATTGTCGATCGCAAGAAAGATATGATCTTAGTATCTGGCTTCAACGTATACCCTAACGAGATTGAAGATGTGGTTGCCCTACATGATAAAGTCTTGGAAGTTGCCGCGATTGGTCAGCCACATGAAACATCTGGTGAAGTGGTTAAAATCTATGTTGTTAAGAATGACAGCAGCTTAACCAAAGAAGAATTGATTGCTCATTGCCGCCAGCACCTAACTGGGTATAAAATCCCGAAAATTGTTGAGTTCCGAGAAGAGTTACCGAAAAGTAATGTTGGTAAAATTCTGCGCCGTGAACTCAGAGAAGAGAATATCGCGAATCTTTCAAAGAAATCCGCGGATAAGCAAAGTGCTTAATTGGAATCGAGCGTCGTGATATAACGACAACAAATGATCAAACATTTAAAATGCCAGACGTTATCTCTAGATAATTGAGAGACCTATCTGGCATTTTTATTTAAGGAATGACGTGAATTACACCATCATCAAAGATACACAAACATTAGCCCAAGTGTGTGAAAAAGCACGCCTAGCGGATGTGATTATGCTAGACACGGAGTTTGTCCGTACGCGTACCTACCACCCTCAATTAGGCTTGATCCAGTTATTTGATGGTGAACAATTGGTGTTAATCGACCCGCTTGAAATCGATGACATGGATGCATTTTCTGAATTATTGAAAGATCAATCTGTGATGAAAATCTTACATGCTTGCGGTGAAGATTTAGAAGTCTTTCAACACTCTTTTGGTTGTATTCCAAACCCAATGATTGACACGCAATTAATGGCGGCTTTTCTAGGACATGGATTATCGACTGGTTTTGCTTCTTTGGTGAATGAGTACTTGTCGGTTGAATTGGATAAAAGTGAATCACGCGCTGATTGGCTGGCTCGACCATTAACCGACAAGCAGCTTGATTACGCCGCAGCCGATGTGTACTACTTACTGCCGCTTTATCAGCAATTGCTAGCAAAAGTAGAAGATAAAGGTTGGTTAACTGCAGTTCAGCAAGAATCAAATCTTTTGATTAGCAAACGTTTGAAAACGAGTGATCCAGAGCTAGCTTACTTAGATATAAAAGGAGCATGGACACTTGACCCAGAGCAACTTGCAATTTTAAAAGTGATTGCTAAATGGCGTTTATTAGAAGCTCAGAAGCGAGATTTAGCGCTAAATTTTGTCGTGAAAGAAGCCAATGTACTAGAGATTTGTCGTCTTAAAATGGCCAGTTTAAAGCAGATGAATGAAGCAGGGTTTGATCACCGAGAAATTCGCCGTCATGGTAATACCTTGATTGAGATGGTCAAGCAAGGACTAGACACACCACAAAGTGAATGGCCGGATAAAATTACCCGTTTAATGGATAATCCAGCTTACAAACAATTGTTCAAACGTTTGAAAGATGAAGTGAAAACGGTGTCTGAAACGACTGGTTTAGCGACGGAGTTTTTAGCATCGAAAAAGCAACTGAACCAATTCATTACATGGGTTTGGATGCGAAATCGTAGCGAGGAAAAATTACCGGATGTTATGCGCGACTGGCGTAAAAACATTTTAGGTGATGTGTTGAATGGGAAAATGGACTAACGTTTTCCAGTTATCGTGATTCGTTTCTCGATACCCTTCGGTTTAATTAAAAAACCACTTCATTTGAAGTGGTTTTTGCTTTTTTGAGAAACGTTAATCGAGTACAAAATCCGTGAACTCAATCCTTTTCTGGTAATTGAATATTCAATTCCAACACCGAAAGGTCATCATCGCCTTGTTCTAAGCTAACGTTCACCATTGACGGATCAACCGAGACATACTTGCTTAGCACCTGCAAAATATCCTCTTTTAATTGAGGTAAATAAGAAGGGTTGGTGCTGCCATGGTTGCGACGTTCAGCCACAATGATCTGCAAGCGCTCTTTGGCTAGATTGGCGGTATCTTTTTTCTTTGGACGGAAGAATTGTAGTAATGACATTTTAACCTCCAAATAAACGCTTAAAGATGCCTTTCTTCTCTTCGGTCAAGAAACGAAATGGTTTCTCTTGCCCAAGAAGGCGATCGACAGTGTCACTATAAGCAAGACCGGCATCTGATTCATCATCGTGAATAACTGGCACACCTTTGTTGGATGCATTCAGTACTGACTGGCTCTCAGGAATAACACCTAATAATGGAATATGCAAAATCTCTTCAACATCTTCCACGCTTAGCATTTCACCAGCATTGACACGAGCAGGGTTATAACGCGTTAATAACAAGTGTTGCTTAACTGGTTCAAGCCCTTGCTCGGCGCGTAATGATTTAGAATCTAACAAGCCTAAAATACGGTCTGAATCGCGAACCGAAGAGACTTCAGGGTTGGTCGTAATTACAGCTTCATCTGCAAAGTATAGTGACATTAGCGCACCTTGCTCGATACCAGCAGGAGAGTCACAAATAATGAAGTCAAAACCCATGTCATGTAATTCAGTTAAAACACGTTTTACACCAGTGTGAGTTAACGCATCTTTATCACGAGTTTGAGAGGCTGGAAGGATGTATAAATTTTCGCAGCGCTTATCTTTAATGAGAGCTTGGTTTAGCGTTGCTTCACCGTTGATGACATTAACAAAATCGTAAACGACACGACGCTCACAACCCATAATGAGATCGAGATTACGTAGACCGATATCAAAATCGATAACCGCGGTTTTTTTGCCTCGCAAGGCGAGCCCAGATGCAATCGCTGCGCTAGAGGTAGTTTTACCTACACCTCCTTTACCAGACGTCACGACGATAGTACGTGCCATTTTATTTCCTTTTGTTAAATATAGATGTTCACTTTTTGAGCCCAATTTCATCACTGGTATGAAAGGATGAGGCTGTGTAATCATTTAAGCAGAATGTAGCATGCCTGCTTAAACATCTAAAGTATCCGTGCCAACAATTAAGCTATTAATATTATGATATTTTTTCAAAGTGTAAGGTTTCATCTTGTAACGACAAAATCACTTTCTGTTGCCAAAATTCGCTATTGATTTGATCGCTTAAATAATAATTACCAGCAATCGAAACCAATTCTGCTTGAAGATCTTGGCATATTATTTTTGCGCCTTGCTGACCGTTTGCCCCTGCAATCGCTCTTCCTCGACACGTTCCATGAATATGGATACTGCCATCCGCAATCACTTCTGCTCCAGCGCTAACATGGCTTAAAATTACCAAATCTGTATCTTTGGCATAAACTTGTTGCCCAGAACGGATTGGCGTTCGAATTACTTTGGTTGGGACTAATTCAGCAGGTGGCTGATAGCTATTTTTACTATTCGACATGACAGCAAAGCCCGCCTCGATCACGGCTGCTTTAACGCTGCTACTTTTGCAACCGGTAATACCAACGGGAATCATTCCAGCGTTCACAATCCCTTGACGTAAAGAAGCAAAATCTATGTCAATTTGTTGTGTTTTTTCAATATCGATAACTAAAGGCGCGTGGGTGAAAAAAGCAGGTGCCTGCTTCACTTTGTTGTGTAAAAATTGTAGGCAGCTTTCTACGTTATCTTCCGTTAACTGAAGGACAGATAAAGCAAAGCTACTGCCTTTTAAATCGGGTTTTGTAGCCATATAGACGATTACTCTGAAAGTTGAATGCGTGTGTTGAAAACAGTGTGTTAAATACTAGACCATCAATAATCAATGGAATGTTTTAACTTTAAAAAGACTGTCAATGTTATAGTCTACCTAAGGTGTCGTTGGGTTAATTGCTTGTCAAATGACATCATAATGATTAAAAACACGGTTAATTCCAAGAGAAAGTCTATTTACGAGTTTAGATTGCCTATATTAAAGGCAAAAAAGGATAGTTATGTTGTGTTCCGTTTATAAAAGCAGCAAGAAAGAAGGCATGTATCTTTATATTCCGAAGAAAGATGATTTTTCGGATGTACCTGAAGCATTACTTGGCATGTTCGGCAAACCCATTTTTGTCATGGTGATGAAAATGGAAGGACGTAAACTTGCCTTAGTCGATATCGAAAAAGTCAAAGTGTCGTTGAAAGAGGAAGGGTTCTTCTTACAGCTTCCACCGCCACCAGTCAACTTACTCGAAGAACATAAATCTCGTAAATCACAATTGTAGAATTGTTATAGAGGATAGGAATGAAAACCAAATTAATCAGTGTTGCTGCTTTACTACTTGGTAGCGTGATGAGCTTTCAAAGCTTGGCAACACCAGAAACCGATTTCGATGCTTATATTCAAGGCTTAAAACAAGAAGCCAAAGAAAAAGGCATCAGTGATTCAACCATTAATGCCGCGTTTAAAAATGTGACATTTAAGCCTAAAGCGGTTGCTGCGGATAATAACCAGCCAGAGAAAAAGCTCACCTTAGATGAATACATTCCAAGAGCTGTGCCGAAGTGGAAAGTAAAGCAAGCGAAGCGTCTTTATCACGAGCACTTTGATGAGCTTAAACGTATTGGTGAGGCATATGGTGTTCAACCACGTTTCATCGTCGCCTTGTGGGGTGTAGAAAGTAATTTTGGCAAATTTACCGGTAACTATAGTGTGATTGAAGCACTTTCAACGCTTGCCTTTGATGGCCGCCGTGAAGCGTTGTTCCGCAAACAAACCATGGCCGCATTACAAATTATCGATGAAGGGCATATCAGTGCTGACGATATGAAAGGCTCTTGGGCTGGCGCGATGGGTCAATGTCAATTTATGCCAACTTCATTTTTGCACTATGCCGCAGATGGTAATGGTGACGGCAAAAAAGATATCTGGACCACCACCGAAGATGTGTTTGCTTCAACCGCAAACTATTTAAAAACCGAAGGTTGGGATGATAAATACACATGGGGGAGGCAAATTCGTGTGCCTCAAGGTATTGATCCGGAACTACAAGGCCGTGAAGAAGACAAAGGTAAGTACTTGCAAGAATGGAGCAAGCTTGGGATCACCAGCTTAGATGGTTCGCCACTGCCTAAGTTAGAAGAAGACATAAAAGCTTGGCTTGTGATGCCCGATGATGAAATTGGCCGCAGCTACTTAGTTTATAACAACTACAATGTACTGATGCACTGGAACCGTTCTTATTATTTTGCAATTGCGGTGAGCACATTGGCAGACAGCATTGCTGAAGACTAATGCCGTAATACCTAATGTTTAGCGTAAATTAATGTAAACAAGCTAAGTTTTGATTTATTTAATGCAACGTTAGGTATACCTTGCCACGTTAGAAATACTTTTTTACCTTTTTATGATTGCTATTATCGATATTATTAGTAACTAAATTTGAGAAACAATTATGCTCACCAAACGATTTTCTACCGGATCACTATCTGTCTTATTCGTGTTAGCGTTGGCCGGTTGCGATACTAAAAATGATTCAGCAAAATCTGCACCTGCCACACCTCAAGCTTTACCTGTTCAAGTCATTAATGTGGCGCAAAAACCAACCACCGTCTTTACGGAATTGCCTGGGCGTATTGTTTCACAACGCGTGGCAGAGGTTCGCCCTCAAGTTACGGGTATTATCGAAAAACGATTATTTGAAGAAGGCCAGCTTGTTCAAAAAGGGGATGTTTTATACCAAATCGACCCTGCGCCATACCAAGCGGACGTAAACAGTGCGAAAGCCGCATTATTGAAAGCGCAAGCTGATGAGTCAGTCTCTCGTAAAACCGCGCTTCGTTATAGCGATCTTGTGAAGCGTAAATTAATTAGCCAAGAAGATTATGACACCGCCGATGGCAATTGGAGACAAGCCAAAGCTCAGTCTGCGGTTGCAAAAGCAGCGTTGGATAACGCGACAATTTCACTTTCGTATACCCAAGTAAAAGCGCCGATCACTGGCCGTATTGATATCTCAAACGTTACAGAGGGTGCACTAGCGACCACCAATCAAGAAACGCCTTTAACCATGATCCAAGCCTTAGATCCTATTTATGTGGATTTAACCCAATCGTCATTAGCGATGGCTCGTGTTAAGAAAAACTTAGGCGACAATACCAATCCTAAAGTATCGGTATTGTTAGAAGATGGGTCTTTATATGGTGAAGACGGGCAACTTACTTTTTCTGGTACAAGAGTAGACAGTTCAACCGGTAGTGTGACGCTACGTGCCGTAGTGCCAAATGAAAAATCAATATTACTGCCAGGTATGTTTGTTCGCGCGAAAATTACCACCGCAGACAATCAACCTATGATTACTTTGCCTCAATCTTTAGTGACTTTCAGTAAAGATGGCCAAGCCTCCGTAATGCTAGCAGAAGACGGCAAAGTAACACCTCACCCAGTTACTATTGGCGCAACGGTTAATACCAACGAGTGGGTAATCACATCAGGTCTGAAAGAAGGCGATAAAGTTATCTCTGATAACCTAATTAAGCTTCGCCCAGGTGCACCGGTGAAAGTAATGCCAGCAGAATCAGCAGCGAAACCTGCCGTTCAATCAGAAAAAGCAAAATAATAGGTAGCGAAAAACATGGCTAGATTTTTTATTGATCGCCCTATATTTGCGTGGGTGATCGCAATCTTGATTATGCTTGCAGGGGCGTTGGCAGTGATTAAATTGCCGGTTCAGCAATACCCAACGATTGCACCACCAGCAATTCAAGTGAGTGCTATTTACCCTGGTGCATCAGCGAAAACGGCTGAAAACTCAGTAACGCAGGTCATTGAACAAAGCATGACAGGCTTAGATAGCTTGTTGTACATGTCTTCATCAAGCAGTTCTTCTGGTTCAGTTACGGTTACATTAACATTTGCATTGGGTACTGATCCCGATATCGCGCAAGTGCAAGTGCAAAACCAGTTGCAACAGGCGATGAGCCAATTACCGAGCGAAGTACAGCAACAAGGATTGAGTGTTCGTAAAACGTCATCATCATTTATGTCTGTTATTGGTTTTATTTCAACCGATGGCAGCATGACATCTGATGACATAAAAGATTACGTAAACTCACACATTGCCGATCCGGTTGGTCGTATTAACGGAGTTGGTTCGGTACAAGTGTTTGGTTCTCAATATGCGATGCGTATATGGTTAGATCCTGCGAAATTGACCAGTTACCAACTGACACCGATTGACGTTTCACAAGCAATTCAAGCTCAAAACACCGAAGTAACCGTAGGTCAATTAGGTGGTGCGCCTGCTGTTAAAGGCCAGCTGATTAATGCCACAATTACTGCTCAAAACCGCTTAGAAAGTACTAAGCAATTTGAAAATATATTACTGAAAGTGAACCCAGATGGTTCGCAAGTCCGAGTGAAAGATGTTGCGCGTGTTGAGCTAAATGGCGAAGACATGAGTGTCCTTGCCCGTTATAACGGTAAAGGCGCATCGGGCTTAGGGATTCAATTAGCAACTGGCGCGAACGCGATTGATACGCAAAAAGCGGTTGATGCTAAATTATCCGAGCTAGAAAAAACCATGCCACATGGCATGAAGATGGTAAAAGCAATGGATACCATTCCATTTGTGAAATTATCAATTGAAGAAGTAGTACATACCTTAATAGAAGCCATTGTATTGGTATTTTTGGTAATGTACTTGTTCTTACAAAACCTTCGCGCAACCTTGATCCCAACCATTGCAGTACCTGTTGTATTACTTGGTGCGTTTGGTGTTATGGCAGCACTAGGCTTTAGTATCAACACCTTAACTATGTTTGGTATGGTGTTGGCCATCGGCTTGCTGGTGGATGATGCCATTGTAGTGGTAGAGAACGTTGAGCGGGTAATGGCAGAAGAAAATCTGCCACCAAAAGAAGCCACACGTAAAGCCATGGGCGAGATTTCTGGTGCTTTGGTTGGTGTTGCCATGGTGCTTTCAGCCGTATTCATTCCAATGGCATTCATGAGTGGTTCTACTGGTGCGATTTACCGTCAGTTCTCGTTGACGATTGTAGCCTCTATGGTGCTGTCGGTGTTGGTTGCTATGATCTTCACACCGGCATTGTGTGCCACTATGTTGAAACAAAGCCACGGTGAGAAAACCACTGGTTTTTTCGGCTGGTTCAACCGTAGCTTTAACCGTTCAAGTGAAAAATACACATCAGGCGTAGGAAAAATCCTTAAGCGTCCTAAGCGTATCTTCATTATTTATTTAGCCATGTTGCCATTAATTGGTTGGTTATTTACCTCGATTCCAGCCAGCTTCTTGCCGGATGAAGACCAAGGTAACTTTATGGTTATGGTTCAGCTACCTTCTGGTGCGACGTTAGAGCGTACTGAGAAAGTCATGAACGATGTGCGTGAATACTTTGCTACCGAAGAAAAAGACGACGTGGACGCGTTCTTCCAAGTTAGTGGTTATAGCTTTGTTGGCCAAAGCCAAAACGCCGGTATGGGTTTCGTAAGCTTGAAAGATTGGTCTGAACGAACCAATCCATCTCAAGATGTGAATGCGATCATTGGTCGCGCCATGAAGCACTTTAGCCAGAATAAAGAAGGAGTGATCTTCGCGATTAACCCTCCGGCCATTCGTGAGCTAGGGCAGGCGACAGGTTTTGACTTCTTCCTAGAAGATAGGGCGGGTCTTGGCCATGAAAAACTGATGCAAGCGCGTAATATGCTATTGCAAAAAGCGGCTCAAGATCCAGCATTGCAAAAAGTACGTCCAAATGGCTTAGAAGATACCGCTCAGTTCTTTATCGACTTAGATTACGAGAAAGCCAAAGCCTTAGATGTCAGTATTGATGATATCAATAACACATTATCGATAGCTTGGGGTTCATCTTATGTGAATGACTTTATCGACAATGGCCGTATCAAACGTGTTTATGTTCAAGGTGATGCACCTTACCGAATGACACCAGATGATTTAGACAACTGGTATGTTCGTAATGGGCAAGGCAAAATGGTGCCATTCAATGCCTTTAGCCACATGCATTGGGGAACCGGCTCACCTAACTTACAACGTTATAATGGTAACTCAGCCGTTGAAGTGCTTGGTGAAGCAAAAGCGGGTTACAGTACAGGTGATGCTATGGATGCAATTGAAAGAATTGCGAAGACTTTACCTGACGGGGTTGCAGTAAGTTGGACTGGTATGTCATACCAGGAACGCTTATCTGGTTCACAAGCACCAATGCTGTATGCAATTTCAATGGTGGTTGTATTCTTAAGCTTAGCCGCTTTGTATGAAAGCTGGTCGGTACCGATGGCTGTTATGCTAGTTGTACCATTAGGTGTGCTTGGTGCACTTGGTGCGACGTTAATGCGTGGCCTAGAAAATGATGTTTACCTACAAGTGGGGCTGTTGACCACCATAGGGTTATCCGCCAAAAATGCCATCTTGATCGTTGAATTCGCCAAGGATTTATACGACAAAGGGATGGGATTGGTCGAGGCAACGATGGAAGCTTGTCGTATGCGTTTACGTCCAATCTTAATGACATCACTGGCGTTTATTCTTGGAGTATTACCTCTGGCAACCAGTACTGGCGCAGGTGCAAACTCACGTCATGCGATTGGTACAGCGGTAATTGGTGGTATGTTTACGGCGACTTTCTTAGCGATATTCTTCGTACCACTTTTCTATGTTGGGGTCATGAAGATCTTCGGCAAGAAAAGAGAAGAAGAGCCAGAGAAAGCAGAAGCGGATAAAGCATTAGAATCAAAATAATATAACCCGCAATTGATAAGAACCCCCTTGCTAAGTGATTAGCAAGGGGGTTCTTTTATTCTTCAAACTTCAAACTTCAAACGCTTATTTAGAGAATTTCTCACACGCAAGCATCGTGTTCTCAATTAAGCTCGCCACTGTCATTGGGCCAACACCGCCCGGAACAGGTGTAATATGACTAGCGTTCTCTTTTGCTACATCATATTCCACATCACCAATGAGTTTGCCATCTTCCATGCGGTTAATACCTACATCGATCACAATCGCACCTTTTTTAATCCAAGCGCCCGGAATAAAGTTAGGTTTACCGACAGCAACCACTAAAATATCCGCTTGGCGAACATGACCTTCTAGATCTTTAGTGAAGCGGTGACAGGTCGTAGTCGTACAACCTGCAAGTAATAATTCTAAAGTCATTGGACGACCAACAATATTGGAGGCACCAACAATTACCGCATGCTTGCCGTAACAATCGACATTATAACGCTCTAAAAGAGTGATAATGCCTTTAGGTGTGCATGAGCGAAGTTTAGGCATACGTTGACATAAGCGACCCACATTGTATGGGTGGAAACCATCGACATCTTTTTCAGGTGAAATACGTTCTAAAATCTTAGTGCTATCAATACCAGCAGGTAAAGGCAGTTGTACTAAAATACCATCAATTTCAGGATCATCATTTAATGCATCTACACGCTCTAATAATTCAGACTCAGAAGTGGTCGCGGGTAAATCAAAAGACTTTGAAATAAATCCAACTTCTTCACAAGCTCGGCGCTTACTCCCCACATACACTTGAGAAGCAGGATCGCTACCCACAAGAAGTACGGCTAAACCGGGAGCGCGTAGACCAGCCTCAATACGGGCTTGTACACGAGCTTTTACTTCCGAACGAACCGTTTGAGATATTAATTTTCCATCAATAATTTGAGCAGTCATGGTTTTCCTTACAATCTTCTCTAAGACCAGAAGCGAACTAAGTTGATAACGCGGCGTATTATTGCAAAAAACGTGATCAATATCCATGCCGCAAACGTTTGCATTATCAACTTAATTTCTAACGTATTTATTACAATGCGCTTTTTTTCAGCAATCAACACACTATATAGAATAAAGGCGTTGACCTTACGGCTTCATCTCGTATAATTCCCCACTTAAAGCGCCCTTAGCTCAGCTGGATAGAGCACCTGCCTTCTAAGCAGGTGGTCACAGGTTCGAATCCTGTAGGGCGTACCATTATTCAAAGAAAAGCCTTGTAAATCATGTATTTACGAGGCTTTTTCTTTTTCTGCCGTGCCTATGCCGTGCCGCTCAAATTAAGTTTCGTTAAATAATCATATCAACCTGATAATCCTAAAATATCTTTCTTGCTCCTACAATATCTTTAAGTAATGAGTACCTTTTCGCAAATCTAGCCTACTCAATACTAAAGACCATCATTATTCGGTAATTTATGGTTATCTCTTAGAATATAACGATGATTGGTATGGCGAACTTTCTGTCTAAATCTCAACAACATGAATTACAAAGTTTAGGTCTGTCTGCTCTTCAAGTGAAAGAGTGCGAAAGTCTATTAAAGCAAGTTCCCGCAGTGCCTGAATTAAAACCCATCAAAACTGTGATTCAATTACTTGGTAAGGCTCAAAGCTTACTCGATGAGGTTCAATCTAAGGATGCCCGATCATATTCTGAAATATCCGAATTATTAGCAGAGAGTTATCCGTTAGGTAGCCAGCCAATAGAAAGTATTCAAAAGCAGCTAAAAGCCTTTATTGAGCATCAGAAAGGGATTTATGTCTATGAGCGTGAATTGGACACGGGGAAGCAGACTTTAAACGTTACAACGCCAGAGAGCCGCAATTATTACCGCTATGAAGTATTAACTAAGCTTTGGAAGGATTGGTCGAAGGAGATTAAACTTTCTCGCTCTAGTGAGTTTATTCTATTTCTCACCGTCTGCTTAGAAGGCAGTTATTCAGAAAAAGCCGCAAATCGAGTGTATACCAATTACAAACGTTATTACCAAGGCAAGACGGTAGCGTTAGATGATGTATTAGATTCTAAGCAGCCATTAAATGAACTTGAATTAAGAATCACCTATAAGTCTATTGATGGTGAAAAACCTAAAGTAGAAACACGAAAAACAACCTTTCCAAACCTCGAAAAATCCGCTTTAAGTGAGCAAATCAACAAGCTGAAAAAACAGCGAAATTAACGTGTAATCTTCTCACCTTTGAGTGTGGTGTAATCAAAACTAAATCGATGCTCAATTGGATTATTACTACATACACCGATGATTCGTTTATTGAACGGTACTCCTTTTGCTTGGAGGTAAATTCTATGTGAGCAAATAGAGCATTTACCAGTATAAACTTTCACACATAACTTTCTGATTGTACTTATATGTTCATTATTCGGTTCATGCAGTTCATATCGTAGGGTTGCTGCTTTAAGGCGAAGCGGAAGCATCCAATCTGGCAATAAAGCTATATTGAAATTAATCAGCGAGAATAAGTAATGAAAGCATAGGCAGAATATACCACTATAGGTAAATAAGCTTACCATGGTGATTGAGTGATAAGGGATGTCATAGCTTAAAGAAATCCAAAATAAGATGACAAAAATCATCATCGCCAATACTGGGCTAATGGTTAATAGCAGCATAGGTAGGCGATATTTTTTCATGTCGATGTCATTAAGCCAACGAGACCAGATAGGTAATTTAGGTGTAGATTCAATATGGTATTGAATATTAGACGAGCTTAAATTTTCTTCATTGGTATCTGAATTAATGTTACGTATTTCAATTTTATTGATAGGAAGGGCAATAAAGCGATATGAAGACTGGTTACCTTGACCTCCACTCGTTTGTGTTTTTTCTATTGAAGGGATAACAGCTACGCCTATCTCGTGTGCAATTTCAATTAATCGGCTGTTTACTTCATCAAGACGCTTTGTAACCTCATTGTAAAGTCGGGTTATCTCTTTACTATTACCTTGATAAAAGTCATATCGTTTCTGGTTTAATTCACTGAGTTTTTCCGCTAGTTCTTTTGTTGAAAAGAAGCACTCATCAATTTTCTCAGCTTCTAAGGCTGGACAGGTTTGAGTTAACTGTAATAAGCCTGTAAATACACTCCAACAGTTATTAACTTTATCTTTATTATTGTATTCATCCCAAAATTTTTCCGCGACTTGGATCGCCTCATCCAGTTGTTTGATTTCCGTATTCATTTTCTGAACTCATCTACTAAATTAAGGGGGATAATACAGGGTAACCCCCCTTAATACCCTATATCTATCAGTGTTTTGAGAGCATCTTCAAGTTGACCGCAAACAACGTAGTTTGCATTTTATAGAAAATACTTGAGGAAAAATGATGAACGATTTGAATACAATGGCGTATGGATTAAAGAATGGAAACGTTGTTTTTATCGATGATGTCGAAAGAGGCTTGGAGTGTGAAAGTATCTGTTTAAGTTGTGAAGGAGCTTTGATTGCAAAAAAAGGGGATGTAAAAGTGCATCATTTTGCTCACCATAATGGAGATGGTGACAGTTGTAACGAGTCAGTATTACATCGCCTGAGTAAGCAAATTATAGAATGGGAATGCTTAATTTCTACGCCTACCTATGAGGTTAGTGTGGAGGCTTATGATATTAGCGATCAAGTCCATAAAAAGTCACATATAGAAGAATCGAAAGTGTTAAGTGTGGACAGTGTTTCATTAGAATTAGCATCTATCGGGTTTATTCCTGATGTGACATGCAATGAATCAGGTAAAAAGTTATATATAGAAATTGTGGTGAGTAATGATGTCTCAGAGGAAAAGCTTGAGAAAGTAAAGCTAGACGGTACACCAATGTTGGTAATCGATATGTCTGATTTTTCAGCAATGGATACACTTGATACTTTAAAGCAAGGTGTCATTTATGATGCTCCAAGATACTGGGCATATCACCCTGATCATGAAGCAATGAAAGCAAACTTAAAAAATGACCTTAGATTTGAAGTTTCAATACTTGATGAAAAGATTATCTCTGCTGTCTCTAGTAAGTTAGGGCTAGTCTCTAAATCTGAATTGTTAAAACCCAAGACAAATAGTGAACTGATTGTTTTAGGGTATAACTCAGCGTATGGCTATTCAAAAAAGAATAATCGAGATTTTGACTTTTCGACTTTGTTAGTAGCTAAACCAATACAATCAACTGGCTCAAGTAATTATACAATTCGTTCTTGTGGAGGCTACGAATTAACCCAAATAGCATTTAATGAGGGGTTAATACCAGAATTGGCAAAACTGAGATTTCCTTGTTTGCTAGACCTAGAGGTAAGCGGCTCATTTTTAGGTGGACGAGTTCAAAGCATAGTGACTAACTTTAAAATAGTTTAGGGCGATATATGTTGCTAAAAGCAATCATGTTAATGGTTGTTTTTAGCTTTTTTAAAATCACAAATTACCATCCGTACCTAAGAGGAAGCCATATACTATAAGGGGTTTGGAAGCCCTTCATTCTGCATCACGTTAAAAACCCGTACCCCTCAATTGATTGTCTGTAATTCTCATAAACCTTAATTTTGTTTCATCCAATTCGGGATAACACTATTAAGGAAGATTAAACATGGAAAATACAAACATTAACTTAGGTCGCTTTGGTAACAAACTTAACCGTAAAAAGGCGGCAGAATATTTAGGTGTAACAGAAGGCACGTTAGCTGTTTGGGCGAGCACTGGTCGTTATCATTTACCTTTCATCAAAGTCGGTCGTAAGGTTTATTACACTTTAAAAGATCTCGACACTTTTATTGAAGGTCGAATTTTCACTCATACCGCTTAATTCATAGGGAAAGATGGAGATAAATTATGATGGAAATGAGTGAACAAGTTTTCGAACTAAAACCAAACGTACAGGCGCAATGTTATTACCCTGATTTAGCCATGAACGGCAAACCGATCAGCACGCTTGATAACTTTGAAGTTTTAACCAAATCATTAGGAATAACGCCTTCTGTTAATCAAATGAATAATGAAATTGAGCTATTGAAAGATGGCTCACCTTTAGATATCAGCTTTGAAAGAAAACGCAGTATGCTTTTAAGTGAATGTTTAAAAGCTGGCTTACCTAAATCAACGATTGATGATCACTTAACAGCATTAGCAGAAAACAATGAATATCATCCTTTTAAGCAATATTTAAACCGTAGTGAATGGGATGGTATTGATAGGGTTAAGCCTGTAATTGCCGCAATGAACAGTAAAGATCCAGAGTTAGCCGAAATAGTCATGACTAAGTTTTTTATTTCGGTTGTCGCTGCGGTTTATGAACCGAGATTTAGCTCAAAATTAGTACCAGTTCTGCAAGGTGGTCAATCATTTCGAAAAACTGCCTTTATTAAGCGGTTTGCCGATGTGTTCAGCGGTTCGTTTTTAGAAGGTGCAGAGCTTAACCCTGATAACAAAGATTCGGTTCTAACCTGTATTCGAAGCGTAATTGTTGAATTAGGGGAGTTAGAGCGAACGTCTAAAAACAACCAAGGCGCATTGAAAGCCTTTTTAACCAGAGAAGTCGATACGGTTAGGCCGCCTTATGGTCGGTCTGATATCAAAAAGAAAAGGCAAACCGTTTACATTGCAACCGTAAACGGAACCGAATTTTTACGGGATGATACAGGGTCGAGCCGATACGCTGTGATTGAGCTTTTAAACCAAATAAACCTAGATGAAATTAACCGAATATTAGGTTGGGAATATAACAACGGACGATTAAACCAAATCGAAACCGAAAAACTTAAGCAGTTTTGGTTAGAAATTCGGTTTAAATATGCGAATGGTGAGTCGTGGGATCTAACGGATACCGAAAGAGCCAGAGTAGCCGAGGTGAATAAAACGCACGATTTCAAAGGCAACTGGTATGAACTTTTATACGATAAATTTATCGATGTAGAAATGGAAAACCGAGATTTTGAATGGATGACCGCAACCGATGTATGCAGCTATTGCGATATAGGTAAAAACCAAGTTAGGGCTATTGGTAAAGCGCTTAAAAAAATGTTTGAAGATAACCTACTCGAAAGTAAGCGGGGTAGGGCTAATAAAACCTTTTACAAAATACCGACGGTTACATCATTTTGAACAACAGCCTTGCCATGTCGCAAGGCTGTTTTGCTTTAAGCCATTAACTTGTTTAACCATTTTAGTTATTGATTAAAGAGGTTAATGTGATTTGGTTATTTGTATTAATGCAAAGCTGATTCATATGTTTAAAAACATGAAGGAGCAGTCCGAAGATGGTTGATTTAACCACACTATTACACACCTTGATTTCTTTGTTTAGTATGAGTATTATAAATGTAACCTTGCGACTAGGAGTATCTCCAGTCTTTTAAGCTAGGTCCCTACAAGCCATCATATATGTTACCCTCCGTACAGTGTGCAAAATCAGCATTTTGTGCGGAGATTGTAACCATACCAACCATACCCTGTCCTCAGTCTCAGCCTTAATAATTCAGTATATTACCCTTGTTTACCTAATGTAATGTGTGGCGACAGTAGAAAAAAATACATATAAATGCTATATTTTAGCATAACATTCATTAACATTAGATTAAAAACGTTGGGAAATATAGAGTTGAAAAGAA
>NZ_AJYK02000083.1 GCF_000286955.2 Vibrio rumoiensis 1S-45
GGTATGATTGATATCACCGCCAAAGGTGGTATCGATTAAGTTGCCGTAGTTAAAGCTCAGAAAATCTTCGGTAGCATTGCCCATGGTATCAGCAAAGTATTCTAGATTTTGTTTAGCGGTCTCATTGCCCGCGGTTGTGCCAGCTTTATCATCCAAGTAATGCTGCATTTCATGCCCAACAGTGTTGGCTTCGTCTTGAAGGGTGTCATGCATATCGCCATTGGCGTATAAGCTGTTCTCACAAATTAATGTATACTAAAAAAATAATCTTTCATTAATTCGTTTAGCTCCTCTGTTTTATTGATATTTGTATCAATCCACAGATAAATATTTTTATTTGACATGACGTTAGAGATTCCTCTAAATTCCTCAATTCTCTCTGGGTGCTTAGTTGAAATATATCTTTCTATTTCGTTCAAAATCTTCATCGAGTAAAGACTATTCATTTTTCAACTCCACAACTTTATTTGGATTTACTTCTATAGGGCTATTGGTTATTGCTTGAGTGCCTCCACCAGCTCCCCACTCAGGAAATGTTGCCGTAATTGGTTCTGGAATATTATCCGTATTCCACCTCCCATTAGGGATATGAATATCATCTAAAATTTGTTTCGTACTAAATTCCACCGCATGGCTTGGTTCATGAGGAAGTTGTAGGAAATCTTTTGCTTGTTTAGCTGACATTTCTGTAATGTTATCAAATGTGATATAAGTAGGGTCTCTAGAAGAGATCGTACCTGTTTGGATTTCTTTCAAATTTGATTCCCCACCAGTCACTCGATAGCCAATACTAGGTATTACATCACCGTTAGGTTTTACATAAAAATCAGGTAATCGTTCATCTACATTAGCTAGTTCTTTGTTAATTAAATGAGGTGACTTTGAGCTAGCACCAATTCCTACACCGATCCCTGCTAGATTAACACCAAATTCAGCTCCCTCTTGAAAACGTGTCGACCAACCATTTTCTACATATTGTGATTCTAGTTCTAAATTCTTCTCATGGCTTTCAACCGTTACCCCTTCAACCCCAGCAACAACATGTTTGGCTATACCAGTATTTAATTCTTTTAAGGTATCGCCTATCACGGTATCAGCAACCGTTGATTTTCCTACATCTAAAATGGTTTTCGTCGGGCCTAAAGTTAATACTGAGATGGCAACCAAAGCCGCTTCCGCTTGCTCGGTTGGCAGGGTATCTAAGTAATCCTTGGTCTGCGCAAAGCCATCAAGTACTTTTTCACCGCCATTGAGATTTCTACCTCCTGTAATAAGTAACTCTATTTGAGTTGATCTATTTTGATTGCTTTATTACCAGAAAACTCGATGGTGTAGATATCAAAGCACCGCACAATATCCATAATTTATATGTGGAGTTTACCACCCATTCATGACAGGTATATGTAGGAATAATCCCAAATGATCACTTGGATCTTAAAAAGACAAGCCAAAATAGCCTGAGATGCAAAACCAAAAAAGCCCGAACCTAAGTCCGAGCTTTCCTTTTTCAACCACAATTTAGTAGTACATTAAAATGTAATTATCGTTTTGTCTGTCTCTGCACAGCTTTCTTTTGTAATTTCTCTTGGCGTTTTTGTTCCATCAGTTTTACTGCATCACCACCCACATGGGTTTCGCCGCGTTCTTTAGCTAATTGAACTTGCTTTTCACGCTCTCGGAATCGTTCAATTTGTTCTTCATTATGTGTTCCGAAACATTTAGGGCAGCTTACACCAGCTTCAAACTGTTCGCTTTGTTTGTCTTCATCGGTAATCGGCAAGCGGCAAGCGTTACACAATTCGTATTCACTTTTTTGTAAACTGTGATTCACGGCGACTCGGCCATCAAACACATAGCAGTCACCTTCCCATAAGCTTTCTTCTTGTGGCACTTCCTCTAAGTATTTCAAAATGCCACCTTCAAGGTGATACACCTCATCAAAGCCTTGCTCTTTTAAGTAAGCGGTCGATTTCTCGCAACGGATCCCACCGGTACAGAACATGGCAACTTTTTTATGCTTTTCAGGATCAAGGTTCTCTTTCACATAATTTGGGAATTCACGGAAAGTGTCGGTTTGTGGGTTCACTGCGCGTTGGAATGTGCCTAATTCAATTTCATAATCGTTGCGGGTATCGACAACAAACACTTCAGGATCGGATATTAAACTGTTCCATTCTGTTGGCTTAACATAAGTACCCACCACATGTTTAGGGTCGATACCTTCCACTCCCATAGTGACGATTTCTTTTTTCAGTTTCACTTTAGATCGGTTAAACGGCATGTCTTGATGAAAGGATTCTTTATGGCTGATGTTGGATAAGCGAGAGTCGTTGTTAAACCACGCTAATAAAGCATCGATACCTTGACGAGTTGATGCCACTGTACCATTGATGCCTTCATGCGCTAATAATAAGGTACCTCGAATACGATGCTGCTCCATTAGATCAAGCAATGGTTGTTGTAGCAACTGATGATCTTCAAGCTCAACAAACTTATATAAAGCACATACAACAAACTGACTCATGATATTCCCTACAGCAAGATTTTAAACAATGATGGCGTATTGTACCTGAGTAACACAAGCACAAACACTTACAGTTATTATGCCTTTTGTATGTTTATCGTGCAATTGAAGACAAATAGCGAAGCTCAAGTAAACTCACTGTCATGGCTTGTTATAAAGTGGTTAAATTCATCAACTTATCATCGTAATTTTTTATTTATCAGCTACAGTTAATTGGTACACCATATTTATAAAAAATTTTAAGGTTCTTTTTCCTTATTCATAAACAATCAGGAGTGAATATGACTAACAAAAATTGGTTGAAACCATTCGCAGTGGCATCATTTTTCGCGCTAGCTCTGGCAGCTTGTGACAATAACTCATCAGACAAAGCTGAGAGTAAAGTTGATAGTGCAGTTGAAAAAACACAGCAAATGGCGGATGACGCAGGTCAAAAAGTCAATGATATGGCAGCCGATGTAAAAGAGTCCGCTGCTGATGCATCTGATCAAGTTGGCGATAAAATGAATGAGATGAGCGATAGCATGTCTGATCATGCTGACGATGCGGCTGATAAAATGAATGACATGGGTGATTCTATGTCTGATAAAGCCGATGATGCTGCAGACAAAATGAATGACGCTGCAACTGATGCTGGCAATGCAATTGAAGACAAATGCGAAGATGTCAAAGAAGGCTTAAACGCTGACGATACTGATTGTTAATACCGACATATTAATAACCACTGTTTCATCCCAAAGAAACCAAGGTGACTATTCACCTTGGTTTTTTTAAATCTCTCTACCACAACGTAATAGCCCTCAAGAATAAAACCTGTTATTACAAAGCAAATATACTAAAGTAACTCCTTGCTTTCATAGATGTATTGAAAATACACCGAACGAAAGGTTTGTATATAGTAACTTTTCAATTTAAATATCACTTATAAAATATAAAAGCGTTAACATTCATACCTTTATTCAGACAACATCAACACATTCAAATTGATGCGCACCTTGATTCCGTTGATAAAAGTCATGGTAGGTTCTTTTACTATGAAATGATGGAAGTATTACAAGGGATCACGCACAAAGGCAATGTCGTGGGTATCGACTTATGCGAAGTGGCTCCTGATTATGATTCTACAAAAACCACAAGCATATTAGCAGCTCAAGTGCTTTTAAGCTTAGTTGGCTATGTTTTTCATGTTCGCTCTTTAGATAATAAGACCGGTGAAATACCAGCCTAAAAATCACTTAACACGCGTTAACTCTAGCGAAACCCCAATCGTTTTCTTATGCGATTGGGGTAATGCACGTAGCCAACAAAACGGCCTCTTAAGTCAGAAAGATATACTTAAAAGTTAAAACAAAGTCTCTTTATTCACTTGAACCAGCATTAACCCCGCCCTTAAACCCGGCCTCACCTTGGCGTTGGGGAACAATACCCATTCTTGTGGCTGCTCCACTTGGTAAGTCACTTTACCATCTTGCGCGAGCACTTCACCGTATTGAAAAGACGTAAAGTTCTTCACCTCATCATTGAAGTTAAGTTGGAAATCTTCGGTTAATTTGGTCAGTTGCTGAGTCACTTGGTAGACTTTAACGCATGAGGTGTTCGACTCATCATGATTGAGTGGCATACCTTGGCTGATCATATTCCTGACGCCTAGGTTAATCCCTTCAAACTGGTTTAAATCATTCTCACCAAACGGCTTAGCTTTGCCTAATTCAAGAGTGCAACTGTCGGCTAAACAATAATGGCTTGAGAAATAAGAAAACGTTCCGCTCGGGGCTTGATTAACAACCACGGCGTCGATTCCAGCAGAACCTAACCAATCAAACATAGTCCGACTGTATACGCCTTGTGCTTGGCCTGTTGTGCTTTCTTTATAAGGCAATAATGCAAAACGCTGGTGATGCGATCCTCGAATAGCGGTGTGCATATCAAAATGAAAACGACGCCCATTTTCCGCTTGGTCAAAAAAGGAGGACACGATCCCTTCTAATTGTTTTGCTCTTTGAGTTTCTGCGCAATCGGTAAATTTTGCATGTTGTCCACTGAACTGTTGATTGCTAAACAAGCGATTAAGATCAAGTTCGAGATAACGCTCTCCTTTGATCATGGCATCGATGTTACCAATCATCACCAGTAAGCGAACTTTCAGAGTTAAATCACCACTCATCAAGTCACTCACAATGCGATTTAATATTTCAATAGGCGCGGTTTCATTTCCATGCACACCAACCGACAGTAGAACACTGTCTAATGGTTGATCTTGTACATCACGATTTGCAACAGACTGTGTTTCAAGATGCATCGCTTCAAGAAGAATGGGCTCAAGAAGCAACACGCCCTCTTCTAACCATTGCCACATCAATTGATTAGTTTCGCCAGATTGTTGTTCTGGCTGACGACGACTCAAAGTGGTGCTTAGGAAATCAAACATACACGCCTACTTTTTTATTTCTTATTACTTTTGGAAAGGATAAATACAGCCTAAACCCATTATCTGCGTTAATTCATCAAGCGCTTGGCGATTTTCAACCAGTAATTGAGGGTCGGCTAAATCACTTTCAACCAAGCGATCTCGATAGAAACGATCCACCCAACTATTAAGCGTAGTGAATAAGTGATCGTTCATTAACACGCCCGGAGCGACTGCTTGCAACTCTTCTTCGGTAAGTACCACTCTTTGACGTAAACACGCAGGTCCACCGCCGTTACGCATACTTTCACGTAGATCAAACACTTTCACTTCATTGATTGGGCCACCGCTTGCAATCAGCTCGCTTAAATACGACCAAACTTGAGGGTTCTGGCGTGATTCTTCTGGCACAATCAGCAACATTTTACCGTCTGGTTTCGTCAATAATTGGCTGTTGAAAAGATACGTTCTTACCGCATCGTCAACCGATACACGGTTAGTTGGCACTTCAATCGACATAAAATCGGCATTCTGCTTCGCTAATTTTTCACTTATTTCACTCAATGCAGCACTTTGGTTTAAAAACGCTTGTTCATGATGGAACAATACGTTGCCATTGCTGACGGCGATAACATCATTATGAAATACGCCTTGATCGATAACATCAGGGTTTTGTTGCACAAAAACAGTTTTATCCGCAGAAAGCTGGTGTAAACGAGCAACCGCCTCGCTGGCTTCTCGCGTTTGACGCGCAGGATAACGCACAGGTTCGACCGTTCCACCAAAGGCTTGGCGACCATAAACAAACACTTGTACACCGGCACTCCCATAATCTGCACATAAGCGGTTATGATTGGCTGCGCCTTCATCGCCCATGACCGATTGTTGCGGCAAGGCATCGTGGTGTACAAAGTAACGGTCATTACTGAAAATAGAACGCAATGTCGCGCTGGTGGTATCTGCTTCAATGGCACGGTGAAACTTATTATTTAAGTTCGCAACCGTAAAATGCGCTCGACCATCGACACTGTCTGATGACGGTGACATGGTCGCGGCGTTCGCTGTCCACATCGAAGAGGCCGAACTCACTGCCGACAGCAAATGAGGCGCTTGCTTTGAAACCGCGGCAAGCACTTGTGCATCTGTGCCATCAAAGCCCAATTGTCTTAACACTTCTACATGCGGGCGCTCTTGTGGAGGCAATACTGCTTGCTTAAAGCCCATATCACTCAAGGCTTTCATCTTAGCTAAACCTTGCTTTGCCGCCAGTTGAGGATTGGCCGTCACGCTTTTGTTGCTGGTTGATGCCACATTGCCGTACGACAAGCCTGCATAATGGTGCGTTAATCCCACTAGACCATCAAAATTAACTTCATAGGCTTTCATCATAAGCTCCTAATAATTTGATCTGATTATTCTGCGTCTTTAGTTGCAAAGGTTAAACCTGGAGACAGGCTTGCTGGTAAAGCGATCTCTTCACTTTCTAATGAAGCCATCGGCCATGCACAATAATCTGCTGCGTAATAAGCACTTGCTCTGTGATTGCCTGAAGCGCCAACCCCACCAAATGGAGCTGCACTGGATGCACCTGTTAACTGCTTGTTCCAGTTAACAATACCAGCTCTCGCTTCAATCAATAAACGGTCATAATGTTCGCGATGTGGTGAGATAAGCCCAAGCGCCAAGCCAAAGCGAGTATTATTGGCAATTGTTAATGCTTGATCAAAATCTTGATAACGAATAATGCTCAATAATGGGCCAAAATATTCTTCATCTGGGCTATCTTTCACATGGGTAATATCAATAATACCCGGTGACATTAACGCGCGATCTGGGTGGATCTGAGTCATGGTTAATAATGATTGTCCCCCTTGCTTCACCAAGGCATCTTGCGCTGCTAAAAGTTGTTTGGCAGCGGTTTGAGAAATCACACTCCCCATGAATGGTGCAGGATCGGCGTTCCATTCACCCACTTGAATATCTTTGGTCACCGCAACTAAACGTTGAATAAATTCATCGCCTTGTTGCCCTTCTTTCACTAACAAGCGACGCGCACAAGTACAGCGTTGACCAGCAGAAATGAAGGCCGATTGAATGGTAAGATGAACCGCTGCGTCCATGTCGGCAATGTCTTCTATAATAAGCGCATTATTTCCGCCCATTTCTAACGCTAAAATCTTCTCTGGCTGACCAGCCAATTGACGATGCAAGTGGTAACCTGTGTTTGCACTGCCAGTAAATAACAATCCGTCAGTACCAGCATGAGAGGCTAAAGCTTCACCTGTCGTGCGACCACCTTGAACTAGGTTAATAACCCCTTCAGGTAAACCCGCTTCTTGCCATAATTTCAAGGTTTCTTCTGCCGTCCAAGGCGTTAGCTCACTCGGTTTAAACACAATGGTGTTACCCGCCAGTAAAGCAGGAACAATATGTCCATTCGGTAAATGCCCCGGGAAGTTATATGGTCCGAAAACCGCTAACACGCCATGTGGTCGATGGCGTAGTACCGCTTGACCATCCGGCATGTCGGTTGATTTTGTACCAGTACGCTCATGAAATGACTTAATGGAAATGGCCACTTTGCCCACCATTGCGCCCACTTCGGTTAAAGCTTCCCAATGGGGTTTACCCGTTTCTTGAGAAATGACTTCTGCCAATTTAGATTTGTTTTTATCGAGCAGTTGAGAGAAACGTTCCAGCAAAGTAATTCGCTCTTCTAACGAAGTTCTTGCCCATGTTGGAAATACGTTACGCGCGGCACTAATCGCATTATCGACATCTTGTTGTGTCGCTTCATTTCCTTGCCATAGTGTTTGATTATTGGCTGGGTTTGTTTTAGTGAATACTTCACCTTGTGCTTGGCACCACTGGCCATTAATCAATAAATTTGGATGAGACATTATGCTTTCTCCTCTGGAAATAAAGTCACGGCGCGAATGGTGTCACCGCTGTTCACGCCTAATGCTTTGGCGATATCACTTGGTATGCAAATGGAATGGTTATCAAACGATGCTTTAGCAAGCACCGCACGGAAATCGGTATAACGTTCATTGGCGAGTACATAAACTGGTGCGTTGTCATTCGCGCTATTTTCAAGCGCATCGTCGATCATCACCGGCCACGTTTGGCTTTCTCTGACTGCGCGAATGTCACACACATGTGCTTCTAGGGTTGGGCCTGCATCAAAAATATCGACACAACCTTCATATTTCATGCCTTCACTATTTAAGATAGCTGCTGCCGGTTCGGTATGAGGATGTACCTTGCCAATCACATCGCGTGCTTCTTGGGAAAGAAAATCAACATACAAAGGATGCTTAGGCATTAACTCGGCAATAAACGATTTTTTGCCCATGCCAGATAAATGATCAGCCTCGGCAAAATCCATACTAAAAAAGTGTCGACCTAGGCTCTCCCAAAATGGTGAGCGCCCTTGTTCATCTGAAAAACCGCGCATTTCCGCAATCAACCTTTCAGAGAAACAATCTTGGAAGGCCGCCATAAATAAGAATCTGGCTTTCGACAACAAATAACCATTTTGACTATGGCGATAATCTGGGTCTAAGAATAAGGTACACAATTCACTGTAACCTGTATGGTCGTTGGTAAGGAATAAGGTCGGCATGCGGCTATACACGCTGAGTTCTTTTGAGGCATGAACCAAAGTGCCGACTCGGTAGTTATACCAAGGTTCATCCAAACCAATCGCTACTTCCACACCACTGACGCCCACCACTTTGTTTAGCTTGGTATCTTCTAAAACAAACAAATAACCTTCTTCTGCCGGTGATGCTTCTTTATTCCAAGTTTTAAGCATACGTTCAATACGCTCTTGCACTCGACTTTCATTGGTTGGCAAAGAGGTAAAACCCACTCCGGTTTTACTGGCTAACTCTACAATGGCGGCTCGGTCATCTTCACGAACCGGTCGAATTATCATCATGTTAATGTCCTTTTACTGCATGAATTTGATGAATCTACTCTTTCAACTTGAAGTGTCTAGTGTCTGCTTGGGGTATCGTGGGTTTCAATAACAATCATTTAGAAATAGCGCTCGGTAATGAGAAACACCAAATGGTTGATAAGGTTTGGTCATCCACGCCATTTAACCCAAGCTGCTCTAATGTAGAAGCTTCAACCCACACTTCATCTTCAGTTAATTTACCGTTAGCAATCACCGCACAAAATCCTCGTTCCGTTTGTGCACCAATTAATAAACGTTCAAAATCATCCTTCGTGGTGCACAGTTTTATGCCCACTTCTTTATGTTGTCGCCAAATCGGCAATACATTGGGTGACGCGGTCACAATTGGGCCTGCATCAAAAATCTCAACGTACTTGTCTGCTTCAAAACCTTGCTCGGTGAGAAGGCTAAATTGCAGTTCTGCATCCGGGTGTACTTGCCCCATGACTTCTTGCGCTCGACCATCAATAAGTGGCACATATAACGGGTAATGCGGCATTAATTCGGCAACAAACGTTTTGTCTCGCGTGCCGTTGTAATACTCTACTTGGCTATAATCGATACCGAAAAATTTACGTCCAACATGTTCCCAAAATGGCGCATGGCCTTTGGAATCAGCCACACCAGGCATCACTGCCATCCATTCATTCGTAAAACGCTGCGGTTGAACCGACATAAACAACAAGCGACCAAGAGTGATTAACGTTGGGTAATCAGTCGTTTTCAGTGAAGGCACAATAAAGAAAGAACTTAACTGCGAATGGTCACTTAAATCGTGCGTTAAAGTGAGGGCATGAATGCGATTATGAATTTTCAGCTCACGAGAGGAATGGATTAAAATATCGTTGCGAAAGGCATAAAAAGGTTCACGAAAGCCTGCCAATGCATTAATGGCTCCCGTACCTAAAATTTGCCCTGTCATGCTTTCTTCTAACACAAAGAAATACAATTCTTGTCCGGGACTCCATACTTCCTGCTCAAACGAAGCAATTGAACGCTCAATTTTGTTCAACAGATGTTCACGCTGATTGGGCAAGGTACAAACCAAGTCACCACTCTCGTGTGCAATGCGTTCAATCTGTCCAATATCACTGAGTTTGGCAGGTCGTAATAGAATCACGATGTTGTTACCTCTTTAAAAATCGTTTAAGCGCCGAATGCAAGCGTTGCATTCCTTGCTCTATCTCATCCGTTGAAATGTTCAATGCGGGCGCAACACGAACCACATTCGGACCTGCGATTAAGGCCATCAAGCCTTCTTCTGCCGCTAAATTACTGATCGTTTTTGCTTGCCCTGCATATTCTGATTTTAGCTCACAACCAATCAATAAGCCGCTACCGCGAATATCACTAAACACATCAAGATCTTGGTTAATTTTAGTGAGCGCACTAACAAATTGGTCGTGTCTTGTTGCTACGCCTTGTAAAAATGCGTCATCGTTAATAATACTTAATGCTTTTCCTGCCACGGCTGATGCAAGCGGATTCCCGCCATACGTGGTGCCATGACTACCGATGGGTAGAGCGGTCGCATATTTATCGGTTGTTAAAATGCCGCCAATCGGGAAACCACCACCAAGCGCTTTAGCCGTCGATAGCACGTCTGGCGTCACGCCATAACTCATATAGGCATAGAGGTGGCCAGTACGACCAATCCCTGTTTGTACCTCATCAAAAATGAGTAAGGCATTATGTTCATCACACAAATCACGTAAGCCTTGTAAGAAAGCAGGATCTGCAGGGATAACGCCGCCTTCACCTTGCACAGGCTCAACAATAATGGCGCACGTTTTATGAGAAATAGTCGCTTTTACAGCGTCGAGATCATTAAACGGTACGTGATGAATACCACCCGGTAATGGCGAGAAATCTTGAGAATATTTAGGCTGACCACCCGCACTAACGGTAAAGAGTGTACGACCATGGAAAGCGTTGTTAAAAGCGATGATCTCGTTCTTACCTTCGCCAAAATGATCTAACGCGTACTTTCGAGCTAATTTTAACGAGGCTTCGTTTGCTTCAGCCCCAGAGTTACAAAAAAACACTTTATCAGCAAAGGTGCTTTCAACCAGTTGCTTGGCCAATGCAAGCACTGGTTCATTGGTATAACCATTACCGGTGTGCCAAAGTTTTGAAGCTTGCTCAACAAGCGCTTGTTGCAGGTCGCGGTTCGCATGGCCAAGGGCATTAACAGCAATACCACCAGCAAAGTCGATGTAGTGCTTACCATCTTGATCATAAATGCTGGAACCCTCTCCACTCACAGGAATAAAGCTTGCCGGTGAATACATTGGGATCATATAACGGTCGAAATCTTCTCGAACTGTGGTGTGCTTGCTCATAATATCCTCGCTATCCATGATGAATTCACATCAGAATAAATGAGTTTGTTCCAGAAGAAATATAGATTTCTGACAAGGATTTATATATTCCACCGCCTACTGCCGCTTTTCATCACACTTTTGCTTTTATTCACGCTCGCCGACGACTCCCCAGTAAGCCTCTTGCCGTAACTATTCTTTGACATTAAATAACGCGGTTCGTTCTTCCCTAGGAGTCAGTCCATAAAACGTTTTATAGGCACTGGAAAAATGCGGCCCGCTTGAAAAGCCACAACATAAACCAATTTGAATGATTGATTTGTTGGTGTTGAGCAACAGCTGACGCGCTTTCTTCAAGCGTAACTGAAAGTAATATTTTGCAGGCATACAATTTAGGTAACGTTTAAACAAGCGCTCCAATTGACGGCGCGATATATTGACAGAATCAGCAATTTCATCCATCGATAACGGCTCTTCAATATTACTTTCCATCCGCTCAATCGACATGGTTAAGCGTGGCTGCAAATCACCACCAAGATGATTGCTTGGGATATTTTGCCTTTCATTAGCAGGGCGTATCCTGTCCATACACAACTGTTCAGATAAAGCATGCACCAATTCGCGGCTTTCTTGCGTTTCTAACCAATTGATCATGCAATCTAGCATCGCAACACGCCCAGAGCAGGTCGTGATCCGGTTGAGGCTTTCATATAAATTGACGGAAATATCTAATTGAGAAAATGCATCATTAAACTCATCCATCATCGACCAATGAAGCGCGCTCGTACCTTTGGCTAACAAACCACTTTCGGCCAACCAAAATACACCAGCATAGCCTGCAAATATCTCAATATTTTTTTGTTGATAGAGATCTTGAAGGCGCTTTTTAACCGATTGAGGCAATGGCGCACTGGGTTTATATTGATTCAAAATAATCAACACATCGCAATCAAACTCGTCATTAAACGTATAATCAACCGATAAGGTTAAATAGGAAGAAATCGACAATTGGCCTTGTTTTTGAGAGGCGTAACGCAGCTGATATTTTTCATAACCTAATTGTTTATTGGTTAATTCAAAAGGCTCTACCACGGAAGACAAATCCAACGGTGAACATTGTTCCGGAATAAAAACCACGATTTCAACGGTTGCTTGCGATTTATCAGCCATCCGTTTGCTTATCAATCAAATACATTTCTTTATGCCTTGGGTAAAAATCTAAAATTGGTCACTTGGGAACGCTTCATATTTAAGCTACATTTTCACTGATACGTGAGGTTTTTACTGGTGTTGCCATCACTTTTTACAACCCTTATCAGCATTCTGCAAACTAAAATGCTAGCAAACTACTTAAACATCAGTTCATATCACCGAGCACTCTTTCTTATTATAGATAATTAAGCTGCATTTAGGCGACACCATTTCAATCTAAAAACTCGCCGCCTTACTTATCTGACCGATTCGATCCGGCATTGTTAATTAAAATATCATGGCCAAACGCTCTCATAGAGCGAATTAAATCCCAAAGAAACGTAAAAATTCACAATACTTTGTGGTCTCTTCTTCAATATCCGCTGGATAGAAATGCAATGTAGTACCCGGTCTTGCTTGTGCTAAACGCATTAAGCCTATTTTGGATACACAACCTATTTTTGGATAACCGCCTAATGTTTGGCGATCGGACGCGAGAATAATCGGCTGCCCATTAGAAGGAAACTGGATAGAACCCGGCGCAATTCCTTCTGATATAATGCCATCGCTAGCAGGATAAATTGCATTGCCTTGTAAACGAATACCCATCCGGTCAAGCTTGTCACTCACGGTGTAAGCGTTCGAATAAAATTCCCTTTTCTGCGTTTGAGTAAAGGCATCGTGCTGATACGTTTCAAACACACCAATCTGTACATCTTGTGGGTAATTGGGAATGAATCTAGGCGGAACGAACTGTGGCTCTAGCGTGCTTTCCGGTGAGTTATTGATAGGGATACTATCGCCTTTTTGTAATGCTCTCCCTTGAGAATCAGCCAATCCACCAAGTTGATTACGAACCACGGTGGCGCAGCTTCCATACACGCTCGGCGCATCAACGCCACCTTGTACCGCAAGGTAAGATCTCAACCCTTTACGAGCATAGCCAAGCTTTAATACTTGTCCTTTTTTCATTTCAAAGGAACGCCAATTACCTAGATTCATACCATCAATACTGGCTGGCATATCCGCACCAGTGAGTGACAACATGACATCACATTGTGCTTTAAAGGAGACTTGCCCTAACGTAATTTCTATCGCAGCTGCATTGGTTGGATTCCCCAACAAGCGATTCGCCCAACAAAATGCATGTAAATCGGCTGGACCACCACCACTTAATCCTAAATGCCCAACACCTTGCCGACCAAGATCTTGAATTAAAGAAAGCACTCCCGGCGAAAGCACTTGTAACGCATTCATAATTTGACCTCATGCTTTACTTGTTCGCTAGGTGTCATTGCCTCTCTCTGTTCATTCTTGTTTGCGGATTCTATTCCGCCTAATTCAATAAACCTTTCTCGGTCAATTGGCACAAATCGCACTTTATCTCCTACTTTAAAAGGTGTCATAGGGTTAGCTGCGGGGTTGAATAAATCAATGGGGCAATTACCAATAATCTGCCAACCTCCGGGTGAGTCTGCTGGGTACACTGCCGTTTGTTGATCAGCAATTCCGACGCTGCCTTTTACCACATTAAGGCGAGGTTCCGCGTGTCGAGCCGTAACAATCCGCTCATCAACCGCACCTAAAAAAGCAAATCCCGGAGCAAAACCTATCGCACACACGGTATATTCCATTTCGCTGTGTATTTGAATCACATCGGCAATATCAATTTCATGCGTTTTCGCCAAGGCTTCTAAATCGGGAGCGACATCAGGGTGATAGTAAACGGGCAATTGAATTAATTGTTGTTTCAAAGTGGGTTGTAATTTTTCAAATTCTACAAGTAACGACCTAAGGAATACTTCAAGCTTAGCAACTTGAGTGTGGAGCGGATGAAACTCAATCATAATGCTGGTATAGGAAGGAATAATCTCAATCAGCTCTGGAAAGGTATGTTTAATCTTTTCACATAACAAGGCTAACTTCGGGGCATGAGTGATATCAATATTATCGTCAACATACACCATTAAATGCGTTTCAGAAAGGCGAACCACTCGTTGGGTATTGTTTTGATTATTCGCTTGTATCACTTTCTTTTTATTCACTTTAAATACCTCGTTCGTTACCGATTCGCTTTTATTGATTTCGAATGAATTAACTTAACGATTTCCTTAAACGACCTATAATTTCAATTGATTTATCGTTATCACCATGCACACAAACGGTATCGGCTTTTAGTGCGATCTCTTGCCCATCAAGAGTGGTCACTGTGCCTTTTTCTACTAATTGAATCACTTGATCGATGATTTTTTGCTCATCATGATAAACCGATCCTTCAACTTGCCGTGAGACAAGATACCCTTGCGAATCATAAGCACGGTCAGCAAAGGCTTCAAATAACAATGATACGCCGTTTTGTTGAGCGATCTCTTGGTAAGTAACGTTATCGACTTGCGCTAGAATCATCAATGGAATATTAAGGTTAGACTGTGAAATAGCTTCAATTATAGCTCGGTAGACCGCTTCATTAGCCATCATATCGTTATACAACGCGCCATGCGGTTTTACATAAGCCATCTCTCCCCCATAAAGCCGACAAATACCCTCCATCGCGCCAATTTGATACATAACTAAATGCTTTAACTCATTGTGTGTATGAGAAATAGAGCGACGACCAAATCCTTTTTTATCGTCATAACCAGGGTGAGCACCTATGAGCACGTCATGCTTCAAAGCCGACTGTACCGTCTTAGCCATTACATCAGGGTCGGAAGCGTGAAAGCCACAAGCAATATTCGCCATATCGATGTAAGGCATAACGGCTTCGTCTCGTCCTAGCGCCCAAATTCCATAGCTTTCACCAAGGTCACAATTGAGTTTCATGGCTTCACTCCTTATTCAGCATGTCGTTAATGAATGAAAATCAACCACTAAAAATAAAGTGGATGTAATTTGTATCCTATTCGTTTTTAAAATGTTGTCAATTTGTTTAAATCTAGTTATGGTGTGAATACTAATCAACGATTAAATAAAAATTGAACGCTGATGGCATCATTTGAAATTCAGAATTACCTCTCTTCGTCAGCTCAATAATCGCAACACTTACAAGATGTTTAATTTTGTTCATGGAAAGACAATAGAGGAAAAAGCAATGATAAAATCAATATTAACCAATGGCTTATTTCAGAAATCACTCATTTCAGTAGCCATGTTAACAAGCATCTCTACCTTTGCCGCGACCCGTTGGGACATGGCTACACCTTATGTTGATGCAACCCACCACACTCAGAACGTGATTCAATTTGCCAAAGATGTAAAAGAAGCCACCGATGGTGAGCTAGAAATTGTTGTGCACTCAGGCGCGTCACTTATTAAGCACACTGAGATAGCCCGAGCCGTTCGCACCCAACAAGTTCCTATTGGTGAGGTATTTATTGGGATTCTGGGTAACAGTGACCCTATTTATAAGCTCGACAATATTCCTTTTTTAGCCACCAATTTTGATCAAGCAAAAGCCTTATATGCCGCGTCAAAATCAACGTTAGAAAGTAAGTTAGATAAAGATGGCATGATGCTTCTTTACTCTGTTCCTTGGCCACCTCAAGGCATTTATAGCAAAAACCCAATCAATAACATTGACGATCTAAAAGGCGGAAAAATGCGAGCTTATAGCCCTACGCTATCTCGATTATCCATCTTATTAGGTGCAACACCGACGACAGTTCAAACGGTAGAGATCCCACAAGCTTTTTCTACTGGCATCATTGATATGATGATCACTTCTCCAACCACAGGTGTAAGCAGCCAATCTTGGGATTACTTAAAAAATTACACCGACGTTCAAGCTTGGATCCCTAAAAACATGGTGATTGTGAATAAACGCGCTTTTAAACGTTTACCTAAAGAAGTTCAAAGTGCACTAATCAGCATGTCTGAAAAAGCAGAAGCTCGCGGTTGGGAAATGGCTATCCAGGAAAACTCTGAAAAAACTCAAATGCTCGCAGATAAAGGCATTAATGTCGCGAAACCAAGCGCGCAGTTAATGACTTCATTAAAAGCGGTCGGCGATGTAATGACAAAAGAATGGGCTGAAGAAGCGAACGCTGAAGACAAAGCGGTACTTGCTGCTTATCAAAAACAGCAATAAAGGCATATTGCAATCACCTTATGCCCGAGTGGTTTCATAATGCAAAACGCATTAAACATCGCTCATCACGTTCAATGCATGAAAAGTAGGGATTCGATTATGCGTGCCATGTTAGACAGGATTTATTTAAGTGCAGGAGTGATCTCTGGGCTAAGCATTGTGCTTATTTGCCTTGTGATCCTTGCAAGAGTGCTCGGACGATGGCTCGGTATTGTCATCCCATCCAGTGATGATTTTGCCGGTTATTTATTGGCTTCGTCTAGCTTTCTTGCGCTCGCTTATGCCTTTCGCAGTGGTACGCATATTCGAGTAAGTTTGTTGACTTCCCGCTTGTCAAAAAGCACCTTGTTATGGGTTGATCGTGGCGTGTTAACCTTGGCTGCATTTTTAGTCAGTTATCTTGCTTATCAACTGGTGTATATGGTTTGGGAATCTTGGGTATTCGAAGAAGTTACTTCTGGTTATATCCCAATGCCTTTATGGGCAGTCCAACTGCCAATGTCTGTTGGTGCTTTTATCTTTGCTATCTCGGTGATCGATAGCACGATTTGCAGTTGGTTGTTTAAAACACCAATACAAAATCAGAAGAAGAAGCGCTCGCTGAATCCAGCGCCATTGAAATGCCATCAACGCAAGGGAAAGACCATGAATGAGTTGTCGATTGGTGTCATATTATTAATTGTTTTATTTACCCTTCTGGCAAGTGGAACATGGGTTGCGTTATCGCTTATTTCAGTTGCCGCCGTAGGTATGTTATTAATCGGTAATGATTCCTTTGGCTTGATCTATGCTACAACCACATGGGGAACGGTGTCAGATTGGTCTCTTGCCGCACTCCCTCTTTTCATTTGGATGGGTGAGATTTTATTTCGCACCCGCTTATCCAAAGATCTCTTTGAAGGTTTAACGCCTTGGTTAAGCCGTGTACCTGGTGCTTTATTACACGTCAATATTCTAAGCTGTGGCATGTTTGCTGCCGTCTCTGGTTCATCGGCAGCCACTGCTGCAACCATTGGTAAAATGACGCTGCCTGAACTCAAACGTAAAGGATATGACGATCAAATGGCAATCGGAACTTTAGCCGGTTCTGGCACTTTAGGCCTGCTGATCCCGCCTTCTATTATTTTAATTGTGTACGGTGTCTCTGCCGAAGTATCCATAAGTCGCTTGTTTATCGCAGGGGCACTACCTGGCATGATGCTCATTTTGATGTTTATTGGGTATACCATTTTTTGGTCTATCAAAAATAAAACTCGTATGCCAGTGGATGATACCTACTATTCAACAGCAACCAAATTCCAAGCCCTGCTTAAACTGATCCCTGTCGCCTGTTTAGTGGTGTTTGTTTTAGGCTCGATTTACGCCGGTATCACAACGCCAACAGAAGCCGCATCATTCGGTGTACTTGGGTCATTAATTTTAGCCATTACTAGCCGAAGCTTAACGTGGGACACTTTCAAAAGCAGCTTACTTGGCGCAGTGAAAACTTCTTGTATGATTTTGTTTATTCTCGCAGGAGCAGCATTTTTAACCGTTGCTATGGGATTTATAGGGCTACCAAGAATGCTCGCAGAACAAATCGCCATCATGCAGCTATCGCCTTATATGTTGTTATTTTTTCTAACGATTTTATTTGTAATTCTAGGCTGCTTTTTAGATGGTATATCGGTAGTGGTACTGACAACCTCTGTCGTATTACCGATGGTGATGCAAGCAGGTATTGACCCTTTGTGGTTTGGGATCTACATCGTATTAGTGGTCGAGATGTCTCAAATTACCCCACCCGTAGGCTTTAATTTGTTTGTTATTCAAAGCTTAACCGGTAAAAATATACTTTATGTTGCCAAAGCAGCCTTACCCTTCTTCTTTCTATTAATGGCAGCAGTGGTGGTAATCACCCTATTTCCTGAAATCGTCACTTGGCTACCAACGACCATGACTCAAGGATAAAGTATGACTGAAAAACAAGGCCAAAGCGGACATATGCCTATTGTGTCCTCTTCACATTTAGCCAGCAATGAGGCAATGACATTAAGCGAATTTGAGTATGCTTTAACCATGATGAACAATGCCTTTCAGCGTTGGATGCAATCGTGCAGTACAACATCTGGCATGTCTGAATTAAGCCCACTGGATATTCTAGTGGTGCATAATATTTATCATCGCAACCGACCAAAGCGTATTGCCGATGTCGCCTTTACTCTCAACATTGATGATCTTCATACGGTATCTTACTCAGTAAGGAAGCTCGCAAAACTTGAATTAGTCACCAGTGTAAGGCAAGGAAAAGACACTTTTTATAACATAACCCCTAACGGTGAGGCGTTTTGCAATCATTACCGAGATGTAAGGGAGCAGTGCCTAGTCGAAGCACTCAAAACGATGAACATTAACGATCAACTGGGTGATGTCGCCACTTTGATGCGCACCTTGTCAGGCTTTTATGATCAAGCATCACGAGCGGTGCGTTCTTTATAACAGGTAAAAACCACTCACCTAAAATAATGAGTGGCTTTTATAGTCCATTATTGATTGATAACCGAACCTAATATGGTGTATGCCGCTTTAACCCTTTCCGTATTTGGGTAGCTTTTATTTGCCAATATAACAATGCCAGCTTTTTTAGGGGGGATGTTTACAATCAAACCACTACACCGACGATTCAAAGACCTGTAGTAATTGTTCATTGGAATAATACTCTGTTGAAATCAACAAAATATCCATTAGTTAACTAGTTCTAATGGATTGTTGCTTATGGGTAAATACCTCAAAGAAAAAAGTACAGAAGTATTACAAATTTTCATTTTTCTTAGCTGACGATATTCATCCAGAGTTAATTTACTTGCTGCAAAAACATTACTTTCTTGCTTCTGCTTAAAGATTTCAACAATTTTACCAACATTACATCCTAAAAAATCCAAGTACTCTAAACGTAGATTATCATCTAAACTTCCTGTTCCTGCACCATCTTGTACAAAAACATATAACCCAATATTAATTAATTGTTGAATCCATTCCGCCATTTCAGTAGGACTAATCGTACCTGACATATACAGGCTAATCATAATTGGATGCTGATAATATTGTAATTGAGAAGAAAGAATATTATTTAGTTGATCACGTTGAGCCTGCGTTGAAAAATCATAATCACTTAACTCTAACGGAAAATACAACCCCTCAATACTTGAAGCATTCTTTGTTAACCATGGCTGCCAATATTGATATTCATCTTTCATAATAACAAAGTACTGCATTAGGTAACTTTCTTGTTGACGGATATCACTATGAATGGCTTTGAAATAATCCGGATCGGAATACAAACCGAACCATAAAACAAGACCATTATTCATCATAATTTCAAATCGCTTACTCAACCAACCTGTATTACCGCCAAATTTTTCATTACCATATCGACTCCATTGACTAACCACATTTCTAATATTTTCATCATTAAGTTGAGACGAAAACTGTGTCCATTGCTTATTGGATATTGATAAATCCTGATTCAATGGTTGATAAAAAGCACCACTATTCACAGGATTTATTTTATGTTGGCATCCAATTAGAAGTAAGATGAAAAGCGTAATAATATAGAATCGTTTGAATCTGAATCTGTATTGCTGTCGATAAGATGTTGCCATTCTAAACCTACCTCGGTGCTAACTTTATAACCATCATAATGTGTTTGAGACCACTCCCATGACCAACTGACACCGAGACCAGCAAGCAAATCAGTTTGATCGTAACTTTCTAATTGACTGCTGCTCCATTGAGTAAAAACATAAGGTGTAAGTCGCTGTAAGTTGTTCTCAACAGTCTTAAAAGTTTCCCCCACCTCATATCGTCCATAAAGTGAATACTTATCATCCGAATTTAAATAGAGTAAGCCATCTAAATATAAATTTTGATAAAACCAATATTTCTGGCTAGTTTTCCAACTTTTACTCCAGTCATCATTCGAGAATACATCTGAACTAAGTCGCAAATAAGGTCGAGTATAGTCAATACCGCCCGTCACTGATTGTTTCACACCAAGCTTTATGTTCGTGTTATGAAAATCAAAAAGTTTCACGTAATAGGCAAAATCGACTTCTATACCTATATTGTCAGCAGACTCGTTATCAGTTAAACCAGCTTGTAAACTGGATATACTGATACCACTACGAGGTATCCAACTATCTTCAAATGTGTATACCCCTTCTTCATATAAAAAGAAATTACCTTTTGTAGATGTGAAGCCTGGAACTGTCTGAACACGGCTTTTTCCTAACCACCCTGCAACCGTAAACTTCCATCCTAAATCAATATTTTTATGTGATTGTTGTAAGTAACCTAATTGCGTTTGCTGTGATTCTGTCAATGGGGCCGACGAATAAATTTGATCAATAGCCCCCTCATAAAGCGACTTTGCCTGACGCAATTGACCATTACTTTCAGTAACACTGGCATACTTAGAAAGAAAAATCACATCATATTGATATTTAGGATATTGGTAAGCATGGGCCAACAATATTTCAGCTAGATCTGTATATCTGAGCCCCATTACATATGCTAATTCACTACTTATATCGCCTGTTTTATCTCTTTTTAGAACTTCATAAACTAAGTCTCTCAGTTCATCAGTTTGTCCTAACCTATCATAATAACGCCCTAACTTAGTTACTATATCGGTAGAACGAGAAACCAAAAAACCTTCTTTTAAGCGTTGATACATTAATTCATGATCACCTGAATCATCCGCAATTTTAGCACCAAGTAACCACCATTGATCATTTTCTTTCTCAAAGTTAGCCGCTATCCATAGTTCATCTGCTTTCTCTGTATGACCAGTTTCAACCAATGTTTTAATATAGAGGTATCTAGTATATTCATCGAGTTTCTGAAAATTGACTCCAACCCAATATGGGAAACTAGCAGAATAATCCAAACCTATTGCATACCATTTTGCGACCCTAACTCTTTCATTTTCACTAGATAATGGTGTCAATGTTTCCGCATATAAATCTGCAGCACTTAGAGTATTACTAACTGAAAGACAATAAGCTTCAACTTGTTTTTTAAAATCAATACGAGGTGAAGTATCTTGATTGAGTACATAACATTGATTCTGTCTTAACCAAGTAGAAGGTAATATTTGACTCTCAGAGTCTAAATGAGTGTTTAAATGCACAACT
>NZ_AJYK02000084.1 GCF_000286955.2 Vibrio rumoiensis 1S-45
CAGTAATCACTACTGGCTGTTATTAATTTTGTGGTACTTAGTTAGAAATACCTACTAAATCTGAATCACCTACCTTGGCACTTTTCTTCAGTAAGTAACCAAATACTAAGATGGCAATAGCACAACCAAGGAACAGTGCACGGCCCCACATCGGATTTGGAATCAGTACCATAGCGGTCAAACCGTAACCCATGTAGCTCACAAGAGTACCTAATTTGTGACGTTGCATACGGTCAACTTCATCTTGGCCTTCTTCTGCAATGCACTCAGTATCAACATCTTCGAAGAATTCTTTCGTTTGCTGTACGTATGGATCTTTTTCTTCTTTGTAGAACAAGGTTGTTGCACAGAAGAAACCAGCAGTAATAAACAAGTGAGCCGCGATGGTAATCATAGTCTTAAAGTCTGAAGTTTCGCGACCTGTTAGTGAATCAATACCGAACCAACCAGCAACGAAGCTTGGAGTGAATACCGTTACTACTAGGTAAGAAACGAACATACCAACTATTACCGTTGCCCAAGGAGCCCATTTTGGTGTCTTACGGATAATGATACCCAAGAACAATGGTACTAGAATTGGTGATTGTAGTAGCGTTGCAACTTGCATCATTAAGTCGAATAAGCTTAGATGCTTCAATGAGTTGAAGAACTGAGCCATTAGAATCACTAAGATACCGTTAATGAGGCATGCTAATTGACCAGCGCGTAGCAGTTCTTTATCCGATGCTTGACCTTTACGAACTACTGTTGAGTAGAAACTACGTACAAAGATACCAGAGTTACGGTTAAGTGCTGAGTCCATAGAAGACATCGTTGCTGCGAACAGACCTGCCATTAATAAGCCAACAGTACCAATAGGCATTACTTCACGAGCGAATACTAGGTAAACTGCATCAGAAGCTTTAGCACCTAATTCAGGGTAAGCAGATGCTGCATCTGGGTAAAGGATTGCTGTTGCCCAAGGTGGGATAAACCAAACAACCGCACCAAAGAACATCATACAAAGCGCCATTAGAGCGGCTTTACTCGCATTCTTTGAATCTTTAGCGTTAAGGAAACGGTAAGACTCTTGCATGTTGTTGATACTTTGTAGCTGCTTCACTAGGAAGAATAAACAAGAGCCAACCAGTAGCATAGGGTAGTTCATGTCAGGGCCAATGAAGAATCCACCAGGGAACTCAGTAACAATTTCACCTGGGCCACCAACAACCACTAATGCAACAATCGCACAAGCAATTGAGATAACGGCAACTACTAATGTTTGAATGAAGTCAGACGCCACCACACCCCATGCACCACTGATTAGCGAGATAGCTAATACTGCTGCACCCGTTACGTAGATAGTGGTAATGATATCTGCATTAAATACCGCAGAAGCAAACACACCTAAGCCGTTTAACCAAACTCCTGCATTAATTACGCTTAGTGGAATGATTACCCAAGTGAAGAATTGCTCATTTACAGAGCCAAAGCGGCGGCGGACACCTTCAGTTGGAGTATCGACACGCATTTGGCGGAAGCGGCGAGCAAAGTAGAAGTAAGCAAAGACATAAGCCAGCATATTGCCGAAGAAAACAAATAAGATAGCGAAGCCATCCGTAAATGCTTTACCGGCTGCACCTGTGAAGGTCCATGCTGAGAATTGAGTCATAAAGGCAGTGGCACCAACCATCCACCAGAGCATTTTACCGCCCCCTCGGAAGTAGTCACTGGTACTGTTACTTGCCATTTTTTTGAATAACACACTGATAAGAATCATCAGTGCGAAATACCCGGCTATTACGAGGTAATCATAGTTCATAATCATCTTCCTGAAACATTGTTTTAATTTTTATAAATAATAATGTCTAAATAGAAGATAAACTGTGCGCAAAATCAAAACAAGGGTTCAATATTTTGAATCAGGGTTATAAGTGTGACATTAATCACTCTATGTTGGTTTGACATAGGTGGTGGGCAACACTTTAGAGTTTTTGGGGTTGCGTATTTATATATGAGCGACTATGCACGGTTTTTCACCTCAATTTATGTGGTTATGACAGTACCATTTACTTGACCATGAATGAGTGAAAATAAAATTTTTCTGATATGACAAGAGGTTATTCTTTAAGGGAGTAGTCTATACAATTTGAAGGGTTGAAGTAGTAAAATCGAAGCAATAGTTATTTTGACCATCATCGGTTCGTAATGTGAAATAAATCGCTTCGTTGGTTTGCCACTTTACATCAGAGATATCGGTTTCACCTGATAAATCATGTAATACCAGACTTGAGAAAAAAGGTTGCTTACTACGTATCGCTAGGTAGGCAATATCGCTGGTGGCCGGATTGTCTGGGCCATAGCCTGTTACTAACTGGCAAGGGCTATTAGTATGAACTTGCTGATGAAAATTAGGTTGTTGTGGAATTTTGTAACTAAGCCCACGCTCAATAACCTGATCGAGTTTGTGACAATTAGCTAGGCGATGTAAAGCGTGCTTAAAAGGAGATGCGATCGTTTTCCAATCTGAATTTAGGTTATGTGTGCCTCTTATTAAGTAGTGCAAGGCAATGTCATTCTTTTCGTTATTATGGACCGAGCTTATATCAATAACACAACCATGAACCCATATAATGGTACGTCGATACGAAATAGAACGATATGCGTCACTATCCCATTGAACAATGGTATGGCTATCTACATTCTCAACACTGGTCGTTGTCCAATCTGCTAGGGTATCAATAAGAGTAAAATGCTCAGTTTTTTCGTAATTCAATACCTTTGGGGTGTTGGGGGGTTGATTCGCCTCATTGACCACTAGCGTGTTATGGGTTGCGCTATTTTTATAATAATCATAATGCAAATTTGCTCCATAACCTGTCGTACCTAGATCAGGAAGAATTTCATACCCATGACGACATAAAATTAAATTAAGTCGGTCATAATGATCATGTTCACCACCAAAAGGGGCATGTTTTAACAACATGAAATGTCGGCTTTGAGATGAATACTCGGTGGTATAGCCACAATCTGGATGATGAGACGATTGGCATGAGAGGTTCTTTATCTGCTTTAGTGTCTCTACACCATAAAGTAGTGCTTCTAAATTATTTCGCTCTTCTTGGCTATAAATGTATTGCAACGCTTTGTGCAAGATTTCAAATGGGTATTCTCTGAATCCAAACTCAAATACTTCAGAATGGATGACTTGTTCTTGCCCCGCAATGCAGTCATTAAGTCGAGGTAAATTTCCGTTGCTCATAATTAAATTAAGCGGGAACTTTAACATTTTAAGTAAGTTAGGATTAATCGATAGTGAGTGCTGTGTTTTATAGGCGATTTTTTCGTAGGCGAGCAGTGATTGTAGGGCGTCATAGTGATAATGAATAGAACCTTCAAACCACATACCTTCACCAATACAGCCATGGTTAAGCTGATAATGTAAACCATAGTCTGAAATTAAGGCAAAACTGATATAGCGAGAATCATTTAAGATTAGGCCAATAATTCCAACGGCGGCGTTAATTTTGATCTCGTGGTTATGTAGCTGAGGAGTACGGTTTTGGATTAAAAATTCTGCCCCTTCTCTTAATAAGCTCGTTTCAATTTTTTCACGTTCAAACTCATAAATATCCTGACAGATAAAATCATAACCACGGGCAAAATTAATCATGCAATTAGCTTCACACAAGGTTTGTGCGTTGATTTTCCCTGGGCCGTTATAAGGAATATCACCATGAACTTCATAGTGAGGATAACGAATGGCGTATTCAAGTAGGATGGATTTTACTTTCTCTAAATAAATAGGTTCTTGGGTCAGTTGCCATAATAAGCCCAACTCATAGCAAGCCTTCGAATTGAGATCATTTAACCAGCGCCACCATGCACTGTTATAAGGTTCGCCAGTGAATACTTCGCCATCTATCGGGCAAGCGTGTTGAGTGGAGTTGTATCTATTCCATGTAAGTCTAACGCCGTGGTGTGGGCAGTAATAGTATAAATTCCAACTAGAACGAGCATCGGGCGGAACCAAGGTATCGCTGGTTAGAATGATGTCATTATCTTGTTTTAGCTTCTTAATAATTGATGAAGTGACGTGAGCTCGAATGTTCAAGATTTCTTCATCATTAAACTGCAACATATAGACCTCTGATAGAAAACGAATAATGGGCGACCTACAATGGCCGCCCTTATTATCTTAGGTTTAGCGTTTTAAATGCTTAAGAACTCGTCACTTTTGGTGCTTGGGTTTCTAACCCAATTTTGGCACTTTTTAGTAGTAACCAACCTACGGTGAATATTACTGCTCCACAGAATAGGAAAGCAATTCTTCCCCAAAATGGATTCGGAATTAATATCATTGCCGTGACCAATGCCCCAAAGATTAGAATCAATTTACCCAGCATGTTGCGTTGCTGACGGTCAACAATATCTTGTCCTTCGCTTTCAACCACTGGTGTATCCACATCTTGCCAGAATTCTTCGATTTCTTTTTGACGTTTAACTTCTGGTGCCTTGTAGAATTTAGTGGTTAGGCAGAAGAAACCACCCGTAATAAATAAGTGACCAATAACACCATTCATTACTTTAAGATCCGAAGCTTCTCGGCCTGTAAAACCATTTTCTAGGTTGAGCCACTGAGCAATAACTTCTGGAGTGATCACAAAACTCACGACATAAGATACCCCGATACCGACGACAAGTGTTGCCCATGCTGCCCAGTCTGGTGTTTTTCGAATGAAAATACCGAAGAATAAAGGTACTAAAATTGGCATTTGCAATAAGGTACTTACATACATCATGGCATCAAATAAGCTTAATCCTTTTAGTGAGTTGATGAATAACGCAACCATAATGATTAGTACACCAAACACGAGTGTCACAATTTGGCTAACACGCATTAATTTACGGTCAGTTGCTTTTTTATCAATGAATATTGAGTAGAAGTTACGTACGAATACCCCCGCATTTCGGTTTAATCCAGAATCCATTGACGACATCGTCGCTGCAAATACAGCTGCCATTAGTAGTCCAACCATGCCGGCCGGCATCACACGTTCTACGAAGACAAGATAAACAGCGTCGGCTGCTTTTTTGCCGAGTTCTGCTGAGTGAGCAAGCGCTGCATCAGGATATAGTACTGCCGTTGCCCAGGGCGGTAGGAACCAAATGATGGGACCAATTAGCATTAACACAAAGGCTAACAGCGCCGCTTTACGAGCATTGGTTGAATCTTTCGCGGTTAAAAATCGGTAAGAGTCATTCATGTTATTAATGTTTTGTAGTTGCTTAACAAACATGAAAATAAACCAACTAATAAACAGTAGGGGATAGTTCATACTATTGCCCATAATAGTATCAGCAGGGAATTGCTCAATTAAGTTAGATGGGCCACCTACTTTGACGATCGCGGCAACTGCACAAACTACGGTAACAGCCATGATGACGACCATTTGAACAAAGTCAGAAGCAACGACTCCCCATGAACCACCAATAAGGGATATGAAAAGCACAATTAACCCAGTAGCGATGATAGTCGTGGAGATATCGATTTTAAAAACTGCGCTGACAAAAAGGGCCAATCCATTTAACCAAATACCAGTGTAAACAATACTTGTTGGCATGGTTGCCCAAGTAAACACTTGCTCATTGGTTGCTCCAAAGCGACGTCTTACCCCTTCAATTGGAGTGACGGTACGAATTTGGCGAAAGCGGTATGAAAAGAACCACCAAGACAATAAGAATCCAAAAGCATTCGCCATAAAAATGACGAGGATTGGAAACCCATCGGTATAAGCTTTTCCCGCTGCTCCAGTGAAAGTCCAGGCGCTAAATTGTGTCATAAAGGCGGTAGAGCCTACCATCCACCAGAGCATCTTACCGCCCCCGCGAAAGTAATCACTGGTTGAGCTACCAGCTAATCGCTTAAATAAAAAGCCTATTATCACCATAAAGACGAAATATACGGCGACCACTAAGATGTCGATGTTCATTATGTTCTCCTAATTATTATTTTTTGATTCCTACCTTCAATCGAAATCTTTATGGAACTAGGAAGTTTGACGTACTTAGGTTTTTATTACGCGTGACAAAGATCACGCTGATAATTTCATTTTGTGATCAAAATATCTCTTTATTTTTGGCTACTCAGAGATTCCCTCTTTTTAGACTGTGGGGATGAGTAATTAAGGTTTATTTACTTGTAAGTGATTGATTTATTATTTTCTTATTATTTTTTAAGTGATAAATCTCACAAGTTTTTTCATCAAGAGTGATGAATGTCACGGTTTGTATTTGTTTGAGAATATTAAAAAAATTAGAGCGATTAAAAAGGGAAAACCACAGGGAAAACTCAAATGGAGTTCACATGAAGAAAGTAATGTTACCGTTAGCTTTATTAATACCTTGCTTAGCATTCAATGCTACTGCTAACTCAGATGTACGCTTTATTAGCTATGATGGAGAAAAATTAGCAGAAAATAAGCAGCAACTAGATAAATACTCATTAGCCATAGATGCGCTTATTTCATCGGCAGATAAAGCGTTGAAACGTAAAATTGATCCTGTAGTTAATAAGACTCTATTACCTGCAAGTGGTAATAAGCATGATTATTATAGCTTTGGTCCTTATTGGTGGCCAAACCCAGACACTAAAGATGGCCTTCCTTATATTAGGAAAGATGGTGTCTATAACATGGATACAAAAACATCAGCAACCGATAAGCAACGTATGATCACTTTTGCTAAGGACGTAAAGAACTTAGGTTTAGCGTATTACTTTACTGGTAAGGAACGTTATTCAGAGAAGGCAAAAGATCAACTAATAGCTTGGTTTGTCGATCCTGATACTCGAATGAATCCAAACTTACAATATGCTCAAGCGATCCCCGGTATTGTTGATGGTCGTGGCATTGGGATTATCGATAGTCGGCTTTTAATTGGAGTCATGGACTCGGTTGAGCTAATTAAACCAGAATTAAATGACGATGAGTATAACGCGATTGTAAAATGGTATACCGATTTTACCCATTGGTTAGTGACTAGTGATAACGGCTTTGAAGAAGACAATTGGCATAATAACCATGGAACTTGGTTTGATGCACAGGTGGTTGCTTTTTCAATTTTTACCAATCAAATAGACCAAGCAAAGCAACGTTTGAGAATTACTCAAATGCGACGTATTGGCAATCAGTTTGATATCGAAGGTAAGCAACACGCTGAATTAGAAAGAACCAAACCTTGGCACTATTCCAACTTTAATTTAGAGGCCTATAACTTATTGGGGCATTATGGTGAATTAGTCGGTGTGGATGTTTGGAATTATAGTGTTGATAAGCATTCATTAAAAAATGGTTATAAGTACGTTTCAAGTGCCATTATTAATCCAGAATCATGGACTTATAATGATAAAGAGAAAAAAGATATGAAAACGGCTTATATCAACATGTTAACTGCAAAAGATGTCTATAACGATAGTGAGTTTGATAAAGCAGTA
>NZ_AJYK02000085.1 GCF_000286955.2 Vibrio rumoiensis 1S-45
TGAGTGTCGCTCTCAGCCTGTTGAGTTTGAGGTTTGACTGATTCTGTTGGTTCTGTCTCAGAAGTTTGCGCAGCTTTACGAGCTTTGGCGCGAGCAATGGCTGCAGCGACTGCAGCATTTTTCTGAACAGGGGCAGCAGTAGTTTCTGATTCAGAACCTTCTATTGCATTATTTTGCTGCTCTTGTGCTTTCTTCTCACGAGCAAGTCTCTTACGTTCTTCGCGTAATTTACTCATTTCAGAATTATCTGGTTCGGTTTGTCCTGCTTTGGCCGCTTCTGCTTGTTTCGCTTTAGCGCGAGCAATCGCTGCTGCTACAGCAGGTTTTACGGTTTGAGAAGGAGTTTCACCCGCTTCTTTTTGCGCTTTTACACGAGCAATCGCAGCGGCAATAGCATCATCACCGCCTTCAGAGGCTTTTATTTCTGAACGACGTTTCTCTGCGGCTTTTTTGAAGCGATTTTCTCGTTCTTCTTTATCTCGTTCTAAGCGGCGTTGTCTTTCTTCGAATCGTTGTTTAGCTCGATCGGCCTCTTTGGCTTCTTGATTGCGTGTCCAGATTTCTGATTTGGCTTCACGATAATATTGAACTAAAGGTATATCGCTTGGGCAAACATAAGCACAAGCACCACATTCAATACAATCAGACAAATGGTATTCTTCACATTTTTCGTAGTCTTGCGCTTTGGCATACCATTGCAATTGTTGTGGTAGCAATGAAGCAGGGCAAGCTTCAGCACATGCAGTACAGCGAATACAAGGCATTTCAGGTGCAGTCGGAGCAAGCTCTTTACGTTTTGGCGCTAAGATACAGTTAGTGATCTTGGTTATTGGCACTTCTGAATGAGGCAAAGTAAAGCCCATTAATGAGCCACCCATGATCAACCGAGGATGTTTCTTTTCAGCTTGATAGCCGAACTGTTCCAATAACTCGGAAATTGGTGTGCCTAAGCGTGCAAATACATTGCCTTTTTGTGCAAAGGAATCGCCAGTTAAAGTGACGACTCGTTCAATTAAAGGCTCACCATCGACAATCGCGCGTTTAATTGCAAAAGCGGTACCCACGTTTTGCATTAATACGCCAATTGCAGCGGAATGTTCTTTGCTTGGTACTTCTCGCCCCGTCAGCACTTTAATTAATTGCTTTGAACCACCTGAAGGGTATTTGGTTGGGATAGCTCGAATGATTAGATCAACATCTTGTGCGGCGATCTCAAGGGCTGCAATGGCTTCTTTTTTGTTATCTTCAATACCGATAATGGTGACATCAGGTTTCAAAATGTGTTGAATGACTTGAATACCTTGAATGACTTCATTGGCATAATCTTGCATTAAACGATCATCAGCGGTGATATAAGGTTCACATTCAGCTGCATTAATGATCAAGATTTTGGTTTTGGCTAAACCTGTGTGCAATTTTCGAGCGGTTGGGAAACCCGCACCACCCATACCTGAAATACCAGATTGACGAATTTTTTCGATGAGTATTTCTGGGTCTTCATCTTTATAGTTTGGTAACGCTATTTTTTCATGCCAAGCATCTTCACCATCAGGTTTAATAATAATACAAAGATCAGATAAGCCAGAAGGGTGAGCTATGGTGCGTTTTTCAATGGCTATCACCGTACCTGAGCTAGGGGCATGAACCGGAACCATGAATGCAAGGTTGGCTTGAGTCAGTTGCTGACCTTTTAAAACTTTATCTCCAACATTAATGCAGATATCACCTGGACGACCAATATGTTGTTTTAGAGGTAAAACAAGTTCTTTAGGTAAAGCGGCATGAACAATTGGTGTCGTAGAAGATTGAACTTTATTTTCAGGCGGATGAATGCCTCCGGGAAAGTCCCAGATCTGACCGTGACGAATTTGTTCAATTAAAGACGGCATTTTTTTTCCTTCAGCTCACGGTTTCTTTATTTGAGTAAGATGTTGAATGCGAGGGTTCAAGATCAGTGACAATCGGGATGGAATCGAGCTTCCATTTCCATGTGTCAGGCGTCATTTCAATTGGCATCATTTCAATACAATCTGTTGGGCAAGGTGCCACACATAAATCACAACCCGTACATTCACTTTTGATCACGGTATGCAGTGCTTTTGTTCCGCCAACAATGGCATCTACAGGGCATGCTTGAATACATTTGGTGCAACCGATGCACATATCCTCATGGATAAATGCGACTGTTTTTACCGCGTCTTGAACATCATCTCCACCTGTTGGAACATCAACACCCATCAGATCGGCCAGCTTTTCGATACCAGCTTGACCACCGGGAGGGCATTTAGTGATGTCATCTCCATTGGCAATGGCTTCTGCATAAGGTCGACAACCAGGATAGCCGCATTGACCACATTGAGTCTGTGGAAGGATATTGTCGATTTCATCAACAATAGGATCGGCCTCAACTTTGAATCGGATGGAAGCAAAGCCTAGAATTACGCCAAAAATGGCAGCTAATACAGCGATTGCTACCACCGCAATAATGATGGTATTCATGGATTATTTCACCAAGCCTGTAAAGCCCATAAACGCAAGCGACATAAGGCCAGCGGTTATCATTGCGATTGATGCACCTTTGAATGGAGCCGGTACATCTGCCGCAGCAATGCGTTCACGCATAGAGGCAAAAAGAATTAAAACGAGAGAAAAGCCAGCCGCCGCACCAAATCCATAAACAATCGATTCGATGAAATTATGATTCTCGTTAATATTAAGCAGCGCAACCCCTAAAACAGCACAGTTGGTGGTGATTAAAGGTAAAAATATGCCTAATAAACGGTAAAGCGTTGGGCTGGTTTTATGCACTACCATTTCAGTAAATTGAACCACAAAAGCAATCACCAAAATAAAACTCATGGTTTGCAAGTATTCAATACCCAGTGGACGCAGAATATAAGTTTGCACTAGATAAGAACAAACAGAAGCTAAGGTTAAAACAAATGTCGTTGCTAACCCCATACCAATCGCGGTTTCTAGCTTTTTAGATACTCCCATAAAAGGGCAGAGGCCGAGGAATTTGACCAGAACAAAATTGTTGACCAAGACGGTACCAACAAGCAACAGGAGATAATCTGTCATATCGTCTCATTTCGGTTAATGGGGATCTCGACATTATCGTCATTTGTGCCGCTAATAACAACCTACAGGAAATAGGTATTTAACGGTATTGGTGAATTAAAGTCGGATTGTTTGAGATTTAAACGAAAAAGCCAGTTTTTAAACGTAAAAAAGCCGCATATATTATGCGGCTTTTTTGAATTTGGCTCCCTGTGCTGGACTTGAACCAGCGACATACGGATTAACAGTCCGCCGTTCTACCGACTGAACTAACAGGGAACAATTTATGGCGGAGATTTTAGCTAGGCAAGAACAGGCTGTCAACGCTGAAAATGAAGAAAAAAGTATGTTTTTTTGAGATTTTTTTCTTTACTTTTTTGTAAGCAAGGCCAGATAAGGCGGCGGTGTACTTATCCACTAAATTTGTGGATAAGTGTGTTGATGAAACTTGAGCAACTCAGAAGTCAGAATGATCATTAATGAGTATTAAAAGAGAATTTTATGTAACTCACTGATAATTAATTATTTTATTGTATTTTTATTTGTGTGGGCGCTGTGAATAAAAATGAATAATGTTAATAAAATGATAATAAAAAGTCATTTTTGGGGAAAAGCCGTGGATGAATACAATTAGATTTACGATGGTGATGATTAAGCGGGAGAGGGATGTTATCAAAAATGTTGTTGATCTACTAGAGTAAAGTTAACTTTTTTTATGGTGGAGTTTAGTTGAAAATTCTGCTTATTTATCAGTTTCAATTATTTGTAAAAAATAGCTGATTTTTCATATTGAATTGCCACAAATGAGCGTAAATAAAGTGGGTTTCAGCTCCCTCTTTGAGATCACCTAAAAGTTGCTAAAGTATAATGATTCACAACGTGCAACGTATTGGTTAAAGTGTTCCGACTAAATAAGGTTAAGAGGTAAGCATGAGTAAGCTTTATCAACTGGTATCTGACTACCAACCTGCGGGCGATCAGCCGACTGCAATCCAACAACTCAGTGATGGCTTAGATTCGGGCCTTGCTCATCAAACTCTTTTAGGGGTAACAGGTTCAGGAAAAACCTTTACACTTGCAAATGTGATTGCTCAAGCGCAACGACCTACCATTTTATTAGCCCCTAACAAAACCTTAGCCGCTCAGCTGTATGGAGAAATGAAAAGCTTCTTTCCTCATAATGCGGTGGAATATTTTGTTTCTTATTATGATTATTACCAACCTGAAGCCTATGTACCTACCACCGATACGTTTATCGAGAAAGACTCTTCAGTCAATGCCCATATTGAACAAATGCGTTTGTCGGCCACCAAATCATTAATTGAGCGTAAAGATGCGATTATTGTTGCGTCGGTTTCTGCGATTTATGGTTTGGGGGACCCGGATTCTTATCTCAAAATGATGTTGCATATTCGTCGCGGTGACATGCTTGAACAGCGTGACATTATTCGCCGTTTAGCCGAACTTCAATACACTCGAAATGACATGGTGTTTGAACGTGGTAATTTCCGTGTTCGTGGCGAAGTGATTGATGTCTTTCCCGCCGACTCTGAGCACGATGCGATTCGTTTAGAAATGTTTGATGAAGAAGTTGAATGTATTAGTGTGTTTGACCCACTGACCGGTGCGATTAAACAAAGGGACATGGCGCGGGCAACTATTTACCCCAAAACCCACTACGTGACGCCAAGAGAAAAAATTCTAGAAGCCATAGAAGAGATCAAAGTAGAGTTGGTCGATCGTCAAAAGCACCTAAGAGACAATAATAAGCTGGTGGAAGATCAACGCATCACGCAGCGAACGCAGTTTGATATTGAAATGATGAACGAAATTGGTTTTTGTTCTGGTATCGAAAACTATTCCCGCTATTTAAGTGGGCGTAAAGAAGGGGAGCCGCCACCGACGCTATTTGATTACCTGCCCAAAGATGGTTTGTTGATTATTGATGAATCACACGTCACGGTACCGCAAATTGGTGCAATGTATAAAGGTGACCGTTCACGCAAAGAAACCTTAGTTGAGTTTGGATTCCGTCTTCCTTCGGCATTGGATAACAGGCCACTGCGATTTGAAGAATTTGAAGCACTTGCCCCGCAAACCATTTATGTTTCAGCAACACCAAGTGCTTATGAATTGGAAAAATCAGGAGATGATGTTGCAGAGCAGGTGGTGCGCCCAACCGGATTATTGGATCCTGAAATTGAAGTACGCCCGGTAGCAACTCAAGTCGATGACTTGCTGTCAGAGATCCGTATACGAGTCGCGGTAAATGAACGTGTACTGGTGACGACTTTAACCAAGCGTATGGCAGAAGATCTAACCGAATACTTAACTGAGCACGATGTTAAAGTGCGCTATTTGCATTCAGATATTGATACGGTAGAGCGCGTTGAGATTATCCGAGATTTACGTTTGGGTGAGTTTGATGTGTTAGTTGGTATCAACTTATTGCGTGAAGGCTTAGATATGCCAGAAGTGTCATTAGTGGCTATTTTAGATGCGGATAAAGAAGGCTTCTTGCGCTCTGAACGTTCATTGATTCAAACGATAGGGCGAGCGGCGCGTAACTTAGAAGGCAAGGCAATTTTATATGGCGATTCAATTACCAAGTCGATGAAAAAAGCCATTGATGAAACGGAACGCCGCCGCGCCAAACAACACGCTTATAATGAATCGATAGGAACAACACCACAAGCGCTGAAGAAAAGTATTCAAGATATTATGGAACTTAGCCATGTTGGGACTCGCAAAGGTAAAAAAGCCAGCAACGTGGTTTCATTGGCGAAAGTGGCAGAACAGGCAGCGAATTACCAAGCCTTGTCACCACAAGAATTGGATAAGCAAATTACGAAGCTTGAAAATGAAATGTACCAACATGCACAAAATTTAGAGTTTGAACAAGCGGCGAAGAAACGCGATGAAATTGAGCAACTAAGGGCGCAGTTTATAGCCAATAGTTAAAATAAGTGAAAAGTCACGAGTTCCTAGAAAAAGCAATTTAATCTTTATTTAGGAACTCGTTGTTGGTGATCGAATTTATTGCAGAATGATTTTTTCGATTTCTTGTTGTAGCTTCTTACGATCATGTCGCCATTCATGGTTGGGTGATGCTAGGTTCACCTCAATGCATTGATAACCTGCTTGTAGTGCTTCAGAACAATTTTCACCAAGTAAAATATCGACAGATCTACCGTCGCAAGCCCGTTTACACCACTTGAGTTTTTCTTCTAAATCCATCATGCCCGCAGGGCCAAATTCTTTATCAAGGTTAGCAACAAACACAACTTTTGCATTGGTGTTTTTCGCAATTGCTTTGCCAATTTCTGGCAATAATAAAGGCGGCATAATGCTGGTTAAAAAGCTTCCAGGGCCTAAAATGATGCAATCAGCTTCTAAGATAGCCTGAATGCCTTCTTCTGTAGCAGGTACTTCTGGTTCAACATACAAACGCTGCAGAGGCTCCGACATTTCGTCCACATTGGTTTCGCCACGAACCCATTTTCCTGTTTTAGATAATGCAGTGAGGTCGGCAGGGTGTTCGGACATAGGCACAATATTGACTTCGACCTGAAGCATATCTCGAATTAAATTGATCGCTTCTAGTGGTCGGATCGATAAGTTATCTAATGCTGTCAGCATCAAATTCCCTAGGTTATGGCCATTTAATTCACCGGCACCTCGAAAGCGATATTCGAACATCATCGAACTGATATTGGGTTCTGTGATTAACTGGTTAATGCAGTTGCGCGTATCCCCCCATGCAATACCACCTTGACACTGTCGGATGCGGCCAGTCGAGCCACCGTTATCTGTGGTTGCTACAATGCCAGTGGCATTAGAGCCAAAGTCTTTTAAAGCAGCTAGCATTCGGCCTAATCCATGTCCGCCACCAATGGCGACGACTTTGTTCTTTTTATGAATAGTCATGAGCTTGATTCTTAATAGAAGGTTTCAGATTAGTTGGGCAGTTTGACCCGTTTGTCTTCATCTGAGGCTAGAAAATAGCATTTCTTTGATGTTGATTAATTAATATAACGGTCTTCAACCTAAATGGGTATGGAAAATCATGACTTTCTTGCGTACTATTTAAAAACAGTGTTATTGGTTTATGTATCAGTAGCAACGTCATAACTCCGAGCCTTAAGTGCTAAGTTCAACATTGATACAGCAAAAGCGTATTAATGAGAATAGGTAGCTAAGGCCGTGACATACTGTCACCAGGGTTGGCTTAGAAATGAGTTAACCTCCCGCATTTGGAAAGGTGTTTCATGACCTCAATAGTTTCTCATTATTCTCCTCATAAAAAAGGAGAATCAGATGATGCTTCGGCGTTATCACAAACAGACAATAAACAGTTTGTTGATCGCTATAAGCGTAAATTTTACTATTTACGTTTATCGATAACCGACGTCTGTAACTTCAAGTGTACTTATTGCCTGCCTGATGGATATCATCCTACGGGGCGAAAGAACTCATCATTTCTTAATCAAACCGAAATTAAACGCATTGTTAGTGCGTTCGCAGATTGTGGCACCACTAAGGTTCGCATTACTGGTGGTGAGCCTACACTGCGTAAAGATTTCACCGAAATAGTTTCCAGCATCGCACAAACGTCGGGTATCAAAAAGGTCGCGATGACCACGAATGGTTACCGAATGGCGAAACAAGTGGATAGCTGGAAGGATGCTGGATTAACCAACATTAATGTCAGCGTTGATAGCCTTGATCCCAAGTTATTTCATCAAATCACCGGTGAAAATAAATTCCACGAAGTGATGAACGGTATTGAACGTGCATTAGAAATTGGTTATGAGCAAATCAAAGTCAACGTGGTATTACTCAAGCAATACAACGGTAATGCGCTGCCAGGCTTTCTGCACTGGATTAAAGATCGCCCAATTCAACTGCGTTTTATTGAATTAATGCAAACCGGTGAAATGGATTCATTGTTTCAAGAGCAGCATCAATCGGGTGTTAGTATCCGTAATCATCTCATTGCGAATGGTTGGTTATTAAAAATTAAAGAAGCCAATGATGGGCCTGCACAAGTGTTTATTCATCCTGATTACCAAGGTGAAATTGGTCTGATCATGCCTTATGAAAAAGGTTTTTGTGAAACCTGCAATCGCTTACGAGTCTCTGCCACGGGTAAATTGCACCTTTGTTTATTTGGTGATCATGGTGTAGAACTGCGTGATTTATTGCAGCAAGATCAACAAGAATCGCAGTTAATTGAACGTATACAAAGCGCGTTAGACACCAAATCAGTGAGTCATTTCTTGCATGATGGCAACACAGGAATGACCCCACATTTAGCGTCTATCGGTGGCTAAGCCTTCCTCATTTTTCGGAGTTTTATTTCATGTCTCAATTTACCCATATTAATGCTTCCGGCGAAGCAAACATGGTGGATGTATCAACGAAGCAAGAAACAGTGCGTGAAGCGCGAGCAGAAGCTTGGGTTAGCATGTCTAAAGAAACCTTAGATTTGATTGTATCCGGCTCACACCATAAAGGTGATGTCTTTGCCACCGCACGCATTGCCGGCATTCAAGCTGCGAAAAAAACGTGGGATTTGATCCCACTTTGCCACCCTTTACTACTTTCAAAAGTAGAAGTTCAATTAGAAGCACTTCCTGAAACCAACCAAGTTCGTATTGAATCGGTATGTAAGTTAGCCGGTAAAACAGGGGTGGAAATGGAAGCCTTAACGGCCGCTTCAGTTGCTGCATTAACCATTTACGATATGTGTAAAGCGGTACAAAAAGATATGGTGATTGGCAATGTACGTTTACTAGAAAAAACCGGCGGTAAGTCGGGTCATTTCGTGGCTAATTGATTCGATTTTTAAGGTGTAAACATGATTAAAGTTTTATTTTTTGCCCAAACGCGTGAACAAGTGGGTGTCGATTTTGTCATGGTGGATGCGGATAACATCAGCGCTGATACCTTACGTGAGCAGCTTTGTGAAAAAGGCAATGAATGGTCACAAGCGCTTCAATCTGGAAAATTGCTGGTGGCGATAAACCAAGATATGGTTCAAATGGACACGGTGGTGAAATCGGGTGATGAAGTCGCTTTCTTTCCTCCGGTGACTGGGGGTTAATATGTCTGAAGTTGAAATGGTGAGTGTTCAGTTTGATGACTTTGATATTGGATTGGAATATCAACACTTATCACAAGGGACTCAAGCTGGAGCGGTTGTCACTTTTGTTGGTAAAGTTCGAGACATGAATCTAGGCGACTCTGTCACAGGGCTTAGCCTTGAGCATTACCCGGGTATGACTGAGCGTTCTCTTATTCAAATTTGTGAGCAAGCAAAGTCACGTTGGCCTCTTTTGAATATTCGAGTCATTCACCGAGTTGGCGATCTTGATTTAGGCGATCAAATTGTGTTCGTTGGCGTATCCAGTGCGCATCGTAACGCGGCATTTGAAGCTTGTGAATTTGTGATGGATTATTTGAAAACACAAGCCCCATTTTGGAAAAAGGAACGTACAACCGATGACGTTCGTTGGGTAGAGTCTCGTGATTCTGATGCGAAAGCCGCGGATCGTTGGAAGGCTTAAATCTAATCTATTGCTCATATTTGTGTAAACGAAAGCCTCTGGATTTGAACTGACCCCCAATAGTTGGACACCAACATTGGGGGTTATTTTTATGTCTAAATTTATGGCGATCTAAAAGTTTAGCCCAGCGAAGGGTACGTATTAAAACGAACACCCATCATATGCTCCATGCAATGGACAACTTGGCAGCTGTAGCCAAATTCGTTGTCGTACCAAATGTAGAGCACACAACGGTTATCTTGTGCGATTGTTGCTGCGCCGTCTATGACACCGGGATAACGAGAACCAACCAGATCAGTTGAGACCACTTCAGTGGATTGGGTGTAATCAATTTGTGGCGATAATGGTGAGTTAAATGCCATTTGTTGCAAGTAATGGTTTAACTCTTCTTTTTCAGCTGCATTTTCTAAGTTTAGATTCGCGACTGCCATAGAAACATTGGGTGTTGGTACACGAATCGCATTACCGGTTAACTTATTTGCCAATTCAGGCAGAGCTTTTGAAACTGCTTTTGCCGCACCAGTTGAAGTCAACACCATATTGAGTGAGGCACTGCGACCACGTCTTTCCCCGCTGTGGAAATTATCAATTAAATTTTGATCGTTAGTATAAGAATGAACGGTTTCAATATGACCGGAAGTGATGCCATATTTATCATTCATTGCTTTTAAGATGGGAGTAATGGCATTGGTGGTACAGCTTGCTGCTGAAATAATATTGTCACTGGCTTCAATATCTTGATGATTCACCCCGAAGACAATGTTTTTAATTTCGCCTTTGCCCGGAGCGGTGAGCAATACTTTGGATGTACCTGCACAATCTAAATGTTGCCCAAGGCCAGCACTATCACGCCATACACCAGTATTATCGACCACTAATGCATCGTTAATATTGTAATCGGTGTAATTGACTTCTTGTGGTGAGTTGGCGTAGATAAATTGAATGTAGTTACCATTAACAATCAAAGCACTGTTTTCTTTATCAATGATGATGCTGCCATTAAATTGGCCATGTACGGAATCTCGACGTAATAAATTGGCGCGTTTTTCTAAATCACCATCTTTGCCACCACGGACCACGATGGCTCGTAAGCGTAAAGGATAGCCAGGCCCGCTTTTCTCAATTAATAAACGGGTTAATAAACGACCAATCCGCCCGAATCCATACAACACCACATCTTTAGGTTCGGTCAAAGCCGCACCAGATAAAGCCTCACTCAAGGTATTCGCTAAAAAGTGTGCAGACGTGTCTGACGGGTGATTGGACTCTAAGTATTGATGGGTTAATCGGCCGATATCAATATAGCAAGGAGAAAGTGGAAGTTGGCACAGCTGTTGAATGAGAGGTTCAATTTGTTGCAAGGTGAGTGATGATTGTGTGTAGCGTTGTGATAAATGGGTAAGCTTGATGATGTCGATAGTACCTGCATTGACGAGGGTTTTACCGAACATAAGCAGTTCAACCCCTTTATGCCGATAGAGCTGAGCTATCTTCGGCAGCAAATTTTCAGCAATGGTTTGGGATTGTTGCCATTCTTGTTGATGGGCTTGTAGGTTCATTGTATTACCTTTGGATTACGCTATTGGATGTACATCAAAACGATGCGTTAATGTGTGCTCACTCTTATTGGTTTGAGACAGTCACACTGGCAAATTCAAGCTTGTCGGTGTGTTTTCACTCTAATCGGTGAATGGATATCACAAGGCAATGATGCCGATTTTCATAATAGCTGACAGGCTTGTGTGAATTTGCTCGCAGATTGTAAGGAAGGGAGTATTTATTCTGCTACGAAAAATAAATCGAACTTGACGTTTTGTTATCTGGCTCACGAAAGAGGCTGTTTGGGCGTTAAATCGAAAATAAAAAAAGACCGATGATTACTCATCGGTCTTTGGTTATTTAATTGGTTTGGATCTTATTGGCAGCTTGCTGCACCTAAGTTTTTCCATACACCCCATTCACCAGATTGTGATGGGTTTTGACCTTGTGTCCACCACTTGGCTTCATAAAGAGTGCCTTCGTGTGTAACTTGATTGCCACCAGTATAAACGGCTGCAGCATCCCAAGCGTTAGCACATGGAGGATCAATCGTGCCTGTTTTCTTCAGAACAACGACAGACTTAGACGCTTGGCTAGTAAATTCACCATCACTCACAGTGACAGAGAACGCTAGCGTTGTGTCTTGGTCGTATTCACCCGCAACGAAGCTGATACTTGAACCAGAACCGGTAATACCTGAAGGTAGTGTCCATGTATAAGTCAGTGCATCACCTTCTGCATCGGTAGAACCCGAGGCATCTACCACCACCGTATCACCCGCATTCGCTTGTGATGGCGCGGTTAGGTTAGCAACTGGCGCTGTGTTTTCAGGTGTGACCACAACAGGGTTAACCTTAATGACCACAGTATCAGTTGCCGTTGCACCTTCGTTATCTGTCACAGTTAGTGAGAAGATTAACGTTTGCGCTTCGGTCACTTCTGCAACATCAAAACTAGCTTCAGCCGCGCTAGCGTTTGAAAGGCTTACCGCTGAACCCGATGTTTGAGTCCACTCATAAGAAGCAATGCTACCATCGCGATCTTTTGATGCAGAACCATTTAAGGTAACAGACGCAGGGCCAACAACCACTTGATCAGCACCAGCGTTAGCCGTTGGAGCCGCATTTGATGGCTCGCCAGCTAAGCCTTCATGCATCGCATTTAGGATGTCGCCGTTATCGGCATCAATTTCCCATGAGAATAGACCCGCAAGACCTAAACCACGAACATATTGACCTTTAGCAATCGTAGAGCGCTCATTATCGTAAGTGACTAACTTACCTGTCGATGGGTTCCATACCCATGCTGCTTCAGCTTGTGCATCGTAGCCTGTTTCAAAACCATTAATGCCTTTGCCGTCAGCGCCAATCATGGTGCTCTTAATGCCTTTGTAATCAATAACGCCAGCTTCCCAAACACCTTGTGCTTTGGTGCCTGTTAATTTGCCGTTACCAGTACCTGTCATTGGATCAGTTGGATCGGTTAGGCTGCTTGGCATGACGCCATCCCAACCACGACCATACATAGCAGCACCAACCACTAATTTATTGGCAGGAACGCCTTGCGCAAGCAAGATTTGAATCGCGTTATCGGTGGTATAAGCTGGGCCTTTGTATTGCTCGCCTTTTTCATCGATACCAGAACCATCACATTGGCCAGGGCGCATGAAGCTACCACAGTACAATGCGGTTTGGTGGCCTGGGACGTTATTCCAACCGCCGTAGAAATCGTAAGTCATGGCAAAGATGTAATCCATGTACTGAGCTGCGTCAGCGTAGTTCACATCTTCAAGTTTATCGTAGCCGACACCAATCGCGGATGTTAACTCGTATTCTTTACCATTTTGAGCTTCAAGTTCATCCAGCATGGCGCGTAATTCTTGCATTAATGCAACATACGCTGGGCCATCTTTCACCGGGTCACCTAAACTTGAATTTTCACCGCCGCCACCTGGGAATTCCCAGTCAATGTCGACACCATCAAAGAATTTCCAAGTGGTGAGGAATTGTTTTACGGATGCGACAAATACATCACGTTTAGATTTATCAGTGAATGAGAAGAATGGGTCTGAAAGAGTCCATCCACCAATAGAAGGGACAATTTTCAGATCAGGATTACGCTGTTTAAGCGCCATCATCATTCCGAAGTTACCTTTAATAGGTGTATCGTAGTTATGGCCTGCTTGTGTGAAGCTTTTTTGATAGGCGGCCCAAGGGTCGTGAATAACAACGTTATAATCTGGCACACCTTGACAAGCGGTTTGCAAAGCGTTGAAGCTGTTGCCACCGACTGATTTTAAGGATTCATTCGGACCACAAATGGGAATAAAACCATATAAAATATGCGTTAAGTTATCGGCAGGTAAGTTATCAACTGTGTAACCACGATCATAGATACCCCATTCAACAAAGTAAGTACCAACAACGGTGTTTTTATCGGTATTGTACGATTTGTTGTTTGGATCGATATTCATGGTTAACGGCGCAAGATGAGAACCATCAGTATCGGCAATGGTTAAGGTCTCTGGTGCGGTTTTCACACAACCCGTCTCATCACATACTTCGATTTCCATTTGGAAAGCACCACCTTGTGGGTAGGTAAACGAAGCGGTGGTTTTACTGCCCGTAATTGGGCCCGTTGCGACTTTATTCCCGTCGAAATAGATGTTGTAAGTATCACCTTTAACACCACTGTATTGGTTAAAGATAATATTAATCTGAGCTTCGTCGTGGTACTGCACCATGCTGTTATAGCCAGAGGTGGTTTCCATCGCCAAATCGATTTTAGAAAACTGTAAATTCTTCGAGCCATACATGTCTAGAGTTGGAGCACCTGGTGCAGCAGCCGCCGTTGCTGAACCTAAAGCCAGTGCGATACTCATGGCTGTTAGATTGAAACGTTTCATATCATTTCTCTCTTATTTCTTCCTTGACCTTCTCACCATCAAATAGATTCCGGTGAAAACTGCACACACAATTGTGGCATCAGCTGCAGTGTTGATGAGGAAGATAAGTGAGACAAAGTAGAAAGAAACCTTTTTGAATCGACATACAATTAAAAATACATACCTCACTCTTCATTTCAGTCAAAAATGGCTTAGAGTCTACATTTAATAAAACTTGTCAATTTTCTTGTTGAAAGTATCAATAAATGGTCTATGTAAGCAGAGAAGGTGATTTTTTGTTCGAGCTTTATATCTTACTTTCCATTATCCTTAATTTTTATTTCCATTTTTCTGACAGTTAGTAGGGTTTTATTCTTTAGGTAGGGAAAATTGCTGATGATGTTGCATTTTTATTATCAAA
>NZ_AJYK02000086.1 GCF_000286955.2 Vibrio rumoiensis 1S-45
ACCATAATAAAGGTTTCATCAGGGATGGGGTTTATTCAAATTTATTATTATTGTCTTAATAAGTTGACAATATTTTTCGACCGTTAATTGTTCTAGTGGAGTTGATAAATTATTTTAGGTAGGCCTGAGTGCCTACCTACCTTTTCATTTAGGCTTAGACCAAATATGTTTTTATACAATTCTAATCAAACAATAGTTTTTTACATTCTTAAATCATTCATATTATGTTTCATCGTAGCGATATCTATTACTCTTGCGTTTGATTATTTCTACACTTTACCAAATGAATCCCCGACAGAAAATATTACATTTTATGATGTCTTAGGGGGAAGTTTTGTCTCACCTGTTATTGAAACATTAATTATATTTATATTGATTTCCATCTTGGGGTTATTTATTGAAAATAGAAATATAAAAGCTATTATGGTTGCGGTTTTTATGTCTTATCTTCATAGCTTAGCTGTTCCTTTTTGGGGAGTAATATCCTTATTTTCATTTTTTGTATTCTCTATCTCATACCTTGTATGGTCTGAAGTGAAAATATGGTTAGGGTTGCTCTCTTCGGTGTCTATTCATTTCTTGCTTAACTTCACTTCTTTAATTTATGTTTATATTGGGCAATTTTACTATTTATAGTTAGAGGTATTTTCAATGATAGAGTGTAACAGTAAAGTTGCTTTTGAAAGATGGTATCTCAGTGCTGTAGTCGATTAAAATAGAAAAAGGCAGTAAGAACCTTGAAGTTCCTACTGCCTTTTTAAATATCATTGAAATTGTATGACTTACGCGACCGCTAACAATTTCTTTTGGTGATCCAAATATTCATCATAAGTACCTTGGAAGTTCACCAATTTCTTATCTTTGATATCAATGATGGATGTCGCAAGCGATGAGACAAACTCACGGTCGTGACTGACAAAAATCAGTGTGCCTTCGTACACTTTCAACGCGTTGTTTAGCGCTTCAATCGCTTCCATATCCATGTGGTTGGTCGGTTCGTCCATCACGAGTACGTTGATGTCTTGCATCATTAACTTACCAAACAACAAGCGGTTCTTTTCACCACCCGAGCAGTTTTTGGCTTTCTTGTTGGCATCATCGGCGGTAAACAACAAACGACCTAAAATGCCACGTACCATTAAGTCATCATGTTTGACTGTACGCCATTGTGAAATCCAATCAAAAATCGACAAATCATTATCAAAATCGGCGGTGCTGTCTTGTGGGCAGTAACCGATAGAAGCGTTTTCCGACCATTTCACAACACCGTGGTTTTGCTGTAATTCTTTCACTAAGCAACGAAGTAGGGTGGTTTTACCCACGCCATTTTCACCAATGACGGCTAAACGCGTACCGGCTTCAAGTAATAAATTCCCTTTTTCGAACAGTAATTCATCATCAAATGCATGGCCGACATCTTGCAGTTCAAGCGCTAAGCGATGCAGTTTTTTACCTTCACCAAAATTGATGGATGGGCTAATGCGGCTGGTGGATTTCACTTCATCAAGTTTGATTTTGTCCATTTTCTTGGCACGAGAACTGGCTTGTTTTGCTTTGGAAGCATTAGCACCAAAACGGTTAACGAAGTCTTGTAGCTCACTAATTTCAGCGGCTTTCTTCGCATTACTTGATAGTAACTGCTCACGGATCAGCCCTGATGCTTCAAGGAAGTATTCGTAGTTGCCCGGATAAATACGCAGTTCACCGTAATCGATATCAGCCATGTGAGTACATACAGAATTGAGGAAGTGGCGATCGTGCGAGATGATGATCATGGTGCACTTACGTTGATTAAGTTCATCCTCTAACCAGTTAATGGTATTGATGTCCAAGTTGTTGGTGGGTTCATCAAGCAGCAAAATATCTGGGTTCGCGAATAGTGCTTGTGCCAATAACACACGCAGTTTCCAACCCGGAGCAACACGTTGCATGAGGTCGAAATGAAACTCTTCTTCGATGCCGGCTTGAATTAAAATGTCACCGGCGCGGCTTTCTGCTGTGTAGCCGTCCATTTCCGCGAATTCACTTTCAAGTTCCGCGACTTTCATACCGTCTTCTTCGCTCATTTCTGGCAGAGAATAAATGCGGTCACGTTCTTGTTTGATTTCCCACAATTTACGGTCACCCATGATCACAACGTCGATAACATTGTGTTGCTCAAAAGCAAACTGATCTTGGCTAAGCACGCCCAATTTTAATCCTGGAGTAATGGAGACATTGCCAGAGCTCGGCGTAAGTGCGCCACTTAGGATCTTCATGAAGGTTGATTTACCACATCCGTTGGCTCCGATTAAGCCGTAACGGTTACCGTTACCAAACTTAGCTGAAATGTTTTCAAATAAAGGCTCGGCGCCAAATTGCATGGTGATGTTTGCGGTGGAAATCAAAGAAGTATCCCTAGGTTTTAGGCTGGCTTCAATTAAGCCAATCGTTTGAATAAAAGTGCGAATCAATAGGCGGCGGATTATACAGATTTATTGCACAAATAACAGACATGAGAGTTAATACCAACCGTACTAATTATCTGGTCATTATTAGGGGTTCAAATCTTCGATAGCAGCGTTATCAATTTTGATTGTAGGGCAATGACTAATCGAAAATGGATGCCTTGCTCTCATCGAATTTTCAGGCGTAATTGCTGTTCATCTAATCAGTAGGGTTGGTATACTCACAGAATCTATTCACTCTGTGATGAATGGTATACTGATGTCTTTGTTTATTTTCTGGGAATATTAGTTATGTCTAAACGTTTTTCGCCGTCTTGTGAACGAAACCAACAGCCGATCCTTGAACATTTAGCAATACACTTTCAAGATGTAAAACAAGTATTAGAAATAGGCTCTGGTACGGGACAACATGCGGTGTTTTTTGCAGAAAATTTGCCGCACCTGACTTGGCAGACCAGTGACATAATAGACAATCACCCAAGCATCAAAGCGTGGAGAGAAGAGTCGGCATTAGCAAACCTTAACGAACCCATTGAGCTAATGATGGGGCGCGATGCATGGCCAGATCTTCCTACCGATGCTGTGTTTACTGCAAATACCACGCACATTATGCAGCCAGAAGAAGCCAAGCAGATGATGGGGCTTGTTGCAGATAGCCTACCCAAAGGTGGTGTGTTTTGTCAGTATGGGCCTATGAAAATTGATGGTGCGTTTACCAGTGAAAGCAACCGCGAGTTTGATGCCAAGATAACCAGTGAAGGTTGCGGAGGTATCCGTGATATTGAGCAACTTAAAACTTGGGCAAAAGGCATGCAGTTGATAGAAATGCACACCATGCCAGCCAATAATTTCTTGTTGGTGTGGCAGGTTTAAGTCACCAAGGTATGGTGGGGTGATATTTTTAGCCATCAAATTTAGGGTTGAGCTTAATATTTCCCCAGTCATTCGTAGAATTTGAAAAGTAATGGATGTTTTTATTTCCTTACATAAAAAGCTGTTATATAGTTCGTTTACGATTTGTTAACAGAAGGTATGGTTTTTTGCTTGTTACGCCGCCCTAGATACTCCTTTCTTTAATTGTCACTGCATTCACTATGATTGCTATCGCGTGACATCTTTATACCGTCCCCACGGTAGGTGCTTTTGCATCAATATTTTTAATACAAATACATACTAACTTTTTGATGTGATTGAGCTAAGCGTTTTGCGTTTTGGCTAGTTGTATCTCATTGATGCTTAATTTTTTTGATTACTCTCGTTTTCTATATTTTTCTGTTAAATAACGACGAATCAATAAAATTGGGTGTTCATTTCATTTTGTGTATTTGTTTTACTTCTCAAACGCTTCTTATGGTCAAAATAATTGAATGATCATAATTGATACCGAATAAGGTTTTACATGTTAGAAAAAATGAAATTAGAGTGGTTTTCAAATGTACGCGGCGATCTACTTGCTGGGATTGTGGTTGCATTAGCGCTGATTCCTGAAGCTATTGCATTTTCTATTATTGCAGGAGTTGATCCAAAGGTTGGTTTATACGCTTCATTTTGTATCTCGGTCATTATCGCGATAGTGGGTGGACGCCCGGGTATGATATCTGCCGCAACCGGTGCAATGGCTTTGCTGATGGTGACGCTGGTGAAAGATCATGGGCTGGAATACTTATTAGTGGCGACCTTGTTAACCGGTGTTCTACAAATTATTGCTGGTTACTTGAAATTGGGCAGTTTAATGCGCTTTGTTTCTCGCTCTGTGGTGACCGGATTTGTGAATGCGTTAGCGATTTTGATCTTCATGGCACAATTACCTGAGCTAACCAACGTAACATGGCATGTCTATGCAATGACTGCGGCTGGATTGGGGATTATCTACCTTTTCCCTTATCTACCGTTTGTTGGTAAAACGATTCCATCGCCTTTAGTTTGTATTGTTGTGTTAACGGTCGTCGCCGTTACATGTGGTATTGATATTCGTACCGTGGGTGACATGGGGCAATTACCAGATACCTTGCCTATTTTCCTGTGGCCAGATGTCCCTTTCAATCTTGAAACTTTATTGATTGTTTTACCTTACTCGGTAGCACTTGCGGTGGTGGGCTTGTTGGAGTCAATGATGACAGCAACCATTGTCGATGATTTGACGGATACGAAAAGTAACCGAAACCAAGAATGCAAAGGTCAAGGTATCGCTAATATTGGTGCGGGCTTGATGGGTGGTATGGCTGGGTGTGCCATGATTGGCCAATCTATCATTAATGTAAAATCGGGTGGCCGAGGTCGATTATCAACCTTTTCTGCTGGTGTGTTTTTAATCATTATGGTGGTTTTTCTGGATGATTGGCTAAAACAAATCCCGATGGCCGCTTTGGTGGCTGTGATGATTATGGTGTCGATTGGTACTTTTTCGTGGAGCTCAATTAAAGATCTTAAAAAGCATCCTCTTTCCACTAACATTGTAATGATTGTTACGGTGGTTGTGGTGGTCGCGACCCACAATTTAGCGCTTGGTGTATTAGCCGGCGTTTTACTTGCCACCTTGTTCTTTGCCAATAAGATTGGCCGTTTTATGGTGGTTAAGTCTGATATCTCGAATGATAACATCCGATCTTACAAGGTTATCGGTCAGGTGTTTTTTGCTTCATCAGAGCAATTTACTGAGTCATTTGATTTTAAAGAGGTGGTTGATAAGGTCATTATTGATCTCACCAACGCCCACTTTTGGGATATTACGTCAGTATCGTCATTAGATAAAATAGTGATTAAATTCCGCCGAGAGGGAACAGATGTTGACATTATAGGGATGAGCGAAGCAACGGAAACCATCGTTGATAAATTTGGCGTCCATAACGATCCGAAAGAAGTTGAAAAACTGATGGCTGGCCACTAAGGAGAAGATGATGAACAAAATTATTACATGTGTAGATGGTTCCGTTTATGCCACCGCAGTTTGCAATGCAGGAGTTTGGGCAGCAAAAAAATTAAATAGATCCATCGTATTTCTACATGCGATTGAAAAAAATAACACCACTAATGCAGAAGATTTAAGCGGCGCTATTGGGTTAGGCGCTCGTTCGTCGTTGCTTAATGAGATGGCCTCGTTAGATGAACAAAAAAATAAACTCGCGTTGGAAGTGGGAAGAGAGATGTTAGAACATGCCTCACAAATTGCCCATCAACAAGGTTGCCAAGAAATTGAGTATACTCAAAGACACAGTGATATTGTTGAAGCGATTTGTGATCTGGAATCGGATGCTCGTTTAGTGGTGATTGGTCGTTCAGGCGAAACTCATAGTCAGAATTTTAAAGTATTAGGCTCACATATCGAGCAGATCATCCGCCAAGTACACACGCCTTTACTTATTGCGAATAAAGATTTTTCTGAGCCTAAAAGCTTTATGTTGGCTTACGATGGCCGAGAAACCGCAGATAAAGCCGTACAGCGTATTATTGAAGGTGGTTTACTTCATGGTTTAACTTGTCATTTGGTCTCGGTAAAAAATAAGCAAAAAGATTTAACAGAGAAATTTAAAAGCACAGAAGCATTGTTGATCGAACGTGGTTTTGAAGTGAAATCGAGCTTGTTGGAAGGCAATATCTTCGACTCTCTCATGGATTATAAAAGAGATAATGAGGTTGAGATGCTCGTGATGGGGGCTTTTTCACACTCGAAGCTTTCTCAAGTGTTTTTAGGGAGTAACACGTTGAAAATGATCGAACATACTCATATTCCACTAGTGATTTTACGGTAAGGTTTATGAGTATTTAGCAACTTTAGTATATACACCCTTTGTACTTGAAGGTGCAGTTTTGTGATGAGGTTCATTTGCTTCACTGCAACTTCAATTACTTTGGGTACGGCTGCTTGTTTATAGCTTTGTATTTAAGGGCAGGAAATTACTTAAATGGCATTAGTGCTGGCATAATTAACGATGAACTTGTTCGAATTGGCTACCAAATTTGATGTTGTGGCTAATATCAATAATGGCATTTTTCAACCACTGAGCGCCTTGATCACTTTTGTGTGCCCTATGCATAGAAAGATAAAATTGTAATTGATTCGTTTCAAAAGGAAGTACACTGACATTTAAAATAGGATTAGCGGAAAGGATTTTATTTATCATAACGAAGGGAGCTGCACATATTAGATCGGTTTCAGCGCATAGCAATAATGCATGATAAATAGAATCAACCTGAATAACACTGTTACGTTTTGGCAATGGTAGCGTGGATAAAATGTCCAGCGTGGTAATAACACTGCTTTGAGGTCGCCATAAAATATGTTGTTCGTTAAAAAAGGCATCATAGTCGACTCGCCCCTTTAAACGAGGGTGGTCTTTTCGATAGACGACATAAAGCGAATCTGAGTAGAGTAACTCATTGTCATAACTGTGTTTATCTAACTCTGTTGTCGTCAGAATGAAGTCGACTTTTTTAAATTTTAGTGCAGTTTGCCTTTCTTCATCATTCTTATGCCCAACTTCAAAATGAATGGCAGTATTAGGTGGCTTTTCTGCTAAGTATTTGAGTAATGGTGCAGAAATAAAGCTAGATACATCTTGATGGCAAGCGATACGAAAAGCCCGATTAGATAATTCTGGTGAAAATGTTCGATTCGACTTGCTATGTTGATCTAATACCTCATACGCGTCGTAGATCGTTTCATATAAGTTTTCTGCAAAAAGAGTAGGGTGCATAGAGCGACCTTGCCTAATGAATAACCGGTCGTTGTAGTGATCTCTTAAACGGCTAAGAGCCTGGCTTGCTGCGGGGGTACTCACATCCAATAAGACAGCCGTCTGAGTAATACTCCTAGTTCGCATGATCAAAATGAAAACTTTTAATAAATTTAAATCCATAACATTACCTTAAAAATTTTCAAATAAAACCACTATGTATAAGTAGTGCTTATTATATGGCTTGAATTGCGATTACACATCAAAATAGTGTGTAATGAACTCTGTTAACGGTATCGGCTTACCATAATAATATCCTTGAATGTAATCAACATTATTTGTTTTGAGGTAGTCTAATTGGGTTTGGGTTTCGACACCCTCTGCAACAATTGCGATATCTAGTCGCTTAGCCAAATCAACAATATTATCTACCAGTGATGCAGATAAAGCTTCTGAACCAATTAAATCAATAAAGCTTTTGTCGATCTTTATAAAATCGAAACTTAAATTTTTGATGTATGACAATGTGGAGTGTCCGGTTCCAAAGTCATCAATCGCGATATTAATTCCCATTTCATGTAAAGTATCGAAAACAATTTGAGTTTCATTGTAGTCTTCGATGACCTCTCTTTCCGTTAATTCTAAAATCAAACGAGCTTTGGTGCTTAAAAGGCTATTTTTAAATTTCTGACAGCTGTTAATTAAGTGTAAGTGGTTAGTTTTATCCAGATGAAGTGCACTAATATTGATGCCGACATGGAAACCATCAGGCAATTTATGTGTCACGGTTTCAAGCGTTTGAAAGGTATTATCCATTAACTGCGTTGTCATTGGGATGATTAAGCCACTTGCTTCAGCTAAAGGAATGAAAGTATCAGGATAAATGATTCCTAAATGTTTGTTATTCCATCTAATTAATATTTCGAGCCCTGCTAACGTTCCATTACTATCCATAATAGGCTGAGCGTAAGGTGTAAACTCATTATTGGCCAAACTTTCTTTCATAATGGAAAAGCTAGAGTTGTTTCGAACATTTAAAAATACATAACGACCAATCAGAAGAGATAACCCTAGTACCAGTAAAATAATGAACAAGTAATGGTTTTTAATCTCATTAATATAATCAGACATGCCAATTTGAGTATTGATATTGAAGCCGTATTTTTGAGAAGAAACCGTTAATGTCTTGTTATCATGTGGGTGATACATTTCATCTTGATTGTTGAGTTTGATAATCGATGCGTCAATTTGGAAGTTATCACTACCATTTACATTCTCTAAAATTGAGTGAAATCTCTTTCCATTGAAGGTAACGAGAACACCATTAGAACCGTCCAAAACTTGAATTGAGCCAATGGAATCACCTGGTGTAAGGACGTTAGATTGAAACAAATAGAGTTTATTATTTTCGGTGTTGGCGTGTATTTTTACGGTATTGACCATTCGTGAATGAGTAGAGCAAGAAACGGCATTATCATGAACAATATTTAGTGTTTGAAAACCAGAATATCGGACGATCATATCCATGAGTTTAGGTTGGGTAGTCTTGCAGGGTGCAGAAACGAGTGGCATTAATTTTTGAATGAGTTCGTCGGTGGATTCTAATTTTCGTTCCATAATAGAAACGGCCATACTGAGTTGTTCAACAGTATAATTATCATATGAATATATCGATTGAGCGATAATGATAAACGTCCCAGTTAAGAACGTTGCAATAGTGATCAATATTGCTGAGAACCATTGTTTATGTTGTGTGGTTTTTTTGAATTTATTATTCATGGGTATCAGTTTTAATGAGTTAGTTTAATCATTCTTGATATTTTGATAATCCTTTCTGGTTTGTTGTTCATCATAGATAATCGCACTTTTAGACTACCTTAATTAATGCGCACTTCAAGAGGGTTGAGATTAAGTTTTCATTAAGTATTTCTTAATTAACTAAGTTTGCTAGTTAAATGGTTTTAATAAAGATATAAGCAATAAGATGGCTAGTAATAGACATAACCCTTGCCAAAACTTGAGAGGATTTTTTTCTATCCATGGGGGATTTAGGTTTCTCAGAAATACTGGATTGGGGTGATGCAAATCATAAATAAATTCAGAAAGCACTTGATAGCGTTTGGTGGGGTTAGGGTGCAATGCTTTTTTGAGTGTCGCATCAAGCCATAAAGGGATATCGCGTTTAGGGTCAACCACGGTTTGGTATTGTAATTTATGTTGCGCCGATAAGGTTCGGGCTTTGGCGGCACTGAGTCCATAAGGGTAGCGTCCAGATAACATATAGTAAGTTAACACTGCCAATGAATAGAGATCGGCATTTTCATTGGCTCCTGCTCCAATGAAATATTCGGGCGCAGTAAACATTGCGGTACCGAGTACTTGATCGTCCTCAAATTCGGTGATGCCCGCCACCCGAGCAGCCCCCAGATCAATGATGGTTACCGTACCGGTTTCATCGATCATGATATTTTCTGGGCGTAAGTCTTGATGCAAAATATCACTCCTATGCAGAGCCATTAATCCTTTTGCTACTTGTTGAACAATATCTCGGATTTGTGACAAACTAGGCTGTGGGTGATCTAATAACCACTGGGCTAACGTTTGTCCTTGGATGAATTTACTGATGGTGTACCAATAATGTCGAGGTCTATTGATAGCCGGAACCTCAATAACATGGGGATTATGAATTCGTTTAGCTACCCATTCTTCCATCATTAACCGTTCTAAGTAAATATCATCATGGGAGAGTTCAATAGACGGTGTTTTTATGATGATCTGTTGTTTTGTGGTGAGATCAACGGCTAAATACACATGACTTCGACTAGAGCTGTGGATATTTCGGATGATTTTATAACCATCAAATTCTTGGTTGATATCGAGTATAGGAGGAATAGGTAAGGGTTGATCAAACAGTACATGCTGATCGTTATCATCGACTGAATCTACAACGACAACTTGAACGGTTAAATTATCATCGCTCCCTGAGTCTAAGGCGTGTTGTACAAATGCATTGGCACAATGGGTTAAGTTATCACTGTGGCTATCAAGTAATTGCTGTATTAGCGTGGCATTGAGATAATCACTGACACCATCTGTCATTAATATAAAAATGTCATTCTCTTCTAGCGCTAAATGATGGTGGTCAATATTGATTTGGCCTCCAGCGCCTAATGCTCGACTTAGGTAACTGGTTTTTTGTTCATCATATAACCGGTGATCTCGGGTTAGCACTGTTACTTTACCGCCACGTAGATGGTAAATACGACTATCTCCAACATGAACAATATGAGCATGTTGCTTTTTAAGTATTAAGGCTGAAAAAGTACAAACATACCCTTTTTCAACATCATATTGATAAGGTCCTTGTTGGTTTTGAGCATATAACCAAGCATTGGTACTGGTTAAAACTTGTTTGGCGGCATGACTCACCGACCATGCTCCTGATGTGTAATAATAATCACTTAAAAAGCTTTTAACGGCAGTTTCGCTCGCAATTTGGCTGACTTGAGAGCTGCTTACGCCATCGCTTAACGCAATGACTGCACCTTTTAGTTCTAAGTCAGGAGATTCTGGGATAACAGCGCCGAAGCTATCTTGATTGATTTCTTTGCATCCGGCGCTTGAGTACTGACCCAATCGTATGGGTTAATTGAGCCATCGTGGGTTAGCTCACAACGGGTTTTGTTGATGCTGTAGTTTTGATACTACGCTTTGGCGCGGTTTTATAGTGGGTTGAATATAACGTTAAGCCGGTAAAGGCTAAGCCTCCAACAAGGTTACCTAATGCAGTTGGGATTTCATTCCACACAATATAGTCCATTACTGAAAAGTCGCCGCCCATGATAAGCGCAAATGGGAATAGGAACATGTTGACGACAGAGTGTTCAAACCCCATGAAAAAAAACAACATGACGGGCATCCACATCGCGATAACTTTACCGCTTACATGGGTTGAAATCATTGCGCCAACTACGCCCAACGAAACCATCCAGTTACATAACATGCCGCGAATGAAAATAGTGAACCAACCCGCCACACCATATTCGGCATAGCCTAACGTACGCGATTCACCAATATGAGATACTTTGGAAGCGATTTCTCCACCATCGGTATTAAATCCATACGTAAAAATAAACGCCATCATAAAGGCGACGACTAATGCTCCTAAAAAGTTACCTAAAAAGACCTTTCCCCAATGCGGTAGAATTTGCGACCAAGTGACGCCCGGTCTTCTGGCTAACCAGGCTAAAGGGGTTAATACAAATACACCGGTTAATAAATCAAATCCCATTAAGTACAGCATAATAAAACCGACAGGAAATAAAACGGAACCTAATAAGTGAGAACCTGTAGCAATCGCTACACTGACAGCAAAAACGGCGGCTAATGATAAAATAGCCCCGGCCATAAAAGAGCGGATCAGGGTGTCTCGAGTCGACATGTAAATTTTAGATTCGCCAGAATCCACCATTTTGGTTACAAATTCAGTTGGGATTAAATAAGCCATATTTTCTACCTTAATTCGCGTCTGCATACATGCAGATATTCGGGTTAAATTGCGTCGTGTTTTTAAGGTCAATAATCGCTTTAACGTTGCAGCCTAGGCATAAAAAAACGCCTACTATTTGCTAAGGTTATTTAGCAAATGAGTAGACGTCTTTGTCTAGGGTTAAATTGTGTAGAGCATGCGTTTATTGATTAATTAACAATAAGCAACAATGGTGCCAATTTCTGATTTAAGATTATAATTATTATTAATCAATGAGTTGTGGTTCATCTGTAATCTAAGGGAATCGTGACTCACGATTACGGTGCTCTGAAATGATTCTTGTTGCACTAGATTAGAACAAAAGCACGTCTTAGTAGACATGTTACGTTTTCATGCCTAACTTTTATTTAGTTTTTCTGCCCACGAATCAACAATACTAAGAAGTAACTGCCACCCACCACAGATACCACAGTGCCTGCGGCAATTTGCATTGGGAAGAGTATCGTCTGCCCAATCCAATCGGCCATCAACATTAATAAGCCACCGGCTAAAGAGGCGACAATTAATTGAGCGCGCGTTTGTTTTGCGCCGAGCATCACCGCCATGTGAGGGGCTAATAACCCGACAAAAGCCACCGGCCCCATGGTGGTGGTGACCAAGGCGCATAATAGTGCCACGCTACAAAGTAGAATAACGCTGGTGGCTTGAACATTGAGCCCTCGCGCGGCGGCAAATTGTCGACCAGCAGAAATTAAGGTTAGCCAGCGAGACACCGACACCAAACCAATAAAGATCACGGCGACACTAATGCCAAGGGTTAATGCACCGGAGCCGGTGACTCGATAAGTCGACCCTGCCATCCAGTTAATGATGGTGTAACTGTCTTGAGTGCCTTTTGCCAACGCAAACTGAACTAACGATTCAATCAATGCAGTAATGGCAATACCAATTAACACCATGCTTGATGGGGCAAATTGATTCTTGCGGCCTAACAGTAGAAGCACCACTAATACCAATATGCTGCCAGCAAAAGCTACCAGTGAACCAGAGGCAAAAATATTGGCTCCAAAAAAGACGCTCGCACCGACTAAGGCAAAGGTTGCCCCGGCAGAAATACCTAAAATATCAGGGCTGGCAAGTGGATTGTAGATTAAGCGTTGCAGCACGGTACCGGCTGCCGCAAGTGCGACACCGGCCGCCAAAGCCGTCACAAATCGTGGCCAACGTAAATTCCAATTGAAGCCATCTGGGATCGCCCAATGCAAGCCGTTGCTGGTCATGGCGATGGTGGCACTGATAAATACCATACTCAGAATCGCGCTAATGAGTATTGGGATGGTCCAAGTAGAGAGCTGTGATTTACTCGGTGGCAGCTTGATGGAAATCTGATCTTGAGCTTTTAATGCCCGGCGACTAAACCACACTAATGCAGGCGCACCAATCGCGGCCGCCGTGGTGCCACTTGGGATCATCTCTAAGGTAAATTGGCTGAGCAGTAAGGCGAGAATATCGGTCAGCATCAAAGCCATGCTGCCAATGATCATACTGGTATACAGCTCGGCTTTTGGCGTTCGAGCACCAATGGCTCGCGCAATGTTTGGTGATAACAATCCAATAAAGCTGATTACACCGACCGCTGTGATTGATGCCGATACTACCCATAATCCTAAACCAATTAAGACGATGAAGTACGGAATAACATTTAAGCCACGAGCGGCAGCGCCTTGATGACCCAATCGCATTAAGCTGAGAATCTTCGGTGCAATAACGATCAATACGATGGCGACGCTGAGCCGAGGGAGTAACCAATGCACCATGTCCCAACCATTCTGGGCGAGATCGCCTGCCCCCCAAATAAAGACATTTTTAGCGTATTGATCGTTTAATAGAATAATTGACGTGGCAATGGCACCAAACAAAATATTGACCACCATGCCGGATAAAATCAGTGGCAAGCCGGTGATGTTTTTAGGGCCAGCAATGGTGATCACCAATCCCATGGCAAACATGGCTCCCACCATAGCCGCCAGCGCCATGTGATCGGCAGCTAAGGCTGGAAACCAAACATTAGCAATGATTAACGCAAGCCATGCGCCCGATGATGTACCCAACGTTAAAGGTGAAGTAAGTGAGTTTTGCGTCAGTTGCTGCATCAGCGAACCCACTAAGCCAAGCATCGCCCCAACCATAATTGCCATTACCAAACGCGGCAATTGTGCATACACAAAATTAAAGTCAGCAAATTCTTGCGGCTGAACACCTTGCAATAAATGCCATTGTTGAGATAGCGGTAAACCGTCACCCAATTGCAGCGTGGTAAAAGCGATAAGCAAAAAGCTAATCGCAATGGTGAAGCATAAAATAGGGCGAGGGAGGAGCATAAACGGTTCTCGTATTTCGGTTCTCGGTTCTCGAAGGAAGGATTTACGCTTTTTCGAGTAATGAGAAACGTGTTTTTCTAGTTACGATTTAAACACTAAACCTGACGTTAAGATTTAGGTTTTATTTCTAACAAACTCTTCGTTATCGACTCGGCGATATATTCCATCGACATCGCTCCGCCATAATTCCATACGGTATCCGCTTGGTTGACGTGACCATTGCGCACAAATGGCATGGCGTTCCATAACATGGACTTATTGAGTTGTTCACTTTGCTGCTGAGTAAATGGGCCAAAGTAAATTACGTAGCCGTCTTTCACATGTTGCAGATCGGTGAGACGTTTTTGTACGATGCCCCATTCTTTGGCTGGTTGTGGCAGCGCTGTGGTTAAGCCTAATTGATGAAGCACGTAGTCGGTGGTGGAGTTTTGTGCGTACAAATACACTGTGGTTTGATTGGCAAAACGCATGGCGGCGACGCTGGGCATGCTGCCGTTGAATGCGCTTTCAAGTTGACCTTTTAATTCACTAAAACGTTGCTGCATTTGATTGAGTTTTTGCTCGGCAAGCGGCGTTTTTCCAACCACTTGTGCAATGTGTTTAAAATTTTCAATGGCTGCTTGTGCACTGTTTTGCTCGGCATTGTAAGTTTGGTAATACAAGACAGGTGCAATAGTTTGCAATCGTGGGATCAAATCTTTTTGTGGTGACGCCGCTAAAATAAGATCGGGTTTTAATGCTGCTAGCTTTTCCATGTTGGGCTCAGCGCGGGTGCCTAAATCTTCCACCGATGCTGGCATCGCCGGTTGAACCACCCAAGTGGTATAATCTTTAATATTCGGTACACCAACCGGCACGACATCCAATTCGATCAACTGTTCAGCCAGATCCCAGTTCAACGCCACAATACGTTTTGGCGTTTCAGGCAATTGATGTTGACCAAGGCTGTCGGTGACGGTGATCGCCGCTTGAGAAGGCAGTGATAATAGCGCAATCCAAATGGAACCAATGGCGCGAATGATGTTGTTCATGGGTAAAACCTTTAAGTATCATGTAGAAATAAGAACGAATACGCTTAATTTCTGTGACTAATATGAAAGCGAGATCCTGCATCTTCTTCGCTTCGGCTCATGTGCGGGATGGCGGCATGGCCTTTGGCGTGTGCTTTTCGAATAACGAGTTTTCGATAAATAAGCTGTCGATAATCGAGTAAGGTTAAATCACGACCGCAATTTTCTGCTCGGGTTGTTTTGGGTGATCGAGCAGTTGAATGTCGGTGTGATAGAGCTCGGTTAATCGTTGCTCATCCAGTAATAATTCTTTTTTACCGCTAAAGGCAATTTTGCCTTGTTTTAGTGCCACGATATGTGTGGCGTAGCGCAGCGCTAAATTAAGGTCATGCAAGATCACTAAAACGCCACAACCTGTCTCTTGGTTGAGCGCTTGTAGCAAGTCCATTAGGTGATATTGATGATGGATATCAAGCGCTGATGTCGGCTCATCTAAAATTAATACTGGTGATTGTTGCGCCAGTAACATGGCAACCCAAGCACGTTGGCGTTCTCCACCAGAGAGTTTGTCGGCAAGGTTGTTGGCGTATTGCTGAACGCCGGTTTTTTCCATTGCCTTGCTAATGATTTGCTCGTCATTATGTTGCCAACGACCAAAGACACCGCGCCAAGGAAAGCGACCTAAACGCACCAACTCTTGTACAGTGAGCCCTGCCACATCGGGCAGTTTTTGTGGCAAAAAAGCAATCTCTCGCGCGAGTTGTTTTTGCGAAAACTGAGTAATTTCTGTGTTATTTAGAGTGACTGAACCTGAATCCGCTTCAGCTTGACCAGAAAGGAGGTTAACCAAAGTCGATTTACCACTGCCGTTATGGCCGAGTACGATGGTGAGGCCATTGGTTGGAATGGTTAATTCATCTATCGATAAAATATCACGGTTATCCCGATGTACTCGAACTTGGTTAAGTTTGAACATATTTGTCTCTGATTCATTAAAACAAAAACTAAGGGCTGGTGTACTTTTCAGCCCTTATGATTTTAAAGGTAAATCTCTACCACAGATAATTAATGGTTGCTGTTGCGCTCATTTCTTCGCCGTAATAGCAATAGTAATCACAGCTTGCAACGTACTCTTTGTTGGTTAAGTTATTAACGTTTACTTGTGCGCGCCATTTCTGAGTGATGTCATAACGAGCCATGGCATCAAACAAGGTGACACTTGGTACTTGTAAAGTGCCTGCACCATCTGAAGTATGACCAACGGAGCTACCCATATAACGAGCACCAGCACCAATAATAAAGCTATCTAATCCTAAATGGCTAAAGTCATATTCCAACCATGTTGAAGCCATGTGACGAGGGATCAAGGGAGTACGCTGTTCGTTACCTAATCCGTCATCTGATCTTGCATCTGTATAGGTATAGTTTGCACGCACTAGAAGATCTTGGGTAACATTTGCTACGCCTTCAATTTCTACGCCTTGCGAAGTGAGTTCCTGAGTTTGAGTTTGTTGCGCGGTACTCGGATCGTAAACAAGACCATTTTTTTGATTGATATTAAACCATGCCATATTGATATAGCCATTTATGAATGATGGCTCATATTTAAAACCAGCTTCAGTTTGTTGACCTTCAAGCGGTTTATAAGCTTTACCTGTTGCTGCGTCTACTGATGCAAGAACTTCGAAAGATTCGTCATAACTGATATATGGAGTGAAACCAAAATCAGTCTGATACATTAAGCCGCCACTTAAAGCCAAATTGGTATTATGAATGTCTTCTTGAGTCGAACCACTGTCATTTTGTAAACGAACGATGTCATAGCGACCACCGACTTTCATTATCCATTTATCATCTAATTTTACTTGCTGTTGCGCATAGAAACCCGCTTGCCCTTTAGTAATATCAACAAGGGTGGCTCGGTCATCAATCGGTTGATAATTACCATAAACAGGATCAAAGGCATTAATGTTTCCAGTCGTTCCACCGTAATTTACGCCCCAGTCATCGGCTTCCATACTGTCGTTATTGTAGTGTTGTAAATCGACACCAAACAAGAAGGTGTTTTCTGTACGATCGGTGCTCCAATTGGCAATGGCTTGGTTGTCCATACTGTATGAATCGGTCGTACCGTCACGATAAACGATGCCGCGAGCGAGATCGGCGCTTGTTTCACTGCCAAAAGCATAAGTGCTGCGAAGTAATAAATCAGTATGGGCGTAACGTGTGTTCTGTTTGAATTGCCAAACATCATTAAAATGATGCTCTAATTCATAAGCCAGTGACAGCTGAGTGTTTTCATTTTTATCGTATCCAGGTTCGCCAAGGTTGGTACTTGGATCTAATTTACCTTCAGGTGTATCGATAAGTGTGCCATAAGCGGGTTTAAATGGGTTCGTGGGTACGCCATCATCTTTTTTATAGGAAGCTAAAAAGGTGATGGAAGTGTCTGGGCTAATATCCCAAGCAAGGCTTGGTGCAAGATAAACACGATCGGTATATGTGTCGTCAAGCATGCCATCTCTTTCACTCATCATGCCAACTAAGCGGAAGCGAACATCCCCGTCGTCATCAACAAAGCTGGTGACATCAATACCTATTTGCTGTTGATTATTCGTCCCCGCTTGAAGTTGCAACATACCACCTTCTGTGTAACCAGGGCGTTTTGATACGGCATTGATTACGCCACCAGGAGGGGCTTCACCATATAAAATTGCAGAAGGACCTTTCAATACTTCAACTTGCTCTAGGCCGAATGGCTCTAGTGTCCAATTGTAATATCCAACATTGTAAAGGCGGTTACCATCAAGGTAGGTGGCTGCATCAAAGCCACGAATTTTAAACCAATCTTGATCATTATCTGAACCATAAGGCTGAGTCAGCACGCCTGGTTGATAGCGAAGTGCTTCATCTAATTTTTTAGGTTGCTGGATTGAAAGTTGTTCTTCATCAATCACCGACACACTGCGCGGCGTTTCTGCCAATGGTGTTGCAACTTTTAAGGCAGAAGCTGTTACCGTGATGGTATCGAGTTGATCATTTTCAGGTTTGTCTTCAGCAAAAGTAGGTAAAGCAAAAAGAAGTAAAGATAAACCCATACTCGGTCGAACCGTCTTAGCTATAGCTTGAGACAAAGGGGAGAGCGCTATCATGAATAAGTTCCAATAAGTGTGAATACAATTGTTATTGATAATTGTTACCATTCGTAATCTTATTGTGTTATTTAACAGATTTCTAGAACTAATTAGATAATTATTAATAAAACTATAATTACAATGATCAAAATCAAGTGAGGGTGGGCAAAGCTCCCTTTTGGCTTTATCATGCACGCAGTGAATTGGAAATCATTAGTGATAATGAGGTTGGCCCCTTATTAGATAATGGTTTTTCTTAAAGATCATATCGTTGAGCACACTCTTTTCTTAATGGAACCCTTTTTTATGTTCAAGTTTTTTGAAGGTTTAACCTCCGCCTTTCCAAAAGATAAGGTAGAAACACCCCCGAATACTTTATTTGCATTTTGCATGCACTATAGCCGCGACTTTTTATTGCCAATTCTCTTCATGTCTTTGCTTAGTGCCGGTATTGCTATTATTGAAGTGTCTTTGATGAGCTTTATGGGGTCGATTGTAGACATGCTCTCTACCCATACTCCAGAAACATTATGGGCCGCGGAAGGCTCACGTATTATCGGCATGGGGCTGGTCATTATTGTGGTGATTCCAGTCATTGGTTTTCTGCATTCGATGATTATGCATCAGACGTTATTGGGTAACTTCCCGATGTCGATTCGTTGGCTTGCTCACCGTTATTTGTTGAATCAAAGTGTGACTTTTTATCAAGATGACTTTGCAGGACGAATTGCCACTAAAGTGATGCAAACCTCGCTTGCTATCCGTGAAACGGTAATGAAATTCGCCGATATGTTGGTTTATATTACGGTGTATTTTGTGTCGATGTTTGTGCTCATGGCGCAAGCCGATCTGTGGTTAATGGTTCCTATGGTGATTTGGTTGGTGGCGTATGTGCTCACTCAAGTTTACTTTGTACCAAAAATGAAACGCATCGCGACTGCACAAGCCGATGCGCGTTCTTTGATGACGGGCCGAATTGTTGATAGTTATACCAACATAGCGACAGTCAAACTCTTTTCACACACTAACCGTGAAACCGAATATGCTGAAAAAAGCATGCAATCTTTCTTGAAAACCGTGTATGCGCAAATGCGTATGGCGACGGTGTTTTTATTTAGTATTGATATGCTTAACTACTTATTGCTCTTCTCTGTTGCGGCGTTGTCGATAGGTTTGTGGATGAATAGCATGATCACGGTTGGGGCAATTGCTGTCGCGATTAGTTTGGCATTGCGTATTCAAGGCATGTCTAAATGGATTATGTGGGAAATTAGCGCCATCTTTGAAAATATAGGAACCGTTGTCGATGGTATGAACACCCTGTCTAAACCAGTGACAACCCAAGATGTGGATAACGCACCAGCGCTTGAAGTACAAAACGGCGGCATTGAGTTTGACCATGTAAAATTCCACTATGGTGAAAAAGATAAGGGTGTGATTGATGATTTGCATTTCAACATTAAACCTGGTGAAAAAGTCGGGTTAGTGGGGCGTTCTGGTGCGGGCAAATCGACGTTAGTGAACCTACTGTTACGTTTTTATGATTTAGAAAGTGGCACCATTCGTATTGATGGCCAAGATATTTCTAAAGTGAAGCAAGATTCACTTCGTGGAAAGATTGGTATGATTACTCAAGACACCTCATTGCTGCATCGCAGTATTCGCGAGAATATTTTATACGGTCGCCCAGATGCCACAGAAGCAGAATTACTTGCTGCGACCACTCAAGCACACGCGCATGAGTTCATTGCCGATTTAACCGATACTTTCGGTAATGTTGGTTACGATGCGCAAGTGGGCGAGCGTGGGGTGAAGCTTTCTGGTGGACAGCGCCAACGTATCGCTATTTCTCGTGTGCTATTAAAAGATGCGCCAATCCTAATTATGGATGAAGCGACCTCGGCACTGGATTCAGAAGTGGAAGCGGCGATTCAAGAAAGCCTGTATGAACTAATGGAAGGTAAAACGGTTATTGCCATTGCGCACCGTTTGTCGACAATTGCGGCTATGGATCGCTTGATTGTGTTAGATAAAGGTCAGATTCTGGAGCAAGGTTCACATCAAGAATTGATTGCACAAGGTGGGGTTTATGCACAACTTTGGGCGCATCAAACTGGCGGGTTTTTAGGAAGTGATGAAGCGGATTCACTTGAGGATGCAAAAGTATCGTAACTTATTGCTCTAGATAAATTGATATCAAATGAAAGGCTCGTTACTTCGATAGCAAGCCTTTTTTTGTGGTTTTTTTGAATTTTCAATTATTGCGTGCTCGCGCAGATTAATTAAAAAGTCACTACTCTATACTCTCGCTCTTATTTTTTCTCAAGTTCTCGAATAGGTCGGTAACTCGTCTCATTTAAGTATAGGTTGGTTGTATATGCTAGGTAAATGTTACGTACGAGCTTTACTCAACGCAGTTGTGATTATTGCTATCTTAGCAATGAGTTTTATCTATGAAGTAAATAAATCTCGTTCTTATTTGAAATCTGTCTTTGATATTTTTGCATCTACCTTACAGCAAATTGGTGATAACAATGTTTCCGATGCTAACTACGCTCAGGTGATGATTGAGCACGGCTCTAAAGTTAAGAGCTCACCGAGTGTGCTCTCGAATGTAGATTTACATTATTTTCCTTCACGTAATGAATATGGCTTCAATCAAGGTGTTTATCCAAATGTGGCAGCTAATGGCATGTTAATTGGTTATGGCAAGCCACCTGAAATTTTAGTTGAAAATGGTAATCGTTTTTTGACAATGGATAAAATTTGGAATAATTACCGTAAGGCGAATAAATTCCACAATCATTTCGTAGTCAACTATGAATATCAATTTGTTTACTTATCAAATATCCGTCTACTTGAAAATAGGGAACATTTTATAAAAGAAGGAATGATTAAGCCTCAGCGGTTCCGTAAAGGATTAGAAGAACAATATACAAAAGACCTTGAACAATATGGTTTTTTCTTTACTTTGCCCTATCAAAACTTACTTGATGACGGCAAAGTATTTTCAGTAATTACTCCTGTTTATTATCAAGGTGAGCTATTTGTTGATATTGGAACTGATATTGAACTTGATGAGTTAAAAACTATTATTCAGCTTTATCCAGATCTAAAAAAGTCAATTCAAGTAGATTTAGTATTTAATGGTGGTGATATTTCTGTTCCTGTAAGCGAGGCGAGATATAACAGTTGGGATGTATTTCATTATAAGTATGAAGTTCCAAATTTAGGTACACTAGTTGCACATTATGATGTTCTTTATTTTTCTACAAAACTGTTTCCTGAATTATGTTTGTTGGTCATGCTATCGATAATTTTCCATCTAGTTTGGTCATCATCTCAACGACAAAAACAAGAAAAATTACTACTAAAAGAACAGCTTACGCATGACTCGATGACTGGCCTATATAATCGCCGAATTTTAGATGAGCAGGTGATCCAAGAAATTGATTTGTTAAATAAACAAAATAATCCTGTCTGTATTATTGCTATTGATGCCAATAACTTTAAGAAAATCAATGATAACCATGGTCATCAGGTAGGAGATAAAGCAATACTGCACATAGCTGACTGCTTAGCAACATGTACACGTAGTCACGACTATTGTATACGTATGGGTGGTGATGAATTTTTCATTGTTTTACCTAATCTACCTCTAGAGCCAGCTTATAAAATAGCAGCACGTTTAGAAAAAAAAGTTCGGGAGCGTTCTATAGACTCTGTGGACGTTGAGGTTACAATCACCAGTGCGACAACTCAAATGTTACCAAATGAGACTTTCGACCAAGTTTATAAAAGAGTTGATGAATTGCTGTATGAGAAAAAGGGCTAGAAATTGGTTAGCCATTATTGATAGGTGGTATTTTAGCCTAATGGCGTCCCCTACAGGATTCGAACCTGTGTCTAAGACTTAGGAGGTCCTTGTTCTATCCAGCTGAACTAAGGGGACACAAAAGGTGTTGCGTTTACTTAGGTTATTTAAAGTCACCACTTAAAGTACTTTGGGTATAAGTCAAAGTATGAACACACTAGGTGGTTTACTTTAATCTGCGTGGATAATACGGATTTTTATCGAATAAGCCAAGCAACAAGCCGGAGTTTTACATTGCATTTTAAGATAGGTTGTTTAATTGTTGATAATTCCTACAATGAATCTTAAGTGATGAGATATAAAAAATATGTTGAGTTCTTTTGTTCATAAGGGAGCCATTATTTATGTTTTACTATTGGTATTTTTCTTCAAAAGAAGGCTTGTATGGCTGTTAGTTTTTCTCGTGATCATATTCGATTCTTATTTAATCGCCTTAAAGATAAGCTTTGGGTGAAACCCCTATGGATGTGTATTTGCTCTATTTTCGCAGTTTTTGTAGCAAAAGTAGCTGATCACATTGAAACAGAGCTATTTATTCTTCCTGTTAGCTTAGATTCGTTGGTGACACTACTTGAAATCATGGCTTCTAGTATGTTGGTGATTGCGACGTTTTCAGTTGGTTCTATGGTGTCTGCATATGCATCGGCGAGTACCTCCGCGACGCCTAGAGCTTTTACTTTGGTGGTTTCTGATGATGTGTCTAAAAATGCTTTATCGCGTTTTATTGGCTCATTTATCTTTAGTATTGTTGCGCTTACTGCGGTTAAAAATGAATTTTTTGGGGTGTCTGGCCTTTTTGTACTGTTTATTTTGACTGGGTTTGTATTTGCATTAGTGATTTTAACGTTTATTCGTTGGGTGGATCGTTTAGCGAGATTAGGGCGGATCGGCTCAACGGTTGATCGGGTTGAAAAGGTGGCGATGGATGCGCTTATTCGCCAGCGTAATACCCCTAATCTTTCTGGTGCGCGGTGTATTGATCGAGGTAAGGGTGAACCTGTCGTTGCGACGAGTGTGGGTTATATTCAACATGTTGATATTAGTCGTTTACATCAATGGGCAGAAAAATTTGATGCGAATGTGATCTTGGTTACACTCCCTGGAGATTTTGTCGCTCCGGGAACAGAGATTGCGAGAGTGATATTAAATGATCAGCATAAAGATGAATTAGAATTTGATTACAAAGGTGTCATTGGGGCATTTCAAATTGGTGCTGACCGGCTTTTCGATGATGACCCTAGATTTGGTTTGGTTGTGCTCTCGGAAATTGCCAGTAAAGCGTTATCACCTGCGGTGAATGATCCAGGTTCGGCGATTAAAGTAATTGGTAGTATGGTTCGCTTATTTGCAACTTGGTCAGAGCCTGTTCAAGAAAAGGATGAACAAGATTCTTGCTACGATAGAGTACAAGTTCCAGAAGTTAAAATTGAAGATATGTTTAATGATGCCTTTACCCCAATTGCGCGTGATGGAGCGGCTTGCTTGGAGGTTGTGACGCATTTACAAAAGTCACTGGTTGCTTTGCATTTGCTAGGAGATGAGCGCATGAAACAATCAGCAAAACATCATGCACAAATGTCGTTAAAGCGAAGTCAATTGGCGTTGGATTTACCTGAAGATGTATTGGCAGTCAGGGATGTTAGTTTGTTTGCTGGCACCGATAAAATTTAAAGCAATGACAATCTATTTCTTATTTGAAAATAATGATGCCTAGTATGTAGTTGTTGCCGCTTTGTTGGCCATATCAAAATGTTATAACCGCAGATAAATGTTCAATGCACGGTTATGACTAATTTAGATTCCTGTTTTATAAAAACTCAAAGCCTGCTGCCTTGCCGTTGCATGATCGACAACTGCTGGCCAATAACTCTCAATATGGTTTTGCTTTAAATAGTCGTGAGGAAAATGCAGATGTTTTAACGGGACATTGTCGAGTTCGGGTAAGTATTTACGAATAAAGCTTCCATCTGGATCATATTTTTCACTTTGGGTAATGGGATTGAAAATTCGAAAATATGGTTGAGCATCACAGCCAGTGCCAGCAGCCCACTGCCATCCTCCATTGTTCGCGCTTAAATCACCATCAATAAGATGTTGCATGAAGAATTTCTCACCCAGACGCCAATCCACTAAGCAGTGCTTAGTTAAAAAACTCGCCACAATCATACGCAATCGATTATGCATCCAGCCCGTTTGTATTAATTGCCTCATTGCTGCATCAACGATTGGATACCCTGTTTTTCCTTGTTGCCAAGCATGGAGAAGTTTAGGTGAGTTCAGCCAACTTAATCCATTGTATTTGGCATTGAAATTTCTATGCTTATTGAGATCAGGGAAATGATGCAATAAGTGACGGTAAAAATCACGCCACGCTAATTCATTAAGCCAACTGCCTTCAGGTTGTGAGATAGCCTCTAAGGCTTGTGGGTGTTGATGCAATAATTCCGACAGTATCCGTTTAGGACTGATTGCACCAATAGCAAGATAAGGTGAAAGCCCAGATGTGCCTTTTATGGCAGGGAAATCTCGGTCGTGATGGTAATTGTTTAATTTATGCTGCATAAAATCGGGTACGACTTGTTGTAGAACGACATTGGCTAATGGCCATTTACTTGAATCTTGCTTTGGGGCATTAAAAGAAATAGCGATATTTTGAACCGATCTAGATAATGAAGTGTTGCTGGTAAATACTGATGACAGTGGTGCTTGATAAGTGCGTTGTAAGTGTGCTGCCCATGCTTTTTTGAATGGAGTGAAGACTTTGTACATTTCACCTTGACCATTTAATACCGAGCCTTTAGTAACAATAACATCCGATTCAAAAAAAAGAATATCAATGTCTTGTTCACTAAGCGCATGATCACGTACTTGCTCATTGAGTTCGACTTCTTGATTAGCAAAAACTTGGTCGATGCTATGCTGTTGGCAGTATTCTAGTAAGCATTGAGACTGTGCTTTGAAATCCGTACTTTCTAGATGAAATAACGCAATACCCATTTTCCCTAACTGCTCACCCAATAAGTTCAGATGACGTTCAATGAAGTCAATTTTGATGGGGGCAAGGTTATGATGTTGCCATTGTTGGGGTGTTGAAATGAATATGGCTTGGCAAGGTTGGTTAGTGTCCATTGCTGCTTGGAGGGCTGGGTTATCGTCGATGCGCAAATCATTGCGAAACCAGATGAGATTCATAAATACCTTTCTATGAGTAATAGTGTTGTTTTAGTCATTATAAATTGCGATGAGGTGGTCCCCATCACATCATTCTAAGCTAAATATAACGAAGCTTCAGTTCTTGCGGGTAAGGTGAAAGGTACACTTGAGCGGCAAGATATTGTTGAGGAAATTCTTTTAAGTAATGATTAATTAAAGTTAAAGGGACAACCAAAGGCACTAATCCTTGACGGAAATCATCGATGTGTCCAGACAATTCTTGTTTTTGTTCTTTGGTTAATACCTTCTTAAAGTAACCTTGTAAGTGCTGTAATGTGTTAGTGTGGGTTTTGTGTGTTGCCACATGCTTTAACCCTGCCATCATTATGCTGATGTATTGTTGAGCCATGTCTTCAACGCTAAGATCGGCTCTTGCCAATATTCTGCCCGTTTCTTTATAGCTGATTAAATGATGGCTCATGAGCAAATATTTTCTTGCGCTATGAAATTGAATTAATTTGTGTTTCGTTAATCCAGAACTCAATAAGTCTTGCCAATGACGATAAGTAAAAACTCGGATCATAAAGTTTTCACGTAACGCAGGATCGCATAACCGACCATTTTCTTCACAAGGTAGGTTCGGATTCATTTCCATGATTTGTTTGGCAAAAAGCCCAGTACCAGAAGGCATGCTGCCTTTTCCATCCGCTTGATAAACCTTTACTCGCTCCATACCGCAACTTGGGCTTTTTTGACAAAAGATAAAGCCGCTTAAGTGCTCAATGTTTTGCGCTGTTTTTTGACCATATTCGGTTAGCTTGTGTGTTACATCGCCATTACCGTCTGGTCGACTAACATGAATGCCATCGTCTAATTGTACTTGGCGTATCGTTGGTCTAGGAATGGGCAGCCCAATGGCGACTTCAGGACAAAAAGGTTGATATTCAACAAACGGAGCTAGGTGAGTCATACAAAAATCAGACTTCTTATGTCCTTTATCAAATCGGACTTGTTGTCCTGCAACACAAGCGCTGATGCCAATAGATGGTTTGTGCTCTGGTAACTTCATTTTATCCCCTTTCTATCGTGTATTACTTTTCGATATAACAAGCCGTTTGACTTAAATCATTAAAACATTGATTAGAGTAAAGTATACCTCTTGTGGGTTATGGGTGCTTGATGTAGTTAGATTCTATGATTTGACCACTAGGATATGATGATTGGTTTGAACTTTTATATTGTTCATTCATCTAAATGAGTGTTTGAATTGCTAGGTTGATGTTTTTTTATTCAAATGGTTAGGTAATTTTTCCTTTTTTTGTGATTATGCGTACATCTCGTAAACGGTTTGCATCCTTAGGCTTTCGAGTCTTGTCTGTTGTGATAACATAGACAGCATTTTCCCTTTAACTATAGTTGATAAGCAATGCTAGAAGTCCGTGATTTAACTGCGATTCGTGATGAGAAAGAATTGTTTCAATCGATAGCATTTTCAGTTAGTCCTGGCGATCTTATACAAGTGGAAGGTCGTAACGGTTCTGGTAAAACAACAATGTTGCGAATTATCACGGGGTTAGGGGATTGCGAGTCAGGCAAGATATTATGGAAAGGGGTTGATACCCATAAAGATCGTGATGCATTCCATGAAGATTTACTCTTTATCGGCCATCAGACTGGGGTGAAAAAAGAACTGACAGCGTTTGAGAATTTATCGTTTTATCAAAAAATGAATGGTTCAAAGGGCGTTACTGAAGATGATATTTGGCTTGCGTTGGCAAAAGTGGGTTTAGCTGGCAAAGAAGATATCCCAGCAGGGAAGTTGTCGGCAGGCCAACAGCGTCGGGTTGCCTTAGCCCGTTTATGGCTAAGTAAGCACCCATTGTGGATTTTAGATGAACCTTTGACTGCAATAGATAAACAGGGAATTAAAGTGATCGAAGCATTGTTTATTGAACACACCAATCAAGGTGGCATGATTTTGTTTACTACTCACCAAGATATGTTTACCGATGTTGTCACGTTAAAAACCATTCGGTTAGGTGAGTAAATGGTTGCTAATATGGTCGAGATTATTCGCCGAGAGCTTTTGATTGCTTACCGTCGCCAAGCGGATATTTTTAATCCGTTATGGTTTTTTATCATCGTTATTACCTTGTTTCCTTTGAGTATTGGCCCTGAGCCTAATTTGTTAGCACGTATTGCAGCTGGCATTATTTGGGTAGCGGCATTGCTTTCGGCTCTGTTATCGTTAGAGCGTTTGTTCCGTGATGATTTTCATGACGGCGCGTTAGAGCAATTAATGTTATTACCGATCCCTTTACCTTTAGTGGTGATGTCAAAAGTAATCGCGCATTGGTTGTTAACAGGGTTGCCTTTGATTTTAATCAGCCCATTGCTTGCGGTATTGCTTTCATTAGATTTCAACACTTGGTTGGCGGTCGTGGTAACTTTGCTACTAGGGACGCCTACATTAAGTTTTATTGGCGCAATTGGGGTGGGGCTGACAGTCGGTTTGCAAAAAGGTGGAGTGTTGCTAAGCCTATTGGTTTTACCTTTATATATCCCAGTTTTGATTTTTGCGACGTCCGCTATCGAAGCGGCGACCAGTGGGTTTGCCTACAGTGGTCAATTAGCTATTTTAGGCGCAATGTTACTTGGCGCAGCAACTTTAACGCCTTTTGCTATCAGTGCTTCGTTGAGAATCAGTGTGAATTAACGTTATCCGTTTAACAGTATCAAATTATTAAAATAATAAAGTGAGCTCTGGATTGTCACTAGGGCCGCATAAAAAAGTGAGAAGCAACATGTGGAAATGGTTACACCCATACGCAAAAGCTGAAAGAACTTATCAGCTGTGCGGTTCATTATTACCTTGGTTTTCAGTTTTGGCTGTGGGCTTATTGATTGTTGGTACCATTTGGGGGTTGGCTTTTGCGCCTGCCGATTACCAACAAGGCGAAAGCTTTCGTATTATTTATATTCATGTTCCTGCTGCTATTTGGTCGATGGGTATTTACACCTCGATGGCGATTGCGGCATTTATTGGATTAGTTTGGCAATTGAAATTATCCAATATGGCCGCTGCTGCGATGGCACCAATTGGTGCGATTTTTACTTTTATTGCGTTGATTACAGGCGCAGTGTGGGGTAAGCCTATGTGGGGGGCATGGTGGGTGTGGGATGCACGCTTAACCTCTGAGCTTATTCTTCTATTTTTATATTTAGGTGTGATTGCGCTTTATCATGCTTTTGATGATCAAAAAACTGCGGCGAAAGCAGCAGGAATTTTAGCCATTGTGGGTGTCGTAAATATCCCGATTATTCATTATTCGGTTGAATGGTGGAACACGCTTCATCAAGGCGCAACGATTACTAAAATTGGTAAACCTTCTATCGCACCCGAGATGTTATGGCCTTTGCTCTGTAATATCTTTGGTTTTGCTTTTTTCTTTGCTGCCGTCACTATGATCCGTTTGCGTACGGAGATTTTAAGTCGTGAAAGTCATCGGCCTTGGGTGCTGGATCTTGTCAAAAATAATGCTGCAGATGCAAGCCACAGACATGGAGTGAAATAATGTATTTTGATTCTTTCAGTGACTTTATTGCAATGGGTGGTTATGCCGCTTATGTATGGAGTGCATTTGGTATTACTTTCTTCTGTATGTTCGCTCTGTTTTGGAAGAGTGTTTCACAAGGTAAAGCGCTCTTAAAAGATATCCAACAAAAAATTGACCGTGAAGCTCGTCGTCAAGCGGCGAAAAAAATGGAAAACACACTATGACTCCTAGACGTAAAAAGCGACTTGCAATTATTTTAGCCATTCTGATTGGTGTTGCTGGGACAGTTGGCTTAACCATGTATGCATTAAGCCAAAATATGAATTTATTTTATACGCCAACTGAATTGGTTAACGGTAAACCAGACGGAACGAAACCTCATGTGGGTGAGCGCTTGCGTATTGGTGGAATGGTAGTTGAAGGGTCTGTGAAGCGTGATCCTAATTCACTTGAAGTGAGCTTTGATCTAAAAGATGTGGGTCCAACCGTTACGGTTACTTATAACGGTATCTTGCCGGATCTGTTCCGTGAAGGGCAGGGCATTGTGGCGCAAGGTACTTTAGTGAATGCTACCACGGTTGAAGCTTTTGAAGTACTTGCTAAGCATGATGAAAAATACATGCCACCAGAAATTGCTGAGGCAATGAAAAAGAACCATAACCCGGATTCTAACTTAGAGTCTGATTCAAAAATGAACGCTGAGACTAAGCAAGGATACGAGTAATGAGTGCTGAACTTGGACATTTTGCCTTAATTCTAGCATTAGGGTTTTCGGTTCTATTAAGTGTGTTACCTATGTATGGGGCTAGCACCAATAATCGCACCCTGATGGGTATGGCGAGGCCGCTTTCTTGGGGAATGTTCCTCATGTTAGCTTTTTCGTTTATCACGCTATTGTGGGCTTTTTATACCAACGATTTTACATTGCAATATGTCGCGAGTAACTCCAATAGCCAGCTTCCTTGGTATTACCGTCTAACGGCTGTTTGGGGTGCACACGAAGGTTCATTATTACTTTGGGTGCTTATCCAAGCAATCTGGACGATTGCAGTGGCAACCTTTAGCCGTGGAATGCCTCAAGAGTCAGTCTCTCGAGTGCTTGCCGTAATGGGCATGATTTCAGTTGGATTCTTACTCTTTATTATCCTAACGTCGAATCCATTTTTGCGAACACTGCCTTATTTCCCCATTGATGGCCGAGATTTAAACCCATTGCTTCAAGATCCGGGTTTGATTATTCACCCACCAATGTTGTACATGGGTTATGTTGGCTTCTCGGTTGCGTTCTCTTTTGCCATTGCCTCTCTTATGACAGGCCGTTTAGATACGGCATGGGCTCGTTGGTCTCGTCCTTGGACAACCGCAGCTTGGGTATTCTTAACCGTAGGTATCGCACTAGGCTCTTGGTGGGCATATTATGAACTTGGCTGGGGCGGTTGGTGGTTCTGGGATCCAGTAGAAAACGCTTCTTTCATGCCATGGCTTGCGGGTACGGCATTAATGCACTCCCTTACGGTAACAGAAAAACGCGGTACGTTTAAAGCGTGGACGGTATTATTAGCGATCAGCGCCTTCTCATTGAGCTTACTTGGTACATTCTTAGTTCGCTCGGGTATTTTGGTGTCGGTTCACTCATTCGCTTCCGATCCTGCTCGTGGCATGTTCATTTTGGTGTTCTTAGCGATAGTTATCGGTGGTTCATTATTGCTGTTTGCTCTGAAAGGTTCGAAGGTGCGTGTACGCGGTAACTACGCATTGTTCTCTCGTGAGAACGCTTTATTGTCGAATAATATACTATTGGTGGCCGCATTAGTTGTGGTGCTGATTGGTACACTTTTACCTCTTGTTCATAAACAAATAGGAATGGGCTCGGTATCTATTGGTGCACCATTCTTTAATACCTTGTTTACTTGGTTAATCGTCCCATTCACCTTAATTTTAGGTGTGGGCCCAATGATTCGTTGGAAGCGCGATAACTTAGCGGAAGTGAAAATTCCGATGATCGTCTCGCTACTGATTTCTGTTATTGGCTCTTTGATTATTACCTTGATGTCATCAAAAGGGTTTATGCCACTTGCCACCTTAGGTTGGTTTATGGCGATTTGGATCTTTGCGATGCATGGTTTTGAATTGCATCAACGTGCTACTCACCGTCATACCTTCTTTAAAGGTTTAACTAAATTGCAACGCAGTCATTGGGCGATGATGTTAGGTCATCTTGGTTTGGCTGTTACCATTATCGGTATTGCGATGGTGCAAAATTACAGCATTGAGCGAGATGTGCGCTTAGAACCTGGGCAAACGTTTGAAATTGAAGGTTATCAATTTGATTTTGTTGGTGTTCGTGATCATGATGGCCCGAACTATGATGGTTTTATTGCTGATTTTAACATTACAGAAGATGGCAAGTTTATTAATGAACTGCATGCTGAAAAACGTTTCTACCATACGGCTCGCTCGATGATGACCGAAGCGGCGATTGATCGTGGTTTCACTCGCGATTTGTACGTTGCGATGGGTGAGCAGTTGGAAGGGACAAACGCTTGGGCAGTACGTATTTATTATAAACCATTCATTCGATGGATTTGGTTTGGCGCAATTTTGATGGCGATTGGCGGTATTTTGGCTATCAGTGATAAACGTTATCGCTTCCGTAAAAAGTCAGATGGCGATTCTAAGAACTCAACGCTGAATGAGCAGGAGGCGTAATCAATGAACCGTAATATTTTATTTGCGCCTTTAGCTTTATTTGCTGTTTTAGTCGCGGTATTTGCAACTCAATTAACGAGAAATGCAGACGGTGATGATCCTACGAAATTGGAGTCGGTATTGGTGGGCAAGCCGGTGCCTGATTTCCAACTGCAAGATCTATTTGAAGAAAATAAAACTTATGATCAAAGCTTATTTAAAGGTAAGCCTTTGCTATTGAATGTATGGGCGACGTGGTGTCCAACCTGTTACGCTGAGCATCAATTTTTGAATAAGTTATCAAGCCAAGGGGTTAACATTATTGGCTTGAACTACAAAGATGATCGTGAGAAGGCTAAAAAGTGGCTACGTGAATTAGGAGACCCATACCAAATTGTGCTCTTTGATGGCAGTGGTATGTTCGGTTTGGATTTAGGCGTGTATGGCGCACCTGAAACTTTCTTGATTGATGCAGAAGGGAAGATTCAATATCGTCATGTTGGTGATGTGAATGTCGATAATTGGAATGAAACATTATTGCCTTTGTACAATAAGCTTGCCGGACAGAAAGCGCCATTGAACCCTGTTCCAATGGAGCGTGTTCAATGATTAAGCCTTCTTCAATTCTGTTAACTTTTTTAATGGTAATGGCTTTTCCTGTGATGGCGGCTATCGAAGTGTTTGACTTTGATTCGCCACAGCAAGAGGCTCAATTTCAAGAATTAAGTCATACATTGCGTTGCCCAAAGTGTCAGAATAACTCTATTTCAGACTCTAATGCAGAGCTTGCTAAAGACTTACGTTTGAAAGTCTACCAAATGACAAAAGCCGGAAAATCAAAGCAAGAGATTGTAGATTATATGGTTGCTCGTTACGGAAACTTCGTAACTTATAACCCACCAATGACACCGTCTACGGCAGTGTTGTGGGTTGCACCTATTTCTATCGTGTTGTTTGGTTTTGGGTTCATCGTAATACGCAGCCGTCGCAGAGCCTCAAGCAAAACTGCTCATAGCGAAGCATTGGATGAAACTCAAGAACAGCGTCTCAAGCAACTATTGGAAGAAACTTCTTCAGATTCTAATGAAAAAAAGGGTACTGACTCATGATGGCATTTTGGATTGGCACGGTACTACTGCTGGCAGTGTCTTGCATATTGATTATTTATCCTTTGTTTAATCCGAAAGAGATTGATGAAGCGACACAGCGTGATGATTTAAATAAAGCATTTTTTAAAGACCGCCTTGAAGAACTCGATTCTGAAGATCAAGCGGGTATCGTGAATAACAAAGAAGATTTGGTGACGGATCTTAAACAGTTATTGTTAGATGATATTCCAACGTCGAAAACTCAGGTTAAGGCTGGCGCTGAAAAAGTAAAGTGGATGGCGATTCCCATTGTTATTTTCATGGCAGCGATGTCTTATGGAATGTATGCCATGTATGGGGCGCAGACAAAAGTTGCTGATTGGGCAAAAGTAGAAAGTAACTTACCTGAACTGTCAAAAAAATTGATGAACCCTGAAGGCGTTCAATTAACCGATCAAGAAATGAACGACTTAACTTTGGGCTTGCGTACGCGCTTACAGTTAACGCCTGATGATGCTACGGGTTGGGTTTTACTTGGCCGTATCGGATTAGCTAATCGTGATGTGGAAACGGCAATCGGAGCATTAACAAAAGCCGATAACTTAACGCCGAATAATCCAGATATTATGCTGAGCTTATCACAAGCGTTACTTTTTTCAGGTGACCAAGCCGATTTGGATAAAGCAAAAAATATGCTTGATTACTTGATGCAACAGCCACAAGTTGATTTACGTGTTTACTCTTTATTGGCGTTTAAAGCTTACAACGATGGTAACTATGTTGAAGCGATTAAATACTGGAAAGGGTTACAAGCGCAAATTGGTGAAGATGACTCGCGTTATGCAATGTTAGAACGCAGTATTAACACGGCACAACGTGAACTAGATCTACAAGCTAATCCGCAATCACAGCAGCATCAAGGCACACCTGTTAAAGTGACAATTTCACTCTCTCCAGAGGTAGAAGTACCAAAATCGGGCGTGTTAATTGTTTCAATTCACAGTGCAGATGGATCACCAATGCCTGTTGCCGCAGCACGTTATCCATTAACTAAATTCCCGGTAACCGTAGTACTGGATGATAGTAATAGCATGATTGAAAGCCGTAAGCTGTCTAGCTTATCCGATATCATGGTCCGTGCTCGTATTGATACTGATGGTAATGTTTCGACTCGTGATAATGACTGGCATGGTGAAAGCTTACCAATACATCTGGGTGATGATGCAGTTGTATCTATCGATAAGAAATATTGATATTTAGGTTGAATATGCCATACACTTAATATCTGTATGTATATTTACTCATGAAGAGAAAGGGCAATGATTAAAATTGCCTTTTCTTTTTATGTGACTAGGAACGCAGAGCTAATTATTAGTTAGCCATTATACAGGATGTTGTCATTTGAGTGACATGAACTCTACCAGCCTTTCTCCGCTATTACTTCTGACGTCACTGTTATTGTCGGGCTGCAGCTCTGTACCTGAAGAAAAGACATCCGAAGTCGAACAAACGAACGTTACAAACCCCCATCCATCAACGTTTGAACCTAAAGATGAGTCTGGCGATCCACTTGAAGGTTTTAACCGTGTGATGTGGAGTGTCAATTATGATTATCTTGATCCTTATTTTGTTCGTCCTATGTCTATCGTTTATATGGAGTGGACTCCTTCACCTATCCGAGCCGGTTTCAATAATTTCTTAGATAACTTAGATGAACCTGCGAGTGCGATAAATAATCTATTGATGGGAAATGGAAAGTTAGCAATGAATAACTTTAACCGTTTTTGGATTAATACCACTATTGGTTTATTAGGGCTTATCGATGTTGCTTCCATGGTGGATATCCCTCGAACGACTCGTGAGTTTGGGGACGTGTTAGGTCATTATGGGGTAGGAAATGGCATGTATATGATGCTACCAGGGTACGGTCCTTTAACACCAAGAGATGTTACTGATACGGTCGATTCTCTTTATATTCCGTTAAATTGGCTCACCTTTTGGCAAAAAGCTACCAAGTGGACATTCCAAGGGCTTGAATCTCGCTATGAGTTGATTGGACAGGAAGGATTGCTTAAAGATTCGCCGGATTCTTATCAGTTGAGTAAAAGTATTTATTTACAGCATCAGGACTTCAAAGCTGAGATAAAAGAAGAGCCAAAAGAGGCGCTCGATGAACAGTTGTTAGAAGAGTACTTAGGTCACGATTACTAAGTTACTCGAATGTAAGTTCTGTCGATAACAAAAAAGCCTTGGTTCATTTAATGAACCAAGGCTTAATTTTTGAGTATAGAATATACCTAGAAGGTCTTACTGTATTGAACACCCGTAATGATGGCATCTGTATGAGTGGTTGCTTCAATGCTTGATATATGATCATAAGATTGAGTTGCATCCACATCTTTCCCTAGCAAGTAAGTAAAGCCGAAGTCAATACTTGAATCCTTGCTTGGTGCGTAAGAGAAGCCCGCCGATAACCAGTTACGGTTTGAATCCGGCACCGCAATGGTAGTCACTTCATCTTGTGCGCCTTGGTCGAACATGTAACCGGTACGCAGTGTCCATTTGTCGGTTAAGTAGTAGGTGCCGCCAATTGCAAAGTTCCAAGTGTCTTTCCACTCAAAGTTTTCTAACGTGCTTGGGGTACCATTGGTGGTTAACTTATCGAACTTACTCCAGTCAGTCCAACCTATGGTATAGCTTAAAGCAAACTTAGTGCCCTTAATGCGGTTATAACCAGAGAATTGTGCAAAGTCAGGTAGCGGTACGTAAAGTTCGTCGGCACCAGTGGCTTTTAAAGTACCATCCATATCACCAGTCGCGGTGATTTTGGGGCTAGCATGGTATGAAATGCCCCAACGGTTATTTTCATCTAGCTCGTAAGTGGTGCCCACGTTCCAGCCTACACCAAAACCGGATGCATCGACGTCAGCCATATTGGCATCTCGATCTGCTGAGAATGTATGGTCACAATTATTCCATTTGCTTGGGTTTTTGGAATTCGTCTTGATATTATATGCAGAGCAAGCCTGCTGAAATTTATTGCCATTTACATTCGGTGTAATTGAAACGGTTGGGTTACCTTGAATTTGAAGGTTACGAGCAAATTGACCAATACCATAAATTAGATCCAAACCCGCACCAAAGCTCCATTGCTCATTTAAGCGATATGAAGCGGCTAAAGCTAATTCACCACTCATGATGCTGGATTCACCGCCATATTCGCCAGGGAAAGAAGAATCAAAGCTCGAAGCTGTACCAAAGTTAGAGTACAAACCGGCACCTACAGCAAATTTTTCGTTCAGTGGAATGACCAAAAACATGTTGGGTGCAACAGCCAAACTGCCAGCATCATCATAACCTACAGATCCAGAAGAATTTGGGGAGACATTACTGGTGTATGTACCATCTTTTACGGAAATCTTAGGCTTAATCGCAGTTGCGCCCATGGTAAAAGAGGTTTTATCAAACAGTGCCATGGCTGCAGGGTTGATCGCCATAACAGAAGCATTATCCCCAATGATTCCGTCACCCGCATACGCTCTGCCGGCACCTGTTGCAGATTGAGCGCTGATCTGAAAGCCAGCCGCAAAGACAGATTGAGAGGCAAGAAGTAATGCGCCAGTAATAGTAGATGTGGTTAACACATGCAACTTTTTCATTTAGTCATACCTACTTGTTATTATTTTCAGTGTTGAGTTTGAAAATGGGGGTCGTTCTTAAAGGAGGCGCATTATGGTGTTAAAAAAACAAACAACATATCCGACCATCTTAAACTTGGTCGCTAAAATTCATTAAAATCAATGAAATTGTAGTTAAAATGTTTTTTGGTTGTATGTTGTGCTGGGTTTATATGTTGCTGTTGGTGGTTTGCTTGAATGAATAGTATAGTTGATATTTATCTGGTGAATGATAAACGTTCTAAGTAATTGATTTTTGTTTTGAGGGGGTGCTTTTGGAGTAAATATGGAGCTTTTATAACAAAAGCCCCTTATTTATTAAGAAATATACCTAGATGATTTAGGTATATAGTGTATCAATTGAATAAATCTAGCTTTTTAGCGTAAGCATTGGCGCTAATTGTTGTGAAATTTCGGTGACATCTTCATCCATATCACCAACGACAATTAAGCTGCCTTTTGGTAAGGGGGTGATGACACCTTTCATATTATCTTTGGTAAAGTTGCTAGCCTTGGGGGCGGCAATATTAGAAATAAAGGCAGTCACACGGCCTTTTTTACCTTGGAACACCATATGCAATGCATGATGTTCTGCGCTAAAGCCACAATGATTCAAATAATAAATGTGATAAGGGAAACTAGAGGCCATTTTATACGAATATGATCCTAATTTCGCTTGCACTTCCTGCTCATTATTTGCTTCATTGACTCCTTGAATAAAGGGATCTTCTTCTTGTATATGATGGATTGCCATATTGTCTAAACTAGCATGGGCAGGGCTAACAACTAAAGCACCCCAGTTAATTTGCCCAATAGCCAAACCAATAGTAAAAATAATGGAAGCCGCCAAGGCAAAAGCCTGTTTCGTCATATTTATACGGGGTTTACTTTCTGATGTGGCGAAGATGATTTTATCTGCTAAATCATCAGGAACATCAACCATCATGGCTTGCTCAATCTTATGATTAAGCTCAGTTAAGCTGTCGGCATACTTTCTGTCAACTGAGCTTGATTGAATTTGTTCTATGATTTCATCGCTGCGATCTGTTGGATCGGAGAGCAAGCGTCGTCTAAATTCTAAATCATCCATGTGTCACCCCCTGAACTGATGTGGATGAATCCATTAATTCTTTAAGTTGATTACGAGCACGAAATAAACGCGTCATGACGGTATTTTTGTTGAGGTCTAAAATTTGGCTAATTTCATCACCATTAAAGCCTCCAATGACCTGTAAAATTAGAGGGTCTCTATATTCTATTTCTAATTTCATAATTTGTTTTTGGAGCCACTTCTGCTGGTGATGAGCATCATCATCTGTTTTCCCACTGTTACCGGGTTCATCTATGTCTACCAAGTCAAATTGCTTACGTTCAAATCGGCGAGCATTTTCACGTCGTAAAATAGTAATTAACCAAGCTTTAGCCGCTTTTTCATCCTGTAATGCATCAAGTGATTTCCAAGCGCGCAGGCAAGTCTCTTGCACTAAATCTTCTGCAATGTGTTTGTCTTTGCACAGCCAATAGGCGTAGCGATATAAATCTCGATGATAAGCCCTAACAAGGGATTCGTAACGTTTTTGTTTATCCATATCCTTATTGACCGAGTTAGGCGTTTTTTCTTTCCGAAAAGTTGAGAAATAGCCACTTTTGTTCCCTCACTGTGAATATATGTGCTTTTTTTCTTTACTTAAGCTTCACATTACAAATATCAAAATGAATTAAAATTACGCTAATAGCTTGATTATAATTCAATAACTCTATAATTAAGTGATAAATGGTTAGTATGTAAGAATGCACCTTTTATCGAGTGCTGTTTTTGTAACACAAATAAAGAAGTAATTAATGTTATTTTTGTAGGGTTTTAACGACTTTTACTCAGTCAATACCCTGAAAATTGGCTGTGCATCTTAATCTGTAGCCATAAACTTTGTCATGCGTCCGGTATAGATGTCACAATTTTTTAATATCATTCAGATAATGACTCGTTGTTCGGTTTTAAGTTCAATGTGCTTTGTATAGAATAACAGGTCAGACCTCTTTGGTTGTCGATTGTCGTTTCTAATAAATAAGGAAAGAATATGAGTCAGCAGGAAGTGAAAACCCGCAATGGCGAGCGTATTGCTATTGTGTCCGGTCTAAGAACACCGTTTGCTCGCCAAGGTACTGCCTTCAAAGAAGTACCCGCGGTAGATTTAGGCAAGATGGTGGTCAGCGAATTGTTGGCAAGAACGCGCATTGATCCAAAATTGATTGACCAAGTGGTTTTTGGGCAAGTAGTGCAAATGCCTGCTGCTCCCAATATTGCCCGTGAAATTGTGCTTGGTACTGGAATGGATGTATCAACGGATGCTTACAGTGTCACACGAGCTTGTGCGACCAGTTTTCAATCGGCTGTCAATGTGGCAGAAAGTATTATGGCTGGCACGATTGAAATTGGTATTGCGGGTGGGGCGGATTCTTCTTCTGTTCTGCCTATTGGTGTTTCTAAGCCATTAGCTCAGGGCTTACTTGAACTAAGCAAGGCCAAAACCTTACCGCAAAAGTTATCCGTATTACGTAAGCTGTCCTTTAAAGATTTAATGCCGGTGCCTCCTGCGGTTGCTGAGTACTCTACCGGTTTATCAATGGGACAAACAGCAGAACAGATGGCAAAAAGCCATGACATTCCTCGTGAAGAACAAGATGCGCTAGCTCACCGTTCTCATACCCTTGCTGCTCAAGCTTGGGAAGATGGATTAATACAAGATGAAGTGATGACCGCTTTCCCTGAACCGTTTAAGCAATGGATAAGTAAAGACAACAATATTCGCGAAGATAGTCAAATTGAGCAATACGCAAAATTACGCCCAGCATTTGATCGCAAATTTGGCTCAGTTACCGCAGCAACCAGTACGCCATTAACCGATGGTGCGGCTGCTGTATTGATGATGAGTGAAAGCAAAGCCAAAGAGCTAGGGCTTGAAGTGCTTGGTTATATTCGCTCATACGCATTTTCTGCTATTCAAGTTGAAGAAGATATGTTGATGGGGCCTTCTTATGCCACACCGATTGCTCTTGATCGAGCAGGGCTTGAACTTAACGATCTCGATTTAATTGAAATGCATGAAGCGTTTGCTGCTCAAACGTTAGCGAACGTGAAAATGTTTGCCTCAGAAAAGTTTGCTAAAGAAAAGTTAGGCCGAGATAAGGCGATTGGCGTTATTGATATGGAAAAATTCAACGTGCTGGGTGGTTCTTTGGCGTATGGGCATCCGTTTGCTGCGACAGGCGCGCGTTTAATGACGCAAACCTTACGTGAATTAAAACGCCGTGGTGGTGGGGTGGCACTAACAACCGCCTGTGCTGCTGGTGGTTTAGGCGCAGCGGTGATTTTAGAAGTCGATAAAAACGATGCACATACACAAGGAGCGAAATAATTATGACTGTTGAGACTCAAACTTCGACTGCAGAAGGTCAAGCAACGAATAATGCCTTTACGCTTACCATTGATGACAATCAAATTGCTTGGTTAGCAGTGGATGTGCCGAATGAAAAAATGAACACCCTACAAGCGGCATTCGCTGAACAAATGCAGGGCATCTTTAAGCAACTTGAGCAAAAGAAATCTGACATCAAGGGTATGGTCATTCATTCCTTGAAGCCTGATAACTTTATAGCGGGCGCAGATGTGCGTATGTTGGATGCTTGCCAATCCGCTCAAGAAGCTGAATCATTGGGTAAGCAAGGGCAGGAGATGTTTAATCAGCTGTCTGCGCTGCCGTTTACCGTTGTTGCAGCCATTCATGGGCCTTGCCTTGGTGGTGGTTTAGAGCTAGCGCTTGCGTGTGATTACCGTGTATGCAGTGATGATAATGCCACTCGTCTTGGTTTACCTGAAGTTCAACTTGGCTTATTACCTGGTTCTGGTGGGACGCAACGTCTACCGCGTTTAATTGGTTTGCTTGATAGCTTAGATATGATTTTAACTGGCAAGCAGGTTCGTGCTAAAAAAGCATTAAAGTTAGGATTAGCTGATGCTTGTGTACCACAGACCATTTTATTGCAAGCAGCGCAAGAGTTTATCTCTAAATCGAAACGTAAAAATAAGCCTGATGTAAAAGAAAAATTGATGGCAAACACAGGTTTTGGTCGCAAAGTGATTTTTGACCAAGCCTCTAAAAAAGCCAACCACAAAAGCCGTGGTAATTATCCTGCGATTAAAGCTATTTTGGATGTGATCCAACATGGCTTAGAAAAAGGAATGACTCAAGGTTTAGAAAAAGAAGCACAAGAATTTGGTAAGTTGGTGATGACACCTGAATCGCGTGCTTTACGTTCTATTTTCTTTGCAACCACAGAAATGAAAAAAGATTTTGGCACTGACGCGAAACCGAAAGACATAATAAGTGTGGGTGTGCTAGGTGGTGGGTTAATGGGGGCGGGAATTGGGTACGTTTCTGCAACTAAGGCAAATGTTCCGGTTCGCATTAAAGATGTTTCAAACGACGGTATTTTGCATGCTATGAACTATAGCTACAAATTGCTGAGTAAATTGGCTCAACGCCGCGCAATTACCCAAGCTCAATTACAAAAACAAATGCAGTCTATTTCTGGTGGAACGGACTTTACCGGTTTCTCGCAAAAAGACATGGTTATTGAAGCGGTATTTGAAGACTTAAGCTTGAAGCAAACTATGGTTCGTGATGTTCAAACTCATGCTAAAGAGGGGGTTATTTTCGCCACTAATACCTCATCATTACCGATTGCGAAAATAGCGAAAGGCGCAATAAATCCTGAGAATGTGATCGGTCTACATTATTTTAGCCCTGTCGATAAAATGCCGCTAGTGGAAGTTATCCCACATGAAGGTACTTCGGATGAAGTGATTGCCACGACGGTTAAATTTGCTCGTAAGCAAGGCAAAACCGCAATTGTGGTTAAGGATAAAGCGGGTTTTTATGTCAACCGCATTCTTGCTCCTTACATGAATGAAGCGGCTAAAGTGTTGCTTTCTGGTGAGCCGATTGAACATATTGATGAAGCGCTACTTAATTTCGGTTTCCCTGTTGGGCCAATCGCATTACTAGATGAGGTTGGTGTGGATATCGGTGCGAAAATTACCCCCATTCTAGTGGAAGAGCTAGGTGAGCGTTTTAAAGCGCCAGATGTTTTTGATACGTTATTAAAAGACAACCGTAAAGGGCGTAAAAGTGGCAAAGGCTTTTACACTTATAAAGGTAAAAAGAAAGACGTCGACAAGTCGGTATATCGTTTGTTGAATGTATCGCCAGAATCGATTTTGAGTGAAGAAGTGATTGCGATGCGTTGTGTTTTATTGATGATCAACGAAGCGGTACGTGCGTTAGATGATGGTATTATTGCGAGCCCACGAGACGGTGACATTGGCGCTATCTTTGGTATTGGTTTCCCTCCATTCTTAGGTGGACCATTCCGTTATATTGATCAAATTGGCGCGGCTAAATTGGTTGAAACTATGAATGAATATACGGAGAAATACGGCTCACGATTTGCGCCTTGTGATGGTTTACTGACTCGAGCAGGTACGGGTGATAAGTTTTATCCTTAATAACGGATAAGATATTTATAAACAATTAAAGCCCCGTTATTGCTCCCCTGTTGTTTTCAATGATAGGTTCAATCATGGGGTTTTTTCTTTTACAGGCCCTTGTATAAAGGCCCTTGTATTTTAAGGCTGACTACACATTTGCAATGTATTGTTAGTTGAGGTGGGTGGGGTTTATGAAAGCGCTTGCTCTAAAACCCGTAACCGCTCGTAACTTTGTTGGCTTCCACCAATACGATAATCTTGCTGCCATAAACGAAAGTAGTCTGATTGAATAGGGGTAAGTAAACTTAATAAATGTGTTTTGCTTTCTGGGGGTAATCTACTGACATCACGAGTATTTTGCTGTTGATAATACAAAGCAATATAACTGGCGAGAGTCATGACTTGCACTGACCAAATTAGGTGTTGTTGCAATTGGGTTGAAGGTAGCAATTGCAGTTGTTTAAGATCGACTGCTAATTGTGAAATAGAAAATTTTAACGAATCATCTTCTTTGATCTTAGCTCGTTTAATATGACGCTTCGATAGTTGATCAAATACAAATGGGCCATAAAAAGCACAATTTGGTGTCTCGACTCCTGAGTGTAAATATCGGTTTTGCAACTGAAGCAGTTGAGTGATCAGTGAAGAAGGCTCATCCGGAAGTATTCGAACGAGAGCCTCGTGAGTATGAACAAATTTATGTTCTTGTTCACCCCAAGCCATTGCTGCACCAAAAATATAACCAGAAAGTGGCGCATAAAACGACTGTGCATGCCCCATGTCTCCCCATTCCGACACCATGTAACCTGTTGCGCCATATTTTTTCGCTGAAATAGCTGCGCGACGCATGTGTACTTCGGCAGCCTGACGTCTTCCTATCACTGAAGCAAAGCAATTGGTTGAAACGACTACTTGGAAAGGATAACCATAATGGGCGAGTTGTTGATGCTCTTGGTCGTAAGGATGATTCTCTTCATAGCCCCAATTCAATAACTCTAAGTTTTTAGGTAAATAAGGTAATATTTCTGGGTATTGGAATAACATGTCACTGAATATTTGGCAGGTCATGCCTTGTTGTTTCGCAATAGCAACCACTTGTTGTAGATACTCTAAATAGACTTGCCCTTTGCCTTTTTCTTCACAGGCTTTTTTACTGCCGTTTACCCCTAAATCCATTGTTTCATCGAAATTTATATTCAACGTTTTACTGGTAAAATTGGGCAGTAATTCGTTGAGTAGGTCTTCAATAAAAGCAGGCAAGTCAGAATTAATCGGATTGAGCCCAAAAGATTGCGGGCGAAAGTCACCGCGTTGATCATAAAAGCCTTCTGTTTGTTCTGCTAAATGCTGATAGTCAGAATGACATAGCCATTTTTCCATGTGCCCGAAAGTGGCTTGGTTAGGAATGAGTTCAATGCCTTTTATTTGGCAATAAGCATCAATTCTTTGAATGTCACTCGCGTTATATGGGGAATAGTCTTTCCATACCGTTTCATGTTTTTGATAGGCGAAAGTATGCTCGGTATAAAGTTGGAGTTGGTTATATCTTAATTCTGACCAGATATCGATGAGTTGAAACAAACGCTCAATCGTGGGGATTTTATCTCGGCTTATATCAAGTAATACGCCTCTTTTATCAAAGCTAGGCTCATCTTCTATCAATAAACATGGCATTTGGTGTTGATAACGTTGCTTGATCTGACGTAACGCATAATGGGCATACAACAGGCTTACATCACTATGGTATTCAATGGTGATTTTGTGTTTTTGAATGGTTAAGCGAAAGCCTTGTTCGGCAAGGTTTTGGTTATGTATGTATTTAACCTTAGGGTGATCACAAGTGTGTTGGAGCACCGTAGGAATATTTTCTAGATAGATATCAACGTGGCAAAGATTTACTGGCTCATCAAGTAATAGCTGCTTAGGTAAAGGGAATAGATGTTTGGTAATGCTTTCCATGATGAACCCTACGTTTTGATTGTGGTATCGATTGTAGCAATGTTACCGATAAGCCTAAAGTGCAGAGTTGGGAGGTGGCTCGATTTTATTATCTGATTAACTCGCCCCTTAAACTTTAAGGGACGAGTAATGCTTTTTATCCTAAATCGAGGTTCTTGGGTCTAAGTTGAAATTCATCAATTGAGCCAATTTCCAACCCTGCATTAAGGTCGGGTGCCTCTTGGTGCTCAAGGCCTTTTGAATGCATAATCAAACGATTGGCGGTACGTGGCTTTAAGGTACTGACCACAAAGCGAATCATTTCGGTGCGATCCAGTTTGATGATTTTTTCCACCACAATGTCTCGGTTATTAAATTCTAAATCTTTATTACCAATAGCAACCCAATAACGCTGACCGCGCGCTCGCAGGTTGCTATCTGGTGTCATTATTTGATTGAGTAAACCTTGTTTACTGCTTTGCCATTGCTCTTCTGTGAGTTCTAATAACACTAGATAAAAAGCATTAAGGAATTCATCGACAGAGGTGAGTAACTCACTTGGCGCAGCATTAGGGGATTGAACATATAAAGCCAGACCCGGGTGGCGATTAAGTGGCATATTGCCTGTTCCTACCATATAGCCTAATTGCTGCTTGGTGCGTATCTCATGGAAAAAAGCGGCCGACATTAAGTGGTTGGACAGTGTATACAGCGCAACATTTTCTGGTGAAACTGTGGGGGACTGGTAATACACCACTAATGCCGAATCGGCTTGGTCACAACAAACCTCACGCTGAAATGTACCGCTTTCCCCAAGCATCACTAAAGGCCTTAACGACTCTTCATATTGCTGATCTTGCATATGAAGCGCAGTTTTTAAACTGTCAGCTAAGTGAATTGCGGCTTTTCGGCTCCAATCACCATAAACAAACATTTCAATATGCAATTCGGCTAACATCGCATCAACGAATGAAGGCAGTTCATCCACTTCAATGGATTCTAGAGCTTCAATTAACACAGGGTATGGAGGATTGTTCGGTTGCAGTATCCCTGTCATGGCATTGAATAATTGAGAAACAGGGCGATCTTTTGCCGTATTTCGCCAATTACGCAGCATTTGTTTTTTAATGGAATCAAAACGTGTTTGGTTAAATTCGCGTGAAGCAAAGCGGTGAATAATCACATCTAATAATTGAGCTTGTTTTTGGCTAAAGCCAGATAACATCAACGTGACACCGCCTTGGTGGGCATATACGTTGTAACCCATTCCTGCAATCTCAGCTTGATAGGTTTCTTTCGCCAAAGAGTCCAAGAACATTTCCACACATAAGCGGGTTTTTACAATGGTGCGAGGTGTTGAAACCGCATGAGGGCTATCAATCGCAATAAAAGCGAGTCCTTTGGGTACTCGAAACTCGGTTTCTTGTAAGTGCCATAAACGAAATCCGGGTTTATCTTCAATCAGTTCTGGTAATGTGTTGTCACGCTCTAGTGGTGCAGGATCAAGTTCGTAGCAAATATAAGGATTAGGTTCAGGTAAATGTAATTCACCGCTAATCGGAGGGTGGCTCCAAGCGTGAAGGTCTTCATCACAAATTGGCGTGACACTGTATGGGGTGTTATACCATTTGGCTTGTTTGTCGTAAGTAAGCCCTTTCGCGATTAACATGATTCGCATGTTGTACGGAGTAAAGTGATGCAGAAGTTGGCGCAAGTGGCCCTCATCATAGTGCGTCATCATATAATCACCATAGATGACATCTTCAGGTGAAAAGTTTTGCAGATTGATCACTAAATGGCTAGCCACATCAATGGCACGAGACGCTTCTTGAAAACGGAATGCAGATTCTAAAACGGCTTGTTTTTCTTGGTATCGCCACTCTTCTAACCCTTGCTGGCGTATCAGTTCAATAAATTCAAAAATGCAGCTGACAATGTAGTTAACTTTTTCGATGCCGAGTTTTGTAAGGCTGCAACTGATCGAAAACTCACGGAAATTACTGCCACTGATCCCACCTCCTGCAGTTAATGACGTGATCAGTTCTTCAGATTTTAAATGTTGCAATAAACTGCCTTCACTTTCATCACCTAATAGATGGGCGATATAAGAGAGAGGCTTGGTTTGATAAAACTGGTCCATGCCCGGAAAGTTAAATGTGAGCATTAACTTACGTGAATCTTTTTCTGGCTCAACGTTTACAAATAAGGCGGAATCTTGTTCTCTTAATAGCGGAATATTGATGCTTTTATCTTGTTTATGATTATTTTCAATCGAAGAAAAGTAAGTGGTTGCCGCTTCTTCTAACTGATCTAAAGAATGAGGGCTAATGAGTGTCGCGGTCATCAGGTCGGCAGAGTAATGTTGGCGATAAAATTCAATGATTTCATCTCGAATAGAGGTTGTTGGATTGCCATTATCATCGAAAAGGTCACTTAAAGTTTCATCATTACCAACAGAAAATTTAGCGAAAGGATGCTCGGGATTGACGACTTCTTTATGTACTTGGTATAAACGACGCATGTCATCTTTTAATTTCAAGCGAAACTCAGATTCCACCGCTTGGCGTTCTTTTTCTAATGCTTCTTGATTGAAAAGAGGAGCGATAAAAAATTGGCTGAAGCGATCTAATGCCTCAGCAAAAGACGTTGAAATAATATCAAAGAAAAAACAAGTATGTTCAGTACCCGTCCACGCATTATTCTTTCCACCGTGCTGGCTAATAAATGACTGAAACTCGCCAATGACTGGGTATTTTTCAGTGCCTAAAAACAGCATGTGTTCTAAATAGTGAGCAAGACCTTCTCGATGGTAAGGATCATCAAAATGACCAACTTTTACGGCTAATGCTGCAGCAGATTTTTGCGCATCCTCATCATGCACCAGTAATACTCGCAACCCGTTTGGTAGGGTGATATAGCGATATTGTTTTTTATCATTTGGACTAATGTGCACGGTACACTCCCTTTTTCGATGAGAAATGACCTTGCTGAATTTGAGACAAGAAAGCTCAGCAAGTGGGTCACGTTCAGAAACGTCACCTTGAGGATATTTTGAATATAGCTCAATTATGACTTGGGAATGAATCGCTGCAAATGGTTTCTTTAAGGAATGATGAATAATAGAAAAAATTGTTCTCAGAGTGGGATAAAATCGATGAAAATAGCTTAAGCTTGTCAGGTATATCGCATTTATTTGATAGGAATGTTATTTATGTCGACAATCTCTGGTGGCAACTTGTTATACTAAAGTCGAAGGGTTGTTGACCTTCCGCGATCGAGTTTTAGTTTAGATGGTATGTAAGGTTGATGTTATGCACATTTATATAATGCGTCATGGTGATGCGGAAACGTTTGCCGCTTCGGATGCAGAGCGACCATTAAGCCAAATGGGGCACGATCAGTCTTTGAAAGTGGCACAGCACTGCAAAGAGAACGGGCAAGTTGAATTTGATTTAGTGCTAGTGAGTCCATACTTACGAGCACAACAAACATGGCAGACAATTTCACCAATATTGATGGCTAATCATATTGAGGACTGCGCAGAGATTACACCTTATGGTGATTCTGAATCAGTAGTGGAATATGTTTGTGCTCTTGCGGAAACACAATTTTTGCAAAATATCCTATTAGTATCGCATTTACCTTTGGTGGGGTATTTAACTGCAGACTTTGTAACGGATATACCACCACCTATGTTTCCAACTTCTGGCATGGTGTGTGTGGATTACGATGTAGACACCAGAAAAGGCCAAATAGTTTGGCAAGCTCAGCCATAGAAGTAGGCAACTATAGAAGAATGGAGACGGTCAACTGTCTCCTTTTTTGATCTGGTTTTGACCCAGTGGCGAGCTATTTAATTATTCAGGAATAGAAAGTAATATTAATAAAGCGCCATTACCGCCAAATTCTAATGGTGCTTGGTGATAAGCCATGACATCTGGATGTTGAGCGAGCCAAAGTGGCACTTTTTGTTTGAGGATGTGCTTGCCTATACCGTGCATCACACTAGCACAAGCCACACCTTCTTTTATGCAGTGTGCAATCATTGCGCCTAATTCACGTTTCGCTTCCATTTGAGTCATACCATGCAAGTCTAAAAAGACATCCGGTACGTACACGCCACGGCGTAAACGTTTCAATTCATATTTAGAAACATCACTACGAGCATAGCGAGTCGGACCATCTTCATTGAGTAACGGCACAAATTCATCTGAAAAATAAAACTCATTGTCCTTCGCGTCTCGGAATGTACGACGAATTTCTTTTTGTTGTAAGTTCTTTTTCGGTTGCTGGATTATGGTATCCTGTGACAACTTTTTTACGCCCTTCATTTCTTGTTTAAATAGCGCAAATTCATCATCAAAATTGGTGTCTTTTTCGCACATGATAAGTCCTTATGAATGAGGGCGGTATTGTAACCCTAAGCCTAGCTAAGAAGCGAGTTCCAATATACTCGCCATAGACATGTAGGTTTGGCAGTGTAGCCATGCGGAGGCAAACTTGGATAAAATTTTTATAGATGAAGCAGTATCGGAACTTCATACGCTTCAAGATATGATCCGTTGGACGGTCAGCCGATTTAATGCGGCGGGTTTGTTTTACGGGCATGGTACAGATAACTCTTGGGATGAAGCTGTTCAGCTTATTTTGCCTACGCTTTATCTTCCAATTGATGTGCCACCGCATGTATTAAATTCACGCTTGATCACCAGTGAACGTTTGCGCATTGTGGAGCGTGTGATTAAACGTATTAATGAACGTACTCCTACAGCTTACTTAACCAATAAAGCATGGTTTTGTGGTCTTGAATTCTATGTGGATGAACGCGTACTTGTGCCTCGTTCACCAATTGGAGAGTTGATCCAACAACAATTCCAACCTTGGTTAATTGAAGAGCCAACTCGCATTATGGATTTATGTACTGGCAGTGGTTGTATTGCGATTGCTTGTGCTTATGCGTTTGAAGGTGCAGAAGTTGACGCGGTTGATATCTCACTTGATGCTCTTCAAGTGGCGGAGCGTAATATTCACGATCACGGCTTAGAACAACAAGTCTTCCCGCTGCGTTCAGATTTATTTAATGATATTCCAGAAGACAAATACCATATCATTGTGACCAATCCGCCTTATGTGGATCAAGATGATATGGATAGCTTGCCAGAAGAATTTAAGCATGAGCCTGAGTTAGGTTTAGCGGCGGGATCGGATGGCTTGAAATTAATGCGACGTATTCTTGCTGATGCGCCTGATTATTTAGCCGACAATGGTATTTTGATTTGCGAAGTGGGTAACTCCATGGTGCATGTGATGGATCAGTATCCACATATTCCATTTACTTGGCTTGAATTTGAAAATGGTGGTCATGGGGTATTTTTACTTACTCGTGAGCAACTGATTGAACATGCTGATGAGTTTGCTATTTATAAAAAATAAGACAAACTAAGGTCATGAACATCCGATAAATGCCAACCTTTGATTAGGTTGGCATTTTTTATTTCTGTCTATTCGTCGATTATTTTCAAAAATGGGGTTTACAAGCCCCTGCCTTGACGACACTATTCAATGATGCAATTAAAATGAGCTGTAAAGCGATAAGAATAAGTTAAAGAGGGATTCATGGCAGGGAACAGTATTGGTCAACATTTTCGAGTGACGACATTTGGTGAAAGTCACGGTAAAGCATTAGGTTGTATTATTGATGGTTGTCCTCCAGGTTTGGAGTTGAGTGAAGCCGATCTGCAAAAAGATTTGGATCGCCGTCGCCCGGGAACGTCTCGTTATACCACAGCACGTCGTGAACCGGATGAAGTGGAAATTTTAGGTGGTGTTTTTGAAGGCCAGACCACAGGTACATCTATAGGTTTAACGATTCAAAATACCGATCAGCGTTCAAAAGATTATTCTGAAATAATGGATAAATTCCGCCCAGGCCATGCAGATTACACGTACCATCAAAAATATGGAGTACGTGATTACCGTGGTGGTGGCCGTTCTTCTGCGCGTGAAACCGCGATGCGAGTGGCCGCAGGGGGCATTGCTAAAAAGTACCTAAAGCAAGAATTTGGAATTGAGATCCGTGGTTACTTATCTCAAATGGGCGATGTCACTATTGATAAAGTCGATTGGGATGAGATTGAAAATAACCCATTCTTCTGCCCAGATGTGGATAAAGTTGATGCCCTTGATGAATTGATTCGTGACTTGAAAAAGCAAGGTGATTCTATTGGTGCCAAACTATCGGTTGTCGCAACCAATGTACCAGTTGGTTTAGGTGAGCCTATTTTCGACCGTTTAGATGCGGATATCGCTCATGCTTTAATGGGCATTAACGCGGTAAAAGGCGTTGAAATTGGTGATGGTTTTGCAGTTGCTAACCAAAAGGGCAGTGAGCACCGTGATGAAATGACGCCACAAGGTTTTAAATCGAACCATGCGGGTGGCATTTTAGGTGGGATCTCGTCAGGCCAAGATATTGTGGCAAGCATTGCGCTTAAACCGACATCGAGCATTACCGTTCCGGGTGAAACGATTAACCGCAAAGGCGAAGCCACATCATTGATCACTAAAGGTCGTCATGATCCTTGTGTTGGTATTCGTGCGGTACCGATTGCCGAAGCCATGCTGGCGATTGTACTGATGGATCACTTATTGCGCCATCGTGGACAAAATCATAACGTGCAAACTGAAACGCCGAAGATTTAATTCTTAGTCTCAGATTTGAATAAGAAAGAGCCCACAATCAATGGTTCACATTATTGATTGTGGGCTCTTTTATATTTGAAATTTAACAGTTTAATGCTTTAGTGAACTGGATTCTTCAACGGTTAGCTGAAAGCTCGGCAAACGCCACTTAAACCTTACCGATGCCATGCGCAGTAAATAACCAACCACCAAAGCACTCACTGTTGCGGTTAGATCACTAAAACCAAAGTGTAAAATGGCTAAGTATAAAACCGCCACCACTAATGCAACGGATGCGTATAATTCGTTATGCAATACCAACGGAGCTTGTCGGCAAATCAAATCACGCAGCAGTCCACCAAACACGCCAGTCACAATCGCTGAGACAATGCAGATGCTGTAATGTAGCCCCATATTGATGCCAACTTGGCAGCCAATAATACTAAAGGCGGCAAGACCTAACGCATCTAATCGAATGAATACGCCATGAAATTTAATCACCCATTTTGCAAGTAATGTGGTCACAATGCCGGCGACGCACGTTATTAATAGGTACTCAGGGTGTTGTACCCAAGTTAAAGGGAAGTGGCCGAGCAAAATATCCCTGACACTTCCACCGCCAATCGCTGTAGCGCTGGCGACTAACATCACGCCAAACCAATCCATGTTTTTTCGACCAGCACTTAATGCACCTGTCATGGCCTCCGCCGTAATTCCAATAATATAAATAATGCTTAACAACATGGTGTGCTCACTTAACATTTTTTCTAGAGCAAAATAGAGGGCGGATTGTAGGGATAAAAAATAGAAATGACGAATGAAAATTTTTGTGAAAATGGATGGGGTATTGATTAGAAAAACTAATGGTTGGATTGTGGTTAGCTTCGTTATTATTCATGTTGGCTTTTCTAGCCTTTACCTAAGCGTGAAAAGTAAGGACAATAGCGCCCAATAAACCAATAGTTGTAATGAAATCGAATGAGCTTTGCTGATATAACCCATAAACCAGACGATATTATCTCAATATTTAACCGTACCTTTTTTGATGCGTATAACACCAAATTAGTGCGCGGTAATGATGAGCCTATTTATCTACCCGCTAATGCTGATGTGCCTTACCATCAAGTGATATTTGCGCATGGTTTTTACGCCTCTGCCATGCATGAGATAGCGCATTGGTGCGTCGCGGGTGCGAAGCGCAGATTACTGGAAGATTTTGGGTATTGGTATGAACCGGATGGGCGTACCGAGCAAGTTCAAGCGGAATTTGAAAAGGTAGAGATTCGCCCTCAAGCTTATGAGTGGATTTTATCGGTGAGTGCGGGGCTGCCTTTTTCGGTCAGTTGCGATAATCTCAATGGCGATTTTGAACCGGATCGTTTAGCCTTTATGGCGAAAGTACATCAAGAAGTCGAACAAATCTTACTGCAAGGACTGCCATTGCGAGTTCAGATGCTGTCGGATGCCTTACGTAATTTCTACCAAACACCAGAAATTACCCTAAGCCAATTTATAATTAAGTAACATTAATCGTTAAATAATGAGTAACGGATGATCATTGAATTAGAAGAACAGTTATTAGAAGCCATAGACCTGACAGTCGCAACCGCATCAGATGATGAATTATTTGCTGGTGGTTATTTGCGTGGGCATATTTCGTTGTCTGCCGCTGATTGTGAAGCGGAAGGCATTCAAGAGGTGGCAATATTTAAGCAACGCATTCAAGCCAGTTTAGATGCAGCGCGTAATGAGTTAACTCCTGCTGATCAGGTTATTGTTGCTGATATGTGGCAATCTCTTGCGGCTCAGATTTAATATCTAATAGACTTGTTCTAATTTTTCGAACAAGTCTATTAGATTGCTTGGCTGTTCGACTCAAAAGAATAGAGTATTGTTATCTCAGTTACTTACCTATTCATTGTTTACGGAGTCATTATGAAAATTATCGCATTCGGCGCAAGCTCAAGTTTCAGTTCAATAAATAAAGCATTAGCCACTTATACTGCCAACTTAGTTGAAGGGGCTGAGGTTGAAGTGCTCGATTTGAATGATTTTCCGGTTCCGATGTTTAGTGAAGATACGGAAAAAGAAGTGGGTCGACCTGCAGGCGCACAAGCCTTTTTTGATAAGATTGAAAGCGCTGATGCATACGTGATTTCTTTTGCGGAGCATAATGGCACTTATACTGCTTATTACAAAAACTTGTTCGATTGGGCATCACGTATCAATCAGCAAATGTTTGCTCACAAACCCGTCGTGTACTTGTCAACGAGCCCAGGTCCTGGTGGTGCGAAGAGCGTATTAGCTCAAGCGGTTGGTTCAGCTGCATTTTTCCATGCGGATCTTAAAGCATCGCTTTCAGTACCAAGTTTTTATGATGTGTTTGATATGGAAAAAGGCGAAGTCACAGATTCTGCGATTGCTGAACAATTAGCTAAAGCTGCTGCAGCGTTACATGCTTAGTTTTTGCTGAACGGTTTAAAGTGAATATCAAATTAAAAACGGGATGAACGATTATCGCTCATCCCGTTTTGCTGTTTAAATCATGACTTTTCGTTGATTGGGCGGCCTTTAAGCATTTTTCTCACCCACATTCTGGCGGGGTGAATTTTTTCTAACACTTCGATGGGTAAAGGCAGTGGGTCTCCCACGATTTGTGATGCCAAGGTTTCCGCTAATAGTGGCGCAGAGCATAACCCACGCGCGCCTAATCCCACCATGCAAAACAAGTTGGGATAAATCGGAACATCAGGCATCAGATCAGATCGCTTACGCAATATTTGCGGATCAAGCTCTGCATAGCCTTGTACCACAGGTTCAAATTGACACACGTTGCCCACAAACGGTAAGTGGTCACGCGTGACACTGCGAATGCCTTGGCGAGATTGATTGCCACTGGTATCGACGTCATTTGGCCAACGTTGGTTGGGAATACAGTTTTTAAGGCGTTCGCCATTACTGAGTTGAGCGTCAGGATCAAATTCATGATCAATATGACTTCTGTCATAACTTGCGCCAATACAGTGATGACCATTATTGGTATTTTGTGGTGTCATATAACCGTCGTAACACAATACGGTATTGAGCTTGGCAAGAGTGTCTGTGGTTGGAATATGGCTCACTTGGCCTTTTACTGAGGTTGCCGCGATAGGTTGTAATTGCTCAAAACGAGAAAATTGATGACCGTTCGCCACCACCACACAACCATGATGAAAACTTTGATCGCCACTGGTTAAGTTCCAGCTTTCATCTTCGGTGTTAAATACCAAGGATTTGATTTTGGTTTCAAATCTCGCGTCAAAATTTGGCTGTCGGTCTAATTCATAAATCAGCGCTTGCGTCAGTTGTTGAGGACATAACCAACCCCCGAGTGGGTAATAAATACTGTCTACATCCACTTCCAAACCAAGAGTCTCGGAAGTTTCTTCAGCGTTTAATGATTGCAATAAGCGTTCTGGGTATTGATTCAACAACATTTTATCCAGCTTGCTTTTGGCTTTGTCATTCCAAGCAAGTTGGGTAACACCACAAAAGTCATGATCAAATTCAAGCTGTTGAGAGGCTTGCTTGACTAACTGTCTTGCAAATAAAAATGCTGGTGCAAAGAAACGATTGAGTGGCGCTTCTGGCTCGGCAATCAAAGGATATAATGCGCCTTGGCGATTGCCAGATGCACCAAGTGCGGGAGTGTTGTCTTCACAATATAAAGTGACGTTTACGCCGCGACGATGTAACGCCAGAGCAAGCGTCGCACTGGCAATACCTCCACCAATGATGGCAATATTGTCTTCTGTACTGATGTGGGAAGAGGGAACGCGTTGAAACCATGGTGCGATGTTGGTTTGTGCGATTTTCTGAGTTAATGTCCCTGCTATCATTTCGCGTTTCGTGCCAAAACCTTTGACTTTTTTCATGTCAAAACCTGCATCGATTAAACCGCGACGCACAAAACCTGCCGCAGTAAATGTCGCGCAAGTGCCTTGTGATTTTGTTAACTTCGCCATGCCAGAAAAAAGTGCATCATTCCACATGTCTTGATTCTTACTTGGGGCAAAGCCATCTAAGAACCAAGCATCAACTAACCCTTCTTCATTCTGAGCTATTTTAGGCAGGCTATCGTGAATATCACCAAACCATAAGTCGAGTGTAATCATGCCATCGGCTAAGACTAAGCGATGACATTCAGGCACTGCGATAGGGTAGTGTTGTTGTAATTCCTTTGCCAAGTCAGCCAGTTCAGGCCAAGCGTGATGCGCTTTTATTAAATCGTCGATATTAACTGGGTATTTTTCAAAACTGATGAAGTGTAATTGAGTGAGCGCTGCATCTGGGGTTTGTTGTCGAAATTGCTTAAAAGCATGCCAAACAGCAAGGAAGTTCAACCCAGTTCCGAAGCCAGTTTCTGCAATCACAAAGCGAGATTTCTTAAACGTATCCCAACGTGTCGTAAGATGATTTTGTTGAATGAAGACATAACGGCTTTCTTCTAGCCCGTTAGCATTTGAGAAGTAGACATCATCAAACTGATTGGAAATAGGGGTGCCAGATTCATTCCAATCTAATTGTGCATTTCGTATTACGCTCATATTACCTGTCATTTTGTATCAATTTGGGGCTATTATATACCCAAGACACACTCAAACAAGCTAACTATGCTGGCTTCTGACGGTCGATACAATTTAAAGGTAAGCTTTTAACATTAAAGACTTTTCGGTAGCATGACTCACAACGCGATATTTTGTGTTTTAATAGTCACAAGTTAGAAACAGCAACGCAATAGTTGTGATAAAGAATCATTATTCTAGGAAAGCTGACCACTTTTACAGTTAAGTCAGTTATCATTAAGCGATTTTTGAATTATAGGAACGTCACATGAAACGAGCCGTCATCACTGGTCTAGGCATTGTATCTAGTATTGGTAATAACGTAGAAGAAGTATTAGCGTCTTTAAAAACAGGCAAATCTGGTATTACAGGTTCTGAGCAATTTAAAGAAGCAGGCCTACGCTCTCAAGTTTGGGGTGAGCTAAAAATCACACCAAGTGAGCACATTGACCGTAAACAAATGCGTTTTATGGGTGATACGGCCTCTTACGCTTACCTTGCAATGCAACAAGCGGTAGAAGATTCTAAGCTGACTGAAGAGCAAGTTTCTAATGACCGTACAGGTTTAGTGGCCGGTTCTGGTGGTATTTCATCACAAAACCAAGTGATTTCAGTAGATACAATTCGTGAAAAAGGCGTAAAGCGTGTTGGGCCTTACATGGTTCCACGTACTATGGCTTCAACGGTTTCTGCTTGCCTTGCAACACCATTTAAAATTCGCGGCGTGAACTACAGCATCAGTTCAGCATGTGCAACCTCTGCACACTGTATTGGTCATGCACTTGAGCTTATTCAATTAGGCAAACAAGATGTGGTTTTTGCCGGTGGTGGTGAAGAACTGCATTGGTCATCAGCAATGATGTTTGATGCGATGGGCGCACTATCAACTAAGTACAATGAAGAGCCAGAAAAGGCGTCTCGTACTTATGATGCAAACCGCGATGGTTTTGTTATCTCTGGCGGCGGCGGTATGGTGGTGATTGAAGAGCTTGAGCACGCACTTGCTCGTGGCGCAAAAATTTACGGCGAAATCGTCGGTTACGGCGCAACATCAGATGGCTACGACATGGTCGCTCCATCAGGTGAAGGCGCAGTACGTTGTATGAAGATGGCAATGCAAAATGTCGATTCTATCGATTACGTCAACACTCACGGTACTTCTACCCCTGTGGGTGATGTAAAAGAGTTAGGTGCTATTCAAGAAGTCTTTGGTAAAGACAGCGGCGGAAAATGCCCTGCAATCTCTGCAACCAAAGCAATGACGGGGCACGCACTAGGTGCGGCTGGCGTACATGAAGCGATTTATTCTACGCTTATGCTCGTTAATAACTTTATTGCTCCAAGCATCAACGTTGAAACGTTAGACCCAGCAGCAGAAGGTTTGGACATTGTGACCGAACCTCGCGAGCAAGAGCTGAAGACGGTAATGTCAAACAGCTTCGGTTTTGGCGGTACTAACGCCACGCTTGTGATCAAGAAATACGAAGCTTAATTGCTTTGAATTCTATTCAAGTACCAAGAATATGAATGTTAAAAAATCCTCGGCTTAGGTCGGGGATTTTTTTATGATGGCATTATTGTAAATTTCCGAGAGCTTAAAATGAAAATCATCATTGATGAAAATATGCCTTACGCCGAAGCCCTATTCAGTCAATTAGGTGAGGTAGAGATGAAGTCAGGTCGAACGCTGTGTGCGGATGATTTGGTGGATGTTGACGCACTGATGATTCGTTCGGTAACCAAAGTTAATGCCGACTTACTGGCAAAAGCCGATAAATTAAGATTTGTCGGCACTGCCACAGCGGGAATGGATCACGTTGACCAAGAGTTGCTGGCGAAAAAAGGTATCGCGTTTACTGCTGCTCCTGGCTGCAATAAAGTCGGAGTAGCCGAGTATGTGATCAGCTCTTTATTAGTGATAGCGCAGCAACAAGGTTTTTCTATCTTTGACAAAACCGTTGGGATTATTGGTGCCGGTCAAGTTGGCAGTTATTTAGCGCAATGCTTGAGCTCCATTGGCATCAAGGTGTTATTAAACGATCCTCCTAAGCAGGCCGAAGGTGATATTCGTGACTTTACGGAATTAGGCAGGCTGTTAAAGCAAGCTGACGTTATTTCGTTACATACACCAATTACTCAAACCGGTAGTCATCCCACTCATCATTTAATGAATGAGTCTACGCTTAATGATCTACGTGGCGATCAAATATTGATCAACGCTGCTCGTGGCCCCGTGGTGGATAACCAAGCTTTAAAAGATCGCTTACAACGACAAGATGGATTTACGGCAGTACTTGATGTTTTCGAACAAGAGCCTTTGGTTGATTTAGAACTTTTGCCATTGTTAGCTTTTGCCACTCCTCACATTGCAGGCTATGGTTTAGAAGGCAAAGCGCGTGGCACAACCATGATATTTAATCGCTATTGCGAGTTTCTTGGTTTAGATTTAAGGGCAAATCCGGATGACTTGCTTCCTGTCGCTCCGATCCCTCAAGTGCAATTATCAAGCGGTTGGAGTGCCGATGACGAGAAAAACCAAGCATTACTGCACAATTTGACTCAGTTGATTTATGATGTCCGCCATGATGATGCGGTTTTCCGTCGCCATATTTGCGTTAATCAAGCAGAACAACAATCCAAAGCGTTTGATATTATGCGTAAAAATTATTGGGATCGTCGTGAATACAGTGCGATTCGTTTAACCTATCATAATGAAAGTCATCAGGAAGAAGGCATGGTTGATTTGATGCCTTTGATCCAACTAGGTTACAAAAGTGGATTGTAAAGTAAGTTTTAAAAGCGAGTCATACCGTTAAGTACTGTGATCGAATACTTGGGTATTAACCAATCGCTTTATATTTTTAATTGAGGTTTCAATGAGTCAAGAATTTAACGTTGCTATTTTCGGTGCTACCGGTGCGGTAGGCGAAGCCATGCTAGAAGTTTTACAAGATCGTAAATTTCCAGTAGGTGATCTTTACCTATTAGCCAGTGAGCGTAGTGAAGGGAAGACCTATCGTTTTAATGGCAAAACAATTCGAGTACAAAACGTTGAAGAGTTCGATTGGACACAAGTTCATATTGCTCTGTTTTCTGCGGGCGCTGAATTGTCTGAAAAATGGGCACCAATTGCGGCAGATGAAGGCGTAGTGGTTATCGATAATACATCACAGTTCCGTTATGACTTTGATATTCCGTTAGTTATTCCAGAAGTGAACCCAGAAGCCATTGCAGAGTTTCGTAACCGCAACATCATTGCGAACCCAAATTGTTCGACTATCCAAATGCTTGTAGCACTAAAGCCGATTCATGATGCCGTTGGCATTGAACGGATTAATGTTTCGACTTATCAGTCCGTATCTGGCGCGGGTAAATCAGGCATTGATGAATTGGCTGGTCAAACAGCAAAGTTACTCAATGGTTTACCTGCAGAAACATCGGCTTTTACACAGCAAATTGCTTTTAACTGCATTCCACAGATTGATGTCATGATGGAAAACGGCTACACCAAAGAAGAAATGAAAATGGTGTGGGAAACCCAAAAAATCTTTAACGACCCATCGATTCAAGTGAATCCAACTTGCGTCCGTGTTCCTGTATTTTTTGGTCATGCAGAATCTTTGCATGTTGAAACTCAAGCACCAATCGATGCTGAGCAAGTGATGGAATTATTTGAAAATACAGATGGTATTGAACTGTTCCGTGATGCGGATTATCCAACGCAAGTGCGTGATGCTGCAGGTAAAGACACGGTATTAGTCGGTCGCGTTCGTAATGATATTAGCCATCACAGTGGTATTAATATGTGGGTGGTTGCAGATAATGTACGTAAAGGTGCAGCAACCAATGCTGTTCAAATTGCTGAAGTATTAATTCGTGATTATTTTTAATTGCTGATTTAATTCACTGGTAGCGACAATGAAGATAAGCTCCATACGTTTGTATGGGGCTTTTTTATTATGTCTTTTGCCCTGAAAGTGCAGACTGGCAGAGAAAATTAACATCCGATCAGGTTATTAAATAAAAAACCTTGTGAAATGGGCGTTTTTTGTCATCATCACTACCCGAAGTGGGTCATTATCCTATATATTTAAATTTCTTGATTAAACCGTTGGATTAGCCGAATTTTATGCGTCGTACTTTCAAGCATTTTATAACCCCAGTGACATTGTTAATGTTGACGCAAATGTCAGTTGCCTGTGCAGATGACAGCGATGCATCATATACAAAATCTGTGGTGCAAAGTCATATTACGAATACAGAGAGTAGCGATCATGCAACAAGTCTTGCGGCCTCTGACAGTATTTCGTTAAATCAAACACATAAAATTGCTGAAACCTATGGTCCAACAGGTGAAAATGAAACTCTGTGGTCAATAGCCAAAGAATACCGACCAAGTAAATCAGTTTCGATTCCGCAAGTAGTACTCGCTACTTACAAACTCAATGATAAAGCTTTTGAAGATCATAATATTCATGGTTTGATTTCAGGCAGCATGTTGAGATTGCCGACGGTATCTTTTATAAAAGAAAGTACTACACAAGAAGCCAATTTGGTTTTAGAACAAGATTTACAGCGCGTGATTCCTTCTCAAGTGGATTTATCAGTATCGCCGCCTCCTCCTGCTACACTTGAAGATTACGAGCCTAAATCGCCACAAGAGATACCGCCAGCTGAATCAACTGAACCTGCTGTTATTGATGAACAAGAAACCTTGCCGAGTGTTTTAGAGAATGAAAACGTTGATAGTGACGCAGCTTCATTATCACAAGAAACACAAGTGGATATCCAGAAACAACCACAGCCTGCTCAAGATGCAGTTCAACAAGATGCAGTTCAACAAGATGCACAAGAACCAGTATCTGTAACACCAACACAAGAGCAAGCATTAAAAGAAGCTCCAGAAGTGGTGCAAGAAGCAGCCAGTGTATTAGAAAAAGATAATGAACAAATAGAACTGAATAAAGTTGAGGAAATGAACACTCGTTTAACGGTTGAGTTAGGTAAGATTCAACAGCAGTTAGATGAGTTGAAAAATACCTTAAGCAACGACGAATTAACAAGGTCAAAAGAAACACAAGAAAGGCCAGCTACATTTAATATTGATTCCCCACAAGCTTTTCTAACCATCGCAAATCAACAGCCTTGGTTGTGGATTATTTTATTGTTACCGGTTCTTTTGCTATTGCTTATCATCAAAATGGTATTTTTCCGTCAATCGAACTTGCCACCAGAACCTGAGCAATTAACCTCAGCAGCAAAAGAACAAGAACCCACCCTTATTCCGGTTGTACCCACATTGGGGAATGATAATAATTCTCCAGAAACAGAAACAGAAACAGAAACAGAAATAACGCAATATTCTGATGACGATCTACCGGTTTACAGTGAAGATGAAGCAAGGCTTGATGCACAACAAGAGCCAGAGTCTTTTGAGATAGAAAGTACAAGTAGCGTTAATGATATTCCCGAAATACATGAATTTGAAGAGGCGCTTGTTGTTGCAACGCCGCCAATAGCTGACGAACAATCAACACAATCATTGGATGTCAATACTGACACACAATTTCATGCCATCGATGACATATTAGAACTGTCGAATGTTGAGTCAGTGAGTGGTATTGATAAAGATCCTGATTTAGATGTTGGCCTTAATGAGTTTCCTGATGTATTGAGTGATGTGAAAGTTTTAGATGTGGATATCGACGCTGAAATGAATGGCAATTTAGACCTTGCCAAAGTGTTTATTGAGATGGACGATTTATCTTCAGCCAAGAAATTAATCAATGAAGTATTGAAAAAAGGGGATGAAAGATTGCAATCTGAGGCTCGAAAATTACTTCAACTTATCCCGTGATGGTTGAGAGTTTGATAAGGCGGCTTTTGAGTCGCCTTTTTCTTTTTAGGCGAAGAGTATATACTTTGCCCCCGTTTTCTAGATGTAGCAAAGAGTAACTGAAATGCGTATTGCTTTAGGTGTGGAATATGATGGCAGCAAACTTCATGGCTGGCAGAGACAAAATGATGTGATCAGTGTGCAAGAGCACTTAGAAAAAGCATTATCAGTTATTGCTAATCATCCTGTGAATGTTATTTGTGCAGGCAGAACGGATGCTGGCGTACATGGCACTGGGCAAGTGGTTCACTTTGATACTGATTCAGACCGTAAGTTAGTGGCTTGGACATTAGGTGTAAATGCGAAGTTGCCAAGCAGTGTTGTCGTGACTTGGGCGCATGAGGTTTCTGATGAGTTCCATGCTCGCTTTAGCGCTACGGCTCGTCGATACCGTTATATTATTTATAATAACTCACTTCGCCCAGCCATTTTATCTTCAGGCGTCAGCCACTATCATACTCCGCTTGATGAGCAAAAAATGCATGAAGCAGCACAGTGTCTGTTAGGTGAACATGATTTCACATCTTTTCGCGCAACGCATTGCCAAGCACATAGCCCATGGCGCAGCATTATGCATTTGAATGTGACTCGAAAAGGGCAATATGTCGTGGTTGATGTTAAAGCCAACGCCTTTCTTCATCACATGGTGCGTAATATTGTAGGCAGTTTGATTAAGGTCGGAACCGGTGAAATGTCTCCAGACTGGATACAATGGGTGTTAGATCAAAAAGATCGACGCAGTGCTGGAACGACGGCTAAACCTGGTGGCTTATATCTTGTCGATGTGGATTACCCAGAAAGCTTTGAATTACCTAGATTACCGGTAGGGCCTCACTTTTTCCCTGCAGATTAGTTGGTTTTTTTTCACATTGTTATTACACTAGCGTGATAACTATTTTATATAGTTGATAATGGCTTATATTTATCGGGTTGTATTGCTAGTTTTTTAACCAAAAATGAGCGTTAACCTTTACCGCAAAAGTTGGCAAATATAGGTACAACCAGTTTTTTATCTACACTGCGGGTATTATGTGTTTTAATCTCCTCGCATTTATTTCTCACATTCTCATCTCTCGCAATACAGCGGGGGATCTAGCTAAAAGGTCTTCCCATGAGTTGGCTTGAAAAAATTTTTACAACAACAAACATTGTTAGCTCTCGTAAAGCATCTATCCCAGAAGGGATTTGGACGAAATGTTCATCTTGTGAGCAAGTCTTATACCAAGCTGAAGTAGAGCGTAATTTAGAAGTTTGTCCTAAATGTGACCATCACATGCGCATGAAGGGGCGTCGCCGTCTAGAAACATTTTTAGATGCTGGTACACAGGTTGAAATTGGTCAGGAGCTTGAACCTCAAGATAAGTTGAAGTTTAAAGACTCAAAACGTTATAAAGATCGTATTTCTGCTGCGCAAAAAGCAAGCGGAGAGACGGATGCATTAATCGCAATGAAAGGTGAGCTATTAGGCATGCCATTGGTTGCTTGTGCATTTGAATTCTCGTTTATGGGCGGTTCAATGGGTTCAGTCGTTGGCGCTCGCTTTGTACGTGCGGTAGATGCTGCGATTGAAAATAACTGTGGTTTAGTGTGTTTCTCTGCCAGTGGCGGTGCACGCATGCAAGAAGCCTTAATGTCTTTAATGCAGATGGCGAAAACCAGTGCGGCACTTGAACGCTTATCCCAAAAGGGTCTGCCATTTATTTCCGTTTTAACTGACCCTACAATGGGTGGTGTTTCGGCAAGTCTTGCGATGTTAGGTGATGTGAATATAGGCGAACCTAAAGCATTGATCGGTTTTGCTGGTCGTCGCGTTATTGAGCAAACGGTACGTGAAAACCTTCCTGAAGGCTTCCAACGTAGTGAGTTTCTGCTTGACCATGGCGCAATTGACATGATTGTTGACCGTCGTGAAATGCGTCAACGTATTGGTGGCTTAGTGGCTAAAATGACGAATTATCAATCGCCACTTGTGGTTTCGGTTGATGATGAACCTGTTTACGAAGTGCCTGTTGCCGATAAGAAGTAAATCTCATTAAAGTATGCAGTGGATTGCTGCTTTATGCATAAAAGCTAAAAGCAGCAAATTAATGATGACTTATTTGTACAGTATGTAGAGATAGAATGAGTTCAGCGTTTAATGAGCAAACATAATTCCCCGGAAGCCACATCACCAATGTCGATGTGGCTTCACTATTTAGAAAATATACACACAAGTGCTATTGATCTTGGTTTAGACCGAGTCTCTAAAGTGGCACAACAAGCCAACCTCACCAAGCCAGCTCCAACAGTCATTACGGTTGCCGGAACTAATGGCAAAGGCTCAACCTGCGCATTGATGGAAGCTATCTTACTTGATGCGGGTTATCGCGTCGGTGTTTATAGTTCTCCCCATTTAATTGAATATAACGAACGAGTTCGTATTAACGGGCGTAATGCTTCGGATGAACAGCACACACAAGCTTTTTCGTTTATAGAGCAAAGCCGTGCGGATATCAGTTTGAGCTTTTTTGAATTTGGTACGCTAGCTGCTTTGCGAATTTTTCAAGTCGAGCAAGTTGACGTGATCTTACTTGAAGTTGGATTAGGTGGGCGTTTAGATGCCACCAACGTTGTTGACCATGATGTATCCATTATCACGAGTCTTGCCATTGATCATGTTGATTGGTTAGGCAGTGATATCAATGTCATAGGTTTTGAAAAAGCCGGTATTTTCCGCTCGGGTCGACCTGCGATTTGTGGCCAACCTAATGCGCCTTATACGGTTGCCGCTCATGCCGATGACATCAATGCCCAATTGCATCAAGTGGGTGTTCAATATACCTATCAACTTGATACAAACTCACGTAATCGTTGGCATTGGCAGTGTGGCGCGTTTGATTTAAAAGATTTACCAGTCCCAAGTTTACCATTAGCGAATGCGGCAACGGCTTTGATGGCATTAAGCACCTCTGGTTTAGAGATTAGTGATATCAATATCGTTAATGGTCTTAACCAAGCTCAATTAGCTGGTCGTATGCAAGTGCTTTCGACAGAGCCTACAATATTACTCGATGTGGCACATAACCCTCACTCAGCAGAATACTTAGTCGGTCAGTTGCATCAGCGCTATCCAAATAAAAAAATTCATGCTGTGGTTGCGATGCTGCATGATAAAGATATTAAAAGTACGTTAGATGTTTTATCTTCATCGGTGGATTATTGGTATCCAGCGTCATTGCATGGCCCTCGCGCCGCACAAGTGGATGAAATATGCCAATACTTGCCGCAAGTAGAGACAGGTTTTAATACGCCTGTGGAAGCCTTTATTCATGCACAAGATCAAGCTCAAGCAGATGATATATTGCTTGTGGTTGGATCTTTTCATACTGTAGGTGAAGTATTGCAGCATTGGCAGAAGAACAACAAAAATTAAGGTAGGAGTCAAAATGGCCAGTAAGTTTCAAAGCCGTTTAATCGGCACTGTGATTCTCGTCGCTATTGGTGTGATTGTGTTACCTGATGTCTTTGATGGACAAAAAAAACATTATCAAGAAGAATTTGCCGCAATCCCTATTAAGCCGAGTGATGAGATTGATGAAACCGGTGATAATGACCAAGTAAAAGAGCCGGTTCAGCTTGATGTTGCTTTACCAAAAGAACCAGTTGCTGCGGTGACAGTTTCAGCCGGACAAGCCAAATCATCGGAACAAGCGTCATCGCCAGAAAAAGATCAGCCAGTAGAGGAATTGAAAGAGGTCGCATCGACGCAAGTTGATCGACCTGAAAAAGAAGACCAAGTGGAAGTCAAAGCGGTTCCTGTTCGTGAAACGAATCGTTATGACAGTAACGCCTGGATTATTCAGTTGGTCGCACTGAAAAATCAAGATAACGCTAAAAAGTTGGTAGATGATCTACAAAAACGTGGCTTCCAAGCGCACTTGAAACCAGATAGTGGCGTCTCTCGTGTGATTATTGGTCCTGATGTTTCAAAAGAAAATTTGGAACAACAGATTGATAAGCTGCAAAAAATTACCGGTCTAAAAGGTCAACTGCAGACTTTTAAGCCACTTAATCCATAAGAAAACGTTTGCGTCGCGCTTTTTTCTGTTAAAATGCGCGCCAACTTAAGATGTACATTTTATGATTTGGATAGATTTTGTCATTTTAGGGGTGATCGGCTTTTCTGCTTTGATCAGCTTAGTTCGTGGTTTTGTTAAAGAAGCTTTGTCTTTAGTTATTTGGTTTGGCGCATTTTTTATCGCCACTCGTTACTATTTGAAATTGGCGGCTTACTTTACCAACATTGAAAACGATATGATTCGTAATGGTGCGGCATTAGGTGCCTTGTTTGTCGCCACGTTAGTGGTTGGCGCCTTGGTGAATTACGTGATTGGCCAGTTAGTACAAAAAACTGGTTTATCCGGTACAGACCGAGTGTTAGGTATTGTTTTTGGCGCACTACGTGGCGTTTTGATCATTGCTGTCGTTCTCTTTTTTATGGATGCGTTTACCGCATTCCCGAATTCACAGTGGTGGAAAGACTCTCAATTAATTCCGCAATTTAGCCGGATAATTGCACCGTTTTTCGATCATCTGAAACAAACATCAAGCTTTTTAACGGGCGCATCACTATAGAAATATAGGATAGCGCCAGTGCTTTGCTAACCGAGGGTTAAGACATGTGTGGTATTGTTGGAATCGTAGGTGTAACGCCTGTCAATCAATCGATTTATGACGCGTTAACGGTATTGCAGCATCGTGGCCAAGATGCAGCAGGTATTATTACCATAGATAGCAATCGTTTTCGTCTGCGTAAAGCCAATGGACTTGTGAAAGATGTGTTTGAAGTTAAACACATGAAACGTTTGCAAGGAACAGTTGGTGTTGGGCATGTTCGTTACCCAACAGCAGGAAGCTCAAGTGCTTCTGAAGCGCAACCATTCTACGTAAACTCACCTTATGGAATTACTCTTGCACATAACGGTAACTTGACTAACGCAAATGACATTCGTCAGTGGTTATTTGAGCAAGGCCGTCGTCATGTGAATACCACGTCAGACTCTGAAGTGTTATTAAACATCTTGGCACAAGAGATTGATGTATCTGAGCATTACCCACTGACTCAAGTAGATGTCTTTAACGCGATTAAGAAAGTACACACTATTGTTAAAGGTGCTTATGCAGTTGCAGCAATGATCATTGGTCATGGTATGGTCGCGTTTCGTGATCCAAATGGCATTCGCCCGTTATGTTTGGGTAAACGTGAAGTTGAAGGCCGTACAGAATACATGGTGGCTTCTGAGTCAGTTGCACTTGATGCTGTTGGTTTTGACTTTGTACGTGATGTCGCACCAGGTGAAGCGATTTACGCGACCTTTGATGGACAGTTGTTCAGTGAGCAGTGTGCAGAAGACCCAAAATTAAACCCATGTATTTTTGAGTTTGTTTATTTTGCACGTCCAGATTCTTTTATCGATAAAATTTCGGTATACAGTGCACGCCTTGAAATGGGCAAAAAGCTTGGTGAGAAAATTAAGCGTGAATGGGATGATCTGGATATCGATGTGGTTATTCCTATCCCTGAAACTTCATGTGATATCGCATTAGAAATTGCGCAATTGATCAATAAACCTTACCGCCAAGGTTTTGTTAAAAACCGTTATGTTGGTCGTACCTTCATTATGCCGGGTCAACAACAACGTAAGAAATCAGTTCGCCGTAAACTGAATGCAATTCGTTCAGAGTTTAAAGGTAAGAATGTTCTGTTGGTTGATGATTCCATTGTTCGTGGCACGACATCAGAGCAGATCATCGAGATGGCTCGTGACTCGGGTGCGAAGAATGTTTATATGGTATCAGCGGCTCCTGAAGTCCGTTTCCCTAACGTGTATGGTATTGATATGCCAAGTGCGAATGAGTTAATTGCGCATGGTCGTGAAACGGATGAAATTTGCAAAATGATTGGTGCGGATGCATTGATGTTCCAAGATATTGATGACTTAGTGTCAGCAGTTGGTATTGGTAACCCGTCGGTAAGTGAATTTGAAACGTCAGTATTCAGTGGTCAGTATGTGACTGGTGATATCGACCAAACTTATTTAGACCTTATCGATGCAATACGCAATGATGATGCAAAATTAGATCGTGATATGCAGGTGGACTTAGCTAACCTTGAGATGCATAACGAAGGAGCGTAATCTCTTTTATTCTCACTTTGAAAAACCAGAGCCTTAGAGTTCTGGTTTTTTTATGCCTATTCTAAAAGAGTCAGCTCAGAGAATAAGGCTAAAATGACCATCTGATTGAACTATCTGGGTTGCCATGCGAAAAGTGAGTAATAGGGTTAAGAAGGGGGGAGGTATGGGAAAACGGTTACTGATGAGATATCGATTATTTATCGTAGCAATGCCACTTTTATGCAGTTTCTCTGTATTGGCAGAAATTGAGCCTTGGCAACCTTATAAGCAAGAATCTGGCATTTTTATTAGCCAACGTGAGCATGACAATGGTCTAGTGGAAATCCGCGCCACGACAGAAATATCGACCAGTTTAAGTTCGTTTTTATTTTTATTACAAGATGTCGACAGAGCTCCACAATGGCTTGATGGCATTGAAAAAACACAAGTCCTTCAACAAATCACACCAGACAAAAATATAGTTTACACATTATTTCGTGCTCCTTGGCCAGTCAAAGATAGAGACATGGTGACCTTTTCACAGTTTTATCAAACCAGCTCAAATCAGTTTGCGATAGAAATAAAATCTGACGATGCTTACCTCCCGAATCAAGATGGAAGAATCCGTATCCGAGATGTGAATGCGATGTGGATTTTGACCAAACTAGATAATGGAAAAACAAAGATTGATTATGAAGCTTATGCTGATCCTGGCGGAATATTGCCTACTTGGCTCGTGAATGATTTAGCGAGAAAAGGGGCATTAAAGACATTTCAAAACCTGAAACAGATTTTGCCAGAGTATCAAAAAAAGCAGCATCCAGATTTATTAATGGAAGAGGAATTTAAGGTAAGTAAATAAGGCGATGCCGTGAAGATATCATCACAGCATAGCTATTAAGGGGGGGGTTATAATACGTCGTGTTGAGCAATAAAATCAATCAACAAACGCACCTTTTCGGGTTGATGATTTTTATGATTATATAACATGTAGATATCACGGGAGTTTGCGCTCCAATCATCCAGCACTCGGACTAATCGACCTTCGTGTAAGTAGGCTTCAACCATCACATCGGGCATTAAGCTAATTCCTAAACCATAGGTGCAGGCCTTGCGAACAACATTTAATTCACTTGCTTCAAGTCGACCTTTCTCATTGATGGTCACTTGTTCACCGTGAGAATTATTCAACTGCCATTTTACTAAAGGTAAGCCTTTTAAGAGTGCGTGATGACGTAAATCTTCTGCATGATTAAGATCACCACAATCTGCAAGATATTTAGGACTTGCCACCAGTACATCTTTAACTTGGTTTATTTTACGAGCAATCAGGCTTGAATCTCGTTGTGGGCCTACGCGAAAGATCACATCCCACTCAGTTGGGTCAAGTTGGTCAGCATGATTGGTCATGGATAATTCAATACGAATATCAGGGTATTTTGCCATAAACTCATTCAGCATTGGCATGATCATTCGTTTAGCTGTATTTGACGGGGCCGAAATACGTAACTTGCCAGATGCACCGCGACACTCATCGGAAATGTTTTCTGTCGTTTCTGCTAAGCTTTTAAGTAAAGGTGAGCATTCATCGTAAAAACGTTGGCCGGCTTCGGTTAATGACAGCTTACGAGCATTACGGTTAAGTAGCCTTAGATTGACAGCTTCTTCAAGCGCTTGAATGCGTCGAGTAATCGTCGCAACGGGGGTAGAAGATCGGAAGAGCGG
>NZ_AJYK02000087.1 GCF_000286955.2 Vibrio rumoiensis 1S-45
CCAATATGTGATAAAACTCACCATCAATTAATTTGTATTATTATAAGATGTAAATGTTGATTTGTTAATTTCACCTTGAATGAAATTAAGATGTGGTCCAACACTTTTACAATGCCAATAGCGATAACAAAAAGTCGATAATTATAAAACTTTACAAGGATTGAAAATGTTTAAAAAATTCCTCTGCATGTCAGTAATACTGGGTTTCTCTGCTAATTCAATGGCTCATGAACAAGGTCCACTCTCCGTTCCAGCTGACAAATTCAACATGATGAATTGGAAAATTACCGTACCAGAAGACAGAGATCAAAACGGTAAAATCGATGAAATTGAAGGTGTAGCTATGTTTAGCTATTCAAACCCTGACTACTTCTTTTTAGATAAAGATGGCAACATGGTTTTCCAAGTCCAAAACAAAGCTATTACGACATCAGGTTCATCCAACGCACGTTCTGAGCTACGCCAAATGCTCCGTGGTACAGACCTTACGATTGATGTAAAAGCACCAGCCAATAACTTTGCGTTGACCGCTCATCCAGATGCTGATCAATATGGCGCAATTGGCGGCAAACTTGAAGCAACATTAAAAGTAAACCACGTCGCAACCCATGCGAATCAACCAGATAAATACCCAGCTTACTCAGTGGTTGTCGGTCAAATTCATGCCAATAAAGATCCAAAGCAAATCGACGCTAAAACTGGTTTTGGCTACGGTAATGAACCGCTGAAAATTTTCTACAAAAAATGGCCGGGACATGAAAACGGTTCTGTATTTTGGAACTATGAACGTAACCTAGAGAAAAACGATCCAAACCGCACCGATATTGCTTACCCTGTGTGGGGCAATACATGGGAAAACAAAGCCGATCCAAAAGATGCAGGTCTTGCTCTAGGTGAAGAATTTAGCTACACCATTGATGTTCAAGGTAACATCATGCACTTAACTTTCACGACCGCTAAGCATGACAAGGTTGAATACAAAATCGATCTTTCTAAGAACCTTGATGCACATGGAAAAGTGGATTCAAAAGACAACCCACAAGGTTATGCTAAAGATTCATTCTATTTCAAAGCTGGCGCTTACGGTCAATGTAGCGTGAAAGATGATGATGGATTCTGGTCTCCAGGTTGTGCAGGTACTGGCGACTTTGCTGAAGATATGAAGAATGGTGATTACAACAGTGTGTCTTTTTCTAAGCTAGAATTAACCACTAACGCGAAAAAATAAGCATTAGCGTAAAACCTTGATTTACGATTAAACTGACCGCCTTGATGATTAACTCCCCAAGGCGGTTTTTTTTATTGCTTACTTTCCCAAGTATGAGCTTAGTTACCCGTATATGAGGTTAATTATATGCGCCACTCGCATAATGTAGCTCATAACTGTGGCTGTAAATTTCAAGAATATTGCCGAATGGGTCTTCCATGTAGATCATGCGGTACGGTTTTTCACCCGGATAGTAATAACGTGGCGCTTTCATACGTTTTTTACCACCAGCAGCAACGATTCTTTCAGCTAAACCTTCAACATCTGGGTCTTGTACGCAGAAATGAAATACACCCGTTTTCCAATATTCAAAGTTATCTTCTGGGTTTTCTTGGTTTTTAAATTCAAACAGTTCAACGCCGACACGGTCACCCGTCGACATGTGGGCGATACGAAAACGCTCCCAACCTGCGCCGAATACATCAGTACACATTTCCCCAATCGGTGAATCATCTTCAACCACATCCGTTGGTTCCATGATCAAATACCAACCCAATACTTCTGTATAAAATTTCACTGCCGCTTCTAAATCAGGCACTGAAATACCAATATGAGAAAAGGTTCTTGGGTATGTTTTATTTTCCATGTGTATTGCCTCATGTTTTTGTGCGTAATTGCATGAGGTAAATACTATTCCCATCGCTTTACTTTTAAAAATTATCAATTATTCTCATTTTAATAATTATTTGTTATCAATATGAGTAACGCTATGTTGAACCCTGTTTGGCTACACACTTTTAAAACCTTGGTAGACGTCGGACATTTCACAAAAACAAGTGATAAGTTATTCATGACTCAACCGGGCGTGAGCCAACATATACAAAAGCTCGAAGCCGCTTGTGGTTATGATCTATTAATTCGCCACAACAAAACCTTTGAACTAACCGAGCAAGGCCAACACGTTTATGCCTATGCGCAGCAGTTATTAAAAAATGAAAAAGACCTACTTGACTCACTGAATATCGATGACCCATATCAAGGCTGCATTAAACTGTCTTGTTCGGGTTCATTGGCATTATCGTTGTTTCCTAAGTTGCTCGAACTTCAAAAACAGAATCCAAAACTGGTTATAAACGTAGAAGTCGCCCCTAATCAAAAAATATTGCATGACGTACAACAAGGAAACCTAGATTTAGGTATCGTGACTCATAAACCACAAGAAAGTTTTTTTGAAATAGAAACTTTAGGTGCAGAGTCATTGTGTTTAGTGTTACCAAAAGCATTTAGCAACACACATATCACCATTGAACAACTGCAATCTCTAGGAATGGTAAGGCACCCAGATGCCAATCATTATCTTTCTTTATACTTGAACCGTTGTGGTGATCCAAACTGGCAAGATCTTGAAACAGATAAAATCAAAACAGTCTGTTACATCAATCAACTTAGCCAAATTCTTTTACCTGTCGCAAAAGGTATCGGGTTTACGGTACTACCTAAAAGCGCTGTCGATAGCTTCTACCAGCTCGATGACATCACGGTTCACCAGCCCACAAAACAAGTCACCGAAACCTTATATTGCATCAGCAAACGCCATAAGCCTCAAACCCAAAGGCTTGGTATGATCATTGCGCAGCTCCATAAATGGTTAAGAAATTAGGCAGGAAGGCCCCGAAATTAAATAATTGTCCATTTTTTCCATAGTAATGAAATAAAAAACAAAGCACTACGGTCATGTCTGTTAATCAAATACTGTTAAGGAAGATAAAATGAGTACAACACAAACTTCATCACTGGAAAAGAAGCTAGCTTTTAGCTTATTGGCACTAAGAGTCGCGATCGCATTGGTCTTTATGGTGTGGGCTTTTGATAAAATTGTTGCACCTGAGCACACAACAAAAGTGTTTTCGGCGTTTTACGGTATTGATTTATCAAGCAGCATTGCAACCGCAATGGGAATTGCGCAGGTTGGCTTTGTTGCCGCTTTTGCCCTTGGATTATGGAAAAATGTCACTTATTTAGCCGTGTTAGTATTGCATGCAGGTTCAACACTTTCAGCATTTGCAAAGTATCTCGACCCGTTTAGCAACTTATTGTTCTTTGCTGCATGGCCGATGTTAGCGGCTTGTTTCGCTTTATATCTACTCAGAGATTTCGATGTCTTGGTATTCTCAAGTAACTCTAAACAAGCAAAATCAGCTACCGCTTAAGTTGTTAACGTTTACGTCGAAATAATAGTCATCATTAAAGCCTGTCATACTCTTCAATGTATGACAGGCTTTATTTTTCATTCAGATAGATTCAATTTTAAACGTTTAATCACGATGAACTAAACGTGAAGACAAGCGCTTTTTCAATGCCCCTTCTTCTAAATTAGCACAATGTATTTCTAGATCGCGCCAGTCTTGCTCGCTGAACGTTTGGTACACTTGTGCAATTAAGTTTTGTTTCAACTCATCTTCAACAAATGCCGCTTCCAATGCACATAAGGTCACATCCAGCAGTTCCACACGATTAAAGCCAAACACGGTCTCTGCGATGTGGTATTCCTTTTCAACATCGGTGCCAAATAATCCAGCATCATCCGTATTGATTGAAAGACGGACCCCTTTTTCATACAAACGGCGTAATGGGTGGTTATCTAGCTTTTGTTCAAATTCAGTCACAAGAATGCGGTTACTGGTTGGTGCGACTTCCAGTGTGATTTGATCACGAATTAAGGTGTCAATAAGCTCGTCATCTTTGATTGCTGCAATGCCGTGGCCAATTCGTTTGGCACCGAAGGTTAATGCATCACGAATGCTTTCCGGCCCACGGATCTCACCGGCATGATAAGACTTAGGTAAAGGAATGTTATCCACTAACTCGTGAGCATAAATAAAATCGGCAAACTCGCCGGCCATTTCGTTCCCGGCAATATTAAAACCTGCTACCGATTTACGTGGGTACTTCGCAATAAAATCAACGCTTAAATTAAAATGTTCCAAGCTTAAATGACGTACACCACATGCTTGTAAGCGTGTTTCAGTACCAAACTCTTCTTTCACTTCAGTAATAGCACGTTCAATCGCAGCCATGAATTGATCGTATTTTTCAGCATCAAGAGACACATTACCTTGTTGATCTTCTTGATAACAAAGATGAAATGCCGATGTGATCATTTCACAATAAATCATCCCTTGCTGAGCATTACGAGATAGATAGTCTTTCATGATCAAATAATAATCATCAGCATCGCGAACTAAATCAGCAACTACATCATACGCGGTGACGAATGCACCAAAATCGGTTTCATCGTATTGATAACGCCCATTTGGAAAGGCCGATTTATCGTATTGACCTTCAGCGTATAAAAAATCATCAGGCAATGAAACATTATGTTTTTGTGCTAAAACAAGAGCGGTCTCTGGGGTTACTGAGCCTTCAATATGCTCATGTAAAATAACTTTCGGTAATGTAGAACTCATGAATACTGCCTTTTGTTTTTATATGGCTACTGTAATTAATTGGCTAACCTTACTGTCAATTGCCGTAAGTGCAATCGAAACTTTAGTCAATTTTGAGAATCAGCACAACGCAAACGATAACCTAGGAAAACACTCGCTTCTTCCAAACAAAAATACCCTTCTAAGTCGAAGCAACAGCCTCTAATTAGAAGGGTATAAAAAGGTATTAAATAGGTAACGTTTACTGTTATTTTTTATAGGCTAAATCACCATAGACATAAGTAGCATGAACGGTGCGATCGTCACCTAAGCTCATCAACACAAACAATTTCTCTTCCAAGGTTTTGGCTTGTTGCATTCTGAATTTCATTAACGTTGTGGCATTCGGTTCTAGCACGACGAAATCGGCTTCTTTACCGACTTCTAGGCTGCCAATTTTGTCGTCTAAGTATAAAGCTTTCGCCCCACCTAGTGTGGCTTGATAAAGCGATTTAATAGGGTGCAGTTTCTGTTGTTGAAGCTGCATGATTTTGTAAGCTTCACTCATGGTTTGCATTAATGAAAAACTGGTACCTGCACCAACATCAGTCCCCATCCCGACACGAATACCAAAATTTTCAATTCGTGATAGATCGAATAACCCTGAACCTAAAAATAAGTTAGACGTTGGGCAAAAAGCAATCGCAGAACCGGTGTCTGACAAGCGTTGGCATTCACAATCTGACAGGTGAACACCATGTGCAAATACCGAACGTTGATGCAAAAGCCCATAATGGTCGTAAACATCTAAGTAGCCTTCTCGTTCTGGAAATAGCGATTTCACCCACTCAATTTCTTGTTTATTTTCAGATAAATGCGTATGCATATATACGCTTGGGTATTCTTGTAACAATTTACCGACCATGGTCAACTGTTCAGGTGTACTGGTGGGGGCAAAACGTGGCGTCACTGCATAGGATAAACGGCCATTATCGTGCCATTTTTCAATCAGCTCTTTTGAGTCGTTATAGCCACATTCTGGTGTGTCGGTTAAGTAATCGGGGGCATTTCGGTCCATTAATACTTTGCCGCAAATCATGCGCAGGTTACGACGCTGAGCTTCTTGAAAGAACACATCTACCGATTGCTTATGCACCGTACCAAATACCAATGCCGTAGTAGTACCGTTACTGGCTAATTCATCTAAAAAGATTTTCGCTACTTTCTTCGCATATTCAGGATCTTTAAAGCGCTCTTCTTCTGGGAAGGTATAGTTTTCTAGCCAATCGAGTAGTTGCTCACCATAAGAAGCGATCATACCAGTTTGTGGATAGTGAATATGGGTGTCAATAAAACCGGCGGTAATGATTTTGTCTTGGTAGTTCACCATTTTCATTTCATCATTATGCTTGGCAAGGGTTTCAATGTAATCGCCAACGTCTACTATTTTACCGTTTTCGACCACCAATAAACCGTCTTCAAAATAGCGATACGCATGGTCAATACCGACATCTTTTGGATCGGCGAGAATTTGAATGATCGCACTACGATAAGCGGTTTTTTGCTGTGACATATAGCTTCCTTGTGAGTGTATTGAGTGCTGTGTATTTATCCGGCTAACTCATGGTTTTTCATTGGTCTTTTTTGTTCTAATGCTTCGCCTTGGTAATGGGCGATCAATTCACCAGCTACCGATACGGCAATCTCAGCAGGGTGTTTGCCTTTTATCATCGCCACCCCAATTGGGCACTGCATTTTTTCAATGGCTTCTTGCTCAAATCCCCGGTGAGCTAAGCGCAAATCAAATTTCTTACGCTTGGTCTGCGAACCTATCATGCCAAAATAGCAAAACCTATCTTGGGCAAGAATTTCACGTGCTAAATCAAAATCAAGTTGGTGGTTATGCGTCATCACTAAATAGTAACTATTTGTTGGCATGTGTTTTAATTCACCGACTGGATCATCACTCACCAATTTACGCACATTAGGCGCTAAATATTCAGGAAATTCTGCTTCGCGTTCATCTATCCAGGTGATTTTAAATGGCAAGGTTTGCACTATGTTCACTAAGGCCTTAGCAACATGACCTGCACCTAATAATACTAAGTGGTGCTGGTTAAAACCGATGGGTTCAAAGCTTAATGTTGCCATGCCACCACAGCATTGCCCTAAACGTGCACCAAGATTAAACCGCTCAATGTGGGTTTTATTTTCACCTTGATGACTGCCAAGGCTCATTAACATTTCACGCGCCATCTTGGTAGCAAGATGCTCTAGATGCCCACCACCGATCGTTGCATACAGCTCTCGGCGAGTCACAATCATTTTAGTACCCGTATCACGCGGTACTGAACCTTTATGCTCTAATACCGTGACTAAAATGCATTCTTCACCTTGCTGTTCGAGCAAAGCGAGTTGCTGAATCCATGAGACTTGGCTCGTCGGATTGGCATGGCCATTTTCATGTTTAGTCATCATAACATCCTTCTTACTTGAGCTATTTCTCGCCACTGTACCGTGAACTTTCTGTACGATGTCCACGAACTCGACTCAGTAACAAGAAACATAAGGCGCTTATTCGTGCGATTCAGAGTGCTCTACTACTTTTTCAGCAGCGCTACTCTTCCCTGCTCTGGCGGCTTCCATCGCCCATAACATACGCTCTGGTGTGGCGGGTGTATCAAGATGAACCGTGACATGCTCACCTTCTTTTGCATTTTCTAATGCAACGGCATGCACGGCATCTTTTAATGCGCTCCACACCGACATACCGAGCATAAATGGTGGCTCACCGACTGCTTTCGAGTTGAAAACAGTGTCTTCTGGATTGCTACGGTTTTGCACAATATTGGTTCTAAAATCTATAGGCATATCAGCAATCGCCGGGATCTTATAGCTCGCTGGACCACTGGTCATCAAGCGACCTTTTTCATTCCACACCAATTCTTCTGTGGTCAGCCAACCGACTCCTTGAATAAAGCCACCTTCAATCTGACCAATATCAATAGCAGGATTTAACGACGCCCCAACATCATGCAAAATATCAGCACGTAGAATTTTATATTCACCTGTCAACGTATCCACGATCACTTCAGAACATGATGCACCATAAGCAAAATAGTAGAATGGACGACCACGCGCATTTTCATGATCATAATGAATTTTTGGTGTGCGGTAGAAACCAGTGCTCGATAACGATACTTGGTTAAAATAAGCTTGCTGTACAAATTCAGCAAATGGGATCAACTGATCACGCACTTCCACCACACCATTGTTAAAAGTCACTTCTTCAGGTGTTACTTTATAATGATGCGAAGCAAATTCGATTAAACGCGCTTTAATGGTTAATGCTGCATTCTGCGCAGCTTTACCATTCAAGTCCGTCCCTGAAGAGGCCGCGGTTGGTGAGGTATTCGGCACTTTATCGGTATTGGTTGCCGTAATCTGGATTTGATCAATATCGACACTGAATTCTTGCGCCACAATTTGCGCCACTTTGGTATTCAAACCTTGCCCCATTTCCGTACCACCGTGGTTAAGGTGAATACTTCCATCCGTATAGATATGAATCAATGCGCCCGCTTGGTTCAAGAAGGTGGCAGTAAAGGAAATACCAAACTTAACCGGGGTTAATGCAATGCCTTTTTTAAGAATAGGGCTATTGGCATTAAATTCCGCGATTTCTTTACGACGTTTTTGATATTCACTGGTTTTTTCTAGCTCTTCAGTGATGTCTAAAATGCAGTTATCTTCAACGGTTTGGTAGTAATGGGTAACATTTCGACCTTCTTCGCCATAATAATTGGCTTTACGGATCTCAAGTGGGTCTTTACCCAAGTAATGAGCAATTTCATCCATCACATGTTCAATCGTCATCATGCCTTGAGGGCCACCAAAACCACGATAAGCGGTATTAGAAGCGGTGTTCGTTTTACAACGATGCCCCGTCACTTTTGAATCACCTAAGTAATAGGCATTATCGGAATGGAACATTGCGCGGTCGACAATCGAATGCGAAAGGTCGATGGAATAACCACAGTTACCTGACACCGTTAGATCCGCGCCATGAATGCGTCCTTCATCATCAAAGCCCACTTTATATTGATTATAAAATGGATGACGTTTACCAGTCATGATCATGTCATCATTACGCCACAAACGTATTTTGGTCGGCTTATTGGTTAGGCTTGCAATCACCGCAGCAATACAAGCAGGAGCATTGGCTTGAGTTTCTTTACCGCCAAAACCACCTCCCATACGGCGCATGTCCACCACCACTTTGTGCATGGCAACGCCTAATACTTCCGCCACCACTTTTTGAATTTCTGTCGGGTTTTGCGTAGACGTATAAACAATCACCCCACCATCTTCAGCTGGCACAACACTACTGGCTTGAGTTTCCAAATAAAAGTGTTCTTGCCCACCTACATGAAGATCACCTTCAAGCATGTGTTTAGCACCACTAAGCGCGGTTTGAACATCACCACGTTGTTGAACATGGCTTTGATGCACAAAGTGTTTTTTCTCTAGTGCTTCTTTGACGTCTAAAATTGCCGGTAGCGGTTCTAATTCAATATTGGCAGCAAGCGCCGCTTTACGGGCTGTTTCCATATCTTTGGCAGCAACGGCAATAATGGGCTGACCATAATATTCAACAACACCATCAGCAAGTAATGGGTCGCCAGGAAATACCGCACCGATATCCAATTCACCCGGGACATCTTTACTGGTAATAACAATTTCTACACCATCAAACTCATAGCATGGAGAAGTGTCAATACTGACGATTTTAGCATGCGCTTCGGTACTTAAACGGCAATACACATGAAGTTGGTTTGGAAACTCCAAACGATCATCGACATAAACCGCTTCGCCTGATACTTGTTTATCCGCACTGTCGTGTTTAACCGACTTGCCAACGCCCGTTTTTAAATCTTTCTTATATTGTTCGAGCAGCTCGTCGTAGCTTAATTTTGGAGTATGATTAGACATAAGACGTGACCCTCGTTTCAATTTTGTTTTGCTCAAATTGTTGTGTGTTTTTCTTTGCCATCGCTTGAGTTTGTTGCTCTAAGAAAAAGCGAAGTAACATGTTACAAGCGGTTTTGCTGCGGTATTCTTTACTGGCACGAAAATCTGACAGCGGTTCAAAATCTTGATCCAGTTGAGCCATCGCTGCTTCAATATTGGCTTTATTCCAGGCTTGTCCAACCAACGCTTTCTCGCATAAATCCGCACGCTTAGGAATGGCAGCCATTCCACCAAATGCGACTCGAGCTGCAACAACCACATCGTTTTCAATGGTGACGTTAAACGCACCGCACACAGCTGAAATGTCATCATCAATACGTTTAGACAATTTATACGCACTGAAAAATTGCTGTTCATTATTCGGTTTTGGAATAATGATCTGTTCGATAAATTCCGATTCTTGTTGAACCGTTACCTTGTAATTAATGAAGTATTCATCAATTGGGATCTCACGACTTTGTTGCCCTTTTCGCAATATTAAGCGGGCATTCAATGCAATAAGAAGAGGGGGCGTATCACCAATAGGAGACGCATTGGCAACATTACCCCCAATAGTGCCTTGGTTACGCACTTGTAGCGACGCAAAACGATGCAACAAGTGACCAAAATCTGGGTAATATTTTGCAAGTGAAGCGTAGCAATCGCTAATCGGCAAGTTTGCACCGATAATCATGTCTTGCTCTGTTTCACGGATAATTTTCATATCCTTCACGCCAGTCACATTAATCAACGTTTCAATTTCACGATGAAACTGAGTAACTTCTAAAGCCAGATCCGTACCACCAGCGACTAACTTAGCTTTTGGGTGACGCTCATAAAGATCAGCTAGCTCGTCAATAGAAGTTGGAGAAAAGCTCGTTAAATTACCTTGAATTAATGGCGCGGATTTAGCTTCTATCTTTTCAAGCTTTGCGATGGTTTGTTGTTCTAGTTCCGCAAATTGATCGAGTAAAGGCTTGTCTGAGCTAAGTGACATCGCCGCATCAATGATTGGGCGGTATCCAGTACAACGACATAGGTTACCCGCTAACGACTCCAACACATCTTCTTTATCTGCTTGTGGCTTATTCTTGCTTAAGGCAAACATCGACATAATAAAGCCCGGCGTACAGTAACCACATTGTGACCCATGAAAATCAACCAAAGCTTGCTGCACAGGGTGAAGCGATTGTTTATTCTTTAAATCTTCAACCGTGATTAACTGCTTGCCATGTAATGACGATACAAATGTCAGGCACGAGTTCACACTGCGATATTGCAGTTTGCCATCGACAATTTCGCCAAGAACCACAGTACACGCCCCGCAGTCACCTGAACCACAACCTTCTTTAGTTCCGGTTTTTTGCAATTCGGTGCGAAGGTAATTTAATACCGTCATATTCGGTGAAATATCACTTTCACTTTTTAATGTTTGATTGAGTAAGAACGTAATCAAGTTGCTTCTCCTGTGCTCACTTTTGCCTTTATGGGCTCACTTCCTTTGGCTTAAGTATTGGATTTCTTGACTCAATGGTCAAGTTTTAGCGATCACATTTTTTAAACAAAATCATAACAAGTTGATTTATTTATTTTTTAAAATGGAAATGAAGAATAAAAAATTGTGAATACGTGCATATTTGGTGTGTCTATTCAAATAATAGGCATACACCCAAGTGACTGCAAGGCACAGAAATCAGAGGTTAACTGGCGTTCTTTCTTATCTCCTTGGTAATTTTCGCTTAGTCCCAACAAACCACCACTCAATCAATGCGAAATTTTATACAAAATAACCCTATTGATACAAAATCTAATTTTGATCACAAAACCTTTAATTTCGTGATAAAAATCTCACAATTCCCACTCAAATAGACCCAATCCACTCCATTTTAATGGGGAGCACTTTCTAATATTCTCACCGAATGTGATCACCACACTCCTCCTCCTTTCCTACTCCCCCTACGCCCATCTTTTGGGATGATGTTGCTTACCCATGTTTATCGCAAGATTATCACGTCACTGAATGATGAAACCAAAAGCAAAGCTTCTTAAAGCGAAACTAAGCGTTCAGAGATCCGATATCCCTAGGCTTCGCATATAAAAATGCGGATTGGGTATGTGAAACAATATAAAGGATTGTAATTATGAAAACCCTCAAGGTCTGTTTAACTGCTGCTGCGGTATCCTCTGCTCTACTGGCTTCAAATGCGATGGCAGTAGAAGCCGATTTCAATGGTTATATGCGAGCCGGTACTGGTGTGAGTACTCATGGCGGCGCAAATACTTCATATGAAAAAAACAAAGTTGGCCGTCTAGGTAATGAAAACGATGTATACGGCGAGATTGGATTAAACACCAAACCGATTAAAGCGGGAGAAACCACAGAATTCACTGTAAATTCAATGGTTGCGTATGGCTCAGATGGTTCAAACGGCTGGGAGTCGGTACGTGATGATGACAATGGAAATGACATCACACTGGCTCAATTAAACGTCCAAGCGAAGGGCTTATTTTCTTTCGACCAAGATGCGGTTTTGTGGGCAGGTAAGCGTTACTACCAACGACAAGATATTCACATTACTGACTTTTATTACTGGAATACATCTGGTGGTGCTGGCGGTGGTTTAGAAAATGTCACCATTGGCCCAGGTAAATTATCCGTTGCTTTTATGCGTGACGATTCGCTAGGTGCAGACATCAATGCAAGCAACCCAAACATAAACGTTAATAACTTTGATGTCCGCTATGCAGGCATTCCACTTTGGGCGGATGCATCATTAGAATTAGGCGTTAACTACTACATGGTTAACGAATCTGACGAGCAAGAAGCCAACAATCTAGATACCAAAGATAGCGTAATGGCGACAGCCGTGATAACTCAAGGAAACTTTTACGGCGGCTTCAACAAAACCGTATTCCAATTTGGTACTGAAGGTGCAGCAAGTGCGATGGCCGGACTAGGTTCAGGGAGCTGGGTACCCGCGATTTCTGATGGTGATACAGGCTTTCGTGTGATTAACTTTGGTGTGATTAACATTGGTGAAAGCTGGAACCTTGGCCACCAAGTCATGTACGCACAAAGTTCTTATGATAACAGCAACAAAGACGACCATACTTTTGCCAACCTTGTTGTACGCCCAATCTATAACTGGTCTGAGATTATGAAAACTGAATTTGAAGCCGGTTACTTTACGGAAGATAATCAGTGGGGCAATCAAGGAGCGGACAATGAAGGTGCTAAATTTACCGTAGCACAAGCATGGTCGGCAGGATCTGGCTTCTGGGCTCGACCAGAAATTCGCGTGTATGCTTCTTATGTAGATGATTTCAAAAACGACAACCGTTTTGGTAATGACGAATCTTCTGAAATGTCATTTGGTATCCAAGCTGAAGCATGGTGGTAATGCCCTCGCTTTAAAGTAATACTAACGCCGGCCTTCGCTGGCGTTAGTTGTTTCTCAATTAATCCATTATTTTACAAAGAGGCATTATGTCTGTATTCACCACTCAACCAGCCACTGCTATTCAAGCAGAGCCTTCAGCCGATGTGATTTTACATGCCTTTGATTGGCCTTATCAAAAAGTCGCCAGTGAAGCCAAACGAATTGCCCAACTGGGTTACCACTCGGTTTTAATCTCACCACCACTGAAATCACCAGACGAAGAAAAATGGTGGATGCGCTACCAACCTCAAGACTACCGCGTGATCGAAAATCCACTCGGAAATACGCTGGATTTTATCGATATGCTGCACGCTCTTCAGCGGCACAATGTTCGCTTATATGTAGATGTAGTCTTCAATCACATGGCGAATGAAGCACACTTAAGACATGACTTAACCTATCCGAATGCCGATATTATGGCGCAATATCAAACCCGCAGCGATCACTATCAGTCACTCACCTTATTTGGCGATTTGTCTCAACCCTTGTTTAGCGATAGCGATTTCGAACCCGCCTTCCCAATAAAAAATTGGACGGATGCGCAAGAAGTTCAAACTGGTCGTTTAAGCGGTGGGGATGACGATCCTGGCTTACCGACACTGGCCACAACCGACAACGTCATCTCGCAACAAAAAGCCTACATCAAGGCAATGAAAACACTTGGCGTGAATGGTTTTCGCATTGATGCCGCCAAGCACATTTCCTTAGATCATCTCACTAAAGTATGGACAGCGGATCTGTGTGAAGGCGTTAAAGTGTTTGGTGAAATCATTACCGATGGTGGTGCTGGTAAAGCTGAATATGACGTATTCTTAAAACCATTTATCGACCATACCCCAATTGACGCTTATGACTTTCCAATGTTTCACGCCTTATTGTCGATCTTCAAATACGGCAATAGCATGCAAACTTTATTAGCCCTAAAAGAAAATGAGCAATGCCTTGATCCTAAGCGAGCGATCACTTTTGCCGTCACTCATGATATTCCAAATAATGGTATTTTCCGCAATCAACTGTTCACGCCTCAACAAGAACACTTAGTGTATTGCTATTTGCTGGGTTGTTGCGATGGTTCACCGCTTATTTACACCGATTTAAACACCAGCAATGATGTAGATGCTTTAGGAAATCCACGTTGGGTGCGCAGTTGGCATGACAATAGCCTAGTGAAGATGTTGCATTTTCATCAATACGTCCACGGCCAAGAAAGCCATGTGCTTTTATGCAACGATGCCACCTTGGTGATATTACGTGGCAGCATGGAGAAACCCGCTGGCATTATTGCACTTAATCTCAACGAACAAGAAATCAATCTGGCAATTCCCACTGCTGATTACAACGTATGGTTAGGTGGCGATGATTTATTGTCTAATAACCAACTGACCGTACCAGCGCAATCTGGTGTGATGTTGATGGCATGATGTGGATAATGATCTATTAATGATATGAATCTAGGCCTTTTTCTCGCCTCTTAGCTTTGTGCTTAAGAGGCTTTTTACTATTTGTGGAACCGTATGTGTGAAAGTGATAATGCAGCCTAAGACCTAATAAAAATCTTTTTAGTGTCAATGGTCTATTAAAACAACCATGCAAACAAAAACTCTTCCTAATAATTAACACCATAAAAACCATAAGCTCCATAGATTCGTGGTGTTTAATTGCTCTTGCTCTCACTCCGCCTTACTGCCTATGCGTATGCTTGTTACCTCAGCCATTCATTTAACAACAATTAAACATCTCATTAACCTAGGTGTGCGTTGTAGGAGTATTTTTAAATGAATCAATCTGAGCAAAATAATAAAACGAGATCGAGCGTACCTGAACTTGATACTCATTAGATATCCAAGCATGAAACTGAAGTAAAGCTCCATGTTTAAGGGTATGAATAGGACGATAAAAGGATGTTAGTTGATGATTAAATTAAAAAAACTCTTCACTGGTGCAGTGATAGCGACCTCTTCACTTATCTCAATGAATGCGGCTGTTGCGGCAGACTATCCGCCACAGACGATCAACATGGTTGCCCCATCAGGTGCTGGTGGTGGTTGGGATCTAACGATCCGCACCGTTGCAAAAACCTTAAAAGATACAGGGCTTGTGAGTTCAAATATGCCGGTGGTTAATCGCCCTGGTGGCGGTGGCGCTGTGAACTTGGCTTACATGCAAACTCAAAAAGGAAAAGGCGATTTAATCTCGGTGTATTCTCCGCCTATTTTGCTCACAAACTTAACTGGCTTAACGCAATACAGCTACCAAGACACTACACCACTTGCTCGCTTAATTACCGATTACGCCGCCTTTGTAGTGCCAGAAAACTCAAAATACACTTCGATTAAACAGGTCATGGACGCGCTTAAGAACGATCCTAAATCCGTCAAAATTGGTGGTGGTTCGGCTGCAGGCTCGATGGATCACATCCAGTTTTTATTAGTAGCTAAAGCCGCTGGCGTAGAGAATCTTCGTCAAATCGACTACATCTCATTTCAAGATGGCAGCTTAGTGGCACAAGCATTAGGTGGTCATGTTGACCTTATTTCTACCGGTTTAGGCGATGTCGCTGGCATTGTCGAAAGTGGCAAATTACGTGCACTTGCACAAACGGCGGATAAACGCATTGGTACTGGTTTAATTGCAGAAATCCCAACCGTGAAAGAAGAAGGCATTGATGTCACGTTTGAAAACTGGCGTGGCCTATTTGGTCCGAAAGATATGCCAGCAGAAGCCGTGCAATACTGGCGTGACACGCTACAAAAAATGGTCGAAACACCTGAATGGAAAGCCGCTTTAAAACGTAATGGTTGGGACAATGCGTACCAAGATAACGAAGCCTTTACGACGTTCCTTGCCACGACTAATGAACAATATAAGTCATTAATTAAAGATGTATTTGGTCGATAACTTTCAATATCCGACTCGATAAATCAACAATGGCAGAGATGGTGACTTAGCTTTCTCTGCCTCATTTCACTGCGTTGTTCTTTTCATGAATCAGTCAATAAATCGGTAGGTAAATATGTCGACTAAACAAGCTAATTGGGATGGCCTTACAGGGCTATTCAGTATTCTCTTTGGGCTTACCTACGGCGGATACGCTTACAACATGCCTCAACCTATGTTCGGTAATCCACTAGAGGCTATTTTTTTACCACTCGCCATTTCAGCGATTTCGATTTTCATCGGTGTATTGCTGATCATCAAAGGCGGTATCACGCCTTCTATTATGGCAGTCAAAGCTCTTCTGAATGAGAGCCCACAGCGAAAAAGCGACCGTAGAAAAATTGCCATCACTTGTATAATTTGTTTTCTCTACGCCTTAACCTTTGAACATTTAGGTTATGTGATCAGTACATTCTTCTTTATGTTTGCCATGTTAATGGTGACATGCGGATCGGCTTATTGGAAAAAAGGCGCCATGATAGCCATCATCTTTGCTGGCGGCATCTTCTTTACCTTTAATAATCTGCTTTCCGTCAATCTTCCCCCTTTCCCATTTTTTAATTAACGGAGCTGATCATCATGGACGTTTTAACTAGTTTAATGAATGGCTTTGGTATCGCACTGCAGCCTTATTACTTATTTTTGATCACCCTTGGCGGCATTCTAGGTACCGTTATTGGTATGTTACCCGGCCTTGGCCCTGCTACTGGTGTGGCCATTTTATTACCAATGACCTTTGCTATGGGTCCAACTGCCTCATTGATCACCATGACAGGCGTGTATATCGGCGCGATGTTTGGTGGATCTCGTAGTTCTATTTTAATCAATACCCCCGGAGATGGCGCAGCCTTAGCCGCAACCTTTGATGGCTACCCAATGGCGATGAAAGGCCGAGCAGAATCCGCCCTAGCCATATCAGCAATTGCCTCGTTAATTGGTGGCACCATTGCCGCAGTGTTAATGACCTTATTGGCTGAACCGGTTGCCAGTTTTGCAATTAAATTTGGCCCTGCTGAATATTTCTTATTGATGGTTGCCGCCCTTTCGATGACGGTATCCATGTCTAAAGGCAACATGTTGAAAGGCTTTTTGTCGATGGCCATTGGTCTGGCAATTTCAACGGTGGGGATTGATGCGCAATCTGGCTTACAGCGCTTTACGTTTGGTAACTTAGAGCTGCAAACTGGCATTGATTTCTTAGTGGTGATTATTGGCATTTACGCCATCGGTGAAGTTTTTAAAAGCTTCAGAACACTAAGCGATGGTAGCAAGAAAGTACAAACTGAATTTAAACGAATTTGGATCAGCAAAGAAGATTGGAAACGATCTAAATGGCCAATTCTACGCAGCGCACCTGTTGGCTTTATCATTGGTGCTCTACCCGGTGCTGGCGGCACTATGGCGTCGCTAATGTGTTACAACAACGAAAAGCAACTGTCTAAAAATAAAGATGAATTTGGGCATGGCGCGATCGAAGGTTTAGCGGCTCCCGAGTCAGCCAATAATGCGGCATCGATTGGTGCGATGATCCCAATGTTATCGCTCGGGGTTCCCGGCTCTGGCACTACAGCGGTCATGATGGGCGCCCTGTTAATGCTCGGCATTCAGCCTGGGCCCTTATTATTTGCTCAACACCCAGACACAGCTTGGGGTTTAATTGCGAGTATGTTTGTGGCTAACGTTATTTTGGCGATTGTAAATATTCCACTGGCTGGTGTATTGGTGCGTTTATTAGCCATTCCAGCCAAGATCTTGTACCCAATCGTACTTGGTTTGGCCTTTGTCGGGTGTTATGCGATCAGCGCGTCAGTGGTTGATTTCTACATCTTAATTATTCTAGGCATTGCTGGCGTTATTATGGGACGTGCCAATATTCCAACATCACCGATGATTTTAGCGGCAATTGTGGGTGGTCAAATGGAACAATCATTCCGTCAGGGCTACCGTATATCCAACCAAGATTTAAGCGTGTTTGTTCATTCAGGCATTGCACAAATTTTATTGGCCGTCACAGTCCTATCAATTGTACTGCCAATGATCGGTGCTATTCGCGCAAAAATAGCTCAAAAACAAGTGGTGGCAGACTAAGCATGATATCGGCGAACTCCCTAAGCTTAATAAACTAAGTGATTCGGGTTCGCCAATAACGTAATCATCTCAACCGCTAAGGGAATAAAACCTACGCCCATCACGGTCTCTTATTTCATTTTGAATTACACTTTCACATCGAATGGTGCATCAACATCAAAACTCCACCACCTCACCATCTGCTTTTTTTAGATTAGGCATTATGACTCGCACTTTATCTTCTCTTTCAAAATTCACTTTTCGCACTAAAATATTTTTATTGCTGTTTGGGCTGCTTATTTTACAAATGTCCGTCATGGTTTGGCATTTCGATAGTACGCTTTATCAATCTATTAAGCACCAAGTGGGCACTCGCGCACTGGTTCAAGCTAAAGAAATTGCGATCGATCCTATATTGATCAAACTCGTCAAACAAAAAGACACACAAGCTTTAAAGGTTCATTTAGAACGACTATCAAAAATATCCGATGCTAGCTTTATCGTCGCCGGGGATGAAAATGGCATACGCCTGACTCATCCAGTGCAAGAACGCGTTGGCCTACCCATGCAAGGTGGTGATAATGCGGGTGTGTTGGAACGAGGCGAATCATATATCACCTTAAGAGAAGGCAGTTTAGGTTATGGTATTCGAGGCAAAGCCCCTATCCTAGACGAAAATAATCAGATTATCGGGGTGATATCAGTCGGGTATTTACTCAACCGTTTTGATCAATGGCTCGACATCTATATGAAGCCTTTATTGATTGAAGTATTTAGCGTCTTTGCACTCACGTTAATTGCCGCTTGGGGTTTTTCTCACCATATTCGAAAAAAGATGAACGATATGGAACCTGAAGAAATCGCGATGGCACTTAATCTGCAAAAATCGGTTTTAAGAGCCGTGTATGAAGGGATTATTGCGATTGATCGTCAAGGCTATTTCTTGGCAATCAACGCCTCTGCGCAAAAGCTTCTCGATATCAACAAAGATCTTAAATACCTTAAAACTCGCCAAATTATTGAATATGTCTCTAACTCTGAATTCTTTTTCCGTCAGCCGCTCGAAACAAACCTCAAAGATGAAATAATAACCCTGAATGGACACAGTTTAGTCGCCAACCGAGTCGCGATATTTAAACAAAATGAGCTCATCGGCTGGGTGATCAGCTTTCGTGAAAAAAGCGATATCGACTCACTAACGACTGAGCTTACACAAGTTCAGCAACACACCGATAACTTGCGTGTGTTACGCCACGAATTTTCCAATCGATTAGCGACCATTTCAGGGCTAATTCAAATGGGAAGCTTTGATGAAGTACAACAATTGATCGCACAAGAAAATACCAGCAAACAACAATTATTAGATTTCATCCACCAGAACATCCACCTGTCACAAGTCGCAGGTTTATTGCTAGGAAAATCTTTACGAGCCAAGGAACTAAACATTTTCCTTCGCTTTGATCCCACCTGTCAGTTACATCAGCTCACATCAGACATTAACGAAACCGAACTTTGCGCCATCTTAGGGAATTTAATTGATAATGCCTTTGACGCCACACAAAAGAACCCCACCAGCAATAAAATAGTGGACGTTTTAATTACCGATGCAGGTAACGATCTTGTGATTGAAGTCACCGATAACGGCACGGGTATAGAAGAACCGTTCATCAATGATATTTGGAAGAAAGGGATTACCACCAAACAAGACCCCAGCAATCATGGGATTGGTTTATACTTAGTTCATCGCTATGTGACACATGCCAACGGTTTTATTAGCGTCGATAACGCCGATCCGCAAGGTTGTATTTTTTCTGTATTTATACCCAAATAGCGTCAAAGCCCAACTTTAAAAGCCCTAGAAGTTTCAAGACTCATGGCAGTTTTAAGTAAACATAAACGGTAGACTCCGGTTCACTGCATTATAAAAAGAGTGGTTCTATCCACCAAACCAAGGTAAACACATGGAACTCATCGATGTATTAATCGTTGAAGATGATGCGAAAATCGCTCAAATTCACAGTCAAATATTACGCCAAACCCCACGCTTTAACCCTATTGGGATTGCCGAAAGTCTTCAAATGGCACGAGTGATGGTAAAGGTGCACAAGCCAAGTTTAATTATTCTGGATAACTATTTACCGGATGGAACCGGCATCGATTTATTCCGAGAAATAATCAGCAATAAAACCTCGCATAAAATCGACGTTATTTTAATCACCGCTTCCGATGAAATTGATACTGTAAAAACTGCCATGAAACTGGGTTGCTTTGATTACTTATTAAAACCGGTTTCATACGAACGCTTACAAGAAACGCTCACTCGTTATTTAACGCTCAATAGCGCCATGAAAGCCTACGACAATCTAGAACAACGCCAAATAGATGAGCTATTTAACATCCAACTTAGAGACAAGCACCAACAGCAACTACCTAAAGGCATCGAAAGCATCACGCTTGAAAAGATCAAACGGGTTTTCTCTCAAAATATTGGGGTTAAGTTTACGGTTGAAGAGTTAAGCCAAAAGATCGGAATAGGAAAGACAACCGCTCGACGCTATTTAGAATATTGCTCTGCTAACGGGCTGCTCACCGCAGAAAATCAATATGGAAAAGTAGGGCGACCAGAAAGAGTGTATGTAAAGTTGAGCTCATAATGACTATGAGCTCACTGGGGTAGTTTATAAACAGTATTGCTTAACAAGCCCTCTTAACCTGCCCTTCTCACTCTCTGAAATAAAGCTTGCTTCAATCGCATTCAAGGATAATTGAGCAAGCTCTTGTTCGGTGACGTCTATCGCACTGGCAACCGCCATGAAATTATCCGTCATATAGCCACCAAAATACGCAGGGTCGTCGGAATTAATGGTGATGCATAAACCTTTTCGCAACAGTTCAATCACATTGTGATCTTCCATATTTTCAAACACTTTTAGTTTGGTATTTGAAAGTGGGCATACCGTGAGTGGCATACGCTCTTCAATCAATTGTTCAACCAAAGCAGGATCTTCAACACAACGCACCCCGTGATCAACACGCGCCACACCAAGCAGTTTCATGGCGTTATGAATATTCTCTGCTGGGCCTTCTTCCCCTGCATGCGCGACGGTTAAAAAACCTTCATTGATTGCGGCTTCAAACACCTCTTTAAACTTCTCTGGTGGGTGGCCTTGCTCAGAAGAATCCAACCCGACCCCAATGATTTTATCTTTAAATGCAATGGCTTGCCCAAGCGTCTCAAACGCTGACTCTTGATCTAAATGACGTAAAAAACACATTATAATTTGGCTAGAGATCCCTAACTGTTGCTTGCCATCTTGCATAGCCCTGTCGATTCCGTTGATCACGGTTTCAAAAGCAATACCACGAGCAGTATGGGTTTGCGGGTCAAAGAAGATTTCAGTATGGACTACATTATCTTGTTTACAGCGCAGCAAATACGCCCAAGTGAGATCGTAAAAATCTTGCTCATCAATCAGCACATTTGCCCCTTGATAATAAATATCAAGGAAAGATTGCAGGTTATCAAATTGATACGCAGCTTGAACTTCTTCAGGTGAGCTAAATGGAATACTGATCTGATTGCGTTTGGCCAGTTCAAACATCAACTCAGGCTCTAACGTCCCTTCAATGTGTAAATGAAGCTCGACTTTTGGCAGCCCTTGGATAAATGTCGTCATGTGTTGGTTCATCGTCTATACCCTTTTTTCAAATGGATTGATTAAAGTGAATGCACAGCGATTTTTTCTTTGATGAGCTTATTCCAATGCCAATGTTTTCCTAAATGGTAAGGGAAACATAGAATATGAATAAGTTAATTGTAGACTCAGCGTGATGAAAATTGCAGATTCAAACACGAAGAATAGGACATACAAAGAGAAAACGATCGCTCGCTTACTCTTCGTAATCAGAAATTGAGGCTTCTGGTAGAGACTCCCACACCTAAAGCTAAGGATGCTGATTAGTGGGATTATACGAAGTTAGCTCTCGCTAGATTGCCAGAGCTAATAGAAGCATATACTGCTATAGCCATACCCAAAAAACAAGTTTGAATGCTTCAAATAATGTTACGAATTCTTATCAAACCACTCATTCATCACTCGGTTCGCTTGCTGCCAACGCTCGGTGGCTTGCAGTTCTTTCAAGCTGAAGTTTTGTTGCTTTAATAAAGACAAAGCTTGTGGCACTTCGCTTATTGGCAAGCTATCTAATACTTCAATCGCTGCTTTACGGTTGTTGCACATTAACACCATGTCACAACCCGACTGCATGGAGGTTAATGAACGCTCGGCTGGGCTACCCATAATGCTTGCGCCTTCCATATTCAAATCATCGGAAAACACAATGCCTTTAAAGCCAAGCTGATTACGTAATACGTCTTTGAGCCAATACTTTGAACCACTGGCTGGTTGGTCGTCGTAGTTCGGATACACCACATGCGCGGGCATCATGGCATCTAAAATTCCGGCTTCAATTTGCGCTTTAAAAATCGCCATGTCGGTTTCAAAGATATCATCACGCTGATCAAACGGAGTCTCGTAATGAGAATCGACAATCACACCGCCATGGCCAGGAAAATGCTTACCGGTTGTCGCCATACCCACTTGCTTCATGCCCTGCATATAAGCGGAGCTGTAAGTTAAAATAGTTTGAGTGTCTTCACCAAACGCGCGGTTGCCAATCGCTTTACATTGGTGCGTTTTATCCAATACTGGCGCAAAACTTAAATCAACATCATGAGCAATCAGCTCGGCTGCCATTAACCAGCCGCCAAGTTCTGCTGCTTTTACGCCGTTGTTCATTTCTGCGTACGCTTGCGCAGGTGGAATGGCGGTAAAACCTTCACGAAAACGCTGCACTCGTCCGCCTTCTTGATCCACTCCAATTAAAATTGGGCGTTTAGCCGCAGCGCGAATGGATTTATTTAAGGCAATAAGTTGTTCATTGTCGTGATAATTGCGGGCAAATAAGATCACCCCTCCAACCGTTGGGTGAGCTAAAATTTCTTTTTCTACTGAATCTAACTCATAACCTTCAACATCTAACCACAATGGACCCATTGCTTATTTCCTTCTGTAATTATTCGATAGTCTCAGCGTGTAATTTATACCCAAGTGGCTTGGTTTTATACCAAAGTTACTTCGGTATAAAAGCGAATGTGAGATACCACACTGATCGAGGATATAACTCTGTTGGTTTTATACCCTGAGACGACAAGATGCAGTATTCTGACACTATTAGTCCTTCTTTTAAAATAGTTTGTCTTTTAAAAATGATTAGACTTTTAATACTTTAAACCTCAACTGGAGAAGCAATTATGGAAAAGTACATTGGCATTATGTCTGGCACCAGTTTAGATGGGGTGGATACCGCATTAGTGGAAACCGATGGCAAAACAATACGCTTACTGGCTCACGATTTTTTCACCATGCCTGAAGATCTAAAAAAAGATGTATTGGATGTATGCATTGGGCAAGATACCAACTTAATAAAAATTGGCGAGATTGATCATCGCCTCGGACATGTGTTTGCCGATGCTGTCAATCAACTGCTTTCCACCAGCAATACGCCCGTTACCGATATCACGGCAGTGGGCAGCCATGGACAAACCGTATTCCACGCTCCTGATTCTCCTTATCCATTTACCATGCAATTAGGCGATGCCAATATCATTGCCGCGAAAACCAATATCACCACTATTGCCGATTTTCGTCGAAAAGATATGGCACTGGGCGGCCAAGGTGCGCCATTGGTTCCGGCTTTCCATCAAGCTTTATTTGATCATTTAGACAATAACATTGTGATATTAAACATTGGTGGTATTGCCAACCTTTCGATTGTCGATGGCGATAATACCTCCGGCTATGATACTGGCCCAGGTAATATGTTGATGGATTCATGGGTACATAAGCATTTCCAACAAAGCTACGACAAAGATGCTCAATTGGCACGTACTGGTAAGGTTGATAAGGCTTTATTAGATAAAATGCTTGAAGAAGCTTATTTTAAACACCCAGCCCCGAAAAGCACCGGACGTGAGTTATTTAACTTACCTTGGTTAGAGGCAATATTAAAAGACTTCACCACTTCCATTGCCGACGTTCAAGCAACGTTAGCGGAGTTAACGGCATTAACGATAGCCACAGAAGTGCGTCAATTTTCTAAAGAAGGTAGCATCAATGAGCTATTGGCTTGTGGTGGTGGCGCGCAGAATCCATTACTTATGGAAAGGTTGGCACAGCTGCTCCCAGAATGGCAAGTCGCCGATACCTTAAAATATGGTGTGGATGCCGATTATATGGAAGCGATGGCATTTGCCTGGCTAGCGCATCAAACCATGCATCGAAAACCGGGTAATTTACCGGCCGCCACAGGGGCTTCTCGATTGGCAGTGTTAGGTGCAATATATTTACCTAATTAAGTGTCACTTTTAGCTCAACAGTTATTCTATTCACATCTGCTAACTCTGCTTTATCAAGCCAACTTCATTTATGATCTTGGCTTTTTTTAATCCAACACATCCAGCCGATAACTACCTCTCCTTTGTTATATTTCAGGAAAACACTTACAGAAACAAAAGTGTAATCTTACAGACACTTTTGTTTAACATTTCTCTTTTAGAGTACACGCAACACTTAAGAAGACATGTAAGTCTCTAATTTAACTCTATAGGATTAAACAATGAAAACAGCAGTTTTAACTTCATCAATTTTAGCGGCATTAGTATCGACTTCTTCTTTAGCTGCAACCGTTTACAAAGATGATTCATCTGAACTTAAAATTGGCGGCCGTGCCGAAGCTCGATTCAACATTTCAGATAATAATGATAAGTACGATGCAACTACTGGCGAAAAAACGGAAAGTTCTTTTGACGATAAAAGCCGCGCACGTCTAAGCATCTCAGGTAAGACTCAAATCACTTCAGACCTCACTGGTTTTGGTAAATACGAAAATGAAGTGAGCTCAGGTACCGACATTAAAACTCGCTACCTATTCGCTGGTATTGGTACTCAAGCCGGTGATTTTTCATACGGTAAGCAAGATACTGCGTTGGTCATGATCACCGACTTTACTGATACCATGGCAACATTTGGTGCAGATGCAGATGATGCTTTAGCGTTAAATGCAGGCAGCGACAAACAAGAAAATAACTTTGCTTATAAAGGTGAATTTGGTGGCTTAACCCTTGGCGCGAACTACTTAGCAGAAGAAGCAGCAAACTCTGATCAATACGCCATTGCTGGTATTTATTCTTTCGATTTTGGTCTTGACCTAGGTTTAGGTTATGCCATGGGTCAAGTAGAAAACCAAGATGTTGACCAAGTTGACTTAGGTGTACAATATTCTATTGCTGATTTCACTTTCGGTGCACTTTATGAAATGACCTCTACTGACACAACTGGCGGTAGTGATGACAACGACGGTTACGAATTATCAGCCCAATACAAACTTGATAAGTGGACATTTGTTGGTGTTTACAACTACGCAACTATGAATGATGGTGACGATGATGCTGTAGACAACTTCGCACTAGAAGCTGTTTACAAATTTAACAGCAACCTACGTACTTATGCAGGTTATAAATTTGAACAAATCGACGACCAAGATGATCAACTACAAGCTGGTATCCGTTACGATTTCTAAATCTTAATGATTTAAGTCTTGATGGTTTTACGATGAACACTTAGCCGGGCATTGATTGCCTGGCTTTTTTATCTTAGTCACTTCACAACGAATTTAATGCACCAGTTTCTAGCAGTAATGTTGTTCTTTTTGTGCAGCACACTGACTCTTGAATTGAAAATATAAGACAAAAACCAATAAATCATTACAAATCAAATATATAAAAAGTTGGCACAGATTTTGCTTTATCAATACTGAATACATGGCAGTATTCATGTAGCCGATAACACAATCTTGTGGATTTTGGTTCATGTTATTTTCCTTTGAGGTAACCTTTCCCACTGGTTTGGGAAAGGTTTTTTTTTATTCGTTTATTCTCATTACTTATCAACGCCCTAAATTTATGGTTCCGTTTACTCCATTACGCCTTCGTATGATGAACAAGTTAACTTGCGACAAGATCGACAATAAATCATGCATTATCATGAAATAACTTTTATCGTGAGGTGCAAAAGTTTTCACAAGACTCCAGCGATGAATGTTGATAAATTTGCGCTATATGCTTAAGTTTATTAGGTATAAATCACCCTCCACGTTAATAGTTTGTTATAGTTAAAGTCACATTATCTTTGTGGCTAATTTTCATTATAATAAGCATAGAGTTAGCGACAAAATCATTAATTTATACCAACCTTAGCGATATACATATGACTCAAAAAATCATTGTAGGATGGCGTGAAATGCTAGCTCTTCCCGAGCTTGGTATTGAACAAATCAAAGCAAAAGTCGATACCGGTGCGCGCAGCTCTTGTTTGCATACCTTTAAAATTGATCCGTTTGAGAAAGACGATGAATTGTGGGTTCGATTTTGGATCCATCCAATTCAGAAAAATGACGATTTTGTACAAATCTGTGAAGCCAAGGTCATCGATCAACGAACCGTAAAAGATTCTGGTGGACATGAAGAACAACGTTACGTCATAGAGACTATGCTTAGTTTTAATGGTGAAGAGTGGCCGATCGAAGTCACGCTCACGAATAGAGAAAACATGTTATTTCGTATGCTGCTGGGCCGTACTGCAATGAACAACCGAATCATTGTCGATCCTGCCGCATCATTTTTAATTGCTACACCTTTTAATCCCATTAAGGATCACGATTTATGAAAATCGGAATTTTATCTCGCAACCGCTCTTTGTACTCAACCAAACGCTTAATTGAAGCGTGTCAAAGCAGAGGTCACGAAGTCAAAGTTATCGATGCATTGCGCTGTTACATGAATATCAACTCTGAACAACCTGAAATCCATTTTAAAGGTGAAGAGTTAAAAGATTTTGACGCTATCGTGCCACGTATTGGCGCGTCAGTAACCTTTTACGGTACCGCGGTACTTCGCCAATTTGAGATGATGGGCGTCTACCCAGTAAACGAATCGGTAGCAATCACCCGCTCTCGTGACAAACTGCGCTCAATGCAGCTTTTATCTCGTAAAGGCATCGGTATGCCAATCACAGGTTTTGCGAGTAAGCCAGATGACATCAAAGATTTATTAGAAATGGTCAATGGCGCACCAGTAGTGATTAAGTTACTTGAAGGTACGCAAGGTATCGGTGTCGTGCTTGCAGAAACACGAAAAGCGGCAGAAAGTGTTATCGAAGCATTCATGGGTCTTAAAGCGAACATCATGGTGCAAGAATACATTAAAGAAGCGGGCGGTGCCGATATCCGCTGTTTCGTCATTGGGGATAAAGTAATTGCGGCAATGAAACGTCAAGCGGGTGAAGGTGAATTTCGTTCAAACTTACACCGTGGCGGCACAGCATCATTAGTGCGCATTACCCCAGAAGAACGTAAAACTGCTGTCGCAGCAGCAAGAATTATGGGTCTAAACGTTGCAGGCGTTGATTTATTGCGCTCTTCACGTGGCCCATTAGTGATGGAAGTCAACTCATCACCAGGTCTTGAAGGCATTGAGGCTGCAACTGGCAAAGATGTCGCAGGCATGATCGTTGATTTCATTGAGAAAAACGCGTCTGTAAAAGGAATTAAAACTCGTGGCCGAGGATAAAAATAAAAGTGTAACTAAAAGAAGGGTAACCATTAATAAACCTTTCGAATTTATGGGTAACACCATCAGGGCTGGCGAACGTAAAGTCTTAGAAATAGAAGCAGCGAAACTCTACACACATTCGCCATTGTCTATTCCTGTTGAGATTATTCACGGAAAAAATCCGGGGCCAGTATTAATGGTCAATGCAGCTATTCACGGTGATGAATTAAATGGCGTTGAAATTGTGCGCCAGTTAATTGAAAAAATCGATACCACGAAACTGAAAGGGACGCTCATCGCGGTACCGATTGTTAACGTATTCGGTTTTATTCATAAATCTCGTTATTTGCCTGACCGCCGGGATCTAAATCGCTGTTTTCCTGGCTCAGAAAAAGGATCGCTGGCTTCTCGCATTGCGCATACCTTTTTTACTGATGTCGCGCAAAAAGCAGACTATATTATCGATTTGCATACTGGTGCGATTCACCGTACCAACTTGCCGCAAATACGTGCTTGCTTAAGTAACAGCGATACGTTGAGAATGGCGCAAGCATTTGGTACACCGGTCATTATTGATGCAGCATTACGTGATGGCTCATTGCGCGCGGAAGCGGAGAAAAATGGGATCCCTGTTTTAACCTACGAAGCAGGTGAAGCATTGCGTTTTGAACCGATTGCAATCAATGCTGGTATTTTAGGGGTCATTCGTGTCATGCAAGAATTAGGCATGTTAAGAAAGAGCCGTAAAAAAGTGCCTGAGTCGGTAATTGCAAAATCAACCAACTGGGTTCGCGCTGAAAACGATGGCATTTTACGCACCATGGTGACTTTAGGTGATCGCGTTTCAAAAGACCAAGTTTTGGCGTATATCAGCTCGCCGCTTGGCCATGTTGAAATCACCATGACAGCGCCTAAAGATGGCATTGTGATCGGGCAACAAACATTACCTTTAGTGAATGAAGGTGATGCGGTTTTCCATCTTGCTTACTTTACCGAAGACAATGATTCTGTTGGTGATAAAGTAGGACACTACATCGATCAAGTGATTGAGCACGTAGAGTCTAAAGATGAAAGCATTACGACTGGCTTTATTGCAGTTCCTAATCAAGACCGTTAGTTTTTATCTCGGATGAAATAGCAAAGGCCAAGCAATTGCAAAGTTACTTGGCCTTTTTACTAATTGAGTAATACGAGTATATCCGCTGTTGTGCCTGTTTCAGCCAAACGAGGAAAGATCAAATTAATGCTATTGGTATGCGTATCCATATTAAGATCGGTCATGGCATCCGTTGCTAACGTAACGTTATAGCCAAGCTCCCATGCTTGACGCGCAGTCGATTCCACCCCAATACTTGTAGCAACACCAATCACCACAACTTGAGTAACAGCATTGGATTTTAAATACTCTTCTAAATCCGTATTCGTGAACGCGCCCCACGTCTTTTTTGTCACTAAGTGATCACTATCTTGAATGTTCAATTCTGGTGTTAACTCCGCCCAATCAGCAGGAAGTTCGCCATGCGAGGCAGCTTGTTCATTCCGCCCTGGCGCACCACCAGCAACATTCACCAACACAACCGGTAATTGTTTCGCTCGAAAAGCATCGATTAATTGACATGATTTTTCTACCACCGGCGCAGTGTCGTGGCAAGTAGGAAGCGCAAGAATGCCTTTTTGTAGGTCAATTACGATAAGCGCGGTTTTTGGATCAAGTGTAGTGATAGACATAGAAACTCCAATAGTTAACTGGCAAATGGATTCAGATCACATTTTTCGCCAAGACCCTGCAATCTTAGTCTATAAACACCCATTTGAATGGCTTATCCATGACATTTTTCCGTAAAAAAAGAGGCTAATTAGCCTCTTTCATATACAGCGCAAATACTTGTAATTACAAGTATTTACATAGGTAAGCCGTTGGGGTTTCTACTTTCAAATCGAAAGAAGAATCGCCAATAACATCGAAAGCTTGGCCTGCAGAATACGTCACCCACTCTTCACTACCAGGAAGTTTTACTGTTAGCGCGCCTTTCACCACGGTCATTTTTTCTGGTGCAGCGGTTCCAAATGTATATTCACCTACCGCCATAACACCCACACTGCTGTCGCCATCTTGTTGGGTAAAACCTAGCGATTTAACACTGCCATCAAAATAGGTATTTTCTTTAATCATGTTCATATCCTTATGAGAAATAGTTACAACAAATTGGCATCCTTTTTAGCGAATCCCATCGTTTTACTCAAGCATTATTTCATTCAAAAGTAACAATCTTATTGAAAAGTCATTATCTCATTCCAAAGTTGCTATGTTATTCAAAACTCACAGTGCTATTTTTTAAGGGCGGCATTTTCTACTAACTGTTCAAAGGCTTGCATCACTTCATCAGATTTCATTACTCGGTTATGTCCATACCCTTCGACTTCTTTTAGATTCACCCATTGGCTTTGTTCAGTCAGTTGTTCACTAATAGAGAAGTTAGCAAATTTATCTGCTTTATCATGAACAATAATGGTAGGGGATTGCCTTTCAATTAAATATTGTTGAGGGTTAATACTTTGCAAAGGATAACGATACTGCTGCTCTATTTCACTGATCACATCATTAAACAGTTTGATGGAAAAACCAGAACGCTGAACCGCCATCATTAAGTTTTCCAAATAATTCAGTACTGGCGCAACCAGTAACAACGGTACTTGAGTTAACTTTTGGTGTTTCGATTCCAATACAGCAGCACTGCCCATACTATGAGCGACAATACCTACAATATTGTCGCAAGAATCGACCATCGCATCTAAAGCATTCACAAAAGCTGGTAAATGCCCAAACTGCCCTTCACTTTCTCCATGACCAGCATAGTCAAAAGCAAGAGCTGTAAAACCTTGTTGAGCGATATGTTCCATTAATGGATAAAACTGCGTGGTTGAACCTGACCAACCATGAGTGATTAGCCACACAGGCCCTTTACCTAAGGTAAAAGTAGTTAATGCTCCTTCAGAACAAGGTACTTTTCCACGTACCATTCCCTGTGGTTCAACATTTTTCACTTTAATTCGCACTGGTGTTAAGAGTAATTTCTTAGCCGTTTTGATCGCATGTCCACGAGCTAAAGTATGATGTAAACGTGTAGAAACATTCACTAAACTACGCTTTAAACTAAAACGACTTGGGGTATTAAAGTAGATTTTATTACTCATGACTTGTCCTATTTGGTGTTGAATGCGAGGCAATCGATAATGAAAACGGAATACAAGATTGCGTGACTACTATCGCCCTTCTATCACGGATAGCTTTTAAAACAAGGTTTTTACTAAAACTTAATTACCGAACGTTTAATAATTCGTCACTCGTATTCTTTATTTGTCATACTTATGATACAAAGGTTTTTCTCACACCGCAGTTATTTAACAGATAGCCGTAGTCAGTCAACAGACCATTATTTAACGGATTAATCATGTCAGGTATTCTTGAGCAATTTACTTTTTCTGCGTCCATTACTGGGCCAATCTGTTTAATGCTGTTATTAGGTGTATTACTGCGCCGCTGGCAATTGATTAACGATAACTTTATCGAAATTGCCTCTAAGCTAGTCTTTCAAGTCACGCTTCCCGCACTATTATTTTTAAGTATCATTAAATCTAACACCATTACCAATGACAGTATTCCTTTAGTGGCATTTGGTGTTATTGCCAACACGCTCTTTTTTATTTTTGCTTCTATCACCACCAAAATGATGATCAAGCAACCCGCTAACCAAGGCGTGATTATTCAAGGTGCATTTCGCTCAAACACCGCCATTATCGGTTTAGCTTATGTCGCCAATGCCTATGGTGAATCAGGAGTTGCCTTAGCTGCGGTGTATGTCGCTGCCGTTACGGTTTTATACAATATCCTTGCTGTGATTGCTCTTACGCCTAAAAGTGAAAACTCCAGCATGAAAGCCTATGGCATTATGATGAAGTCGATTACCAAGAATCCGCTGATCATTGCAATTGTGCTGGCTTTAATTGTCTATGAACTCACCATTCCAGTGCCAGAAATCATCATCCATGCAGGTCAATACTTTGCCGATATGACGTTGCCATTAGCCTTATTGTGTACAGGTGGTTCGCTCGATACTAGAGAACTCAAGCACGACAAAGCCGCAAATATTTTATCAAGCACTCTTAAACTGATTGCTTGCCCTCTTCTTATAACTTTGGGCGCTTATTGGTATGGCTTTACAGGGTTAGAATTAGGCATTATTTTCTTTATGACAGCCTCTCCTGCCGCAGCGGCAAGCTATGTAATGGCTCGCGCCATGGGAGGGAATGCGACTCTTGCAGCAAATATCATCGCCTTAACCACAGTAGGGTCGATTGTAACGTGCAGCTTAGGTATTATGCTGCTCTCTACTCTGAATTTAATGTAATCCATTTATAAAGTGGCTTCAATATACCAGGTAACCTCGGTCTGAGTGTCTACTCGTTTTTCAATTAGGATTTATCTGTGAGTCAGCAACTCAAACAAGAAATTACTTTACTCGGTGGCGTTGGCCAACTTTCCACGACTCTTCTGGGCACCGGTTTATTCATGATCCCAGCCATTGCCGCTAATATTGCAGGCGAATGGTCATTATGGGCATGGATACTTCTACTCTTGGCTATTTGCCCTATTGCACTCACTTTTGCATTAATGGGTCGCCAATACCCAAATGCAGGTGGAACGGCTTATTTTGTTCGCCAAGCTTTCAATAGCAAAATGGAGCGTAGCGTCGCTTGGCTGTTTTTAAGTGTATTACCCGTGGGCCTTCCAGCTGCTATTACACTCGCCGGTGGCTTTGGGAAAGAATTACTGCCCAGTTTCTTGGATTATCGATACCTTGCAGAACTCATAACATTAGCTTTAATCCTTGCGTTAACCTTACTTGGCAGTAAATCTTCCTCGCAATTTCAAGCATTGATCGCTCTGAGTATTTTTGTGCTTGTCGCAGTATTTTTCTGGCAAGGAAACATAAGCTTAGATGATATTGCGATGCCGAGCTTAAATGCTTCTGCCGCGCTACCCATTGGCTCTGCTTTAGCCGTCATGTTTTGGTGCTTTGTTGGAATAGAAGCCTTTTCTCACATGGGAGAAGAGTTCAAAAATCCACAACGCGATTTTCCTATTGCGATTGTTTTAGGCTGTTTTGTTGCTGGGTTCATTTACTGGGCTTGCTCGGTTGTGATATTAAAATTCCATGCCTTTGAACCTAATGTCGCTTCGCACAGTTCCATCCCTTGGTTAAGTGAGCAATTATTAGGCAACAAACTGGCTGTCGTGATTACTGTGATTGGTTACTTTGCTTGTTTCGCTAGCATCAATTTATATACGCAAAGTATGATTCGTTTGGTCTGGGCGCAAGCTCGTGAATATCGTCCCACCAGCGCAATAGCTCGCTTGTCTAAACGAGGTGTTCCCACGATTGCAGCTTATGCGGTTGCTGCGGTATTACTCTTTTCTATCAGCTTTGGGCATCTGGTTAATCTCGACTTGGAATTACTGGTAAAATTGGCCAATAGCGTTTTTGTCATGCTGTATTTATTAGCCATGTTATCTGCATTTAAGCTCTTAACCGGTTTTGCCAAATATCTTGCTGGATTTTCCACCTTATTATGCAGTATTGTCTTTCTGTGTTTAGGCTGGAGCATGTTATATGCCATTATCATCTTTGGTCTATTAATGCTGCCTTGGGAAAAATGGTTTGTGCGCAAGTAACAATAGTAGATAATCGATATCTCAGTTACTTCAGAAAGTCACTGCATAAAATATGGGCTAAACCCACCGATGAAGGTTGGCGTTTTGCTATACACTGTTATTGTTTTTTCGTTTGCAGGAAGCAAGCTCGATGTTTACAGAATGGGAATCAAATCGAATTTGGTATGTAGATAAACCTTATCGAAAATTAGGATTAACACATACTCAAAGAATGGTAGTCGTTAAGCTCGAAGATGATCTCTTAATGGTTATCTCACCGATTGAGCTGACGACCCACTGCCAATTAGAGCTTTCAAAGCTCGGAACAGTGAAATACATCGTATCTCCAACACCGAGTTACCATCAGCATTTATCAGAATGGTGGTTGGGCTATTCAAAAGCTTATTTTTTTGCCAGCCACGCCTTAATTGAAAAACGCACTGATCTTAATTTTGATGGTGCATTATCACGACAAACCCCAAAGCAATGGCAAGGCCAAATTCTGCAAACCTCTATTGGTAGTGATGACACGCCAAACAAAATGGTTTTCTGCGATCCAATCAGTCGCACCTTATTAATCAGTGATAATTTGATCGCTGTACAACCTGAATTACCTTTAGGGCAAAAGTTAGCTACGTTAGCTCAAGGCGTGAAATACGAACTCTCCCTACCTTACTGGGATCGTCGCCAATACAAAAATAAAACCATGCTGCGCGCCTCTATTCAAGAAATCATGACATGGCCATTTGACCGTATGATCTCGTCTAATGGCTTAAAGATTGAAAAAAATGCAAAAGATGCGTTTTATCAAGCCTTTTGGTGGGCTTTCCAATAACTCAATCCTTTTCATTTTTCTTAAATCATGCCAATCTTAGCGCCTTAAATGACCTGATCTTCGGATAGCGAGAAGCCATCCTATACTGCTATCGGGGTTAAATAGGAAGTGATTTTCACGACCAATAATTTTACGGTATCTTGCTTTATGAACTATTTTTTCACGTATTTAAAAGGCATCGCAATGGGTGCTGCCGATGTGGTTCCAGGTGTGTCAGGAGGAACCATTGCTTTCATCACTGGAGTCTACGACACCTTGCTAGGTAGCATTCAGCGAGTAAACCCAAGTTTAATTGGCTTATGGAAGCGAGAAGGATTTAAAGCAGTACTGAATCACATCAATGCTGGATTTTTGATTGCACTATTTGGCGGTATTTTAACCAGTATTTTAACGCTAGCTAAACTCATTTCATGGCTATTGGTCACTCATCCAATTCCATTATGGTCTTTCTTCTTTGGTCTGATCCTAATTTCTGTGGTTCATATCATGAAGCAAGTTGAACAAAAGAAAGCCGTTCAACTATTATTCCTAAGCATAGGTATCGCTTTTGCTTATAGCATCACGGTACTGCAACCCTTAGACATGCAACCAACCACCATAAATTTAATTTTTGCAGGGGCAATTGCAATCTGTGCCATGATTTTACCGGGGATATCTGGCAGCTTTATTCTATTATTACTTGGTATCTACCCAACGATTTTAGCGGCAGTAAAAGAGTTGAACATCAGCATTCTCGGCTTATTTGCGATTGGCGCAGTATGCGGCTTGCTAACCTTCTCTCATTTACTTTCTTGGTTATTAAAACGCCACCGCGATGCAACGTTAGTGTTCTTAACTGGGCTAATGATCGGTACTCTTCCTAAGATCTGGCCTTGGAAAGAAACGTTAAGTTGGCGCACTAATTCTCATGGCGAGCAAGTGCCTTTACTCCAACATAACTTACTTCCAAATCAGTTTGAACATATTGTAGGACAACCATCAAACTTCGCATTCGCCGTTGTATGTATGCTAGCAGGTATTGGTATTGTATGGCTGCTCGAAAAATTCGCACACAAGAGCGAATAAAATCATCTGAAATACGGAAAACGAAAAGCCCAAGCGTGTCGTGAATACTCTTGGGCTTTTAATTGAACCCCATCCACGAAAATACATTTTACTTCTGTTCGAATATTCATGGTGTGATAACATTCGAGAATAATTTTCATTTCTAAACGTGTTATGACTGTGATTTCAACTCAAACCAAAAAAAGTACATTACGATGGCCGTATTTACTTTTGACGGTCTTGGCATTAATTGCTGGATTTTACCTACCGTCATTGCTCCAAAATCTAAAGACGCAAGCAGATCTCACTAATGCGCCCCCTTTAAAAAGTTCTCAATATTGTGCTTTATCAACCCAAGCTTGCAAACAAGATGGTGCCGCCATTACTTTAGACACTGACATTGCTCGCCCGCTCACCGAAACACGCATACATGTGGATTGGCCAGAACAAACAAGTGATAAGTTAATGTTGACATTACGTGGCTTAGAAATGGATCTAGGGATTGTGAAGTTCCCAATTATCAAACAAAGTGATGGCAGCTACAGTGGTAGCATCGTGTTACCGATTTGCACTGACGCTAAAATGACATGGATTGGCTCTTTAACTGATAATCACCAAACAGTTTACACTTCAATTAGGATGGAAAAATGAAAAAGTCTTGGCTTATAACCATGCTGTTCGCCTTTATTGTCGGAATATGCGTAAATTATTACTTTAATGGCCCATCAGCGAACACTGCGCAAAGTGCATCTTTTTCATTAATCGGAAAAGACAATCAAACCGTGAACATCTTTGATACGACAGATCCTCGCATTCGTATCGTTTACTTTGGTTTCACTCGTTGCCCAGATGTTTGCCCAACATCATTAGCAATGCTGTCTGCTGCATTGAAGCAATTAACACCATCTGAGTTAGATAACGTTCGCCCTATGTTTATTACTCTGGATCCAGAGCGCGATTCAGGGGAGGATTCTCAAAAATACGCCCATTATTTCCACCCGAAAATTGAAGGCTTTTCTGGTTCTTTAGATTCGATTAAAACCTTAGCGCAGAATTATGGTGTGATATTCCAGAAAACAGAATTAAAAGAATCTGCATTGAATTACACCATTGATCACAGTTCATATTTCTATTTTTTAAAGCCTGATGGGACTTTGCTCAAAAAAGTACCTCACACTTTAAACCCTCAACCATTGATTTTAGCGATTCAACAGCTTGAAAAGGAAAACATGCAATGAGAATCCCAACCTTAGTCTTCCGTCCTTTACTGCTCAGCTCTTTAGTACTTGGATCATCGTTAATAAGTTCATCGGTATTCGCTCACGATGGTATGACCTATGACAACCCTTATGCGCGTGCGACACCACCTAATGCGGTCAATAGCGCCATTTTTATGACGATTGAAAACCACATGGCAGCGGATCGTACCTTAGTATCTGTCTCTACCGACGTCGCAGAAAAAGCGGAATTACACACGGTCGAAAAGCAAGGCGAACTGATGAAAATGCGCCAAGTCGATGGGATTACTTTACCAGCTAATGGGGAAATGGAACTCAAACCTGGCAGCTTCCATATCATGTTGCTTAATGTGAAAAAACCTTTGGTTGAAGGCGACAATATCAATATTACACTTGCCTACGCCAACGGTGAAAATGAAACCCTTTCCGTGCCTGTGAAAAAGGTTATGGCTGGAATGAAGCCAATGAAAAAAAGTGACAATGACCACGAACATCACTAAGTCACTAAGTGATACATCGTTGACGTTACATACGGTTAACGCCTTAAGATAAGAAAATCATAATGGAAGCAAATTCAGCTTCCATTTTTTTCATAATTTTTGGTGCTAACTCAGATGTTTTTATTTATTGTTATCCTTGTCAATTATTCTTATTCTGAGTGCTCTCTTTGCAGCGAATATTGTTAGGTATCCCATGAAAGTACTTCTTCGCAAATTGTCACGTTTACCTAACTTGAATACTTTATTTTTCACCCTATTTGCACTCATAGCATTTGCCGCTAACTCAGTCCTCGCTCGTCTTGCTCTCACCAATGATAATATTGATGCTTTCAGCTTTACCCTTGTTCGTCTAGTTTCTGGCGCAGTTATGCTCTTTTTATTATTAACCATTCGAACATTATTCAACTCCGACGCGGCCGCACATTCATCATACCTAAAACCCATAAAAGGAAATTGGGCTTCTGCGTTAATGTTATTCATTTATGCGGCTGGTTTTTCTATCGCTTACCTTTCATTAGATACCGGCACCGGTGCGCTAATCTTATTTGGCGCGGTACAGATAACCATCATAATAACTAATCTATTCATTGGAAAACCGCTCAGTAAACAAGAATGGTTAGGTATGTCGTTGGCATTTATGGGGTTTGTTCTATTGGTTCTGCCGAATCTTTCCACCCCTTCGATAAAAGGGTTTATGTTGATGGCAGTGGCGGGCATTGCTTGGGCAGGTTACACCCTAAAAGGACGTTCTTGTGATGACCCACTTGCAGACACTACAGGCAACTTTATTAAAAGCCTACCTTTTGGTGTAGCGCTTTGTCTTTACCTTGTCTTTAACTCCCACAGTTCAAGCTTTCCATCATTCACCTCTTACGGCCTTATTTTGGCTATAACATCTGGCGCGGTTACGTCTGGTCTTGGGTATGCTATTTGGTATGTGGCTTTGCGTAGTTTAACCTCAACCCAAGCGGGAATTTTACAACTTTCTGTTCCAGCAATTGCGGCATTAGGCGGGGTTGTCTTTTTATCTGAAACGATGAGCCTTACTTTCATTATCGCCTCAACAATGATATTAGGTGGCATATTTTTAACTACATTTAATAGTATTAAATAACTATTCCACACACGATTAAACCACACTAATAACATGGCTAATATAAGTTATTTCCATCTCCTGTCTAAAATAGATAGTCCTTCAGAAACAACTCTCAATAGAT
>NZ_AJYK02000088.1 GCF_000286955.2 Vibrio rumoiensis 1S-45
TGTCGATTTCTAAAAGGCACAAAAACGATTGGTCATCGGTTCTGCTATGGAAAAACGAATCTCAGTATAAATCGAAAGGAGCTATAAGTTGTTACTTTCAAATACTGATGGCGGTTGCAAATCATGACTCTTGCCAAAATTTAAATAAACTGCACAAAAGAAATATATCTATCGTTGACAATTTAGGCTTCGGTACTAATGAAAGAGATGGATTATTTCGCACTATTGGAATGAATGCTTACGACCTATGGCCTGATTTCTGTGTTTACATAAACAAAATCGGTTATTCAGACTTCGAAGACTTTCTTGATTCAAATGAAGATAGCTTAACTAACTCACAGCTTTTCCAATTAATGGAATCTTGTATTCATCCTGTAAGAAAAGAGCTTCTCAAATCAGCAATCACAAAGCTCTCAATAGACAATATTGCTAATAGCTCTTTAGATGACTTAGAAAGAACATTTGTATCAGCATACCGAGCTTCTGAGTTTGACCTTGCATTAAACGTTCTTAAACAAGCTAGTCATGAGTTGAATGAAGGTAGATTCAAAGAAGTACAACACCATCTATTTACTGATAAACGTCAATTGATTAAGTGTTATCAATACAAGTTAGATGTTACATTAATGGCTGTTAACCAAAGCGAATATGATCCTGATTTTCAATCACATGTTAACAATATTCCTATTCCATTTGCATCATCAGAGAGAAAGCTTTACGACGAATGTGAGCACTTTAGACGCTACTACCTCGCATACTACCTGATTGAACGTGATGCTCCAAAGAGCATTCTTATTCTGAAACGATTGGCCGAAGATACTAAGAACCCAGAACATATCTTAATGTTGTTACGTGCCTATATTGCTAACCATCATGAAGCTTCAAACATAACTTTGATTCGAAGTGTTTTAGCAAAAGTAGAACAGTCGGCAGAAGCACAATGGTCTAATTTCCCAAGTTACCCATTGCCGTGGATTTCTGGAATACTTCATGCTTATTTAACGATTGAAGACATCAATTCAATGAAGGAAACATGGGAACTATTGAGTTCAACTCAGAAAGTCCTCCCTCAGTTACTTACACCTTATTGTGAGTTACTGCTTAAGCATAACTTGGTAAAAGAAGCAGATATCGCTTTTTCATCTTATACGAGGTTCTTAGGTCAAAACGAATCCCTGCCAGACGAATTAGATAAAATAAACGACGTTATAATGAACGCTTTTGCGAAGGAGTCGCGTGCTACAGAGTATATCGATCGTATTGCTGAAAAGAATCAAAGAAGCCCTGAGCAACTAGCAAATAGTTTTAAACTGATTAACGGTAGTGATGTCGAAACATATGTGAAGATAACAAATAATAGTTCTGTTGAAGAGTATTTAGTTGAAACAGTTTCTTCAGTCTCTAAAGAATTACTTAGCCGCAGCAAAAATATTTACATACCTGTCAAAGATGACGATTCCGTTTCTGGATATTCTAGTAAGCCAGCAAACGAAGACCGAATTAATCAATGGTTTTGTAGTCTTTTTAATATGAGAGAAAAAAGCTCTCCACTTCACATTTCGGATCAAAGTCAAATAGGCAGTTCATCTTCGGGTAAAAGCTATGGTGAAGTGGATGGTGTCATAGTAGATAACAATAAAAGTAGACGTATTGCGTTATTTGAAGCGTTTCGCCTTCTTAAATGGGGTACTACCGATATCAATGAGCATATGGATAAGTTGGCGGGGTATGATCAAGAGGGCTTTAATACGATATTCGTTGTCGTATATGCATTCGATAAAGATTTTGTCACCCTATTGGATAAGTATAAGAACCACATAAAACAACGTCAGCACAAAGGTTTTACCAAAGCAAATGGTTATGCTCTTGAAACTGTAAATGCTGAAGATTCAGATACCTTTTGGATGGGAAAAGAAGAACTTCAGCGTGGTAACGTTACTGTTTCAATTTATCATGTCGTCATTAGCTTTTACTGTGAAAAAAGTATTGAACCATAAACTTGTCAATGTGGTTAATTTTTTCCATACATTTTCTCATGCAAACTGGGGTTTTGTTGTTTCTATTCGTAACACGAAATTGTCCAAAAATGAGTTAGCATGAAACGGTTCATGCTTAGAATTATGAACTTAGAGGCAAGGTGATTGTTTTATTGAAAGTAACTTTCTTTCACAAAAATAATCAGTATAAAGAGACGTTAGAAAAAGGACATTTTATGCTTTCAGGTTAGGACACTTTATGGTGTTATTTGTTTTATAACTGACTGATTTATTAAAGTGGCTTAGGACAGGTTATACTTTCAGCGACATTTCTGATGTTTGCAAAGTAAGTCGTTGCAAAGATCACATCCAGCGTTTATAACTCAAATCTGCATGGTCAATATAAGATGTCAGTTACTTAGAGGCATCAAAATGCTTTCTTTAACCTAACTTTATTGTATATAAGCAGAAATCCTACCTTTTGCTCGAACCTAAATAAGTTATACCTCAAAGAAAAACGCAATAATAAATTGATTTTTATCATAAAAATAATTGGTGTAGTAAGAAGCAATATCTGATCCCCTCAGTTTTTTATTCTTAACATTGAATATTGTTCAGAAAATTAATAAAAGCTTTCAGCTGATTGGGGATGTATTTCGATTGTGGATATTGTGCGACAATTTTTCCTTGGTAATTTCCTTTGATATACCATTCTGGAAAAATTTGAATCAGTTCACCTGAATCGAGATAGTCTGTAATAGTAAAGTCGGGGAAAATAGAAATACCTAATCCTTGCAATACGGCTTCTCTTCTTATCTCACTGTGATTGACGGCTAATGAACCTTTAATGTTTATTGTGTATTTTTTCGTGTTTTGACTTAAAGTCCATGAACTATCAGCTGGAGTTTCACCATAACCTATGCATTGATGGGTAGTTAGGTCGCTAGGGTGGATAGGTAAACCATGCTTTTGGATGTAATCAGGGCTAGCACAAGCAATACGCTTAACGCTGCCTAGACTCTTGGCTATGAGTCCTTCTACTGGATGATCGGTGATATGAATGACGACATCCACTTCACCTCCTACTGGATCAATATAATGATCAGTGACTTTCCATTTTAAGCACACATTAGGGTAGGCTTTTATAAATTCGAGCACGGTTGGCATAAGGACCTGACGAGCTAGTGCTTTTGGCGCGGCAATCGTAAGCTCTCCAGAAATTTCATCTGTATTGGTATGCGCAGCGTGAACGGCTTGTTTTGCTGATTGAAGCATATCCAAACAAAGTTGAAATACGTCTTCACCCACACTGGTTAGGCGCAGCCTGCGAGTTGTTCTTTCAATCAATTTTTGTTGTAACGCTGTTTCAAGCTTACTGATAGAACGGCTGACCGATGAAGGCATCACACCCAATTTTATTGCGGCTTTAGAAAAACTTCCTTCTTCTATTACAGTGACAAACGTTGCCATTTCTGGCATCAAATTCATTACTCTATTAGTGTTCACGGCGCAATTATCCTTTGCATATTTAGCTTATTGTTCTATTTAAGTTACTCATTGATACTGCTTGTGTCAAAGAAATCACAAATATTCGAAGTTATTTGAGCCAATTTAAGGAGTAAGTATGAATGAAACTACAACATTACTAAAAAGTAGTAAGAGAGAGGCTAAACCGAAATATTATTTCCCAATCTTAGAAGTATTACTTCTATTGGTGGCCATTTTTTGGGGGACAAGCTATGGCTTAACTAAACAGGCGCTCATTTATACATCTGTGATGATATTTATCGCTATTCGATTTTCAGTCACTTGTTTCTTTTTATTGCCAGTGGCATTGAAGGATATAAAGGCAAAGAGAAGTAAAGATTGGAGAGTTGGTTTACCAACGGGCGCTATTTTGGCAGCGATTTTCTTTTTTGAGGTTACAGGACTTTTTCAAACCTCGGCAAGTAAGGCCGCGTTTTTGATAAGTCTATCGGTTATTTTTACTTTTCTGGTTGAAATGTCGATGAGTAAAAGAGTGATAAGCCAGCGGATGTTTATACTTACTGTATCAAGTGTTGTTGGAGTATTTCTATTAACCAGTTCGCACGGTTTTGAATGGGAATTAAATAGAGGTGATTACTTTATTTTATTAGCCGCTTTACTACGTGCATTCATGGTAACTATGACCAAAAGGCTGACGGAAGGTAAGCAGGTTAGTAATGCAACGCTCACTTGCATTCAATCGTTTGTGGTTGCCGTGAGTGCCATAAGTTTGGTGGTGTTTGATGTTGGTTTTAACGTTCACTTTCCAATCAATATCGAGTTTTGGTTTATTATGGTGTATTTGGTTTTGTGTTGTACCTTGTTTGCTTTTTTTGTTCAAAATTATGCAGTAAGGAAACTATCACCAACTAAAGTCTCACTTTTAATGGGCAGTGAGCCAATGTTTGGCGCTTTGTTTGCTGTTATTTGGTTAAACGAATCGTTATCTATTATTCAAGTAATAGGTGGGTGTGTGATTTTTGTTAGTGTGATGATGGCTTCGGTATATAAAAGGACGTATTGATTTTAGAAATAACATAATTATGTGAAATCACGTATTTTTATCTTTAAGAGCTTATGTAAACATAATGCTTGCTAATAAAGGCATTTTCCGTAAAAGAATGTAAACTAAAGTCACATGACACCTACCAATGTGTAATCATTAAATTAGTAGGGTTATTTTGATTTTATGGATTCTTTTATGGCTAAGTTGTCTACTCAAGGTTTTATCTCAACCAAATCGGTTATATCGGCCATCAGTGCCTTGTTTTTCATCATGACGATTATGATGTTTTTCGGAATTTGGTATTTTTTAAGTACTTTAGATCATCAAGCCACGGCTCAAATTAAGAAAAGGGTAAATTTAGCTTTAACGATTGAAAGTCAGCATGCACAAGATATTTTAAGTGAATATACCTATTGGGATGAATCCTATGAACGGATATTTATTGACCGAGATGCTAACTGGGTGTCAGAAAATACCGGTGACTATCTCATGGATAAGTTCGATCTAGCCTTCAGTGTTGCTATAGAAAATGATAAGGATGATGCTTATTTGGTGAAAAGTGAGAATGACTCGTCTCTTACGTTTGATCAGTTGATGAACAATGGTTTGATTAAGATGATGCAGCATTCTAGGTCGCTTAACACCGAGTTACAGACTACTAGTGGTTTTATACAAGTAGGGGAAAATACCTATTTTGTCGTTGGGGGACCATTAGTTGATGAAAAGCTTCACACAGCAAGAAGTAATTCTTATCTCACGGTAGGGCTACGAGTTGATTCTACGTTTTTAAAGAAATTAGAATCAAACTATCAGCTGTTTGGATTAAGCCAAACTCAAAAGCCAGTTGATGAATCATTAAGCATGCCCATTTATTCTGTGTTAGGTAAGCAAATAACGCTTTTAACATGGACTCCAATGGTGCCAAGCAAAAATATACTCATACCGATAACCTGCATTGTTCTTTTTATCACGTCTATTACGCTTCTCATCACAAGAAAAATATTAAGAGTTGAACTTAACAATCGTTCCGCTTATGAAGAACAGCTATACCTTGAAGCGACGACTGATCCACTCACACAAATTAGTAACCGCCGTTACTTTATGGATATGGGGAATAAAGAGTTCAATTTATCTCAGCGGTCAAAGCGTGCTTATTCTCTGCTTATTTTAGATGTGGATCATTTTAAATCGATTAATGATAAGTATGGTCATCACGCTGGCGATATATTTTTAAAGCAATTTAGCGAACAATGCCGTTTAAGCCTCAGAGACTCTGATATTTTTGGACGAATTGGTGGTGAAGAATTTGCGATTGTTTTACCAGATACAGATGAGGAAGGTGCAGTTGAAGTGGCAGAAAATATACGCCTATTAATGATGAACACGCCTTTAATTGTTAATTCAAATAGTATTCAAGTCACGGTTAGTATTGGGGTTACAACGCTACAACAACAAGAAAGCTTTGATGAATTACTTCAGCAAGCTGACCAAGTAATGTACGAAGCAAAGCGTGAAGGAAGAAATAGAGTAAAAGTATTCGCTTCACAGCCCTCCTTTATTTAATGTTGTTTTAATTAACCACAGAGCCGATCTAAATCGATAAACATAGCCTTAACTCAAAATTGAACGATTGTTCAAAATAATATTGAACGAACGTTCAGTTATGTCTATAGTGTACTTATTCAGTAGGCAGTTAAGCAGAGGAATAAAATGACAATGAACGATAAGATCAAAATAGATATTGTGTCCGATGTGGTTTGCCCATGGTGCATTGTGGGTTATAAGCGTTTAGAAGCGGCGATTAATGAGTTAGGGCTTCAAGACCGAGTAGAAATTGAATGGCAACCATTTGAGTTGAACCCTGATATGCCAGTAGAAGGTGAAAATTTACGGGATCATGTTTTACGTAAATACGGCGCTGAACGTGAAGACAGTGATAAAGCTCGCGCAAACATTAGCGCACTTGGTGCGGAATATGATTTTGAGTTTGATTACTTTGAAAATATGAAGATGGTAAATACCCGTGATGCCCATATGTTGCTTGATTTTGCACATGAACATGGCTTACAGCACCAACTTAAGCAACGCTTGTTTGCGGCTTTTTTTACGGAGCATAAAGATGTCTCCGATCGAAATATTCTATTAGAAGAAGCGCAAAAGGTAGGGTTAGATTCGGTTGTAACCAAATCGGCTTTAAATGATGCAGATAGATATCGTCGTGTTGTCGAACAAGAAATGTTTTGGCAGCAGCAAGGTATTTCTGGCGTACCAACCGTTATTTTTAATCGTAGTAGTGCGATGACGGGAGCTTACCCACAAGAAAATTACATAGCCGTGCTTAAAGAGCTAGCAGGACTTTCCGACTAAAAGGTTCACAATATGAATACAACACGTCAAGTCGACGTTCTTCTTTTTGATGTCAACGAAACACTGCTTGATATCACTATTTTAGAGCCATTTTTTGATCGCGTTTTTAACGATGCTTCGGTACTACGGAACTGGTTTTCTGAACTGGTGCTTTATTCGCAAGCAATAACGATTTCAGGGCTTTATGAACCATTTGGTCAACTGGCTGTGGGTACGCTGAAAATGGTTGGTGTAAATTATAACCTTGTAATATCAGATCAAGACGTAGAAGAGTTCAAATCTTTGCTAGGGAGTCTGCCGCCACATCCTGATGTCATTCCGGCTTTGGAGCGCTTACAACAGGCTGGGTTTCGATTGGCGACGCTCACCAATTCCGCTCCAACGGCTTCACCGACATTATTAGAAAAAGCCGGTATTAGTCGATTCTTCGAGCATCAATTGAGTGTTGAAGAAGTCCGAGCCTTTAAGCCTCATCCTGAAACCTATCGTCATTCAGCTAACGTAATGGGTGTGGATATTTCGAAGGTTTGCCTTGTGGCTTGTCATTTATGGGACACCTTAGGCGCACAAGCAGCCGGTTGCTCTTCAGCTTTTATTACTAGACCGAACAACAACCTATTATTGGTGGGTAATATTCCCGAGCCTGATTTTGTGGCGAAAAATTTGAATGATTTTTCTGATCAGATTATAAACCACTAAGTCATTCATATATTTAGTGGTTATGCTCACTTAATTATTAGCAATCTTTAATGTAGTTAGTCACATACGATTTCTTTTTGACTAAAATCCAAAGAATTAATGTAACGAGACCAACGGTAAATTGAATCACGCCTAAGTTTTCAATTAGTGTCTCTGAATGTAGAGACACTAATGTCATGCCTAAGGCTCCAAACATCATCGAACAAAATTGAATAATCGCAACTGCCGATCCAGTGTCACTGCTTTGTTGCTCAAGCATTAAGTTGGTACCAGGTACTCGAAGAATAAGTGCCATTAAGGTTGCAGGAGCGGCAATTAAAGCAAACACCCATGGAGATTGGTGGCCAAATGAATACATTAATATCCCGCACAGCATTAAGCACACAAAACTTACCGTGATGATTTTTTCAACCGATATTTTCCGAGATAATTTAATGTAGATAGTGGGGCCAAAAGAGGCGACTAATGCATTAAAAGAAAAAGCATAACTGAACATTTGCTCAGATAAGCCAAATTGGTCTATGTATACATAAGATCCAACGGCAAGAAAAGAAAGTAACGCCATAGGTGGGGCGGTGAAGATGATCAATAAAATAATAAAGTTAGGATTTTTGATCACCGTACCGAGACGACCCCAAGCTTGTAGCATTGACCCAGTATAACGATTCGGTAATGTCTCGCTGTACAATAAGGCGAATATTCCAGACATACCGCCAAAAACAGCCAATGCAATAAACATCATATGCCAGGAGCCTATTTTTAATAAAAATGCCCCTAAGATTGGTGCGATCATTGGTGCAATAATTACTAAAGACATAATGGTCGCCATGATTTTGGCGCGTTCTCGACCATCATATAGATCTTTCACAATGGCGGTTGCAACCACAGTAACAGCACTGCCCCCAAATGCTTGTAATAAACGGCCTACGATCAGTAATTCGATATATTCAGAAAAAGCACATAATAAACTGGCTGAAATATAAATCACTAACCCGACTAGCATAATGGGCTTACGGCCAAATTTTTCACTTAACGGTCCCCAAAACAGAAGGCCGATGGCATAAGTGGCGAAATAAATGCTTAACGTAAGGTTCACCATGGTTTGAGTGGTATTTAATGTATCAAGCATGGTCGGCAAAGCGGGAAGGTAAAGATCCGTTGTGAGTGGTGGGAAAGCACTGATCACGATTAGAAAAAGTAACATGCTGTTTTTGCCTAGAATTTTTTGTGTGGATTTCAAAAAATACTCCGATTAACTTGGAAAAACAAAGAGGATGGGCAGACTAATTACGAGAATGTATGTAAATGAGATTGGCTGACCAAAGTTCAGGTAATAATTAATCGCCAATCATAAGTAAATTCAATAGTACTTGCTAGGTGATTTACATTAACTTAATCATACAAACTTTAACACCAAAGGCGGGTTAATTGATTTCAGATTAGAGGCAGTAGTAAGTTGATTTTCAATCAATCAATCAGTTTGTTATTTTAACGCTGACAGCTTGGTTTTTTTCTTTGGTGACAAAGTAGCATATCAACGAGCCTACGGTGACCAGTATTACGCCTTGCCAAAATGAGGCAGTAAGAGCGACAGACAAATATAGAGAAGAAAAAACGGTTGAAAAAACAGGGGTAAAGTAAGATAAAGTGCCCAGTAGCATAATGTTGCCACCAATGATTGCTTGATTCCATAAAGCATACCCAGTTCCCATTACAATACCGGCAAGCAGTAGGGTTGCGCTGGAATTAAAAGTAAATTGAAGGCTAGGTTCGCTGCTGAAAATATATTTAATCCATAATGCAATCGCGGTTACAGTAAAGAATAATGTAATCGCATTTTTGCCATTACTTAATTGTTTAGTGATGAAGCAATAGATAGCCCAAATAAATGCTGCGGAAAAAGCCATAAAGTAAGTCATTGGGTTTTCTGCCATATTAGCGAGCAATACAGGGATGGAAATACCACTATCACCTGAAATACACCAAGCGACACCAATAAAGGTGATTATCACGCTTGGATAAACCAAAATACTGACTTTACGATCACCTAGAATGGACGTTAATAAAATAGTGAGGGCTGGCCACAAATAGTTAATAACGGCCATTTCCATGGCTTGGTGACGATTGTTTGCCATGCCTAAAGACAAGGCGAGGCAAATCTCATAAGCGACAAATAGAGTTGTGCCGATAATCAAGTACCGGGTGGGGAAATCTTTTAACGTTGGCACACCCATAATAGCAATTAAAAAAATGGCACTAATGGTATACATGAGTGCAGCGCCGCCAATTGGGCTAAAAAGTTCAGAGACATCACGGATCAAAGCAACAACACTGCTCCATAGCAAAATTGTGGCAATACCAAAAAGGGTATATTTGTTTTTTGTTAAAAAAGGCATGTTTGACCTATGTATCATCCGCGTATGATTGATAAAAGTAACAGTAATTTTCTGATGGAACAATGGATGATTCAGTAAGTTTATGGTGGTGCTAGTAAGTAGAAAAACATTTACCTGAATCGATAGTATATTTATTCGCAAAACCAGAATTTATGCGTATCCTAATAGGGTTACAATATTGATGGTTAGTATGCTTGGTAAGGAAAAATTGTGAAATTTATTTGGCTTAAATTGTTGATTACGGTTTTGATTTTTGCGGCTTTATTTGCCGCGGTTTATTATAAAGTTCAAAGTGGAATTTAGCTTCTCACTGATACAAAAAGGCGATATCCAATTAAGGAATATCGCCTTTAGTTTTTGGGCTTTATTCAGCCTAAGTTCGTGAGTCCAGCTAACTGTGTTGCTTTAGTTGACGGCTATAACCCACAAGATACCGACTTCAGTTTTTACTACTTTAACGGTTTGCCCTGCGGTTAATGGTTGCTCGCTTCTCACTTTCCAATTGATGCCAGAATAAGCATGCAATACGTCGTTTGAAGTGCGATTCACATCACCCGTGAGTACAAAGGTTTCTTGAGCAAAATCTGATGAAGTATCTTGAGTCACTTGTTTGTTTTGAAGCTTTTTAAATGGCTTCCACAAGATCAATGCAAACCCGAAGGTTAAGATAATACTGGACCACATTGCCATATTAACACTGGCATCAAGCCAACCTAAATACATTGATAGGCCAGTAATAAATAACGCTAAGCCGATAAAGAACAGTATGAAGGTTGCAAAACCTAATACAACCACTTCAATAATTAAGGCAATGATACCAATCGACATCAGTACTTGTGGTAAATAGTTAAGCATCCAATCCATACGCTTACGCCCTAGGTTGTTTGTTTAATGAGTTAATGATCGACATACCTTGTGCGACCAATGAGCTAGCATCAGTACCGTTTTCAGGTAGTAATACAACAGAAGACTCTTTCGCAATCGCATGTTTTGCTTCAATCGCTTTGGTAGCAAGATCCAACTGAATGGCTTTTTGACCTTCTTCAGTATTGGCAGCGTCACCAATAGTTTTCAATGCTTCAGCTTGTGCATTTGCAACAGCAATAATCGCTTTTGCTTCACCCTCTGCTTTTAAAATTTGTTCTGTTTTATCTGCTTCAGCGGCAAGTACTTGCGCTTGTTTTTTACCTTCTGCCACATTGATAGCGGCTTGGCGGTCACCTTCAGATTCCAATATTTGTGCACGTTTAACACGTTCCGCTTTCATCTGAGCCTCCATCGATTCCATGATCGATTGCGGCGGTACAATATCTTTAATTTCATAACGAAGGACTTGGATGCCCCAAGGTTCTGCGGCAACGTTAATGGCTGATACGATATTAGTATTAAGTAAGTCACGTTCTTCAAAGGTTTTATCAAGCTCCATTTTACCAAGCTCTGAACGCATGGTGGTTTGAGCAAGTTGGGTGACAGCAAAGACATAATCATCCACGCCGTATGTTGCTTTGTATGGGTCTAATACTCGGAAATAAAGTACACCATCTACAACGAGAGAAATGTTGTCTTTGGTGATTGCAGATTGAGAAGGTACATCTTGCGCTTGCTCTTTCAAGCTACGAATGGCAGAAATACGATCAATGAAAGGGATAATGAAGTTGATACCCGCTAGTTTAGTCGAGTGGAATTTACCGAATCGCTCAATGACCCATGCTTGGTTTTGCGGCACAAACTTGATACCACTTTTTAATACCACCACCACAAAGATGAAGATAACCACCGGCACTATATTAGCGAAGATGAGATCGAGAGGATTATTCATAACGTTGTCCTTTTAATGAGAATAATTTCATTCTACGGCAATTTGGGGAATAAGCTTGTCATGATTGGTTAATTTTGGTGCAAAGCTGAAATATCTCACAATATAAATGAAACGGTTTCGGGATTGAGACAATGAAAACAAGGCTTTAGGACACTTTAAAGCCTTGTTTATGAAAGAAGGAGGGACGCTACTTTAAATTTTCCAATTGCTGAATGATCGCTAATACTTCGGGTGTTAAGCTGGCTTTTTGGTTGGATTTAAAGTCAAACATTACCACGGTGGCGCTGCCTAATGTTGTTACTTTATTGTATTTTTTGCTGACAACTTGGTATTTCATGGTAAAGCGGTCGCTTTGTAGATCGGTGATTTTTGATCCGACTAATAAGGTGTCTGGGAACGTGACCGGCATTTTATATCGGCAACTGGTTTCACTGACAATTGGGCCAACTTGAGTGATGGCAATGTTTTCCATTAAATTGATGCGTTTGAAATAATCTATTCGCGCGGTTTCAAAATAGCGGAAGTACATTACGTTGTTCACATGTTGCAGCGCATCCATATCACCCCAAGCGACAGGGATCTCTGTAATGACTGGAAAACCATCGAGTAACGTTGTCATGAGCTTTCTTCCTTATGAGTTAAACGAGTGTTTAGATTATTCAGTTATCTGTCTTTGTACAATGCCTTCTAAGAAAAACCGTGAACTGTAGCTTTGTGCATTTACTCAGCATTTTTCATGGTAGTGTTTCGAAAGGCTTGTAACCAATTGATCAGCTTTTGATTTAAGGAATAAACACATAGGCCGACAATGATCACGGCACAGCCAACAAATTGGATGACATTGAGCGTTTCATCTAACATCACCCAGCCAGATAGTAACCCAACGACTGGCACCAATAACGCAAAAGGCACAACACTAGCCGTACCATATTTGGCTATCGACATGCCCCAAACGCTGTAGCCAAATAGCGAAGCAACAATTGATAAGTAGAGCAAGGCTAAAACAGAGGTTAAAGAAGGCTGAGTGATAGCATGAAGGATCTGTTGATGGTCTTCAAAGAAAAAGCTAAATGCAAAGAAAGGAATAATAGGAATTAATGCCCCCCAAACGACCAATTGAAGCATGTTGGTGTCTTTATATTGAACGGATATATGACGGTTACAGATATTACCAACACCCCAAGAACACGCAGCACAGAAAGTGAGTAAATAACCTAGTATGGATATATCCGTTTCAATCACACCGTAAAGTAAGAAACCAATTCCGATTAGTGCCATGAAGCCACCGAGTAATTGCCATCGATTTAAAGTGTCTTGAAAAATCAGCACAGCCAGAATTGCGGTGACAAAAACCTGCATTTGTAATAGCAAGGATGCTTGTCCTGAAGGCATTCCCACATAAAGCGCGTAAAACAAAAAAGCAAATTGCCCAAAGCTAATGGTAATGCCGTACAAAAATAGCCAACGAAATGGAATGGCGGGTCGTGGTAAAAATAGCATGAGTGGAAACGCAACAAACGCGAAACGTAAACCCGCAAGTAAGAAAGGAGGGACGTCTTTAATACCGATAGTAATAATAACGAAGTTAATGCCCCAAACAAAGACAACTAATAATATTAGTGCTAATCCGCGTGCGTTCATGTTCTTCCTTGAAGGTGAGCTGTTAATTCATTACGCCACATATTTTTCTTACCCGCGAGTTTTTTGTTCTTTTGAAGGAAAAACGAACTTTGGGGATTATTTCGCCATTACAATTTGTTCAGCTGCATCGATACCCATTTGGTAACCAATATCGAGTTTTTGTAAGTCGGTAGTGAGCCTTCCAACGGGGAAGTCGGCTGGTGGTGCAATAACATTAATTTTGCAATCACTTGGAGGCTGCTTTATGAAAGCAATACTGCGATTGTAACTCTCAGCACGTAATAAAGCCGCATTTGCGAGTTGCGGATGCTGAGCAAGAAATTTCTTAGTTAACCATGGGATTCTAGAGGGTTTTTTCTCATAACCTAGAGGGCGCGATAAGATCACCGTGATTTCTTTTGCGCCAAGTTGGTAGGCTTTCTCTACAGGGATTGAATCTGCGACGCCACCATCCGTCATTTGCATTCCATTAATGACAGGATAATTCCGATAAGCCACAGGGACAGAGCAAGAGGCTTTTAATAATTCAACCACATTGTCTGGGGTGGATGAAATATAATGGGGCAAGCCAGTGTTAATGTCGGTAGTGACCACATAAAGCGGTACTGATTGCTGATGAAGCTTGTCAGTGTCGATAGGGATTTCATAGGTTGTTATATCCCAAAGCCAATCAAGATCAAGCCAATGTCCACCGCGAAGAAAACGTTTGAAATTGATGAATTCTGGGCGACAGGAGTAATCGGTAACGACTTTATAAGTTCGTTGTTTCTGGTTAGCAAGCCACGATGCCAAGCTAGTAGAGCCTGCAGATACGCCAATGCAAAAATCGAAGGGTGAAAATTGGTGGTCAATAAAACGGTCTAAAACGCCGGCTGAAAATATACCACGCATTGCACCGCCTTCAACGACAAGAGCATGTTGTGCCATTGTTGATGGTTTTTCCATGTGATTCACCTCAGAACAATTAAATCGTTAAAAATTATACAGCGTTTGAATGATACAGAAAGATGAAATCGCTGAAACAATCGATTAAGGAAAATATAACGATTTCTACTCATTAGCGGACATTAAATCGATAATAAATTCCCTTGTAATTAGTAAGTTTGTTTTGATAGATGGTAAACTGTTACAAAGATTTTTGGAATGAGTGCCATGACATATTTACATCAAACATTATCTGAGCAACTACGCATTGGCGAACATGAAATTGAACGCCGAAAAATATACATGGGTTTTACAGATGAAGATGTCAAAGCGCTTAAGGATGCCTTGCCGTGGGTCGAGCCTTTAGTTCCCGATTTAGTCGATCAGTTTTATGTTTTGCAGACTGCGATACCAGAAATTTCTTTGGTGATTGGCGATCGTGAAACATTAAGTAACCTTCACTCCAGTATGAATCAATATATTTTAGATTTGTTCAGTGGCCAATATCATTTTGATTATGTTGATAAGCGTTTACGCATCGGTAAAGTTCACCAACGAATTGGTGTAAGTCCAAAATTATACTTGTCTGGCATTAATCAATTACAGCTGCTTTTAGAAGATTTGATTGATGACAATGCTGAGTTTCAAGGAATTGATGGTCGCTTATTAAAACGTGCAGTCCGCAAATTATTGTATTTTGATAATCAATTTGTGTTCGATACTTATATTGCAGCGCTTCAATCGGAAGTAGAAGCGGTAAATACTCAGCTAGAAGCCTATGCCTCAAGGCTTGAAATGCAGGTTGCTCAGCGAACTAAAGAGCTTACCGAGCTTTCTATGCGCGATCCTATGACGAACCTGTACAATCAGCGTGCCTTTTATGATCAATTAGAAAAAGGTGGAGCGCTTGCTGAGCGTAATAATGGTTTCTTCTGCGTTTTATATCTCGATGTGAACCATTTCAAAACCGTGAACGATACTTATGGTCATAAGATGGGCGACCAAGTATTGATTGCGGTGGCGATGGCAATCAATGAAACGGTACGAAAATCAGAAACAGCAGCCCGTTATGGCGGTGATGAATTTTGTATTATATTGCCAAGTACAAAAGTGGAAAACTTGGCTTTTTATTGCGAACGTTTATTTGCTGAATTTGATAAGCTAAAGCCTTTAGATGTGACATTAAGCGTTGGGGGAGCAGAAGTTTCTCCTCAATCCGGCTACGATGTCGAGGCGTTGATTGTGCGGGCTGATAAACAAATGTACCTTGCGAAGAAACGTGCTCATGAATCGAAAACACACGAATTGATGGTGGAAGTATAATTCTCTGCTTTTAAAAAGAAGGCCATGAAATTTAAAATTTCATGGCCTTCTTTTTAAGTAACGTTTTTGGATGGAGAAGATAACTTCTGAATCATGGCGTTAAGCGTGTGTGTCCCTGACTTTCAATATGGTGATAAAAGAGATCAAGCTCATGATGGTACATGCAAAAAATACCATGTGAAAACTGTAATAGTCGGCAATGGTCCCTGCTATTGCACCACCTAATACACCGCCTGTTTTAATGGCGTTTGAATAAAGAGTGGTGACTTGTCCCATTTTCTTTGGTTTAAGATCTTGAAATAAAGAAATCCCTAATGCAGATGTTACACCCACAAAAATACCATTCAATACTTGTAACCCGATGAATCCCACTAAACTTGAATTGAGTATGATCCCGACATAAAACAATGTGCCAGCAATAATCGACACTGCCATCATTTTCTTTTTGCCAAATCGTAACGCGTATCGACCTGAGAGCAGCATGATTGGAATTTCAATAAAGGCAGCCGTTCCCATCATTAAACCTGCGACGGAAGAGTCCAAATCCATGTCATTGGCAATGTAAAGCGGCATACTAATGAGGTACATATTATTGGCGCAATACATGAACACAAATGAAATCGCGAGTAAAAGGATGTTCTTATCACGCCATATTGAATCATCAACCCCTTGATGTGGCGTTTTAGGGGTTGGTTCAATTTTAGGTAAAGTAAAGAAGGTGACGAAATACAAAACCACAAACATAAATGCAGCCAGTAAAAATAAGTAAGTGAAGCCTAACCCTGTGGCGATAAAGAAGGCAATAGGTGGGCCAATAACCCAACCAAGTGATATTTGTGCACGTAATAGGGCGCTGAAGGTTTCAGATGGACGTGCATGTCTGTCGAGTATTTCTCGTGCTAAGGCAAAAACTTGCGGGGTAGCAGCAGAAGTGGTACTAACAAAAATAGCGGAAGCAGCAAGTAGCACCCAATAATTTCGATTGAATGCAAAAATAATGAAGCCGATAGCACCCATGATATTACATATTAAGATTAGTCGCTTACGGTCAACACCTTGATCTGACCACCAACCAATCACTTGGCTGATCACCACTCCAGAGATCGTCATCACCATAAAAAACATACCGATAAGAAATGGGCGAGCACCTACTTCTTCTGAAATGAATAAGCTCATTGTCGGAATGGTAAATGCCCCTGCAATCCCTACAAAAAAACAAGTAAACAGTAACGAGACTGCGGTTTTGTCGGGTTGGTTACCTGGGAATAGCGAATAGAGAAAGGTCTTCATTAAAACGGTCTTGGAGTGATGAAAAAGTCAGCGTCATATTAGCAATATTGATGTATGAAAAATACAGACTCTTTTGATAAATAAATTAAAAAAGTCGTGTTTTTATTTTTGATAACTATGATTTTTATAAAAAAAGAAGGAGTCACTGGAAATTGCTCGTCTAAACCGCATAATGGAATGAAGTGAATAGAGGAATCAAATTTATGGAAGAGAACAATACCCCGCTGTTAAATTTAAGAACCGTCACGCCAGAAGATTATGTTGAGCTGGCCGCTTTAATGGATTTGGTTTTTCCTGATGTGGGTGGTGCGTGGCCAGAATCCACGATTATGGAACTGATTACCCAGTTTCCTGATGGGCAAATTTGTATTGAAGATAGTGGGAAAATTATCGGTGCAGCATTAACGATCAAGGTGGATTATTCGCGCTTCTCCCTTCCACACACATACACTGAAATTGTCGATGAGAATAACGTTGCTCAGCATAATCCCAAAGGGGATGCGATCTATGGCTTAGATGTATTCGTTCACCCTGACTATCGTGGTTTACGCTTAGGACGTCGTTTGTATGAAGCGCGTAAAGATTTATGTCGTGGTGATAATTTAAAAGCTATTTTAACTGGGGGTCGCATTCCCGGCTTCCGTCAATATGCGCATGAGCTGAAAGTGAGTGAGTATATTGAAAAAGTAAAACGCCAAGAGTTACACGATCCTATCTTATCTTTTCAGCTATCTAATGATTTTGATGTGAAGCGTTTAATGCGTGGTTATTTACCAGAAGATGAAAAATCTCAAGGTTATGGCACATTATTAGAGTGGGATAACATTTTTTATGAAGAAGAAGTGTTATCTGTACATCAGACAGAGAAAAGCATCGTTCGAATTGGTGTGGTTCAGTGGCAAATGCGCCATGTCATGTCAATTGATGACTTGGTAAGCCAGGCAGAGTTTTTCATTACGTCACTGGCCAATTATCAATCGGATTTTGCACTATTACCTGAGTTTTTTAGTGCGCCACTAATGGGGTTAGCACCAGATTTACGTTCTGTTGAAGCGATGCGTTATTTGAGTGAGTACAGCGATGAAATCATCCAACGTTTTTCTCATTTAGCGGTCACCTACAACATTAATATTATAGCCGGTAGCTTACCGGTACAAAAAGATGGTCACATGTACAATGTTGCATACATGTTACACCGTGACGGAAGCATAGAAGAACAGTATAAGATCCATATCACTCCTCATGAGCAGTGGGATTGGGTGATAGAAGGTGGCGATAAAGTTAAAGTTATTGATACCGATGCCGGTAAAGTGGGCATTTTGATTTGTTACGACGTTGAATTCCCTGAGTTGGGAAGAATGCTAGCCGAGCAGGGCGTTCAAATTCTGTTTGTACCATTTTGGACTGATACTAAAAATGGTTACCTGCGTGTTCGTATTTGTGCTCAAGCGCGTGCCATTGAAAATGAATGTTATGTAGCGATTAGTGGCAGTGTTGGTAACTTGCCTCGAGTTGATAACGTGGATATTCAATATGCACAATCGGCGGTATTTTCACCATCTGATGTGTATTTCCCGCATGATGCGATCATTGCAGAAGCGGATCCTAATACTGAAATGATGATTTATGCCGATGTCGATTTATCAAAATTGAAAATGCTGCATAGTGAAGGTTCTGTAACGAATTTGAAGCATCGCCGTCCAGAGATTTATCAATTTTCGCCAACCAATGAGAAGGCAAAAAAACAGTAATTGATTGAAAACAGCCAATGGGAATCGAGTGCTTGATCACCCATTGGCCCTGTCTATCAATAAAATTGGTTAAATCCATTTAGTAAAATCAAGAAATTAGACGACACTTATTAATAGAAATTGAATTTGCCGACCTAATTTGGATGACAAACAATACGCCCGTTAGAAGGCAATAATCCCATAGGAGTACTTTATGGCATCGTTAAAAGTTAGAGATTATATGCGCCCTCGGGCGGTTACATTCACCGTTGATATGACGCTTTCAACCGCTTTAGATAAAGTCTTGAACGCGATTAATATTGGTGGGCCTGTTATTAATGATAGACAAGAAGTGGTAGGGTTTTTATCCGAGCAAGATCTCTTGAATAGATTGGTGCAGGTAAGCTACCACTGCCAAGATACCCACACCGTTGCCGACTGTATGCGTAAAGATGCGTTTACTATTAGCCCTGAAATGTCAGTGCTTGAGCTGGCGGAGTTAATGAAAGAAGGGAAACCGAAAGTTTACCCTGTCGTTGAAAACAAAAAGTTGGTTGGTATTATCTCTCGAAGAGAAGTATTAAAAGCGGTCAGTGATAGCTTGGATGATTGTTTTAAACATCCTCTTTAGGGCACTTTTGATTGACGTCTAATTGTTCATTTAAATGGTCGCGAATAATGCGACCATTTTTTTATTGTTATGGTTCATGGAAAAGTGTGATGCAAAACGTTTGCTTATGAAATATCATAATCTATTACTCGACTCATCGTGATCTAACTCACTCTTATGTTGCTGGTTCTTGGCTAAAGTATCGGTATACCTTGAATACGAAGGGTATGATTAATTTAGAAAAGTTGAAGCGGCTATGCTTCATCAATCAAACTAAAAACTAAGGAGCACATCGTGGCACCAACTTCATCAAATAATGTTTTTCATTTAGGTGTTAATCAGCAAGATTTAAATGGCGCAACACTTGCTATTATCCCAGGCGATCCTGCGCGAGTAGAGAAAATCGCAAACCAGATGGATGAACCTGAGTTTTTAGCTAGCCACCGTGAATATACCGTTTTTCGTGCAAAGCTTGATGGTCAACCGGTTGTCATTTGTTCTACGGGGATTGGTGGCCCATCGACCTCTATTGCAGTAGAAGAATTAGCTCAACTTGGAGTGCGTACTTTTTTACGAGTAGGTACGACAGGAGCAATTCAACCACACTTGAATATTGGTGACATGATTGTGACAACTGGCTCGGTACGCCTTGATGGCGCGAGTTTGCATTTTGCGCCTATGGAATTTCCTGCGGTGGCAGATTTTGATGTAGCGACGGCAATGAAAGAAGCTGCTATCGAAACAGGTTGTACTGTGCATACAGGGATCACGGCATCAAGCGATACTTTCTATCCGGGCCAAGAGCGTTACGATACTTTTACGGGTCGTGTTGTTTCTCGTTTCCAAGGCTCAATGCAAGAATGGCAAGACATGGGGGTACTGAACTTTGAAATGGAGTCAGCCACATTATTGACCATGTGTGCAAGCTCTGGTTTAAAAGCAGGTTGTGTCGCGGGAATTATTGTTAACCGCAGTAAAGATGAAATTCCAGATCATGACAAATTGAAAGAAACAGAAATGCGTTCAATTGAAGTGGTAGTGGCCGCGGCAAGAAAAATGCTATAGCAATAGCAGAGATGACCTGATTATCTCATGGGTTGCATAATGATTAATGCCCAGTACTTTAAAGTGACTGGGCATTTTTATGCTTACAATTGGTATTACACAAAAGAGGTTTTAATTAAAGCTTAAAGGCCCTCTTGCCCACCAGCTTCATTAAACCACTTTGTTAAATAAGTTTTTAAGTTCTTTAGCTCATCAGGGCCAATTAACGCTAACCCCAAATCTTGTGCGCGTGAAATATCGTTATGGCGCATAGGACGGAAACTCACTAGCATTGCTCTTGCTTGTAGGCCACCTAATAGATCACGCAATGACTCTAATTTGTATAAAGTGTCGTCTCCATCATCACGCATCCCTTTGGTTTTGCATTCAATGATATGCAGTTTATTATTCACGACCGTCGCTACATCAAGCTCATTTCTGACTTCGCGACCACCTGTTTCTCGGTAAACTTGAACATTTAAAGAATGGTCTTGGATGGTAGGAAGTTCATCATGGATTTCTCTTACCGTGTTATGAACCAAGTTTTCTAGCCATTCACCATTAGAAAAGCGTCGAGCATCTTCGTTATAAAACGTTAGCGTGCCATTTTGATAAGTCGCCAGTTCGATATCGACTAAATCGGAAATCAACATATCAAGCTCTCGGTAACCTTGCTGTTTCTCGGTTAAACTCACATCTAACTTTTGTTCTTTACGACAAGTCGTAGCTAAGTAGTTGAGCGTGGCAAGCCCAGGCCCCAATTCTAAAGCATTACTTGCCCAACGTTTGCCTAATTCGTGTAATTTAGCATCTAAAGGCGCGGGAATTTCATTGGTTGGGAATTCACTGCGAGCACCAAAAATCGTTAGGTAGTCACTGATTCTAATATGATCTTGAACTTGTTGTTCAGGTTTGTCGTATGGGTAAAGCCAGCATTGGTTATCACTAAATGGTTCGACGACAAAAATCGGCCAATTGTAGCTTCGAATGACTTCATAAACGGAGAGCAGGCGGTGTCTTAATCCACAACTGGCATTGAAGTATACATCATCACCGCGATCTTTAAGCTTCTCAGCTAACTCTCTTACTTTTCGTTTAATTGCAGAAGTATTGACGGCGGTAGGAATTTCAAAGAACTCAGAACTAATGTCTCGATATTGCAAAACAGATTGAAGCCTTGAAAACATTTCTTTTTGACTTGCATCACCAATAAATGCCATGTGACAGCATTCAGAGCGACTATCAAGAAGAGGGGTGATCAGTCGTACAGGATCTTGATCGATAATACCAACATGAACCGACATCTTACTTCCTTGGTTAGCATAAAAGCTAAAAATAAATTTACATGGTCATCAATCTTTTTTGTGTATTCAATGTGAAAGAAAAAGTGATCCACACAGGAAAGATAAATGATTTAAATAACTTGGATATAACAATATGAGGTTGAATTTTATGAATAACAAGTTTGAGATGGCATTTAGCTGTATTATATTTTCGATAGAAGCTTAATACTTATTATCATTTGTCAACATCATGAAAAGTAGACCATACATTTCGTGACAGGTTCCACATTATTGTTACTTTTTATCAATATTTTCATGGTGATAAATTTGGCTGCATGGGCATAAAATATTGTTATATATGAAGTCATAGCGCATACTGTTAGTCTATTTTCACGGCAGTAGCGCTTGGAGGCTAAAATGGCTGAAGAAACTTTATTTAGTAAGATTATCCGCAAAGAAATCCCTTCTGATATGTTATATCAAGATGACCTAGTGACCGCATTTCGCGATATTAATCCGCGAGCTCCAAGCCATATTCTGATTATTCCTAACAAGCTCATTCCAACCACGAATGATGTTGAAGAAGAAGATGAGCGAGTCATGGGCCGCTTGTTCACGGTAGCGAAAAAACTCGCGAAGCAAGAAGGCATTGCGGAAAATGGTTATCGATTAATTGTGAACTGCAATACACATGGCGGGCAAGAGGTTTACCATGTACACATGCATTTAGTCGGTGGGCAACCATTAGGTCCAATGCTTGTGAATTAAAGCCAATTCATTTTCTCTGTCGTAAACAATGCAAACAATAAACAATGATCGAATCTAAAATAACGCTGAATGTGAAACCTACTAGCGCACAGTCAAACTTTTCTATGGTTTGGCGGTCGAAAATAAAAGCTTTGATGGTTTTGTCATCGAGCCTTGTTTTGTCTGCTTGCGCCAACTTATCTGCCGGTAATCTGTTTAGCCATTATTCGGCACAAAACCGCGATATGTATCAAGATGTTCAAGCGGGTGATTACAAAGATGCCGAATCTGAATTGGAAGATTCAGATGTTGGGGGGCCAGTACTGAGCAATATGGAAAGAGGCCGAGTTTCGTTTTTAGCGGAAAACTACCCAAGCAGTTTTACGGCCCTTCAGCTGAGTAATAAAGCCGTCACCGAACTCAATCAACGGGCAACTGTTTCTATTTCAGAAAGCGCCAATCAAGCTGGCTCATTAGCGACAAATGAAAATTTAACGACGTATGACCCGGCCGATTATGAACTGGGTTATTTGCATTTATATTTAGGCTTAAATTATTTACAGAAAAATGATTTGGAAGGTGCACTTGTTGAAATGCGCCTTGCTAATCAAGTGCAAGAAAAGGCGAAAAAACGCCGAGAGAAAGACTTGCAAGAAGCACAAGATAAAATGGCAAGCAGCGGTGTTAAGCCTAATTTAGGCAGTATTTTGTCGCAATACCCTGACGCAGGGAAAACGCTACAAGCGGTGCAAAATGGCTATTTGTTGTTTTTATCTGCCACATTATATGAAGCAGGTAACCAATTAAACGATGCGTATATCGACTATAAACGAGCACTTGCGGTCAATCCTCGTAACCGAGAAATCATTGATGCAACGATACGAGTCGCAAAACAACTTGGGATGCGACAAGATTTACAATCATTGATTAAACAATATGGTAACCCTAAGCCTATTCCTAGAGGTAAGGGGCAAGTTATTGTTATTGATGAAAGAGGCGTAGTGGCGGCCAAAAACAGTTGGCGATTATCCTTACCATTATGGGATAGCTCAGGCAGAACCAAATTTTATAGTGTTGCCTTACCCGTCTATAAAAATGTTCATGTACAAAGCTTTTCACCATTGATGCTCGATAGCCAAAGCATGACACCAAGTTTGCTCGCAGATACTAACTTAATGGCGCAAAATGATTTAAGTGAGCGAATCGCTTCGATTGTTTTGAAACAAGGTTTGCGTTTATATACGAAAGATCAATTAAGGCGACAAGCAGTAAAGGCCGATGATTCTGGGGTAACCAACTTAGTTGTGAATTTATGGAACATCGCGACCGAACAACCTGATACAAGAAGCTGGCAGACTCTGCCTGCACAAGTCTACAGTAGTAGTGTAAACTTACCGGAAGGAGAGCACTCTATCGTTGCTGGTGGAAAAACGTATCCAATTAATGTTAAAGCCAATAAGCGCACATTTGTATGGGTATCACGCCAAGGTAAAGCAACGACATTGTGGTATAAACAATTAGGAGCGATTGAATGAAAAAGTGGTTAGTAGCCTGTTTAGGTGTCGTTGCATTAGCAGGTTGTTCAAACAATACTGCTGGCCTTAGAATTGATAGTGCAAGTCAAAAAGTGCTTTATGGTGACAGTGTACTGGATGACAGATTATCGATTGATAATATTGATGCCAAAGAATTAAACGGAAATACCCGTGGTTTGGTTCAAATTACAAGTAAGTATGAAGATAATCAAAATCTTCAATATCGTTTCTATTGGTACGACGATCAAGGGTTGGAAGTGAATGCTAAGCAAGGTGCATGGCGTCAATTTGTCCTTCGTGGTTATGAATCAATGAGTTTGAGTGAAGTATCGGTTAACCCGAATGCAAAAGAATTTCGCATTCAGATTAGACCACAAGATTAATAAAGGAAGTTTGTGATGAAAAAAAGTGCCATTGCATTATTAGGTTTAGCGGTTGTTTTAGGTGGTTGTGCGAATAAAGTAGAATATGGCGATGCGAATGCAGCCGAAACCACAACGGTTGACTTCGGTTCTACGGACCTTCAAAAAATTGCGAATGAGATGGTTGATAGCATGCTTGCTTCAGGATCTGTTGCCGCGATTACTGGTCGCCCAATTGTCTTTGTCGATTCAATTAAGAACAAAACCAGTGAACATATTGATACCGAGTCGATTACCGATTCAGTTAGTACTAAAATGCTGAATTCTGGCAAATTCCGTTTTGTTGATATGGATAAAGTGGAAACGGTCCGTAAGAATTTAAACTTCCAGAATAATGATGAACTTGTTGATCAAAGCAGCGCGGTTAAATTTGGACAAATGCTAGGTGCGCAATACATGTTATATGGCAACCTATCTAGCATTGTAAAATCAGCGGGTAGTGATACCGATGTTTATTACAAAATGACCATGCGTTTAATGGATCTGAAAACCGGCCTGATTGAATGGGCAGATGAAACAGAAATCCGTAAACAAGAATCAAAAAGCTTTTTCGGTCTATAAGCAATAATTTGAGATTAATGAGGATGCTGAGTGAAACCATTACCATGGCAAAAAGCGATTGTAGAAGATAGTACGCTTGTTTCCGTGGCGCAAGGTTGGGCTCGGCAACCTACTCATGCTCAAATAATGAAAGGCGGCACTACAAATCGTTGCTGGAAGATTACAACTGAATGTCTGCAACATTTTGTGTGGCGCCCTATTTCCATATCAACCGATACTTTTTCGGTTTGTCGAACGAATGAATATGATGTGTTGGTCAGTTTAGCCAATGCAAAATTTGCCCCGAAAATAGAACGTAATCTTCCACAAGGTTTACTGGTTGAATGGTTTGAGGGTACACCACTAACTGAAGTGAACTTGTCTGAGTCAGAACATCAACGCTATTTAATTAGTGCTTTAGTTCAAATTCATAACTTTTCGTCGAGTTGTCCTAGTACTACTTTTGACACGGTATTGAGATTCGATTATCACCAGACAATCGAAGATTATTGGCGTCGCTTAAACCCTGAACATAAAACTGATGAATTGAAGTCGCAGTACCAATCTTTAAATGCGATTTCTGATAGTTTGCGTACATTGACAGAGTCATTGGGGAGCGATTGCTTATGTCATTTTGATATTGGTAAATATAACTTAATTAAGAGCAAAACAGGTTTGAAAATCATTGACTGGGAGTATTCCGCTATAGCTTCTCCAGTTTTAGATTTAACGTTCTGTATTGCTAATAGCCAGATAGACAGTAAGGCCAGTGTGTCATTGTATTGTTACCAACGTGAACTAAACTCTGTAAAAGATTGGCAAACGGCAGTGACGTTATGGATGCCTCATATTTGTTTTATGATCAAGCTATGGTATTTACTTGGTTATCAATTGACGAATGATATATTTTACCTTGCCCAATCTAAAGTCCATTTGTAAACAATGGATTGGTGTTATTTGGGGCATGTTTATGCCTTATCCACTTTTAAAATCAATGAATACACAAACAATACTTTAAACCACAAAAAAAGTGGTAGATTAAGTTGTTAATTGAGAACTGAGGATGGCTGAATGATTATTTACTTACATGGATTTGATAGTACAAGTCCTGGTAATCATGAAAAAGTACTGCAACTACAATTCATCGATGAAGATGTACGTTTTATCAACTATAGCACCTTGCATCCAAAGCATGATATGCAGCATCTACTGAAAGAAGTATCTAAAGTGATTGAACAAAGTGATGATCCAATGCCATTGATTTGTGGTGTTGGTTTGGGCGGGTATTGGTCTGAGCGTATCGGTTTTCTATGTGGAATTAAGCAGGCAATATTTAATCCTAACCTGAACCCTGAAGACAATATGCAAGGACGAATTAATCGCCCAGAAGAATATACGGATATTGCGACGAAATGCGTTAATGACTACCGAGAGAAAAATAAAGATAACTGTATTGTGTTTTTGTCTCGTAGCGATGAAATTCGTGACAGCAAAGCTGCCTATGAAGCGTTATCTCCGTATTATCAAGTGGTATGGGATGATCAAGAAAATCATAAATTTAAAAGGATTGCTCAGCATCTTCAGAAGATGAAAGCCTTTAAATTGGCTTAATGACACTTTGTGTTATGACTGTATTGTTAAAATAAAGAGCCGCTTTGGCTCTTTTTTTTATGTCTTCAGATTTATTGTCGGTTTTTATTGATCCTTAAATGAGTGTGGATATAATGAGCGAGATCAAATTATTCCTGATTATTCTCAAATTTAGACAAAAAATTGAGTCTCTATTCACACTTTGATCATCCGATACGAAACAACATTTTTCATCTCTCAAAGATGACCCTTCTTAAAGTATCGATTTAAAATCGAAAGAATTTATCGGTTTGGCAGATTGCCGGGCTGAACACATTTTATCTTTATAAATTTAGGAGTGTCAGATGACGCGGATAGTTGTTGTTGGTGGTGGGGCAGGTGGCTTAGAGCTGGCGACGAAATTAGGTCGTACTTTAGGTCGCAAACGCAGAGCATGTATTACGTTAGTTGATCGTAATACGAGCCATCTTTGGAAGCCCTTATTGCATGAAGTTGCAACCGGCTCCCTTGATGAAGGGGTGGATGCATTAAGTTATCGCGCCCATGCTAAAAATCATCATTTTGATTTTCAAATGGGCAGTTTAGATGGCCTTGATCGTGAGCGTAAAATCATTTCTTTAAGTGAAATACGTGATGAAAATGACGAATTATTAATTCCAGCCCGAGAAATTGAGTTTGATATTTTAGTATTGGCAATCGGTTCTAAATCGAACGATTTTAATACGCCAGGCGTGAAAGACAATTGTATTTTCCTTGATAGCCCAGAACAAGCACATCGATTCCGTAAGGAAATGAATAACCTTTTCCTTAAACTTCACGCGAAGCATGGTGAAGGTAAAGTGGATATTGCGATTGTTGGTGGTGGTGCAACAGGCGTTGAATTGTCGGCAGAATTACATAATGCGATTAAAGAACTGCATACTTACGGCTTTGAAGATTTAGATTCAAGTAAGTTGAATGTGAGCCTTGTGGAAGCTGGAGAACGTATTCTTCCCGCTTTACCGCCTCGTATTTCTGCAGCAGCGCATAATGAGTTGACTAAGCTTGGAGTAAGCGTACGTACCGCAACTATGGTGACACAAGCGGATGAAAAAGGCTTGATAACCAAAGATGGTGAACGTATTCCGGCTCAGCTAATGGTGTGGGCGGCAGGTATTAAAGCTCCCGATTTTATGAAAGATATAGCAGGCTTGGAAACCAATCGTATTAATCAATTGGTGGTTAAGCCAACGTTACAAACGACTCGTGATGATGACATTTTTGTTATTGGTGACTTGGCGTCTTGCCAACAAGCTGACGGTTCATTTGTACCACCGAGAGCTCAGTCTGCGCATCAAATGGCAAGCCGTGCATACTCCAATATTGTGGCAAAGATTAATCAACATACGTTGAAACCTTATGTGTATAAAGATCATGGATCATTAGTGTCATTAAGCCGTTTTTCGACCGTGGGTAGCTTAATGGGTAACCTAAGTAAAGGCTCGATGATGATTGAAGGGCGAATTGCACGTATCGTGTATATCTCGCTTTATCGTATGCACTTAGTGGCTTTACATGGTTGTTTTAAAACTGGGTTAATGATGCTGGTTGGCCGCATTAATAAAGTTTTACGTCCAAACTTAAAACTTCACTAAAGATTGCTTGTTACAAGAGATTCTTAAGGGCTTATCATTCGTGGTAAGCCCTTATTGTATGTACTGACTAATCTATGTCCTGAAGGATGCATAATCGCACCAGTAAGCTATGATTTGCTAACGCCTGTTGTTGGTATAATAGAGAAAACCAATCCATCTTTAGGTTGAGCATTAAAAATATAGCGATTTCTCGCTAAGCCTTCACTTTTTGCCCCACATGCTAAAGCAACATTATGACTCGCAAGATTGTCTGGGGCACAGACAAACTCAATGCGGGTGAGTTTGAGTTGTGAAAAACAAAAGTCAATGACTGCTTGGGTGGCCTCTTTTGCGTAGCCTTGTTGTTGATGAGTATCACCAATCCAATAACCCGCGGTTCCCATGTTAAAACTGAAGGCTTGATCGGTTAATGCTGCCATGCCGATCAGCTCATCGTTATCTTTGGTGAAAACACCAAATCCATAGGCGATATTCTTCACCCAATTTAAGCGAGTATGAAGCACAAAATCATCGGCATCTGTTACCGAAAACTTATGATGGCACCAATCAATCCAAGGATATAAAGAAGGGGAGGTTTGAATTAATGTGGCGAGTTGAGCGCACTCGTTAGATTGGATTAACCTTAACGTTAAACGAGGTGTATGCAGCTGCAAATCTGGAGTCATGGATTAATCTCCAATTCTAAAAATAAAGAGGCCATGTTGGCCTCTTCTTATATTAGGGTATTGTGTTGAGCTTTTTAGTAGGAAGCTTCTTATTATTCCGATTTTTATTCGTCAGTTGTGCGCTCTTAAGCCTTGTGTTGATCAACTACGGTTTTATTGAGCTTTACGAATTTGAATGATAACACCAAGTAGTGGGTTATCTAAGTAGTGAGTTTCACCACTACGAATTTGGCGCTTTTGTTTCATTCGGTAGCTATTTAGAAAATCTTGAGTTTCAACCTTTGGTTTGATTGGCTCAAGGTTACCAATTTGTACCGTGTCATCATCTTGGTCATCAGCAGAATCTAAAGTCGAATCTTGCAGTATTACTTCATTTTTACCAGGAATACGTAAATTCAAATTCGTTTTTAAGTAAAGGTAATGCTGAACGTATACTTGAATCGTACCATCGAGTTCATTTAAAGCGCTTCTTTCAATAGACGTTGGTGTTCCATCAGCAGCGATTGCTTTGAGTGAACGGCCATCTGCCGCATAGCGATCTGAGAAGTCTTGCCCCGTTCTGATGTGTAAGATAGGTGAACGACTTTCACCTCGGTCAGTTTGACGCCAAGCGACATGAACCAGAGGCTTGAAGCCAGCATGACGAGAAAGTGCTTCATACTGACGGTTTAAGCGATAAGAACCGCTAGAGAGTAAATAAGCCCCATTAGCGGACATCATCTCTTTACTATTGTATGAAATTGAACGGTTAAAATTGATAGGAGGCAGGCTTTGCGGCCAAGCTTCATTCGTGTTTGATGGTTCGACGTTACGCTTAAAAATGATAAGTTCGATATCAAAAGATCGTGCGAATGTCGGTAATGAAACAAAAACCAATAGGAATATAATCAGTTTTTTCATTGGTGCTCCGTAATCGAAGGCATAGCGGAGTATGCCTTAGCAAATAAGTGTAATGTTATAGATAACTGTTCACATAGTGAATGTGCTAACTAACTTTGGGTAGCCGGTTTTGTTGAAACTGGCCTAATAAATCGTTAATAAAGCTCACTCGTTCACGTCTATCTGTTAATGGTACAATAAACTTGAACTTTGTGGGGCCTTCCATTGCATATTTTTTCGGTGAAGATTGAAGTAATTTCACCAAAAAAGCAGGGTTAATGTCTGCGGTTGGTGAGAATTCAATATAGCCACCCTTGTCATGTGCTTCAATTTTTTTCGCTTTTATACTAGCAGCTTGAAGTTTTATTTCACTGATCACTAAGAGATTTTTCGCTGCGTCAGGCAGTGTACCAAATCGGTCAATCAATTCTACTTTCATTTCTGCTAACTCGTCGGTGTTACTGACACTGGCAATTCGCTTATACATTGACAAGCGGGTATTAATATCTGGAATGTAATCATCCGGGAGTAGTGCAGGTAGACGCAATTCTACTTCAGTTTGTTCACGCAAAAGTTCGTCTAATGACAATTCTTTGCCTTCTTTCAATGCATTTACCGCTTGTTCTAGCATTTCCATGTACAAAGAGAAACCGACAGACTGTATTTGTCCGCTTTGATCATCACCTAAGAGCTCACCTGCACCACGGATTTCCAAATCGTGAGTCGCTAATGTGAAGCCTGCGCCCAGATCTTCTAGAGAAGCAATGGCATCTAAGCGTTTAACGGCATCTTTACTCAAGGCTTTCGGATGAGGTGTGAGTAAGTAAGCGTAGGCTTGATGATGAGAACGGCCCACACGCCCACGCAGTTGGTGTAGTTGCGCTAAGCCCAGCTTGTCTGCTCTGTCCATAATAATGGTGTTAGCGGTTGGAACATCAATACCTGTTTCAATAATAGTCGTACACACCAACAGGTTAAAACGTTGGTGGTAAAAATCGTTCATGATGCTTTCTAACTCACGTTCACGCATTTGACCATGTGCGGTGGTGATTCGAGCTTCAGGGATCAGTTTGGCTAAATCCTCGGCCACTTTATCGATGGTTTCAACTTGGTTGTGTAAGAAGTAAACCTGACCACCACGTGTAATTTCACGTAACACGGCTTCACGTACCACACTGTCTTCACTTTGACGGACAAAAGTTTTAATGGCTAGGCGCCTTGCCGGTGGTGTTGCGATGATGGATAAATCACGCATGCCGCTCATTGCCATGTTGAGTGTTCTTGGTATTGGTGTGGCGGTTAAGGTTAAAATATCAACATCCGCGCGCATGGCTTTCATTTTTTCTTTTTGACGCACGCCGAATCGATGTTCTTCATCCACCACTAATAGCCCTAAATCACGGAACTTAATGTCATCTTGTAGCAGTTTATGAGTCCCGATAATAATGTCGACTTTCCCTTCGGCAAGATCGGCGAGGATTAGTTTCTGTTCTTTAGCCGATTTAAAACGAGATAGCACTTCCACTCGAACGGGTAAGTTCGCGAAACGATCTCGGAAATTTTCAAAATGCTGCTGAGCAAGCAGCGTTGTTGGGACTAAAACGGCAACCTGTTTACTGTTATCTATAGCAAGGAAAGTTGCTCGCATTGCGACTTCGGTTTTACCAAAACCAACATCACCACAGACTAATCTATCCATTGCTTTTGCTTGGCACATATCAGACAACACCGCATTGATCGCCATGGATTGATCATCGGTTTCTTCAAAAGGGAATGTTGCTCTGAAGTTGGCATATTGTTCACGATCATGAATGAATTTAAAGCCTTTTTTCACTTCACGTTTAGCATAAATATCAAGTAATTCTGCCGCCACATCACGCACTTTTTCTGCGGCGCGTTGACGGGCTCTACTCCAAGCATCACTGCCTAATTTATGCAATGGCGCGGTTTCTTCTGCGCCGCCAGAATAACGACTGATCAGGTTTAATGATGAAACAGGCACATAAAGCTTGGCATTATTTAGGTATTCCAGTGTGACATATTCTGTGGTCATACCCGCGGTTTCTAGAGTCTGTAATCCAATATAACGACCAATACCATGATCTAAGTGGACAACGGGTTGGCCCGGTTTTAATTCAGCTAAATGACGTATTACGGTGTCGCTATTGACCGCTTTTTTATCTTTACGGCGGCGCTGGATGACTCTATCGCCTAAAACGTCACTTTCACAAATAAACACAAAATCAGGGTTATGGTGAATAAAGCCGTGTTCAGTTGAACCAAGAATAAGAGTGTATTTATCTTTTGCTTTTAGGGCTTGCTCTAAATTATCAAACTCTTTCGCACGAACCTTAATACTGCTTAGTAATTCATTTAATGCTTCGCGTCGGCCTTCAGATTCAACGGAAAAGATGACTTTACCGTTTGGATGTTCTACGGCGTAGTGTTCAAGGTATTTACGAAGCTCAGATAATGGCTCTTTAAGTTGATGTTGAGCATGTAAGTTTGGTAATGGGCTTACCGAAGCATTAATTCTGCCTGCTTTTTCTTGAATGGGTTCAATGGATAATAAACCCTGAGGCATTGCTTTAAAGTGACCAAATAACTCATCTTTTTTCAACCACAGCTCGTGCGGTTCAAGTAAAGGGCGTAATGGATCGACTTTACGTTGCTCATAGCGGTGATCTACATCGGTTAGGAAGTGATCAATGGTGGCTTCAAGATCACCTAAGGTGAGTAGCATTGCGTTATCTGGCAAGTAATCAAATAACGTATCCGTTCGTTCAAAAAATAAAGGCTGCCAGTATTCAATGCCCGATGGCCATATTCCTTTAGATACCTGCATATAAACCGATTCAGGCTCTCGTCTGGCTTCAAATCGTTGACGCCAACGGATCCGAAAATCTTCTATGGCCGCTTCGGTGGTTGGGAATTCATGGGCAGGGAGTAAGCGAATTTCATTGATATCTTCAATGGTTCGTTGAGTTTCGGCATCGAAGGTACGAATACTGTCGATTTCATCATCAAAAAAATCAATGCGATAAGGGTTTTCGCAGCCCATAGGGAATAAATCAATGATAGAACCACGGCTGGCATATTCACCAGGGCCAAAAACTTGGTCAGCGTGGCGATAGCCTGATTTCTCAAGTTGCATGCGAAGCTTATCTAAAGAATATAAATCACCGCTTTTAACCATCAACGTTGTTTGCAATAAATATTCTTTTGGTGACTGGCGTTGCAATAAGGTGCTGATGGGAATGATGATAAGACCCGATTGCTGCGTAGGAAGTTGATAAAGCTGGGCAATGCGGTCAGAAATAATGTCTTGATGAGGTGAAAAGTTATCGTAAGGTAGAGTTTCCCAGTCAGGAAAAAGTGACACCGAATGAGACGTAAATTGCGACACCTCGTGTTGCAGTTTTATGGCCATTTGGTGATCCGTCACCGCCAATAAAGTCACCCCAGAGTGCTTTTGAGAAAGCTCGGCAATGGATAGGGCAAGAGAACCACCTACGAGTTGGCCGATGTGCTTTTTGTCGCCTTCTTTTGCCGGTAATGGCAATGAGAACAAAGAGGTCTTATTTGATGTTGTTTCAGACATAATTTGATTGGGCTTTTATAAATTGAGAATGCAATCGCAGTTCGAACAAACACTCAAAGAGAGGTTTAAAGACGATTATTTTCTTTGATTATCGTCATGTGGGACAACTAATCAAGGGAATCCCACAAATTGATGCCAGAAGTTAGTCAATTCTTGCTTTTGCTATTGGTAAATCATTCATACAATCGTTATTCTCTGTTTTCATTATTTTTCTAGGATACGTGCATGTTTCATCCAGTTTCGGCCTTTATCGGGTTACGTTATTTAAAGGGTCGTTCAGGGGATAAGTTCAGCCGCTTTGTGTCATATATGTCGACGGCTGGGATTTCAATTGGCGTATTGTCTCTCGTAACGGTTTTATCTGTTATGAATGGGTTTGAAGGCCAGTTGAAGGATAAAATCCTTGGCGTATTGCCTCAAGCCGTGGTTAGCCAAGGTGATGACCGAACGCCATTTGAATCAACGCCCCCTGCGTTTTTACAAAAGATCCCTCATGTTCAGGATATTTCACCGATTGTTCGTAGTGAAGCCATTATTCAAAGCCCTTCTAAATTGAGTGCAGGGTTAATGGTTGGTATTGAACCGAGAGAAGATGATCCGATTGCTCAGCGTATGATGATGGGCAGCATGTCGGGCTTACAAGCGGGAAGTTATCACGTATTTTTAGGGCATTCTCTTGCACGAACTTTGAACGTCAATATGGGTGATAAAGTACGTTTAATGGTGACCAATGCCAGTCAATTTACACCATTAGGTCGAATTCCTAGCCAACGAAATTTTACCGTTTCAGGCATTTTTAATACCGGTTCCGATGTCGACTCCATGTTAATGGTCACCAATATTGAGGATGCAGGTCGATTACTTCGTTATTCCTCTGATACGATTTCCGGTTGGCGATTATTTTTTAATGATCCCTTTGTCGTCGCAGATCTCTCTCAAAAAGTAAAATCCGATAATATTTTACCCAAAGATTGGAATTGGTCTGATTGGCGTGACCAACGTGGAGAACTCTTTCAAGCGGTACGAATGGAAAAAAACATGATGGGCCTGATGTTGGGGCTGATCATTGCTGTTGCGGCATTTAATATTATTTCTGCTCTGATTATGGTGGTGATGGAAAAACAATCGGAAGTGGCGATTTTAAAAACCCAAGGTATGACGAATCATCAAATTCTCGCTATTTTTATGGTGCAAGGGGCAAGCAGTGGCGTGATTGGTGCGATTGTCGGAGGTGTGCTCGGCACATTATTAGCTTCAAATTTGAATAACGTAATGGATGCTTTAGGCTTGTCTTTGTTTTCAGCAGGTACCGAGCTTCCTGTGGTGATCTCTCCGTTACAAATTATGGTGGTGATCTTGTTAGCAATAGGGCTAAGCCTGCTAGCGACATTGTTTCCATCTTATCGAGCAGCATCGGTTAAACCGGCAGAAGCGTTACGTTATGAATAAAGGTGTTTTCAGTACCTTCGATGTTTATTTTCTGGATTTCAAATTTCACAGTGCGTGGAGTCTCTTCACAATAGGACAACCAACATGAAACCTTTATTAAGCTGTCAAAATATTAGTAAAACGTACCGTGAAGGTAACTTAGAAACCGAGGTGCTTAAAGGGGTAAGCCTAGAGGTGAATAAAGGCGATTTTCTTGCCATTGTTGGCTCGTCAGGGTCAGGGAAAAGTACGTTACTCCATATTCTAGGGGCGCTGGATAATGCAACAGAAGGTGATGTTCAATTATTTGATCAATCACTGCTCAGTTTATCTGCCAATAAACAAGCAAAGCTACGTAATCAGCATATTGGTTTTGTGTATCAATTTCACCATCTGCTTGCTGATTTTACCGCGCTAGAAAATGTCGCAATGCCTTTGTTGATTGGTAAATTGAAAGCAAATGAAGCGAAAGAAAAAGCCAAGTCGGTATTAGAAAAAGTCGGCTTAGGTCATCGCCTTGAGCACCGCCCTTCGGAATTATCAGGCGGGGAAAGACAACGTGTCGCAATTGCTAGAGCTTTGGTTAATCAACCTGATTTAGTCTTGGCCGATGAACCGACCGGGAACTTAGACCAAAAAACGGCGTTAGAAATTTACGATTTAATGCGTCAGTTGAATAAAGATTTTGGTACGGCCTTTTTGGTGGTTACCCATGATGCGAATTTAGCCTCAAAAATGGATAAGCAATTTGCTATGCAAGATGGCATATTGAATTGGCAAGCGCATTCCAACCCAAATTCAGCGGTGGTGAGTGAGTAATATGTTTTTATCCATGTTTATAGGCTCAAAATTTAGCCGTGCAAAAGAGCGAAATAAGTTAGTTTCTTTCATTTCTTTTTCGTCGACGATTGGTATTGCCGTCGGTGTCGCGGTGATCATTATTGGCTTGTCGGCAATGAATGGTTTTGAGCGAGAGTTAGAAAACCGAGTGTTGTCAGTTATTCCACAAGCGGAAATTGAAGGGGTACGCGCTCCAATCGAAGATTGGCATCAAATTGCCCGCACCGCAAACATGAATAAAGGGGTGAAAGCTGCCGCACCTTATGTTCGTTTTACAGCCTTGCTTGAGCGTGGAAGCAAATTAAAAGCAGTGGAAGTTCGTGCCGTGGATGCAGATTTTGAACGTGCGGTCTCTAGCCTTTCAAATTATGTTGATAAAGACGCTTGGCAAAATTTTCGCGCTGGAGAAAACCAAATCATTTTAGGGAAAGGGGTGGCGGATCAACTCAAAGTGAGTGTTGGTGATTCCGTTACCGTACTTATTCCTCCGGCAAACAGCGCAGGTAATGAACTGCAATTAAGTGCGCCAAAGCGTGTTCGCTTGAAAGTGACTGGCTTATTAAGCCTCGGTGGGCAAATTGATCACGGATTAGTGATGATCCCACTGGAAGATGGGCAACAATATTTGAATATGGGTACTGGTGTGACAGGGGTGTCGTTGAAAGTCTCCCCTGTTTTTGAGGCTGATAGAATCGTACGTGAGGTCGGGGTTAATATTCCGGTTTACGCTTATTTGAAAAGCTGGAAAGAGAAATACGGATTTTTGCACCATGATATTCAAATGGTGCGCACTATTATGTATCTCGTGATGGTGCTGGTGATTGGTGTGGCAAGTTTTAACATTGTATCGACCTTGATGATGGCGGTGAAAGATCGCGCCTCTGATATCGCTATTTTACGGACGATGGGCGCGAGTGATGGCCTGATAAAACGAATTTTCGTTTGGTATGGTGTGCTTTCAGGCGTTTTAGGCAGCGTGATTGGCAGTGTGATTGGTGTGGCGGTTGCGTTTAATCTTACGCCTATTATGAAGGGGGTAGAAACCTTGATTGGGCATCAGTTCTTATCTGGCGATATTTATTTTATCGATTTCTTGCCTTCACAAGTTGCGTGGCCGGATGTGTTTTTGGTTTCAGGTACGGCGATTACATTAAGTCTACTGGCAACTTGGTACCCTGCATCACATGCAAGTAAGCTAAACCCAGCGACGGTGTTGAGTGCGAAATAGGCAGGACGTTTCTTGGATGATGTGCTGCTAAGTGACTCGTAGATTGACAAAGCAATGATCGATTTACGAGAAATGAGGTTCATACCGAAATACGTCATTTGTCTCAAAAAAAAGAGTGCTATCAAGATGGTTCATAATGAACTTTAACTTGATAGCACTTTTTTATTTCCGCCATGGAAATATAGGCTTAAATGCTGAATTCTTTGTGGAATATTTTATATTTCAATAGGTTGCTTGTGTTTTATGTTTCAAGGGGCTACTTATCTTGAACGACGTTTTTTCCAACTGCGAACGACAGAGTAGCGCCATAAGCCTTGAATGCCAAAATAACCAATAGTAGCTAAAACGATGCCACATACAAAGCAACCCAATAAGAGGGGTGGGCCGATCGTGTTGATTTGCTCAACGAAGAAATGCCAGCTTAATTCAAAATTGAAGGTTTGTTCTGGGCGATGCATCAACCAAGCGCCAATACGATACGCAAAATAAAACAGAAACGGCATGGTGATAGGGTTACTGATCCATACCAAGGCAACGGATAAAGGTAGGTTTACACCGCACATAATCGCCGCGCCAGATGCCATGATCATTTGGCTAGGAAGCGGAATAAAGGCGATGAACAAACCCACAGCAAATGCGCCCGCTGCAGAGCGGCGATTTAAACACCATAGATTAGGATTATATAAAACGCTTCCAAATATTTTTAACGCTTTTTGATTTTTGATCTTTTGAGGATCAGGCATGAAGCGTTGTATCAGTTTTTTTGGCATAAGTGGGTGGCTCGTATTAATCGCAATTTAAATATGCTTGGTTTTGTTTTTAGCGTCGCAAGTGGCGTGCTATGGCCAAGCATACCAACATCAATATGGCTGTTGCCGATTGTAGTACTATTTTTAGTACTTTACCTCACTAAATCTGCGCAATGGGTGGCAGGTGTATTAATCGGCTGTGCTGTGGTTATTCTTCATGCCCATCAATTCAAAGAAAAGACATCGGCGCTTTTTGTGTACGGTGAAAGCATCACTCTGCAAGGTAAAGTAACCGACTTATATCAACCTTCAAATCAAGGGGGTCAGTTTACTTTTTCTGTACATCAAATAAATGGAAATAACCTGCCAGTTGGCTTAAAGCCGAATATTCAAGTCTTCGACTCTCAATTTTCAGGTGAAAGATTACCACCTCAGCTAGGTGAATATTGGCAATTGCATGTTGCAATGAAGCCTATTACTGGGCGTTTAAATGATGCTGGATTCGACAGCGAACAATATTATGTCGCTAATGGGTGGAGCGGTAAAGCAGTTATTGACCCAGATAGTGCAGATAATAAAAAAATTAAACCGAGTAATTCTTGGCGCTTATGGCTTCATCAAAAAGTGGCTTCTCAAGCGTATGAATACCCATCATTTTCTTACATTTTAGCTTTGGGTTTTGGTGATCGAAGTGAAATTAAACCTTTGCAATGGCAACAGCTTAGGGATAGTGGGCTTTCTCATCTTATGGCAATTTCAGGGTTACATATAGGTTTAGCCATGTTGATTGGTTGGTGGATTGGCTTGGTTGGTCGAATGGTATGTTCACGCTTTTCGTTCATTAATTATGATTTTTATTTTTTATTACCCTTGCTCACCTCGGGTTTGTTGGCTTTGTTTTATGCCTATTTAGCTGGGTTTTCAATCCCGACTCAGCGGGCTTTGATCATGGGTGGGGCTTTTTTATTGATGAAAGCAACGCGTCTTCATTGGTCGGGTTGGCAGATTTTGTTGTATTCCTTGTGCCTTATATTAACACTTGATCCATTTTCTATTTTACAAGCCAGTTTTTGGTTATCGTTTTTCGCCATTGTTACCATCTACTTATCTCTTTGGTTTATCAATCGTATTCAATATTCTTGGAAGCAAAAATTGCAATCAATATTGATGGTACAAATCGGCGTTTTTATTGGTTTATCGGTACTTGGGGTATTGGTTTTTGGTGGGATTAGCCTTGTTTCACCTTTTGTTAACGTACTGGTCATACCTTGGGTTAGCCTTATTACCGTTCCGTTATTGTTTATTTCATTATTTGCTACCGCATTAATGGGCGTGTTTGGTACTGCTGAATACTCCCTCATCACTTGGCAATGGGTTGATTGGTCGCTAAAGCCAGTATTATTTGTTTTAGAATCAAGCTTAGGTGCATGGATGATGTTGCCTAAAGCGGGAGCTTTACTGTTTTTATTATTGGGTTTGAGCGTTATCTTTTATCATTTTCGTTGGATTTTCCCTATTGCGATACTCTGGTTGGTTTCGTTATGTCTTTTGGTTTTTCCAGTCACCCCTAATCCTAAATGGCAAATTGAAATTCTAGATGTTGGGCAAGGGTTGGCGGTATTGATTCATCAAAATGGAAAATCAGTGTTATACGATACAGGTATCAATTGGCCACAAGGTAGCATTGCTCAATCAGTGATTATCCCCAGTTTAATGACCAAAGGTATCGATAGACTTGATGGATTGATCATTAGTCATAGCGACGCCGATCATGCCGGAGGGCGGGTGGCGATTGAACAAGCGTTAAGCCCCACATGGAAAAGAAGTAGCGAACGCATCAAGGGGGATTTGCCTTGTGTTCAAGGGCAAACTTGGGCGTGGGAATCGTTGCAGTTTGAAGCATTGTGGCCACCTAAATTGGTTGACCGAGCATATAACCCACACTCATGCGTTATCAAAATATCAGATACTGACTTTAGCTTCTTACTGACTGGTGATATTGATGCGATCTCTGAAGTGTTGATTGCTCGGCAATACCCTAATTTATCTGCGCAAGCGATGTTAGTGCCTCACCACGGCAGCCGGACATCCTCTTTAATCTCATTTATAGAGACGGTAAAACCAGAGTTAGCGATTGCTTCTGTCGCCAAAAATAATCAGTGGCATTTGCCATCACAAGACGTTGTGGAAAGGTATCGAAAAAAGGGTATCTCATGGTTAGAGACTGGTGATACAGGACAAATTACAATTTCTATTTATGATAAAGAGTGGTCTGTTGATCAAAAGAGGAGTAACCAATATCAGCCTTGGTATAGGCAGATTGTTCGTAAAGGGTTAGAATAAGGGCAATTGTCTAATTAAAAATAAGCCTTTATGACTCATCAAACAGACACCAAAGTCGAAAAAGACGAAACAACTTTCCAAACGTTCAAAAAACTGTGGCCAATGATCAGTGTTTACAAAGCTGGTTTAATTGTCGCCTCGATTGCACTTGTCATTAATGCCGCCAGTGATACCTACATGGTTTCATTGCTTAAACCGTTATTGGATGAAGGCTTTGGCAGTACAGAATCGAACTTTTTAAAAGTCCTGCCTTTTATTGTAATGGGTATGATGATCATTCGTGGTTTGAGTGGATTTGTTTCTACCTACTGCTTGAGTTGGGTTTCTGGCAATGTGGTGATGGAAATGCGCCGCAAGTTATTCAACCATTTCATGCAAATGCCAGTGAGCTATTTTGATAAAGAATCAACAGGCTCATTGCTCTCTCGTATTACTTACGATTCAGAACAAGTTGCCGCCGCGACCAGCAAGGCATTAGTCAGTATTGTTCGTGAAGGGGCAAGTATTGTTGGTCTATTGTTCTTAATGTTTTGGAACAGTTGGCAGTTATCACTTGTATTGATAGTGATAGCACCGATTGTGGCATGGGCGATTGGTATCGTTTCAAAGCGCTTCCGCAAAATCAGTAAAAATATGCAAGATATGATGGGGAACGTGACCTCTTCAGCGGAGCAAATGCTAAAAGGGCACAAGGTTGTTTTAAGCTACGGGGGTCAAAGTGTTGAAAAAGAACGTTTTGACAGCGTAAGCAATAAAATGCGCCAGCAATCAATGAAATTGGTCTCAGCGCAGGCTGCCGCTAACCCGATCATTCAAGTTATTGCGTCTATTGCTTTAGTTGTGGTGTTGTATTTAGCTAGTATTGATTCGATCAAAGAGCAATTAACCCCCGGTACATTTTCAGTCATTTTCTCTGCAATGTTTGCTTTAATGCGTCCGTTAAAAGCTTTAACCAATGTAACGTCAGATTTCCAAAAAGGGATGGCGGCTTGTCAGACATTATTTGAATTGGTTGAAATGCAGCCAGAAGTCGATACAGGTAATAAAGAAGTGAAAAAAGTGACTGGTGATCTGTCGGTTAAAAATGTCACTTTTACTTACCCGACTAAGGATTCACCTGCACTTCGTCATGTGTCGTTTGATGTTCCTGCAGGTAAAACCGTCGCATTGGTAGGTCGTTCTGGTTCAGGTAAAAGTACCATCGCGAATTTATTTACCCGGTTTTATGACATTGATGAAGGCGAGATTTATCTTGATGGCAATGAAGTTCGTGAATATACCTTATCGAATCTTCGTACGCATTTCGCGTTAGTGTCGCAAAATGTTCACCTCTTCAATGACACCATTGCTAATAACATTGCTTATGCTGCGCAAGATCGATACAGCATGGAAGAAATTAAACGCGCGGCAGATCTCGCTCACGCGACTGAATTCATTGAAGGTATGGATAACGGTTTCGACACCATGATTGGTGAAAATGGCGTAAGTTTATCGGGTGGTCAACGCCAACGCTTAGCGATTGCCCGTGCGTTGCTACGTGATGCGCCAGTGTTGATTCTTGATGAAGCAACATCAGCATTAGATACGGAATCTGAACGAGCCATTCAATCTGCTTTAGATGAATTGCAAAAGAACAAAACCGTGATTGTGATTGCGCACCGATTATCCACCATTGAAGAAGCGGATCAGATTCTTGTGGTGGATGAAGGTGAAATCATTGAACGTGGTAACCATGCGGAATTAATTGCTAAAGATGGTGCGTACGCTCAGTTGCACCGCATTCAATTTGGCGAATAGCGTGTTATTGAACGGTTTGGGTTATACGGTAAAGGGAATTGGCGATGATTGAAAAGATTTGGTTTCATCGCCACCCGCTCGGCTGGGTATTAGCGCCATTATTATGGCCACTGAGTTTGTTGTTTAAAGCCATAAGCCAGAATCGTCGTGAAAGCTATCAGCAAGGGAACAAATCCACATACCGTGCGCCAGTGCCAGTGATTGTTGTGGGGAATATTACCGCTGGTGGTAATGGTAAAACGCCGGTTGTTATTTGGTTGGTAGAAACACTGCAATCATTAGGTTTTAAACCTGGCGTAGTTTCTCGTGGTTATGGCGGGAAATCGGATCAATACCCATTATTGGTTGAGGCGACCACGCCATCGGATCAATCTGGAGATGAGCCATTATTAATTAAGCGACGAACGGGAGTGCCAGTCGCGGTTGATCCTGTTCGTAGCCAAGCTGTCAAAGCATTAGTCGAGCAAGATGTCGATATCATTATCACCGATGATGGCTTGCAACATTATGCGCTAGAGCGTGATATTGAATTAGTTGTCATTGATGGTCAGCGTCGTTTTGGTAATCAACATTATATTCCCTTCGGACCTTTACGCGAAGGCTTGGAGCGTTTATCCGAAGTTGACTTTCTTATTACTAACGGTGGCCAAGCTCAAGATGCTGAAATCGCCATGACGCTTGCGCCGAGTGACGCTGTAAATTTAAAAACTGGGGAACGCAAACCTGTCCATATGTTAAAGCAATTAGTGGCTTTTGCTGGAATAGGGCATCCCCCTCGTTTTTTCCAAACGTTAAAAGATTTGAATGCGGATGTCGTAAAAACACAAGCTTTTGCTGATCATCAAGCGTTTGAGTCATCGGAATTAAATGCGTTATCTGCGCAAGGTCAGCATTTGATCATGACAGAGAAAGACGCAGTAAAATGTTATCAGTACGCGCAAGATAATTGGTGGTACTTACCCGTTTCAGCCAATATTAATCAAAGCGATAAACACAATATCATTCAAAAAATTATAGAGGTTAAAGGCCATTATGGATCACCGTCTGCTTGAAATCGTAGCTTGCCCAGTTTGCAAAGGTAAAGTTACTTTAGATAACGATAAACAAGAGCTTATCTGTAAATTGGACCGTTTAGCTTACCCGATCAAAGAAGGCATTCCAGTGATGCTTGAAGTAGAAGCTCGTAAAATGGCAATGGATGAGGGACGATAATGTCTTTCACGGTTGTTATTCCATCTCGTTATCAATCTTCACGTTTACCGGGTAAGCCGCTTGCGGATATTGCAGGTAAACCTATGGTTCAATGGGTGTACGAACAAGCCAAACAAGCTGGTGCTGAGCGAGTGATTGTTGCTACCGATGATGCTCGTATTCAAGCGGTAGTAGAGGGTTTTGGTGGTGAAGTTTGTATGACCTCGCCCGATCATCAATCAGGTACTGAACGCTTAGCTGAAGTGGTTGAGAAAATGGGCATTGCAGATGATCATATCATCGTAAATGTACAGGGCGATGAACCTTTGATCCCACCTTCAATCATTAAACAAGTGGCTGAAAACTTAGCAAGCAGTGTTGCTCCAATGGCCACACTAGGTGTTAGCATTGATGAACCACAAGAGGTATTCAACCCTAATGCAGTGAAGGTTGTAACCGATGAACAAGGATATGCGCTGTATTTTAGCCGTGCCTCTATTCCTTGGGATCGCGATGCTTGGGCAAAAGAAGACAAAACGATTCGTCAGCCATTGATGCGTCATATTGGTATTTATGCTTACCGCGCAGGTTTCATTAACACTTACATTAGCTGGCAGCCAAGCGCCTTAGAGCAAATCGAATCACTCGAACAATTGCGCGTGCTTTGGTATGGCGAGAAAATTCATGTCGCGCTTGCTAAAGAAGCCCCAGCAGCTGGAGTGGATACTCCAGAAGATTTAGAAGTGGTACGTAAGATTTTGGCGTTGTAATCTCCTATTTATTCGGCCACTCATACCTATAAAGCTCAGAGATTTCTGGGCTTTATTTCGTTATAGGTATTTTCGATAATGGACTAAGTACGCCATTTGCTCCCCGCTCTAATACATGGGTATAAATCTGAGTGGTTTTAACATCAGAATGTCCTAATTGTTCTTGAACTGTCCGAATATCAGTCCCTGATTCTAATAAATGTGTAGCAAATGAATGACGCAGTGTGTGGCATGATACTTTTTTAGGAATTTTAGCTAACTGAGTTGCACGTCTGATTTCTTTTTGTAGTGATGAAGGATCAATATGATGTCTTCGAATCTTTTGATTTTCAGGATCAATACTTAATTTATGTGACGGAAATAAATATTGCCAAGTGAGTGTTTTTTCGGCATTGGGAAATTTTCTTTCTAATGCTGATGGTAGCCAGACCCCTTTATACGCCGGGTTAGATAAATCAGAATCAAAGTATTGCTTTACTATCTTCTGCTGGGTTTGTAACGAAGGGTAGAGTTGTTTAGCAAGTGTGACAACCCGGTTTTTATTTCCTTTTCCTTGCCAAATTCTAATCGCCCCGTAATCATAATCGATATCATCATACCGTAAGCGGATTGCCTCCATTAATCTTAGCCCACTACCATATAACAACTGAGCCAAGAGTAGGTACTTAGGTTGAATATGATAGAGCAGTTGCTGTATTTCTAATTGTGTTAAAACAACAGGAAGTTTTTGGGCGCGATTTGAACGTTTAAAATTCATATTAAGATTGAGTGGGCGTTGAATAATATGTTGATATAAAAAATTAAGTGCATTCAGTGCTGTGGCTTGAGTTTTTACCGCTACATTCTTTTCTGTAATAAGGACGGTAAGAAATTGCTCGACTTCGTTATCACCCATCGTATTAGGGTGACGTTTATTATGATAAAGAATAAATTGCTTAATCCAATACAAATAAGCTTGCACGGTTCTCAAAGCGTAGTGCCGACTGAGCATATAATCATGAATATAACGTAAAAATTCAGATTTCATTTTCTTCCTTGCTATACTGTTTTTATATACAGGTCTAATGTATTAGCGCTTTTGTGTGAACTAGACGGATTATTTCCGCCTTTTACATTTGAAATGTATGAAATAAGTTTGATTTTATTAATGAAAATGGATAGTTAGCTTGCTGTGCGATATAAGCCATGGAATGATAGACGGAAAGAATAGATGGATTTTTTCCGTCTATTAAATTGTTATATGCCTTTGAAGTTTTGGAGACCAAATGGATATTCTCATTGAGCAAGAGATCGAGTTGCATCAGTATGAAATACGTCAAAGTAAAACGGATATTGAGCGTTTAATCCATCCAAGTTTTGTGGAAGTCGGTAAATCAGGTACGAGTTATGATTTCGACTCAATCATAGAAATGATGGAAGGTGAGGAATCTTCAAGCACTCGCATACATTCACAGAGGTATGAATGTATCCAGCTAGAACCTTCCGTCCAACTTCTGAGGTACGAGTCAGCTCTGGTAAGTGAATTTGGCGAAGTTAGTGATTTTGCTAAACGTTGTTCAATTTGGGCATTTACCGGTACTTGCTGGCAACTCAAGTATCACCAAGGCACACCGTGCTCGCCATTCGAGCTAGAACATAATTAAAGCTTGAGAAAACAGGCATATAACAAATAAGGATAGGTGT
>NZ_AJYK02000089.1 GCF_000286955.2 Vibrio rumoiensis 1S-45
CACCGACGTACTTTATGGCAGTAATCTTGATATTCTTGACCAAACTTGTCTTTAAGAAACCGTTCTTCCGGTTTAATTTGAAACTGCGAGATGTACAACACAAACCCTACGCAGACACCAATCGATAACCAATTGTTCATCCATACAGAAACTGCGACCAAGTTAAGTAGCATGCCTAGATACATCGGGTTGCGTGAAACCCGATAAACCCCAGTAATTACAAGCTTATTGGTCGCATGTTTTAAATCAGGATGAATGGTGGTTTCTGATTTAAAAAACAAATTCACGCCAGCAATCGCAAACATAAAACCGACGATCACTAAAGCTAAAATAACACTCCAGCCTAATTGCCCTAAGCCTAGACCTTCATTCGACACATAATATTCAAGCAAAAACATTACCATCACGGCAATAATGGCGACAATCGGTGGTTTTACCCTAAGTTCTAACCATTTCACCTCAGTTACCCTTATTCGATTTAATAACACGGATAGTAAAGCCCTCATGCGGGTTAGGCGGCTCAAAATATTGGCTAACGTGATAGAACATGGCTTCGGTATCGAATTTCGCGCGTTCTGGCTGCTCTATTCGTCTTTGTTCTATTTGCTGCAAACACACTGCATTATCCGCATCGATATAAATCAGTTCATGCTGGGCTTGAACGCTTTCTACCAGTTGTTTAAACCATTCTCGTTGTTGGTAAGTATTAGCAGGAAAATCCAGAACAACATCCGCACCCGATTTTAAGATCTGTTGCACATGTCGATAAATAAGCGGTTTTATTCTTGAAGCAAATCTCAAGTAATCTTCAAAACTTAAAATTAAATCAGGATAGAGTGTCGATAGCCATTCATCTTCACTAATATGCACACCATTAATGTCATTAGAAAGTTGAGTAGAATGCGTCGATTTTCCTGAACCCATTTTACCGGTATAGAAATAAAGTTTCCCTATTTGCGCCATGTCGTTCACCCCATCTGGCTACGTGTCATTCAAACATAAACCTTAAGTGCTTAACTCTCAACCTAAAATAAAAAAGACGCTCCGAAGAGCGCCTTATCTTTTATCTATTCAAGTTAGAGTTAAATTAAATATCTTGAACGTCGAAGTTGAGTTCAGTTGCCACATCTGCTTCGTAATCAACGCCATCAACACCAAAACCGAACAACTTCAAGAACTCTTCTTTATACTCAACGTAATCAGTCAGTTCTTTTAGGTTTTCAGTGGTGACTTGCGGCCATAAGTTACGGCAGTGCTGTTGAATATCTTCACGCAGTTCCCAGTCATCCAAACGTAGGCGATTTTTATCATCTACTTCTGGTACTGAACCATCTTCTTTATAAAGGCGCTGTGTAAACATGCGATGGATTTGCTCCATACAACCTTCATGTACACCTTCTTCACGCATTTTTTTGAAAACCATTGCGATATAAAGAGGCATAACAGGAATAGCAGAACTTGCTTGAGTCACAACACTTTTTAGCACAGCAACATTCGCTGTACCATTTAGGCTTGCAAGTTTCTCATTCAATGCTGTTGCGGCACGGTCTAAATCCATTTTCGCTTTACCAAGCGCGCCATCCCAGTAAATCGGCCATGTTAGCTCAGTACCGATGTAGCTGTAAGCAACGGTTTTACAACCTTCCGCTAAAACGCCCGCTTCAGAAAGCGCAGACATCCATAATTCCCAGTCTTCACCACCCATAACAGTAACAGTATCTTTGATCTCTTCTTCGGTAGCAGGCTCAACGCTTGCTTCAATGATGATATCTTTATTAGTGTCTACTGCTGTCGCTGTGTAAGTTTCACCAATTGGTTTCAATGATGAACGGATCACTTCGCCTGTTTCTGGCATTTTGCGCACTGGTGATGCTAATGAGTACACAACCATGTCCACTTGACCAAGATCGGCTTTGATTAAATCAATCGCTTTTTGCTTAGCTTCGTTTGAGAATGCATCGCCATTTAAGCTTTTAGAATACAAGCCTTCTTCTTTTGCCAACTTGTCGAAAGCCGCTGAGTTATACCAACCCGCTGTGCCAGTTTTTTTCTCTGTGCCTGGCTTTTCGAAAAACACACCAATGGTTGATGCGCCGCCGCCAAATGCTGCTGCAATACGAGATGACAAGCCATAGCCACTTGAAGAGCCAACAACTAATACACGTTTTGGTGCATTGGCGATTGGACCTTGCGCTTTGGTATAAGCAATTTGTTCTTTTACGTTTGCTTCACAACCCACTGGGTGAGTTGTTGTACAGATAAATCCACGGATTTTCGGTTTGATGATCATATTCAGCTTCCTTTAAAAAACCCCTGTAGGATAAAAGTTTATCCGAGGTTTCGCATCTTATTTCTGTCTTTTTTTAGAAGATAGGCCTGTGGTTAGACCTCTTACAGCCCTATCAAAATCAATACGCGGCCAATTGTAACACTGAAGAAAAGCCAATTAACAAGCTTCATTAGCCCATGCTTTATCAAGCTATGTAGATAAAACAAAAACGCCACAGTCATGAACTATGGCGTTTATTTAGGGTTATGCGCGCTTTAATTAAGCAGCGCTATCAAGCTTTTTTGTCGCTTTACCTGTTTTCGTTTTTTGACCATGAGTGCGAATTTCGCTTAAATCATGGCTGAAGTGATCCACTTGAATCGAACGGTAGCGAATCTTATCTGCAGCTAGAACTTGCTCCACTTCATCTTGAGTTAAGATGTTTTGTTCAAGAGCAGAATCTAAACGCTCTTGTAGAGTCGCTGATTTAACAATTTTACCATCTTTGATCGCTTTAATAATTTTGCGTTCAAGATGACGAATACCATACATTGCTATGAAAGCTCGTTCAATTAGACCAACATTATCGTCTTCTTTTTCACCAATATGACAAAGATGAGTTAAACGATCACGGTGCTCTCCCGGTGTCATTAAGCTTTCTGCCACTTTGGTTTTTTGCTTATCCGACGGTGCTTTAAAACGGTTACCGAATGGGAATACCAATAGTTTCAACATATTCGCAGCAATACGACTTGGAAGGTTACGATACGCTTCTGAAAGTGCATTAGCGGCTTCGCTCAAGCAATGGTTCATTGCGTAATGTACATAATCTAAATCCGCTTGTTGACGACCTTCATCTTCATAACGTTTTAGTACCGCAGAACCTAGGTATAAGTAACTTAATGCATCGCCTAAACGTGCAGATAGCATTTCTTTACGTTTTAGCTCACCACCCAACGTTAGCATGGCAAAGTCGGTTGTGACCGCGAGTGCTTTACTTAAGCGAGTCATATCGCGGTAGTATTGCTTGGTTGGGCCTGATGTATGCGATTTAGCAAAGCGAGAACCAGTTAACGCCATTGTAAATGCGCCTAGGCTGTTCTTAATTGCATAGCTCATGTGTTTAAACAACAAACCATCAAATGCTTTTGCGCCTGCTTTTTCATCTGGATTCGCAGCCGCTTCCATTTCTGGTAATACGAATGGATGACAGCGCGTCGCACCTTGACCAAAGATCATCAAGTTACGAGTCAGGATGTTTGCCCCTTCAACCGTAATCGCAACAGGAATTCCATAATAGTGGTGTGCCAAGTAGTTCATTGGACCTGTTTGAATCGCACGGCCAGAATGAATGTCCATTGAATCGTTCAAAATGGTACGAGCCATTTCTGTCATGTGGTATTTCGCAATCGCCGTCACAATCCCTGGTTTTTCACCTAGGTCAAGTGAGGTTGTTGTAAGCGTACGTGCCGCTTCTAGCATGTAAGTCATGCCACCAATTCGAGCCATTGCATCAGCAACGCCTTCAAACTTACCAATCGACATACCAAATTGCTTACGTACATAGCTGTATGCACCCGTCGTACGGCTAGTTAAGTGCCCTACCGCTGTGCCTAATGCTGGTAATGAGATGCCACGACCTGCTGATAAACATTCCACCAGCATACGCCAGCCTTTACCTGCATAATCTGCACCACCAATCAGCCAATCCATTGGGATAAAGATATCTTCGCCACGAGTTGGACCATTCATAAAGGCAAGACCAAGTGGATCGTGACGCTCACCAATTTCAACGCCTTCATGGTCAGCAGGAATTAGCGCACAAGTAATACCTAGGTTTTCTTTATCACCGAGTAAGTGATCTGGATCGTCAAGTTTAAATGCAAGACCTAATACCGTTGCAACAGGTGCAAGTGTAATATAACGCTTATTCCAGCTTAGGCGGATACCTAATACTTCTTCACCGTTATGCATACCTTTACACACAACACCTTTATCAGGAATGCCACCGGCATCTGAACCCGCTTCTGGGCCAGTTAGTGCGAAACATGGAATGTCAGTACCATCAGCTAAACGTGGTAGCCAGTAATCTTTTTGCTCTTGTGTACCGTAGTGAGAAAGAAGCTCACCTGGGCCTAATGAGTTCGGTACCATAATAGTGACTGCGGCACTCAAGCTACGAGTAGCAATTTTTGTCACGATAGTTGAGTTAGCGTGCGCCGAGAAATTTAAGCCACCGAACTCTTTACCAATGATCAATGCAAAGAATTTTTCACGACGAATGTATTCCCACACTTCTGGTGGTAAATCACGATCTTCTTGTACCACTTTGTAGTCATCTAGCATGTTCAACAACGTTTCAACTTGATTATCAAGGAAAGATTGCTCATCCGCTGTCAACTCTGGTTTCGGATACTGGTGCAACGTTTGCCAATCAGGTGAGCCTGAGAAAAGTTGGCCATCCCACCATACACTTCCCGCTTCCATCGCTTCGCGCTCTGTACTTGAAAGTGGTGGTAGAACTTGTTTGAACCATTTAAACGCTGGATCGCTAATCCATTTTTGTCGTAAAGAACTCATAATTTATTCCTTTTATCCGCGTTATTAATCTTTAAAATTATTATATTTGTTTAACCCTAAGCTTCAGCGGCAACGCCTGCTGCTAGGAAAGGGATAAGTTGTTGTATCACTGCATCTGAATCGACTTTTTTGCCATACGAGTTGAAAGCGATCTCTGCTAAGGCTTTACTCGAAGACATGGTAAAAACACAAGTACCTAAGGTAAAATGTAATCGCCAAAATAAGGTTTCTGGATCTAAAGCTGGGTTAGCTTTTTTAACTGAATCGGTAAATAGATTAAGGACACTGCTGTAACGTGTGGTAATAAACCAACGAAGATGCCCTTGTACATCACTATATCCGCGCCCTGTTAACAGCATGAATCGACTAGCACCATTAGGACGAACCTTATCGAGTGATAACAAAGGGAGCGTTAATGTATTAAACACGTCCGTCATTTGATAATCATCACGCTCATTTAATGTAATCAGCGTTTTCTCAAGTTCAGGCATAAAGGCTTCTAAATATCGATTTAATACTGCACGAACTAATGTTTTCTTATCACCAAAATGATAGTTCACAGACGCTAAGTTCACATTAGCTTTAGTGGTTATGGCGCGTAGTGAAGTATCGTTGAACCCATGTTCAGCGAATAAGGCTTCTGCCACATCCATAATCTTTGCTTTTGTTGTATTTTTAGCACTCATTTTAATCGCTCGTATTAAACACCTGTTTGAATCTTATTTGAGATACTCTTATCAAACAAGTGTTAGAGATCACAATTGCAGAAAATCGATAGCTATAAAAATAATTTAAAAATAAAAAACCATTAAAATCATATTGTTATTAATTAAAATAAATTTTTTATAAAAAAGTGGGAACTGAATGAAAAAAGGCCAGTCCTATTATACGTAGCAAGTGGAGAAGAGTTGAGTTCTAGGCCGTCAATGAACGACTCGTTTATTCCCTGATATTTCTACATCTAACTGTAATTTTTCATATGCAACTCCTATATTGTTTTATGCCCATTTCTCCTTTGATTTGGGCTTTTTTTTGTCTTCATTTTCATGGGCATAAAAAAGACCACCCGAAGGTGGCCTGATTAAAACATGATGATATTAATCTTTCATTTCAACATGAGCTTCTTTTGGAAGGAACCAATGCAATAATGCATACCCCAAAACAGCTGCTGTCGTTGAACCAATCAATATTCCCAATCGAGCATACGTATCAAACGCGGCATCCACATTGACAAAGGCTAAGGAAGAAATAAATATCGACATGGTAAAGCCAATGCCACACAACACCGAAACCGCAAAAATGTGCTTAAAGTTAATCCCTGTCGGTAACTGAGCTACGCCTAACTTCACTGAAATCCAGCTAAAGCTAAACACACCTAACGGTTTACCAATCAACAAACCTAACGCAATTCCCATTGGAACCGTAGACGCTAATCCATCCCATGACACACCATCTAAAGCAATACCCGCATTAGCAAAAGCGAAGATAGGTAAAATTAAGAAACTCACGTATGGGTGCAATGCATGCTCTAATGTTTTTAACGGTGATTTACCATCTTCCTTCCCTTCAACTTTCTCACCGTCAAGCGGGATAGCAAAACCAATCAAAACACCTGCTAATGTGGCATGAACACCAGACTTTAATACGCTGACCCACAAAATAAACCCAACGATCAAGTACCAATGTATTTTTGTCACGTTTTTCATGTTCATGATGAACAGAGCAGCAGTGGCAATGAAACCAACAGCAAGTGCAATGGTAGACAAATCGCTAGAATAAAATAAAGCAATGATTACGATAACACCTAGGTCATCAATAATCGCAAGCGCCAATAAGAAAACTTTAAGACTTACCGGTACCCGACTACCCAATAAAGCCATAATACCTAACGCAAAAGCAATGTCGGTAGCGGCAGGAATCGCCCATCCACTGACCGCAACAGGATCATTGGCATTAAAAGCTAAATAAACTAAAGCTGGCGCTAGCATTCCACCTAAAGCGGCAATGGCAGGAAATAAAGCCGTTTCTTTCGAGCGAAGTGCGCCGACTAACAGTTCTCGTTTAACTTCTAAACCAATCAATAAGAAAAAGACGGCCATCAAACCGTCATTGATCCAATGCGATGCCGACATACCTAAAATATTGGCGTGTAAAGCATCTTGATAAACACCGTTGAATGAGGAGTTGGCAATAAACATAGCAACAGCCGCCGCAATGACAAGCAGAATGCCGCTGGCTGATTCCATTTTGAAAAATTTAACAATTGTATCTCGCATAACCATTTCCCTTAGCTTAGCGTTCGACGCTAACAAAACATAGGTTGATGTTAACCAAGTCCGTTAAAGTATAAAAATCGATTGTTTAGTATCAATAGCTCGGTTTTTCCGATGAAAAAATAGCGAATCACAAATTTGTATGATAAATAAGCATACATCATCCATTAATAGCTAGACCAAATAAAAATCTTTTTTTATTAATAACCTGTTAATTGCATAAAGCCCACACCAGTTTGACTACCCGTCACCTTAATCGGGCCTTCCCATGAGGGGATCCAAAACGGGAGCCACATTTCTTGATTCGTCGATTGAGTGATTAAACTGATCTTATATTTAGGAATTTCAATGACCCAACGCAATAGCAACAATCTGCCGTTAGCAAGTTGATGCGTTTCCAGCGGATACAGACGAACATCATCACTATCAATGTTAATTACTGAACCATCTTTACCAGCCAAAGTGCCAGATATATACCGTATATCTTGAGGATTATGGTAATGGGTTAACGCTAACGAGCGACCATCAGCTAAATGAATACTGAAAGCATCCCATCGTAAAGTGCTATCTGATATTAAATGATTGCCCCATTCTTTATCTAACCATGCTTGCCCATGAACAGCGACTTCTTTGCCATTTAATATCAGCGATCCTTTCGCTTTAAGAAAAGGGGCGCTGTACGAGTAAGAAGCCGTGGTTAATAGATCATGGGTTTTCTTATAACCCTTGTCACCATTAAGAACAAATGGCCCATATGCAGCACTGGTTAAGTTAATGGCAAAGTCATCCGTCTTAACATGTAACCGACTAGGCATAGAAAAGTTATTGCTAGATTGCCAAATCCAGTCATCAATCCACATACGAAATGGATTCATCAAGACACCGGCTTGGCCAATACCGCCACGAGAAATACGCTGATCAGACCATGATTGATCGGGTGTCGAGATCGCTACCTGAGCGGTATAAATTTGTGAGTTTTTCCAACCGACACCAAGGTGATCGCCATTGGCAATCCGATACATTGTCCATTGCACACCATATTCTTTACCGTCTTCCCCTTTCAAGTTGGCTTTATAATGCCAAGTCTCATTATGAAAACTCGGGTGCTCATTAAAATCTTTACCAACTTTAATCGCCGTATCTGGTAGTACTGGTTCGTAAATGGCTTGTTTATCGCTATTTTTGACCGTTTCAATCGACTTAATACCTAACTCTTGAGCCACAATACGCTTGGCCCAATATGGCATAGAGACCCCTATAATCATCACAATAACAATGCCGAACAATAAAAATTTTAGTGTCCATTGTTTAGTCGGTGAAATCACAGTGAATCCCTTAATAACTTCATTGGTGTTGTCTTAACCATCAACCACACTGGCCATGCACCCGCAATAAATAAAGTCAAAAGTGACCATCCAAAGGTAAAAAAATATTGTTCAGGTAATAATTCAATCGGAATGGTCCAACCAAATGCATTTTTCAGTACGACATCAACCATTAACTGCGCCAAAATAATGCCTAAAGGCAAAGCAATAATGGCAGTAAATAAACCGATAACAAATAGTTGTAATGCACCAAGAAGCACTAATTCTTTGCCTGAAATACCAAAACAACGCAACAATGCCGCTTGCTTTTGTCGCGCAACCTCACCTGCTACTGTCGACACAAATAAGCCAAAGACCGCAATAAATAATGTGATCATTCCGAGTGTATCGGCCACCTTAAAGGTTTGGTCAAATGCAATCATTGCCTGAGTATGCATGGCACTATTGTTGTAAATTCTATCTTGAGACAAGCTGAATATATCTTGTACTCGCCCAATCAACTTTTGTGGATCTTCGTCATGTTTTAAACGCACCCCTAATGCGACATCACCCGTTCCGCGGAAAAAATCCGTCCACTTATTTTGTGAAATAATCACTTGATTGTAAGGGTTACCATAATCGTAATACACGCCAAGCACTTGCCAATTGTGGCCTAATGGCTCAGGCAAAATAATATGGTCACCTGGGTGTAAATTCTGTTTCAACGCCATCGACTCACTGATCATGACGCCCTTATCGTGATGTAACTTATACCAAAACTGTGGGACGGCAAGTTTCACTGTCAGGGCTTGACGTTCAGCATCCGAGTCACCAGAGCTCACCACTTGAAGCATGCCATTATCAGCTTTAAGGGATTTCTCCCAACGCCACCAAACACTTTCAACGTCATCTTGACTTTGTAACCAGCCACCAATTCTAACCGCAGAAGAGTTTGTTGGGGTGATGTACAAATCGGCAGAAAGACGCTGTAGCAGCCATTGATCCGTCGTATGGCGGAAGCTACCCACCATGGTTTCAACTCCAATATTTGTCGCCAACGCCAACATGAATGCCATAGCGGCAACACCGCGATAACTCATACTGGCGGCTATATCAGAAAAAAACCAACGTACTTTTACCCACGGCAATGTAAACGAAAAACTGGTAAAGAGACGCCACAAGAAATACGGCATGATCAATCCAACACTCACCAACAATAATGCAATAAGAGTAAAACCTTCTTCTTGGCTTGATGGTGCTTGATATAACGCAACCGCTGCCACAATACAGATACACGCCATTAACGCTTGTAACGTAAACTCACGACCTGCAAAACGAATTAACGATAAACGGGAAGCGAGACGAATCGGCTGGGTTCTCACCAACCTAACTAATGGCCAAAAACAGGCAAGTAAACACCCTAAGGTGGCCATTAATAAGCTGTACTGGCCCCACTCCCATTTCCATTCAATGGAAAGCCCAACATCCGCATTATATAAATCACTTAAACTGGCAGAGACGGAAGGCATTAAACGATTAGCAAGCGCTAACCCTAAAACGGTTCCACTGATCCAGCCAATTAAAATCCAACCGACAATTTCAAGTATCAGTGCTTTAGTCAATTGCCAACCAGAAACACCCGTTAATCGTAAAATACCCACCAATGGCTGCCTTTGAGTAAAAGACAATGACATCGCTTGGTAGAAAATAAATAAGCCAACGAGGAAGGACAGCATTCCCATCGCGGTTAAGTTCATGTGAAACGCTTTGGTCAACGAACCTAATTCAACACGAGAGTTACGATGTAAAGAAATGCCATTCGGTAAAAACGCGCGTAAACTTTCTAATTTATCGGCGGACATTTCAGAACAGGCAATCATATCAAAACCAGAGCTGCGATTTAATTGCCTTAATAAAGACATATCCGCAACCAAGCGTGAACCTGTAATTCGACCACGGGCATCAATTTTAATTGGCCCGAGTAACTGCCCAGCCCCAAGCGGAATGTAATCCCCATTATCCACATTTAAGTAACTTGAGAGCTGTTTACTGATCATAATCGGGTAAGGAGGACGCATCAATTCAAGCATATCCGCACTGTTTAAGTTCTTTTCTGCACGAAAAGACATCATCGCAATAGGATCGAACCCAACAATATTAAGCTGAGTGCCATTTTTAGTGACAACTCGGTAAGTATCAAACGGTGCACATTGTTCAAAACCACTACGACGCAGTTGAACATAAAAACCTTGTGGGATCTTATTTCCGGCGAGTTTAGGTTGAATACGGTAAGGGAGTGGATTTGAAAATAGTTTTTCACCTTGTGCATAGCTTTGCTTGGCATGGTAATTAACCGCAAGAACGCCCACAAGAAGAGAGATGCCTAAGGTTAAACCTAGCCATACTAAAAGGATTTGAAAAGGGTGGCGACGGTAGTGACCGAGTAGAGCTTTAGCTACGGGCCAATACATTTAAGACTCCCCCTTGTAATTTCACACAACCATCTAAGTGATTCGCTACTCGCTCACTATGAGTCACTAACAACAGAGTACAGTCCATTTTGCTTGATAAACTTGTAAGTAAACGCATTACCGCTTCTGCATTTTTCTCATCTAAGCTTCCTGTCGGTTCATCTGCCAATAACAGTGAAGGCTCCATATATAAAGCACGAGCAATAGCAGCACGCTGTTGTTGCCCACCGGACACCTCTTCAGGATAACGTCCTAATAAAGGCATTAGATCAAGAGATGAGAGAATTTGACGCCAAAGGTTCGCGTCTTCCGGTAAACCTTTTAATTGGCGACAAAAACGAATATTGTCAGCAATATTTAACGTGGTAAGAAGATTGAATTGTTGAAAAATAAGACCAATGTTATTTCTACGAAAGGCAGTTCTTTGTCGTTCTGGGGCATTATGCATTGGGAAATCTGAACACAGTATCTCACCAGAATCACAAGTATCTAACCCTGCAATCATATTCAATAACGTACTTTTTCCAGAACCACTCTCCCCCATTAACGCTAATTGTGCACCACGTTGTAATGATAACTCAGCACCTTGTAAAACAGGGCTAAAAACGCCACCGTCGACATAACCTTTACAAAGATTTTTAAGATATAACATTAAACTCTCACACGTTAACCAGAAAGAAGAATCGAAATTTACACTAATTGACTACGAGTAGAAAGCCATTCGATGTACAAAATAGCATTCTCATCGTCAAATAGTATTTATGGCTAAATATCTTAATTTTCAAAACATTTAGTAAAAAACAGGTCTAATGAAAACATATAAATGGTGTTTATACCCATGATCTATATCAGCTAAACTCTATTCAATGTTAAATGGAATTTCTGCTAATTTTTTACCGTGATTATTAGGATAAATTCGATATTCACCATGGTATTTCACAATCGATTTGTAATCGGTTTGCTTATGCAATAAAAAGCCGTTTTTCGTCGCTTCTTCTACAAAAGCCACATGGTTGCCACGGACATAAAAACTCATTGGTTTGACTAAGTCTGTACCGTCAAAGCAATCATCACATTGCTTGGCACAAAGTACAAAAGAATTTGGTTGATCGGCAAATATTTGCGTCTTTTCTGTCAATTCAAACTCATTAACCACTTCCCAACCTAAGTTTTCCATGTGATCCATGAAAGCTTCAATATCAGAATCTAATACTGGGGCATGTTCTTCGCCAATGGGTACTATACGTTGGTAAACCGATGAAATTCGCTCAAACGTTCCAAGTAAATCACTGCCTGCACCTTTGCTTCGGCTGGCTTTTTGCCAACGGATCAAATCATCTTTAACACAAGCATCATAGCACTGGCTTTTAATACTTTTGGTTACCCAACGCGCCAGAAAATGTGTATTCGTAATGGGAGTGTTCGCCAATTTACTAGCACTATGCTGTTGTTTTAAATCGGATAAAGCATTATTGACCACATTTTGAATTTCTACTGAATATTGCATTTTTAAATTCTCTAAACCAAATCTTGATTGGTGTATTATTTTATTCAACCTGAATAATGTTGTGTTTTGTTATGCTTTACGACTCAGAAAATAATAAGCACTCACTGAAAGTACGGAACATATAAACATTGCCATCACCATAGGCCAAACGTAACCACTTGGCAGAAAAGCAATGATTGCACTAATGACTGCACCAGTACCAAAACGTAGTGTCCCTGCGAGTGACGATGCTGTTCCGGCCATTTTCGGATAACTGCTTAATAATAACCCCATTGAGTTACTACCAATAATTGAAATTGTCCCGACAAACAAAATAACACTTGGGACGATTGCCCATAAACCAAAACCGCACAACCAACTCACTAATAAAGCCACACCAGCAAGCGTTTGACACCCGAGCCCAAAGCGTAACATCCAATGCGAGCCCATTTTACGCACTGCTCGACCATTGAAACTGGTCATTAACACCATACCAACCACATTTAGCGCAAACAAGTAGCCAAAATGATCAGGGCGCACACCGTAAATGTCGATATAAACAAATGAACCTGCGGTTATAAAAGCAAACATACCTGCAAACGAAAATGCACCACAAAAAATCAAGCCAAATGCGACAGGGTTAGTAAATAACTTGTAATAGTTTTTCATCGTAGTGCGAAAACGTAAAGGTTGCTTATTCTCGGCTGAAAGCGTCTCAGGGATCTTAAACATCACCGCAATCAATACCACAACAGACACCAAAGCTAACGCAGTAAAAATAGAACGCCATCCAAACCATACGGCTAAATGCCCACCTACAAGAGGTGCCATTAATGGTGAAATGGTAATGACTAACGTAATAAAGGACATCGCACGAGCAAAATCCTCTTTATCAAACATGTCTCGAACTATCGCTTGCACAATCACTGCCGCCGCTGCGCCTGCAAAACCTTGAGCAAATCGCATATATAGTAACGCTTCAATGCTTGATGTTGTCGCACAGACAACCGACGTTATCGCAAAGAAAATAATCCCGATCATCAATACTGGTCGACGACCATAGCTATCAGAGAGAGGACCATGCAATAACTGACCAATCGCAAAGCCTGCGGTATAAGCCGTCAAGGTTCCCTGAACAACGCCACTATTCACCATGAAATCTTTGGCAATCGTTGGCATCGCAGGCAGGTACATATCAATTGCGAATGGGGTTAAGAGTCCTATCGAGCCTAGAATCAAATATAAGAAAAAATGGTTATTTGAATCGGACGAAGAAGTTTTGCTGTGTGGCATAACGTTACCTTTATTCAAGATCTATAAGTGCCGATAAAAAGCACGATCAAGTGAACAATTGTAATCACAATAGGCTGTTTTACTAAAGTGTAGATAAAAGGCGTTTAAACAGACCTAAACGAATAGCTGACAGATAAATCACGCCTCCCACATTCAATGAGATGGCGTGTTCACTATGAAAGATTAACTAATAGATGCAATTTCTTCAGCCGTTAACCGACGGTACGTGCCAGGTTCCAGATCATTATCTAAAACAATCGTTCCTATCGACTCACGGTGCAAACGTTCAACTTTATTACCCAATGCTGCAAACATGCGCTTAACTTGATGATACTTACCTTCAGAGATAGTCAACAATAATTCATTTTGTGACGCATCAATCACTTCCATTTTAGCGGGAAGCGTTAACTCCTTTTCACTGCGTAATTGAATACCAGAGGTTAATTGTTCGATGTAGTCATCCCCTATCGCATCTTCTAACCATACGCGGTAAGTCTTTTCACATTTATGCTTAGGTGATGTGATTTTATGAGACCACTGACCATCATCAGTAATTAACACTAAGCCAGTCGTGTCGACATCTAAGCGGCCAGCAAAATGTAATTTATCCATCTTAATTTCATCTAACAAGACAAATGCGGTTGGATTACTGCTGTCTTCATGTGAACAAACAAAACCATCTGGCTTATGAAGCATAAAATATCGTGGGCCAGGCATCGGTAAACGGCGTTCTTGCCATACCACTTGAGATGCTTCCGTTACCTGAACAGAAGCGACTTTAATGACTTTATCATCAACTGTAACTTCGCCACGGCGTAATAAAATGGTTGCTTCACGGCGTGTCACACCTAATGTTTCACATAAAAATTTGTCTAAACGCATGCTTACCTCAATGAATACCTGATTTTCAAATGGTTGCAACTCAAAAGACACCGCTTCAATGTCTTCTTACTCGCTCCAATGAGCGAGTTAAACCGGATCAGGCTGTATATAAGTCATCATTATAATAGCCTTTGCGATAATAGTTGAGCTATTTCACATTTTTCAGTAATAAAAATAAAATTAAAGCTTTGTTAAGGCTTAATTTCATCCAAATAAAAAAATATATATCTATATCAATAAATAACCAAAACGAATGATTTGGTCGTTTTTTATACTTTATTATTAATTTGTCACAATTTAAACGAGCATATTTTCCGTATCTTTAAGTAAAGAAA
>NZ_AJYK02000090.1 GCF_000286955.2 Vibrio rumoiensis 1S-45
AATATACATAATTTTCTTTTCATAATATGGAATCGGTTGCAAAAATTGCCATCTTGATTAGGTTAGTCATTAAGAGGCATTTATATTTCAATGTAAATATAAAAAGTTTTTTAATGTAATGAGACTCAATGGACTAATTCTAATCAACGTAGTGGATAAATTAAGCGTTTGGTGCTACCTAGATAGATGAGATAAGGGGTTTCTAGTTTTTAACGGACAAATTAATCATGTGGGTAATGGGATATGGAATTTCCTAGAAGAAGTAAAAAACACAATAAGTTGATTAGTGGTATTGTCGCAAGTTGCCTTGGCTGTGCTGTATCAGCTTATGCGGATGAAAAGGTATCTATTGTCCCTTATATCGTGAATGGCAGTGAAGCTCAAATCAGTGACTACCCTTATATGGGGTTACTAACCCTTAATTTTTTAGATGCTCAGGATCCTAGGATATTTACTTTTTGCGGAGGAACACTACTAAACGAGCGGTATGTATTAACAGCAGCGCATTGCGTATTTGCCGAAAGCGAAGGTAAAAAAACAGAATTTCAACGCTTAGAAGTGGCATTTAATATTCAAACTATTTCAACGGATGCATCTGTTGCAAGTAACCGCCATGCGGCGCAGGCAATTTATTATCCAGATAACTACAATAATACGAGCTTTCAAAATGATATTGCAATTATAAAATTAGAGAAGCCCGTTCCTTCTAGCTTAGTGCCTGCAAACAGCTATGTGAAACTTGCTGGCTCTGAAAGCTACCGTGATTCCAGCTTTCCTTTTACGTTGATTGGCTATGGTAATACCGCACCAGATATCGCGGTAGCACCAGGGGAAACGAACGAGTCCGATACCTTGAACAAAGTCGCGATGAGTTATTTAGAGACAGCTCAATGTGAAAACTCATTTACTGATAGCAATATTACAGACAGTCAATTTTGTGCAACTGGAAAAATCATGAATGATTTACGCTCCGGTGGTTGCCAAGGCGATTCTGGTGGGCCGCTGTTATTTGATGACGCTGGGCAATTGTATCAAGCAGGTATTGTTAGCTTCGGCCCTGAGATATGTGGAAACCCATTGATAGAAGTGCAAAGCGTTTATACAGAAGTGGCGGATTATAGCGATTGGATTGCTAGTGTTCTGAATGGTTCTGAAGCGCCAAAGCAAGAAATCTCTGGTATTAGTTTTGATGGCCCTGACAGTGACGGTACGCTTCCTCCTGTTGATGCCGGGAGTGGTGGTGATATCGAAGTTGATTCCGGAGGCGGTGGCGGCGGTAGTTTCGGTGGTTTAACACTGTTAGTGCTTGGTCTATTAGGCTGGAATCGCAGAAGAGCCCTTAATATTTAATATTATCTTTTAAATATTCCAGCAAAGAAAACGCCCATGCTATTTAAGCGTGGGCGTTGTTGTATTTGTTGGGCTGTGATAAAGCTTAAGTTGCTATAAAACCAAACTTATTAAGCACACACTGAATTAGCTGTTGTCTTGCGTTGCTAATTTTTCAGCATCGAGTTGGGCTTGTGTTTTATATGCTTTCGTGTTCCATAACGGAACGGTAGATAAGCTGTGCTTGTAGCTGCCTTCGGTTTCTTTCGTACTGTAAGAAAGGTAAAGCAGTGTTTGTGAACTTTCATCGAAAATACGACGAATCTTTAAAGTTTTGAATAAAACACTCTTTGACTTTTTAAAGACAATTTCACCTGATTTTGATTTATCAATGCTATCAATCATCTCAGGTGTAATATCACCTGTTTGACGGCAAGATATCCCCATATCTGACGGGTCTGCAAAATCCAAATTGGCTTCCACACTTGATATGTGACAAGTCACACCCGTGACAATTGGATCGGTTAAAACTTCAATTTTGATATCTTTGGTTGTGAAGATACCTAATGAAACGTCACCAACTTCATTAGAATCACAAGCACTGAGTGATAATGCGATGCAAGAGACTAAGGCAATTTTTTTAATCATTTTCCTTTCCTTTGGAATGAATGAAATTCTAAATAAATGAACCATAATGATTCGATAACGAGAAAGCTGAGTTATGCCCTCGAACCAAATAAGGGTAAGTTCAATTTGCTTTGAGTATGAATAAAGTTTATCACAGCAACCATGAAAAGATGATTTTGATGATAAAAAAATCCAGAAAAATAAGATGGTTAATAATCTTAAGGCATACAAGTAAAAGGTTTTGCTGCTAGCCGTGATAACTTGCAACTGTTAGGATACATTACTCATGCCACCTATTGAAAGCCGCAGAAGTGAGCTAAGGTAAAATATGCAATCTCAAGTCGAAAGTTACATTAACGATAAAAACCGATGGCTCACAGGACAGGTTGATGTTGAATTTCCAACCCCTCAGAGTATTGATGGCCGAGATTTGTATTTAAAAAAACAACAAACCAAAGAATATGTTTGTAATGAATGGGCCGATTTACTTAAGCCACAACCGTGGTTACATGAAGTGATTTTGGTTGATTTTCATCGTTTGACGATCATGTTTTCTGTTTTGCAAGCGACACAGTGGGCGGATGATGTGGAAGCAGAGAAACTGATTATCGAATTCTTAACTCAAATTATATTAAGCGATGAATATCAGTTGTATATAGGGATTGTTGATAGCAAACCAGTAACAGCTTTAATCGGTAAACAAGATACTGAAAATAACGTGACCTTATTCAGTGACATTGTGATTGCGCCTGAATTCCAAAGAGAAAAAGAATCAAGTGATGTGATCTCTGACATGCTGCGCTATTTAATAGAGCAAGAAAAAACCACTGAAAAGGTTATCTATTCCATTTAAGGTGTAAAAGCATAGTGTATATAAAGATAAAATGAAATTTATAAGGTTTAGATAGTGATCTTGTCTGAAAATATAAATCTTAGTTTTGTTTGATTTAACACAATGTTTATTGGCTACTGTCTTTTTTTTCTTTTAAAAGAGAAACTTCATTCATCGATTATGAGTGGGGTGCTCAGATGAACAAGGATAATATTAAATGTGTCATTTTTGACTGTGATGGCACATTGGTCGACAGTGAAAGTTTAAGTTGCCAAGCTCTAGTGGATGTTTTTTCTAGTTATGGTGCTGATATCAGTTTTGATGAATGTATGGCGAACTTTCAAGGTGGGAAAATGTTCGACATTCTGAAAGAAACCAGCAATAGAGCAGGCTTAACAATTCCTATGGGTATCCTCGAACCCAAGTATCGTCAACATGTTCGACAATTATTTGATAAAAAATTAAAGCCAGTTTTAGGCGCACTTGAAGTGGTTGAATATTTAACTCAGCAAGAGATTGCCGTTTGTGTTGCGTCCAATGGGCCGACGAGCAAAATGGAACATTCATTAGCGTTAACTGGCATGCTGCCATTGTTTAAAAATAAAATTTTTAGTGCTTTTGATATTAACTGTTGGAAGCCAGAACCTGACATTTTGATGTACGCAGCGATGCAGATGGGCTTTTTAATCGAAGAGTGTCTATTTGTTGATGATACGGAGAATGGTGTGTGGGCTGGTATTAATGCCAATATAAAAACCATTCATTACTGCCCAAATCATAATTATAAAATTGAACATCCTTTAGTCGAGCATATTGCACATTTATCTGATCTTAAACAGTATTTTTGATGTGCAGTATCAATATACCGTGATGCTTCTAATACTAGCTATATTTACAGTGGCATGGTGAACATAGTCAATGTTGGCTGCTGTGTGTTTTACGATCAGTGCAATACTGAGGCTCTATGTAAGTGACTAAATGATGATGCAGTATGAGATTCTGATTTTAGAGGTACAACACCACACTCTATACAGAGTAGATCATCGCCATCACTTGACAATAAAAATTCCTCGCTCGCACAGATAGGGCAGTTGCAAATATCCCAATCGATATCCATAACGGATGATTTACCTGTAGGTTTCTTCATAATTATGCCCTCTGTCGTTACTAACAAGTATGGGTGTTCGACAGTATCGTTGTATAGATCTTGTATTTATATCTTTCAAGAAACGAATGAGTCTACAAGAAATAGGTTATGTTAATCTGCCTTGTTACATTTATCTGAGTGGGATGTCTCAAAATTACCCATTATATAGACATTGATGTTTCAAGGCTGATACTCAAAGACGTATATATTGTAACTCTCACCGAATGGTGATGAAATCAGAAAAGTCTGATTTTTAATCTTGATTATCTTCAGTTTTATCCTCTTGTTGTGCTGAGTTCATAAGAAGTGTTCGTGTTGGGAAAGCAACGTCTGCACCGTGTTTGTGAATGATTTTCATTGTTTCTAGTAGTACATTTTGTTTGACCTCATGGTAGCGAACCCATTCGACTGTTTTGGTAAAAGCGTAAATAAAGAAATCGAGTGATGATGGGCCAAAAGTATTAAAATTCACAATAATGGTTTGACGAGAATCAATCGCAGGGTGGTTTTTTACCATTTGAGTCACTTCTTCAATAATGGCGTCTACTTTCTGAGCATCTTGATAGCGAAGCCCAATGGTTTCATTAATACGGCGGTTATGCATTCGAGATGGGTTTTCTACTACAATGTTACTAAAAATAGCGTTAGGTACGTAAAGAGGACGTTTATCGAACGTGCGTATAATCGTCATTCTCCATCCAATTTTTTCAACGGTACCTTCAATGTTTCTATCTGGTGATCGAACCCAATCCCCAACTTTGAATGGTCGGTCAAGATAGACCATCATGCCACCGAAGAAATTAGATAAGAGATCTTTGGCCGCCAAACCGACAATCAGCCCTCCAACGCCTCCAAACGTTAGTAAGCCAGATAAGCTTAATCCCAAGGTTTGCATGACTGTCATGGCACCGATGATGAAGATGATGATTCTAGACAGCTTAGAGAGAGCATGAACGGTTGTTTCATCTCGCTTGTTTTTGCGAATTACAACCGCTTCAACATTGCTGATTAAGCGAAATAAAGTCCAGATGACCAAAGTAATGCCAAATAATATCTGGATGGTTTCAATCCAAGCGATGGGTCTGTCGAACACATCTTCAAGTAAGACACTGATACCAATACTCATTGGCCAGCCCCAAATCAAGGTGCTGATAGGCGCTTTTAAAGAATGCACGATGATGTCATCCCACTGAAGAGCGGTGCGATCAGTTATTCCTACCAGTCGAGCGTAAACAACGCGCCATATAATCCAAATAATGAAACTAAAAAGAGCAATGGCTAGTAAATCTGTGACCCAATTGTAAGAGTGTTCCGTAATGAAACTTTCTACGTTATCAATAAGTTCTTTCATCTCAATTAATACGCCTTATGTTTGAATTAAAAGGCAGGCTTATTGCCCTTTTTGAGCGATGTCGCCATGCGGATAGCCTAGTGGTTAGATTGGTCAACATACTGGGCTTTGCTTGATTTTCAGTTTAAGTCGCTTCAAGTGCTTTTAGTGGTCAACCTAACAAAAATCACGGTCTATTCCTACTCTTTACTATAAATCTAGGCTATCGTTTGATTAGTTTAAGTGTCAGTAACTTATGATTTTTCTTTTTCAGTTAGAAATTTGATAACAAAAATTCAATCAATGGTAGAAAAAGAGACTTAGTTCAAAAATAGTTTGGAATTTTACTTAATAATGGTTTGGTGTTTAAGTGAATTGTTGTTAGGGTCATCATAATTTTGGTTCTCTATTACATGTTTTAGCATGAGTTAATAAAGTACTCAGTTGAATGGTGTTTATTTATCTATCTAGTTTGGATAACTAGCATCAACAATTTAAAAGGCAATATAAAAGTATGAAGTCTTCGAATAAACAATTTGCAGTTATTGGGTTAGGGCGCTTTGGGCGTGCGGTATGTGAAGAGCTATGCGAATCAGGCGCTGAAGTGTTGGCGGTTGATATTGATGAAGATAGAGTGAAGTTAATATCGAATATCACCACCAACGCAATTGTTGCGAACTGTTCAAATGAAGAAACCGTACAAGAGTTAAAATTAGATGAATATGACATGGTCATGGTTGCCATTGGCTCGGATGTAAATGCGAGTATTTTAACCACTTTAGTAGTGAAAGAATCGGGCTCTAAAAACGTTTGGGTGAAAGCAAATGATCGTTTTCATGCCAAGATTTTACAGAAGATTGGCGCAGATCATGTGATATTACCTGAAAGGGATATGGGCATTCGTGTCGCACATAAAATGCTAGACCGCCGAGTGTTTGATTTTCACGATATTGGCAGTGGGTTAGCCATTAGTGAAATTGTTATTGCTTTGAAAAACATGGGTAAGCAACTGGGTGACTTGTCGTTGTGCCAAGATCCTGAGATGAAGGTGTTGGCGATTAAGCGTGGGTCAGAAATTATAGACTCACCAGAATATGACACGAAGTTGGAGATGGGCGATATTCTCTTTATTATTGGCCCTCAAAAATCGATGAGTCATCGAATAAAATCAATGTGATGAAGCTATTATGAAATTATTTGGGACTCGAAGTACGGTCTTTACCATTAAGCAAGATGGTGAAAATAAGGGTTGGTCTGAACCTAAAATAATCTTAGGCAGTTTTATTTCCATTTTGGTACCTGCTGCGGTATTACTGACATTACCGGTCTTTTCCGTTTCTGGGCTCTCTTTTAGCGATGCATTATTTACCGCGACATCGGCCATTAGTGTGACTGGATTAGGTGTTGTTGATACTGGCACGCATTTTACGGTAGAAGGGCAAATTTTATTAATGTTGCTGATGCAAATTGGCGGATTAGGTCAAATGACGTTGTCTGCGGTTTTGCTCTATCTGTTTGGTGTTCGCTTGAGTTTAAAGCAACAAGCAGTCGCTAAGGAAGCTTTGGGACAAAATAGAAATGTAAACATTAAAATGCTGGTGAAAAAGATTATTGTCTTTGCCTTTGTCGCCGAAATGATAGGGATGGCGGTGCTTGCTTGCACTTGGGTGCCTGAATTAGGTTGGGGGAAAGGGCTTTATTATTCTTTATTCCATGCCATATCAGCTTTTAATAATGCAGGGTTCTCATTGTTTTCAGACAGCATTATGAATTATGTCTCGACTCCGTCGGTGGTAATTCCGTTAGCGGGCTTATTCATTTTTGGCGGCCTTGGATTTACGGTTGTTGCTGATGTTAGTGCTAATTGGAGGCGTGGTTTTCGAGGCTTTAATCTACATACCAAGATTATGCTCACAGCCACTCCTGTGTTGTTATTGTTCGGTACGGTAATGTTTTGGCTTTTAGAGCACAATAACCCAACGACAATGGGACATTTAAGTACGGAAGGTCAATGGCTTGCTGCCTTTTTTCAATCGGCCACAGCACGTACTGCGGGCTTTAATAGTATTGATATCGCACACCTTACCCAACCCGCACTTTTGATTATGATTGTATTAATGCTGATTGGTGCTGGTTCTGCGTCTACTGGTGGTGGTATTAAAGTATCAACCTTCGTCGTTGCCGCTGTTGCAACTTGGGCATTCTTACGACAAAAGCAACATGTAGTGATGTTTAAACGAACGGTAAGCTGGCCGAAAGTCACGCGTTCATTGGCGATTATTGTGGTCAGTGGTATTATCCTTACAGGTTCGATGTTTTTATTGATGCTGACTGAAAAAGCAAGCTTTGATAAAGTTCTGTTTGAGACAATTTCAGCTTTCGCAACCGTGGGGCTAACTGCAGGTTTAACCGCGCAACTTTCAGAGCCAGGTAAGTACATCATGGTGGTGATAATGATCATTGGGCGTATTGGGCCGTTAACATTGGCTTATATGTTAGCAAAGCCCAACCCAACATTATTAAAATACCCAGAAGATAACGTACTAACTGGTTAATTAAAATTTTATAAAGTAAGCCTTAATAGGCTTGCTTTTCTGTAAACAAAGAGGTTCTCATGCGCACGATTGGTAATATTTTATGGTTTTTGCTTGGTGGCGTTTTCATGGGCTTGTTCTGGTGGATCGCAGGGTTATTCTGCATCATTAGTATTATCTGCATACCTTGGGCTAAATCTTGTTTTGTGATTGGTACGTTTACTTTTTTCCCTTTCGGCAAAGAAGCGGTTAAACGTAGCGAATTAAGCTTTAAAGAAGATGTTGGAACCGGGTTTTTAGGTATGATCGGTAATGTTGTCTGGTTTGTTTTTGCTGGTGTTTGGCTGGCGATTGGACATTTAACGTCTGCAGTAGCTTGCTTTGTGACCATTATAGGTATTCCGTTTGGCATTCAACATATTAAATTGGCTGTGATTTCACTTGCTCCAATTGGCCAAACGATCATTAAGAAATATTAGTTATGCCAGTGACTTTGGGCTACTCATATATTCATTTATTGTTTTGAGGTTGTCATGCAAGCAGAAGTAAAATGGATCGATGGTTTTCAGTTTATTGGAGAGTCCCAATCGGGCCATTCTATCATTATGGATGGTAATGGCGGGAAAACAGGCCCAAGCCCGATGGAAATGGTGCTGATGGGGGCCGGTGGTTGCAGCTCTGTTGATGTGATTGATGGATTAAAATCGGCTAATCAAATGGTTTTAAATTGTGTGGCTAAATTAACCACAAAACGCCGTGAAACTGCACCACGTATTTTTACCCAGATGAATATTCATTTTGAAGTATCGGGAATCGATCTTGATGAAGCAATTGTTGCTCAGGTGGCTAAAGATTCGCTAGAAAAGTATTGTTCTGTTTGTTTGATGCTTGGTGAGGCTGTGAAAATGACACATAGTTGGGAAATTATAAAGCATAAATAGTGTAATTAATGAACAATCTGATTTGTTTGGCAAAGTAATTGAAAACTTTGACTTTAAATTGAAAATTAGATTGATTTATTGCGGTAAATTAGCTTTACTTTTTGAAGTGAAAAGCATTTTTAATAAAATTATAAAGGAGATTGTTGATGGACAATAAATTAGTTGCGATTATTTTAGCGGTACTATTACCACCTGTAGCTGTATTTTTGAAGAGCGGTGTAGGCAAAGATTTATTCATTAACATTGTGTTATGTTTCTTGTTCTTCTTCCCTGCTATGATTCATGCATTGTGGATAGTGACCAAGTAGTCGATTGTCGTAAAATAACCAAATGAAATGATCGGTTTAAGTATCGTTTGTTAACATTTATAAACGCCTCGTGCCTATGCTCGAGGCGTTTTTGTATATGCTTCAGCTTGAAGTAGATAAGTGTTAATGCATCCTTTAACATTGTTGCAAGCTACTAAATTCAAGTAAAAGAAAACTGGTATATACCTTAAAGAATTCGTATAAAGAATACAGGTTTCTATTTAAGTGAGGAAAGCGTGTGCAATACGTAAAAATTAAAGATGCGATTGTTGAGCAGATTGATTCAGGTATGTTAACACCAAGGCAAAAATTGCCATCGGAGCGAAAATTAGCAGAATCATTTGATACTACTCGTGTCACTTTACGTGAGGCGCTTTCTTTACTTGAAGCGGAAGGTAAAATTTATCGAGAAGATCGTAGAGGTTGGTTTATTTCACCTGAACCATTGGTGTATGACCCGACTCAAGCGTTAAATTTTACTAACATGGCACTTATTCAAAACAGAGTGCCAGAAACACAGCTTATTTCAGCGAAATCAATGTTAGCCAATAAGCAAGCGGCAACGTTATTGAACTTGGCACCTTTTGCCGATGTGTATCGTTTCGATCGCGTGAGGTACCTTGATGGGAGACCAGTTGTTTTTGTCACCAACTTTGTGCGCCCTGATATTTTTCCAAAACTGTTAAGTCATGATTTAAGCTTATCGTTAACTGAACTTTACCGTGAGCATTATGGGCAAGTGTATCAACGGATCCGCTATCGAGTCAGTACTACTTCGCTATTAGGCAATATCGCTCAATCGCTTCGTGCAGCCACCGGAAGCCCAGCAACACTTGTTGAACGTGTGAATTTTAACAATAAGGGAGAATTAATTTCTTGCGACCTAGAATATTGGCGACATGATGCGATGTGTATCGAGTCGGTTGCAGAATTAACAACCGAAAACTGTTAAAATTATAATTCGTTTTCAACTGAACCATTATTTTTATGAAATTACTCCGTAGTACCGTTCATCCTGACATTCAGAACCTTGATTCTCAAATCATCACACAACGATTAGCGACACGAGCTATCACCATGCAAGGTGATGATATTTTGTTGTTGTATACAGAGCGATACCACGATTACAGCTTACCTGGTGGCGGCTTAGATGAAGGTGAAGAGCAAGTCGATGGCATGATTCGGGAGCTCGAAGAAGAAACAGGCGCGTTGAGTATTCGAAATGTTCAGCCTTTTGGTTTTTATGAAGAATATCGACCTTGGCATAAAGATAATGCGGATGTCATGCACATGATTTCTTATTGTTATACCTGTAATGTTGATAAAAAACTCGGAAATACTCGATTTGAAAGCCATGAAATCAATAATGGTATGAAGCCAGTTTGGATCAATCTTCATGAAGCGATTGAACATAATTTAAAAACAATTGAATTAAGTGAAAAGAAAGGGATGTCGATAGAAAGGGAAACATTTATTCTGCAAATGATTGCCGACAAGAAACAACAAAAAGAAAGCTAACATATACTTAGTAACCTCAAGATACCGGATTCAAAATTATCTTTTTTGAATGTATATGTTAAGGTCAGTTATTAATGTTTTAAAGGAAGAGAGTCATGATTATGAAATGGATATGGGTTGTTTTGTTATCGTTGTTATCGTTTCAAATTCTGGCTGAGGAAGAAGAACAATACTCACAAACTGAAATGCTCGATCGCCCATTAATGGAGCGATACATTTTAGATGAGCTTAAAGCCTTGCGCATGGATCAACAAGATTTAGAGCGTCGGTTAATCATACAGATTACTGATCGTGAATTAGACGTTGCGGATAAATCGCTTAACTACTCAAATATCACCGTTACTTATTTCTTTTACATTATTGCTGGTGTGGCTTCTTTAGTGGCATTGGTTGGTTGGCAATCTTTAAAAGAAATTAAACACAATACGAAAGAAATGGCGGATAAACGTCTTAATGAAATCACCATGTCTTACGAGAAAAAATTTGGTGCATTAGAACGAGATCTTAAACGTAAAACTCGCATAATTACCGAGAATAACCGTGAGATTGAAATCATTAATGAGGTTCATAACTTGTGGCTTCGTGCGCAAAGTGCGCAAACACCAGAGCAACAAATTGAAACGTATGATGAGATACTGAAAATTCGACCAGGTGATTTGGAAGCGTTAACCCATAAAGCAGACGCGGCAATGGAAATCAACGAATACCATTGGGCGTTAAGTATTTGCAATCGAGTGTTGGAAGTGGATGACAGCAATGGTCATGCTCTTTATCAGCGAGCCTGTGCTTATTCTCGTCTGGGTGCTGAAGAACAAGCCATTAATGATCTTCAATTAGCGATTGAGTCGAGTAATTCTCTACGTGAACTCGCAGCCGATGAAACGGACTTTGAATCTCTGCATGGTAATCCAAGATTTGATGCTTTGATTGAGACGACTGACCCAGTATAACAATGATTATGTAAAGAGATAGATAAACATGGACGCTGTTTCTCGAGAAAGCCGTAATGCGCTCATTTGGCGGGGTGTGCTAGCTATTTCCCCTTTAAGTCTTGCTGTTATTCCTTGGGGGATATTGGCTGGATCTTACGCGATTGATATCGGGCTTACTCCGATAGAAGCTCAAGCGTTATCTGCCATACTATTTGCAGGTGCGGCGCAATTAGTTGCAACGGGTATGTTTGATGCGAATGTAGGCATTTGGACCATGTTAGTAACTACCTTTTTTATCACGTCGCGCCACTTTCTCTACAGCATGTCTATGCGTGAGAAAATCAGTCCTTTATCTACTCGCTGGCGTTTAGTTTTAGGATTTCTACTCACCGATGAATTGTTCGCGGTGTGTGGACATCAAAAACAAAAAGATTTTAATCCTTGGTATGCATTTGGAGCGGGATTGAGTTTCTACCTTGTTTGGAATATTGCCAGTTTTGTCGGTATTGTGGCTGGGAAACAGATACCGAACCTCAACCAATGGGGATTGGAATTTGCTGTAGTCGCAACTTTTATTGCAATTGTGATTCCAACGATAAAAAGTCTACCCATTTTAGTTTCAGTGATCGTTGCATTGATCGCATCGGTATTACTCAGTTATTGGAAAGTGGAAGGAAGTTTGATTATTGCGAGTGTATTGGCGATGGTAGCGGGGTATTTAACTGAAATTAATGGTATTAAAGTACAGAAAAAACCAAGTACACCGGTTAGTGAAGGGAAGGGATAATGATTTTATTATCTATTTTGGCGATGACTACCGTGGTATTTCTGAGTCGATATTTGTTTTTAGAGCCTAAACTACCACTTAAATTGAATCCTACCTTTCAGCGCATTCTAAGTTATTCAAGCCCCGCGGTACTAACTGCTATTTGGGCTCCAATCGTTTTTGTTCATGACGATAAGTTAGCGTTAAGTTTTCATAACCCATATCTGATCGCCGCTGTGCTTGCCGCCGCAGTGGCTTGGAAAACAAAAAATGTTATTGCGACTACGGTGTTGAGTATGGGATGTTTTTTTGCGTTAAATGCGATTCTTTAATGTCTTTTAGAGTGAAATTTCAATATCCATTTTCTTGTGATTTTTTGACTTGTATAATCCATCAATACTTTAGACTAACTAAGATAATGAGGGATTTACTGCTTGTGCTGGAAGACAAGTTATTTTTCCACTAAACCATAAGGAACATTTTTAAACACAGGGGGGTGGTTATTGACTGTTGGAGCATTATGTACTCCTTGCCAATGCAATAACATGATGGCGAGTACATTTCGATGCTCACCTTTTTGTAATTCATAATCACCGTCGGTGGATGGAATCATGTTTTTGTCCATGTCTATAGCATGAGCAATCGTAGCTTGGGTATCGGCAAGTGTTGAGGAATTTAATTTACCCGCCAGCAAATAACTGATACCTACTTCTGCTATAACATCATTCTTAGTACGAGTTAAAATTTGATCAATGTTCTTGTCAAAATAAGTATAAATCCACGCAAATTCTTTAGGATCGACAGGATGCTGATAATATTCTGAAGCTGCAAAAATCAGATGAGTTAAACCATAAATTTTATTGGAAAATTGTTGATCGGATAGTTCTTTATCTTTGCTGTCAGGGTAAGTTTTTTGTAATACAGCAACAAAATCATCAACTACATCTTGCTCACCTAATTGGCGTAGCCAGTACACCTGGTTGGCTAATTGCGCAGCCCAAGCACGAATCATATCGGGATCTGTGGCATATGGTTTAAAGTCGAATTGCCCAAGTAGGCCACGTAGGTGGCTATCGTCTTGGTGTTTTAGGCCATATTCATTGGCTCTCGCCATGGTACTTAGCAAATCAATACCAAGGAATAAATATTCAGGTTTGTCTTTGGTTACTTGATAGCGGAGTTGACTGCGTGGTTTATTTTTTTCTTTATAGGTTTCTAATTTGTCTTCACCGTATTTTTTAGCTTGTTCTTTAGTGTGGACAGTTGCCGCAATATTATTGAGTGTGCTGGCAACCCGAGCCATGTCTGACCACACTGCAGCAGAATATTTAGGGTTTAAAGTCTGGCGGTACATTCTTAAACCATAATGGCCTGCAGTTTCAGCATTTAATGTATACAACTGCTCTTCGAACGTTTTCTTGATAAGCTCCGCATCTTCTTGATAGCGAGTGGCTTGAAGTGCAATAACCGCAGTGCTTGCCTGAGTTTGAGAATCAGCTGTCTTTGCAAAAGCATCATAGGAAAAAGTTACCTGAGCTAAGCCGAGAATGGCGAGAGTAAGAAGTGATGGGGCCTTTTTTCGCTGCATAATTTAGTCCTTTAATCGGCAAGCATATTGGAAGTTAAATGAGTATTGATCATAATTTTAGCTGATATGAAAATTTTGTGTTAAATGATTGAAGAATTAACAAAAATTCAAAGTTAATTCACTTTTAGAGAGGAGACATTCGAGAGGAAATAAGCATTTACAATCCAAATTATTATGATTAATAAAAATGTCATGGGTCTTTTAACCTTTTATACATTACAAATGATATGGTATTAGCATCGAAAAAAGACAGGAGGTGGTTTCATGCAAATTCAAGTTGATACTCATACCCACACTTACGCCAGCGGCCATGCTTACAGCACTCTGATTGAAAACGCCAAGATGGCGAAAGAACACGGCATGAAAATGTTTTGTGCGACAGACCATTCCTCCGCAATGCCGGGTGCACCTCATTACTGGTATTTTAATAATCAAAGAGTAGTTCCTCGATTTTTAGATGAAGTGGCTGTGTTACGTGGTGTCGAGACCAATATTATGAATGAGCAAGGTGAAGTTGATTTACACCCAAGCTCTTATGATCATCTAGATTGGATCATCGCCAGTTTTCACGAAGCGGTATTTCGTCCAGCCGGAAAAGTTGCGCATACTCAAGCCCTGATGAATATTATCAAAAGTGGTAAAATTGATGCGCTTGGTCATTTAGGCAACCCAAATTACGACTTTGATTTTGAAGCGGTCGCCCTGTGCGCCAAAGAGCATAATGTGGCGATTGAGCTGAATAATTCATCATTGAAAGGTGGAAGTCGCGCGGGCAGTGAGGAACGTTGTGAAGCGATTGCACGAGTGGTGAAAGACGTTGGCGGTTATATTACCACCGGCTCTGATGCCCATTTTTGTTATGACCTAGGTAAGTTTGAAAAAGTCAGCGCACTGCTTGATAAAGTCGAGATGCCTAGTGATAAAGTGATCACACATACCCCGCAGCAGTTTCTTGAATTTCTAGCATTAAGAGGCCGTGAGCCGATTGCTGAATTTCAAGGGATGTAAGATCTAGCAACGCTATTTATATCGCCAAATGCTTCACTGCATAATCAATAAACACTCGCAGACGCGTCGGCATGTATTTACTTGGCGCGTACTGCATGGCGATCACGCCGTGATAATTCCCCTTAATCGTCCAATCTTCTAATACCTGAATGACTTCTCCGTTTTGCAGTGCTTCTTTGATCACAAAATCAGGAAAAATTCCGATCCCTAAACCATCTTTAACCCCATTTAAACGCATCTGCGAATGGTTGACGGCATAACGGCCAGAAACGGGAATGGTGTGGGTTTCATTGCCTTGCACGAAGTCCCAAATATGGTCGGTTTTGGTTTCGCCTAGATACAAACAATCGTGCATCGTCAGTTCAGTTGGGTGGTGCGGCGTACCTTTTAACGCTAAATAGTCAGGGCTGGCACACAAGGATAAGTTCACTTTGCCTAACTCTTTCGAAATGAGATTTTCATAAGGGGCATCGGTTAGGCGAAACATAATATCAATGCCTTGTTCCAGCATATTAATGTCACCATCGGACACTTTTAGCTTTAGCTCTATATCTGGATATTGTTGTAAAAATGGCGTGACTAGCGGTTGTAATACAATGCTTAAAAAGGCTTTTGGTGCCGCGACGGTAATAGTGCCAACTGGTTCAGAGTGTTCTTCATTCGACACTTCGATAGCCAGTTGCGCGGCATTTACCATGGCAACCGATTGTTGATAAATCTTTTGCCCAGATTGGGTGATCTGCAAGGTGCGAGTCGTGCGGTCAAATAACTTAACGGATAAAGAGGCTTCTAACCGCGTGATAAGTTTACTTAATGCCGAAGGCGTTACACCAAGCTCTTTGGCTGCTGCGGTAAAACTGCCTTTATTGACCACTAAAATGAAAGTAGCAAGATCAGGTAAAAGAGCAATTAATCGAGAGTTCAACATAAGGCTTCCGTAAGCGACTATTGTTATTCAATAGTGAGTTCAAGTAATAATGAGCTATTTGTGAAATCAATTCACTAATGTTTTTCCACGTGAAGGGATAATAGTATTAAATAGCATGAACTAGAATAGGTGATAGGTTTTTATTGAAAGAATCACTGAAATAACGATTAAAATAAAAAGGATATTCCATGTCTTCTGCATTCTACAGCCAAATTAACCAACAAATTGAAGATGTTAAATCTGAAGGTTTGTACAAATCTGAACGTATTATCACTTCAGCTCAAGCTGCCGCTGTATCTATTTCTACCGGTGAAGAAGTATTGAACTTCTGTGCAAATAACTACCTTGGTCTTGCCAATCACCCAGCGTTGATTGAAGCGGCAAAACAAGGCATGGATGAACATGGCTTTGGGATGGCATCTGTACGTTTCATCTGTGGTACGCAAGATTCACATAAAGAGCTAGAGCGTAAGCTTTCTGATTTCTTAGGCATGGAAGATACCATTCTTTATACATCATGCTTTGATGCGAACACAGGCTTATTTGAAACCATTCTAGGCGCAGAAGATGCGATCATTTCGGATGCATTAAACCATGCTTCAATCATTGATGGTGTGCGTTTATGTAAAGCAAAACGTTTCCGTTACGCCAATAACAACATGGCAGAACTTGAAGAACAATTAATTGCAGCCAATGAAGCAGGTGCTCGTCATAAATTGATCGTGACTGACGGTGTGTTCTCAATGGATGGCGTGGTCGCTAACCTAACGGCTATCTGTGATTTAGCGGATAAATACGACGCATTAGTGATGGTCGATGATTCACATGCGGTTGGTTTTATGGGCGAGAATGGTCGTGGTACGCATGAATACAACGATGTAATGGGCCGAATTGATTTGATTACTGGCACACTTGGTAAAGCAATGGGCGGCGCTTCAGGGGGTTACACTGCAGGTAAAAAAGAAGTGATCGACTGGTTACGTCAGCGTTCTCGTCCGTACTTGTTCTCAAATTCAGTGGCACCTGCAATTGTATCTGCATCCATTCGAGTGATCGATTTATTGGCAGAAAGTAACGATTTACGTGCAAAACTTTGGGAAAACGCTGATCACTTCCGTACTCGCATGACCGCCGCTGGCTTTACCATGGCAGGTGCCGATCACGCGATCATTCCAATCATGTTAGGTGATGCAAAAGTGGCAGCAGAATTTGCAGAGCGAGCGCTTGAAAAAGGCATTTATGTTGTCGGGTTCTCATTCCCAGTTGTGCCAAAAGGCCAAGCACGTATCCGTACCCAAATGTCAGCGGCGCACAGCCGTGAGCAACTTGATCGCGCGATTGATGCTTTCATCGCCGTGGGTAAAGACATGGGCATCATCGCTTAATATATTTCTTCAGGAGCTATCAATATGAAAATTAAAGCACTATCAAAATTAAAGCCTGAAGAAGGCATCTGGATGAATGAAGTTGATATGCCAGAAATGGGTCATAACGACATTCTCATTAAAATTCGTAAAACTGCGATTTGTGGTACTGACGTTCATATCTACAACTGGGATGAATGGTCACAAAATACCATTCCTTACCCAATGGTAGTGGGGCATGAATACGTGGGTGAAGTGGTTGGCATTGGTCAAGAAGTTAAAGGCTTTGAGATTGGCGATCGCGTTTCTGGCGAAGGT
>NZ_AJYK02000091.1 GCF_000286955.2 Vibrio rumoiensis 1S-45
CGAACCTCGTGTGTCGCTCCAAATAAAATAAAAAACGATCTCACATGAGATCGTTTTTTATTCTCTGCAATATAATGAATCTTTGATTGTGATTCATAAAATAAAATTCAGTTTTGACTGGATTTCTGCTCTTTGGATACTAGTATTTATATCTTGCAGCTTTAGTAAGCTTTATAACATAAGCTCACTGGCTGACAATATTCATTTCTGTGTTTTCTATCTTTGTGGTTCTCCACATATGTTTAAGAAATAAAAACATTTATCTACAACTTTATCCACAGAGTATTCTTTGTGGATAACTTGGTGTGTAAGTTGTTTTTTAACTGTCATTAAACTTCAATGTAAAGGGATCCAAGGCTTTATATTTTAAACTTAAAAACATTAAAGTTAACGTAAGTTGTTGTTTTTAAATGCTCAACACATCTAGCTGTATAAAAAAACAGGGGTAAAAAAGGATCTTTATTTGAGTTTTACTTGATCTTTATCATTTATTTTGAATGTGTTTAACTTTTTGATATGCCTTGTCACACTGTCTGCTTTGTCACTTTTTCCACATAACGACAATATTTTTTAGACCTACATCACTATGCATCTCTGGGTAGCCCTTTACCTATAATTCTAACTAGTCGATCTAATTTAGTATTTCGTGCTAAATGTTGGTTTTTATCGTGCTGTTGAGCTAAAGCCCAATGAATGTGTTCATCGAGTAATTCAGAGAGGCCTAATCTTGTTTTAAGCGCTTCAGTGATATCTGGTGAGAAAGGTGCGTTGCCAAGAGCGATAGCTAAGTTTCTAAGCCATTGTTGATGACCAATTCTGCGTATAGCAGAGCCTTCCATATTTTTTAAAAACAGAGGTTCATTCCACTGAAATAAAGTGAGTAGGCTAGAATCTTGAAAAATATCTTTACGATGAAAGGCATTTTGTTTTGTGACATCCGCTTCTCTATTCCATGGGCAAACTAATTGGCAATCATCGCAACCATAAATGCGATTCCCCATTTTTGAACGCAAATGTTCTGGTATTATTCCATCGAACTCGATGGTGAGATAAGAAATACATAAACGTGCATCAATAACACCGTTTTCAACAATCGCACCGGTTGGACATGAGGTGATGCAAGCTGTGCATTTTCCACATTGATCAGTTTGGGGCTTATCTATAGGTAGAGGGATATCAACGAATAACTCACCGAGGAAAAACCATGATCCAGCCTCTTTATCTAAGATAAGTGAGTGTTTGCCTGCCCAACCTAATCCTGCTTTTTGAGCGAGCGGCCTTTCTAAAATAGGTGCAGAATCAACAAAAGGGCGATAACCCAACTTGCCGACTTCCTCTTCAATGCGTTCCCCTAGTTTCTTTAATTGGTTTCTCATTAGCTTGTGATAATCGCGGCCAAGTGCATAACGGCTAATATAAGCTTGGGTGGTATCGGCAAGATTGGAAGCAAATTGTGCTTCTGGTGGGAGATAATCCATACGAACACTAATGACTCTAGTCGTTCCTGGATGCAATTCCTCTGGACGTGCACGCATCATGCCATGCCTTGCCATCCAATCCATGGTGCCATGATAGCCGGCATCTAACCAACGTTGGAGTTGCACTTCATGGTCACTGAGATCAATATCAGTGATCCCAACTTTTTGAAATCCTAATTCTTGTCCCCAAGTTTTTATATTGCTGGCTAGTTGATCGTAGTTCATGATGAATTGGCTATTTAGGCATAAATAAGAGATTAAATTCTAGCATGAGTTAGGATCCTTCATCGATGATAATTGGGTAAGGTAGGACCTATTGAGGAGGATTTGACGCATCTTCTATATTAATTTGACACTTTATTTAGAATTTAGCGTCAATATATAGAATAATAAGATACTTGAGCACTTGTCTCTCTAAACCAAGTCAGTTTACTATCGTTATATATACCCAAGTGAACTCTGCATCTTGAAGCTACTTGGGTATAGTGATGTTTAAAGCGATATACACTTTATGTTAATCAATACTGTTTCTGTTATGGGTAACAACAATATTATGCGTACAAAGCAAGCTATTTTAATCGATGAAGTCGCGACCATTAACCTTGGTACTCAGCTTGCACATTTATGCTCTCAACAAACAACAATCTACCTTCATGGGGATTTAGGGGCAGGGAAGACAACCTTCAGTCGTGGTTTTGTCCGAGCTTTAGGGCATATCGGTAATGTGAAAAGCCCAACATATACATTAGTTGAGCCTTATCAATTAGATGAGTGGCAAGTCTATCATTTTGATTTGTACCGCTTAGCGGATCCTGAAGAATTAGAATTCATGGGGATCAGAGATTATTTTACCGAGGATGCTATTTGTTTGGTTGAATGGCCAGAGAAAGGCGTAGGTATGTTACCTGAACCTGATCTTGATATTGAATTGCGTTATCTAGAGACACAAAGGCAAGTATTAGTCACTGCAAATAGTGAATATGGGCAATCTTTATTAAATAAGTTGGAATTGAGTTGAAACATTTTAGTTGGAGAGCCTTTTGTGTGCTCATTGCCCTCGTTTTAGGGGCATCATTTCAAGCTTCTGCTAATACTATAAATAGTATCCGTGTTTGGCCTTCTCCTCATGATACTCGTGTGGTGATGGATATGGGGGAAGAACCTACTTTTAGTTATTTCGCTTTATCAAGCCCTGACCGTATTGTGGTGGACATACAAAACACTACTTTAAAAACGTCACTTCCAATAAAAGTGACAGATAGTAAGGTACTTACGACGATTCGAAAAAGTAGTGCCCCTAAAGCAGGTACTTACCGATTAGTCTTTGAGTTAACACAAGCGATGAAGCCGGAAGTGTTTAAACTACCACCGACGTCGGATGGTCAGTATGGACATCGATTAGTGCTTGATTTTACCCATGAAGAGTCAGGTTCTTCGAGTAATACTAACGGCACTGATGCGCCAGCTCCTGCAACCGTAAAAGCTGCACCTGAAGTAAAATCTACGCCGGTTACGACATCTCGTGTATCTACTAAAATCGTGGTAGCAATTGATCCCGGGCATGGCGGTGAAGATCCCGGCTCTATTGGGCCAACCCGTAAATATGAAAAACACATCAATTTAGCTATTGCTAAAAAAGTGGTGTCGAAATTGAACTCGACCTCCAATGTTCATGCCGTGCTCACTCGAACAGGTGATTATTACGTTAACCTAAATAAGCGCTCAGAAATTGCACGGAAAAATAAAGCCTTGTTATTGGTTTCTATTCATGCCGATAGCTATACAACATCTGGACCAAGAGGCGCATCGGTATTTGTGTTAAGTACTCGCCGGGCTAATACTGAAATTGGACGTTGGGTAGTTAAAAAAGAAGAACAGTCTGAGCTACTCGGTGGTGGTGGTATCTTGCTGTCGAAAAATAACAATGATAAGAATGTTAGCCAAACTGTATTAGACCTGCAATTTAGTCACTCTCAAACCGAAGGTAACAAGCTTGCTCTTCATGTGATTAAAGAGTTAAGACAGATTACTCGTATGCATACATCAAAGCCGGTATATGCAAGTCTGGCAGTATTAAAGTCGCCAGATATCCCATCGATTTTAGTTGAAACAGGTTTTATCTCTAACCCTGCGGAAGAGAAATTACTTGTTCAGAATTATCATCAAGATAAGTTGGCAGGAGCAATTTCAAATGCGATTAAGCAATACTTTAAAGATAATCCACCGGAAGGCATGATTGTCGTGAGTCATCCATCGGGAACGACTCATAAAGTGAGAAGTGGCGAGTCTCTTTCTGTTATTGCACAAAATTATGGCACAACGACAGCCAATTTAACCAAGTGGAATAATTTGAAAAGTAGTAGTTTGGCGGTAGGGCAGGAGCTTAAGGTTGCTGCGCCAAATTCAACAGCTAAAACAAGCGCTCCAGCGGCTTTATCTTATCATTCTGATGTTGTGACACATGTGGTCAAACGAGGTGAATATTTAGGTAAGATTGCTGAACAATATTCAGTCTCGATGCAGAGCATTAAAGATCAAAATAACTTACGTTCTAATACTGTCAACGTTGGCCAGAAGTTACAGATCACAGTCAAAAGCAGCAGTAAAACCACAACGTATAAAGTTCAGCGTGGGGACTTCTTAGGTAAAATTGCAGACAAGTATGGCGTGAGTATTACTGAGTTGCGTAAGGCAAATAATTTACGTTCAGATAGTTTAGCGGTTGGACAAGAGCTGACAATACCACAATCATAAACACACTTAATGGTGCACTAGCGATATGGCAATTAAAATTTTACCTGCTCGACTGGCGAACCAAATTGCCGCTGGTGAGGTGGTAGAACGTCCAGCCTCGGTAGTCAAAGAATTGGTTGAGAATAGCATTGACTCGGGGGCGACTCGAATTGATGTGGATATTGAAAAAGGTGGCAGTAAGTTAATCCGAGTACGTGATAACGGATCTGGTATTGAAAAGGATGAGCTTGGCTTGGCATTAAGTCGCCATGCGACGTCTAAAATACATAGTTTAGATGATCTTGAAGCCATTCTTAGCTTGGGCTTTCGTGGTGAAGCATTAGCCAGTATTAGTTCGGTATCTCGCTTAACATTAACCTCTCGAACCGCAACTCAAGGTGAAGCTTGGTCTGCTTACGCGGAAGGTCGTGATATGGCGGTTCAGTTAACCCCCGCGGCTCATCCTGTTGGTACCACGGTTGAAGTTGTTGATCTTTTTTTCAATACTCCAGCACGTCGTAAATTTCTTCGAACTGAAAAAACCGAATTTACTCATATTGATGAGCTTTTAAAGCGCATTGCATTAAGTTGTTTTTCGGTGTCGATCACTTTAAGGCACAACGGTAAAGTGATCCGTCAATATCGAGCGGCTAAGACTGATATTCAAATAGAGAAACGTGTTGCTGCAGTGTGTGGTTCAAACTTTATGGAACACGCAGTCGCGATCACGCTTGATCATGATGATCTTAAGTTAAAGGGATGGATAACCACGCCTGATGGTGCGCGTAGTCAAAGTGACTTACAGTACTGTTACGTTAATGGTCGAATGATGCGTGATAAACTGATCAATCATGCCATTCGACAAAGTTATGAATCGGCATTACGACCAGAACAATTTGCAACTTATGTATTATTTATTGAAATAGATCCTCATCAAGTGGATGTCAATGTTCATCCAGCCAAACATGAAGTTCGTTTTCATCAAGCGCGTTTAGTGCATGACTTTATTTACCAAGCGTTAAGTGATGCTTTGGCACAAAGTATTGAATTGGTTAAGCCTATGATTGCTAAGTCCGCTTATGCAATCACATCACCTTCTAACGAGCAGGGTGGCGCTTATTCTATACAAGAGCTTTCCTTACCGACTTCAGCTTTTAAAGAGTCAACGCCCCAAAATGCTTGGGCTTCTGATGACTCTCAAATGAGTCGTGGTAAAGGTAAGCAAGGTCAAACCTATCATCCTAAATCCAACTCTTCTGATATTCAACGCAAACAAAGTGATGCTTACCGAGCTTTATTTGAGCCAATTTCGCCTGCGCCTTGCAAGTATGAGCATGTTGTTTCTGAGATACCTGATGACAGTCAGTCAACAGGCGTTGAAGGGCACGATCACGCTCCTACGAAAAAACGTCCGCAGCCAAACGCTTTGTCACAGCATAAAACAATAGAGATAGAAACAACCTCATTTCAAGTCACTGAGTTAGGGAAAGCATTAGCCATTATTGAAGGGCAATGTTTACTGATGCAAAATTCAGAAGGCTGCTTGCTAGTGGATGTTAATAAAGCAGCGAAACTGAGAGTAGAAGGTCAGTTAAGGCTAATTGATAATCAAGCACTGAAATCTCAGCCATTATTAATTCCATTGAATATACCCATGACATTAGATGATATGACGGTTGTCGCCGTTAATCATTTGGTCTTTTCTCAGCTTGGACTCGAGTTAAAAGCGAAAGGCAAAACCAGTGTCATGGTCATGGGCGTACCACAACCTCTACGCCAACAAAACCTTCAACAACTGCTCCCAGAACTCTTTAATTTTATAAAATCACAACCCACAATTAATCAAGGGTTGATTACCCAGTGGATAACGAGCAAGATTGTTGAGGTAAAATCACAATATACCTTGTCTGAGGCGATTCAAATCGTGTCGGATCTTGAACATATTTGGGGCAAGGATCTGCCTTTTGACCATTATCATTGGATTCAACCTGTAGATTTTTCTGCACCTATTTCGGCGTTGCTATCATGACTCAATCTTCATATCCTCTTGCTCTTTTTCTTATGGGGCCAACAGCGTCAGGTAAAACAGAGCTGGCTATTCGTTTAAGGCAAAAATATCCGATTGAAATTATCAGTGTCGATTCTGCCTTAATTTATAAAGGAATGGATATAGGTACAGCAAAGCCGAACGCTGAAGAGTTAGCACTTGCACCGCATCGATTAATTGATATTTTAGATCCGAGTGAATCTTATTCGGCTGCTGATTTTCGGCGAGATGCATTACGTGAAATGGATGAGATTGTCGCGCAAGGTAAGATACCGTTGTTGGTTGGCGGTACAATGTTATATTACAAAGCGTTACTTGAAGGTTTATCGCCATTACCGGCTGCGGATCCTGATATTCGTATGCAGATAGAATTGGAAGCAAAAGAGAAAGGTTGGGAAGTTTTACATCGTGAATTGGCCGATATTGACCCGGTATCAGCGGAAAGAATACACCCCAACGATCCTCAGCGTTTATCGCGAGCCTTAGAAGTATTTCGAATCTCAGGCAAAAGCTTAACTGAATTAACGCAGCAAAAAGGTGAAGCGCTTCCTTATCGGGTTAAGCAATTTGCGGTAATGCCAAAAGAAAGATCCGAATTACATCGTCGAATTGAACTGCGTTTTGAAAAAATGATTGAAGCTGGTTTTGAACAAGAAGTACAGAAACTGCATCAAAGAGGCGATCTTCACCTTGATCTCCCTGCCATTCGTTGTGTAGGGTATCGTCAGGTGTGGGAATACTTAGACGGAAATGGCACACTTGATGAAGCCGTTTTCCGTGGTGTGTGTGCAACTCGCCAACTTGCTAAAAGGCAGATCACTTGGTTACGCAGTTGGAATGAATTGAAGTGGCTAGATAGTGAAGATATTGAATCATCATTGGTAACGTTATCTGAAGCCATTGATCTTTAATTGTCAAAAGTGCATTTTTATTGAACCAGTTTAAAAAACTGTACACATGAAAGTGAGTAAATTCTTATACAGATGTCATCTTGAGTAGGTTTAGGTATATACTGTAAATGCGCTAAAAAAGTTACATCAGAACAAGGATTTCAAGGTAGAACCCCCTGATGTAATGGTAATTTTAAACAGTCGAATGAGTTCATTCGTTAATGCACAGTTTTTAGTCGCACACTAAAAATCTTAGCACTGTATTGTAAGTAAGTACTTTTGATTTCTACGTTAAGAGTTTTTGGCAATGAAGTAGAGAGACGAAGGTTAGCTAAAAATAAAATAACAAACAAAATAAGGAATATAAAAATGGCTAAGGGGCAATCTTTACAAGACCCATTCTTGAACGCGTTACGTCGTGAACGCATCCCAGTGTCTATTTACCTAGTAAATGGAATTAAGCTGCAAGGTCAAATTGAATCGTTTGATCAATTCGTGATCTTATTAAAAAATACAGTAAATCAAATGGTTTATAAGCATGCGATCTCAACAGTGGTTCCTGCTCGCGCAGTTAGCCATCATGCGCCAGAACGTCCTCAAGGTGATCGCACTGAACGCCCTCAACAAGAGAGTTCAGAAGATTAATAACTATCAATTAAGGAGCGGATTGTTTGTTTGACCGTTATGAAGCCGGTGAGCAGGCTGTACTTGTTCATGTCAACTTCACACAAGAAGGTGAGTGGGAAGATCTCAGCGAATTTGAAATGCTGGTATCTTCCGCTGGCGTCACATCGCTACAGGTTGTAACAGGCAGCCGCCAATCCCCACATACGAAATACTATGTTGGGACGGGTAAAGCGCAAGAAATTGCCGATACAGTGAAAGCGCTTGGTGCTGAGATTGTGATTTTTAATCACGCCTTATCACCAGCTCAAGAACGAAATTTAGAATATTTATGTCAGTGTCGTGTTCTTGATCGTACCGGTCTCATCTTAGATATTTTCGCTCAAAGAGCTCGAACCCATGAAGGTAAAATGCAAGTGGAATTGGCGCAATTGCGTCATTTATCTACGCGTTTGATTCGAGGCTGGACGCACTTAGAGCGGCAAAAAGGTGGCATTGGTTTACGTGGTCCAGGTGAAACTCAGTTGGAAACGGATAGACGCTTACTGAGAGAGCGTATCAAGGCGATTTTACGCCGTTTAGCTAAAGTCGCCAAACAGCGTGAACAAGGCCGTAAAGCAAGACAAAGGGCAGAGATTCCGACCATTTCTCTTGTCGGTTATACCAATGCGGGTAAATCTAGTTTATTCAACTGTATAACAGAGGCTGGGGTTTACGCCGCAGATCAGTTATTTGCGACATTAGATCCTACCTTAAGAAAGATCGAGCTTGATGATGTTGGGACTTCAATCCTAGCGGATACGGTTGGATTCATTCGACATTTACCCCATGACTTAGTTGCAGCATTTAAAGCGACATTGCAAGAAACGCAAGAAGCTGACATTTTGTTACATGTTGTTGATGCAAGTGATGACCGTTTTCGTGAGAATATCCATGCGGTTAATGAGGTACTTGAAGAAATTGATGCTCATGAGGTTCCTTCACTTTTAGTGATGAACAAGATTGATTGCATGGATAATCAAAAACCAAGAATTGAACGAGATGATGAGGGTACTCCTCGTGTAGTCTGGGTTTCAGCGATGGAAGGGCTAGGTATTGATCTACTCTTCACTGCGTTAACTGAGCGCTTAGTAAGCCAGATTGTTCAATATCAGTTGTGTATACCTCCAATGCATCAAGGTCGTATCAAAAGCATATTTTTTCAAATGAATGCAATTCAAGACGAAAAGTATGATGATGAAGGCAATTTATTGATCGACATTCGAATGCAACAAGTCGATTGGTTAAGATTAGAAAAAAGAGAAGGGGCAGTTTTGAGTGACTTTATCGTCACAACCATGGCTGCGACAGTATAACGTCATATCTATACGATGGAGCTTTCTAATGGCGTGGAATGAGCCAGGAAATAACAACGACAATAACGGCCGCGATAACGACCCTTGGGGTAAGAATAAAAATCGTGGTGGTCGTGAACAAGGTCCACCTGATTTGGATGAGGTTTTTAATAAACTGAGCCAAAAGTTAGGCGGCAAGTTTGGGAAAAAAGGAAACGGTAGCCCTATTTTTGGTGGTGGTAGTGCGATGGGCTTTGGTGCCATTGTAATTATTGCGATCCTTATCTGGGTATTTTCAGGTTTCTATACAATCGGTGAAGCCGAGCGAGGTGTTGTACTTCGTTTAGGTAAATATGAACGTATGGTTGATCCAGGTCTTAACTGGCGTCCACGTTTTATTGATGAAGTGACACCAGTTAACGTTCAAGCGATTCGTTCATTGAATGCATCTGGTTTGATGCTGACAAAAGATGAAAACGTTGTAACGGTAGAGATGGGCGTGCAATATCGAGTATCCGACCCTTATAAATATTTATACCGAGTAACGAACGCGGATGACAGTCTACGTCAAGCCACTGATTCTGCACTGCGTGCGGTAATTGGTGATTCTTTGATGGACAGTATTTTGACAAGTGGTCGTCAAGAGATCCGTCAAGAAACTGAAAAAACATTGAATCAAATTATCGATAAATACGATATGGGTTTAACGGTTATTGATGTGAACTTCCAATCATCACGTCCACCAGAGCAAGTGAAAGATGCCTTTGATGATGCGATTGCAGCGCGAGAAGATGAAGAGCGCTTCATCCGTGAAGCAGAAGCATACAAAAATGAAATTTTACCAAAAGCTACAGGTCGTGCTGAGCGTCTGAAGAAAGAAGCTCAGGGTTACACTGAACGAACAGTTAACGAAGCGATTGGTCAGGTAGCGCAGTTCGAGAAATTGCTTCCTGAATACCAAGCTGCTCCGGGTGTTACTCGTGATCGTTTGTACTTAGATTCTATGGAAAAGATTTATTCTCATAGTTCGAAAGTGCTGATTGATTCTGAGTCATCGGGCAACATGTTATATCTGCCTATTGATAAGTTGATTTCTCAATCTCAAGCACAGCCTGCGAAGGCACGTACCGGAGATAAATCATCAGCAGAATATGATGGTATTAAGTTGGACTCTAGCAACAATGGTGATGAGTCGGATCAAACTGACAACACGAACTCAACACGTAAAGGGAGATTCTAAGCATGCGTAAGTTAATTATCCCTTTAGTGGCAATTTTAATTGTTGTGACTTTGATGTCGGTATTCGTTGTTCCTGAAGGTGAGCGCGGTATCGTTATTCGTTTCGGTCGAGTTTTGAAAGATACGAATGAAGTATCTAAGATTTACCCACCAGGTCTACATATTAAAATGCCGTTCTTTGATAGCGTGAGAACGTTAGATGCGCGTATCCAAACGATGGATGGACGTTCTGACCGTTTCGTGACCTCAGAGAAAAAAGACGTGATCATTGATACCTATGTAAAATGGAAAATCAGTGATTTTGGTCAGTATTATCTTGCTACCGGTGGTGGTAATAGCCTCACAGCAGAAACACTATTAGAACGTAAAGTGACAGATGTGCTTCGTTCTGAAATTGGTTCTCGTGAGATCAAAGAGATTGTATCAGGCCCACGTAGCGATATTGTTGCGGTAGATTCGATTGAAGATAAAGACGCTATTCCTGAGTCGGCTAAAGAAGCATTAGAAGTTGATGGTGAGCGTGATCAGATCATGACAAATGTTCTTGATGATACTCGTGATAGTGCAATGAAAGATTTAGGTGTTGAAGTGGTTGACTTCCGTATGAAGAAAATCAATTTACCTGATGAAATCAATAAGTCTATTTACCGTCGTATGCGTGCCGAGCGTGAGTCTGTGGCTCGTAAACACCGTTCTCAAGGTCGTGAAAAAGCCGAGGTTATTCGTGCTCAAGCAGAGCTAGAAGTGGCAACGGTTTTAGCTGAAGCTGACAAAACTGCTCGTGTAACGCGCGGTGAAGCGGATGCAAAAGCAGCCGGTATTTACTCTAAAGCTTATACACAAGCACCAGAGTTTTATAGCTTCTTACGCTCATTGAAAGCATACGAAAAATCATTTAGTAATAAGAGTGATTTGTTAGTTTTAGATCCTAGCAGCGATTTCTTCAAATATATGAATGATAGCCACGGTGAAAAATCTGCAAAATAATTCTTCATTAAACGAATGATTATTCAAAGAAAGGTCCTATTATGGGCCTTTCTTTTTACCTCAATATTAATTAATAAAAGATTTTAACTAAGTAAAAGAGAGGACGAATCTTGTGACATCGTTAATGATTGCGGTTGGGCTATTACTTATTTTTGAAGGTATGGGCCCTGCACTTTTTCCAAAAGCTTGGCGTAATATGATTAAGCAAATGGCCTTACAATCGGATATACAATTAAAGCAAATTGGCAGTGCTTTAATTCTGGTGGGTGCGGTAGTGGTTTTTGTTACATTGAGTTAACAATGTAAAGTGTTGGCAGATAATATAATTTTCCTTACAAATTATATGTGCATAAAAATTCATCTAAAAAATGACTGCAAGATGATCACAGGGTATGCTAGAATCCTTTTTTAACTAGCAGGCAGACTTGGAAAGATGGGAAATAACGTAGTCGTTCTGGGCACCCAATGGGGTGACGAGGGTAAAGGTAAAATAGTTGACCTTTTAACTGAAGATGCAAAATATGTGGTTCGCTATCAAGGTGGGCACAATGCAGGTCACACTCTAGTCATTGACGGTGAAAAAACCGTTCTTCACTTAATTCCATCAGGTATCCTACGCAATAATGTAAAATGCATTATCGGTAATGGTGTAGTGCTTTCACCTGACGCTTTATTACATGAAATGAAACCGCTTGAAGAGCGTGGTATTCCAGTTCGCGAACGCCTATACATTTCAGAAGCTTGTCCTCTAATTCTTCCTTATCATATTGCTTTAGACCAAGCTCGTGAATTAGCTCGTGGTAAAAAAGCAATTGGTACAACTGGTCGTGGTATCGGTCCTGCGTACGAAGATAAAGTATCTCGTCGCGGTCTTCGTGTTGGCGACTTGTTCAATATGGAATCATTTGCTGAAAAACTAAAAGAAGTCATGGAATACCATAACTTCCAGTTAGTGAACTACTACAAAGTAGAAGCAGTTAGCTATGAAGACGTTCTTGAGCAAGCAAAAGGCTATGCTGAACTTCTGACTTCTTTAGTTATTGATGTCACTGATGAGCTTGATGCTGCTCGTAAACGTGGTGATAAAATCATGTTTGAAGGCGCTCAAGGTACATTACTTGATATCGACCACGGAACTTACCCATATGTAACTTCTTCAAACACGACTGCTGGTGGTGTTGCTGCAGGTTCTGGTTTTGGTCCTCGTCACTTAGGTTATATTCTTGGTATCGCGAAAGCATACTGTACGCGAGTTGGTTCTGGTCCATTCCCGACTGAGTTGTATGATGGCCTAGAAAAGCAAGATCCAATTGGTAAGCATCTTGGTACTGTTGGTCACGAATTCGGTGCAACGACTGGTCGTCTGCGTCGTACTGGCTGGTTTGATGCGGTGGCTATGCGCCGTGCAATTCAAATTAACTCATTAACGGGTTTCTGCTTAACTAAGCTTGATGTACTTGATGGCTTAGAAGAGTTGAAGATCTGTACGGGCTACCAAATGGATGATGGTTCTGTAATGGAAGTATCTCCAATGGCTGCTGATGAGTTTGAAAAAGCAACGCCAATTTACGAAACCATGCCAGGTTGGTCTGAAAATACTTTTGGTGCTCAATCAATCGATGCGCTTCCACAAGCTGCACTTGATTATATCCAACGTATTGAAGAGCTAACGGGTGTTCCAGTTGATATTATTTCTACTGGTCCAGATCGTAATGAGACAATCATTAAAGTTCATCCATTTAATGCTTAATTGATATTAAATGAAAGTATGTCTCTTCTTACGAGATGCACTTTGAACTTCATAAGAAAAGCCGACGTAATTGTCGGCTTTTTTGTATCTATTATTTATAGATTAAGTATTTATAAATTAAGTGCTTATAAAACTTTATGAGGACCAAAACATTCATAATGAATTTGAGCTTCAGCGACTTTTAATGCAATTAATTGTTTAGCAACGTGCTGCATGAAAACCACAGGACCACATAGATAAAAATCCGTCTCTTGCCAATTAATATCATCTTGGATTTGGGATAAATCCATTAATCCAGAAAAATCGGCCTCATTACTAGAGCTTTCTTTATACCAAGAATATTGGTTTAAATGTGCCGTGGTTTGGGCTAAGTCAGCAATACGATCTTTGAAGCCATGGCGTTCAGTATTGTCGGCGGCATGTAACCAATGAATAGGCGCTTGGTGAGTGCTTTTGATACTTTCAAGTATAGAAAGCATAGGCGTTAAACCTACACCAGCAGAAATTAAAGCAATAGGTGTATTTGATTGTGTCGTTAAGAAAAAGTCGCCAGCAGGTGGGGCTAGTTGCACTGAATCACCAACGTTTACATGGGAATGTAGGTAGTTAGAAGCGACACCTTGATCTTCACGCTTTACAGAAATGCGATAAGTCTGTCCGTTTGGTGCATCCGATAAGCTATATTGGCGAATCTCTTGAAATTCAAGCTTGTCTGAGTTTAAGTAAACACCAATGTATTGTCCTGGTTGGTAATTAATAACTGGTTGTCCATCGACAGGTTCAAGTACAAAACTAGTGATCACATTACTTTCAGGTGTTTTCTCGATAACCTTAAATTCTCGAGTGCCACGCCAGCCACCAACTTGTTGTTCTGTTTGTTGGTAAATCTCTTCTTCGCGATTAATAAATATATTCGCTAATAAACCATAGGCTTCAGCCCATGCATCCAGCACGGCTTGCCCTGGGCTCATTAATTCATCGATAGTCGCTAATAAATGAGTACCAACAATTTGATATTGTTCAGCGGTAATACTAAAGCTAGTGTGTTTTTGAGCGATTTTCTCTACCACAGGCAGCAGAACTTCAATGTTGTCGATATTCGATGCGTAGCCATATACAGCATTGAATAGTGCTTCTCTTTGGCTGCCAGTTTCTTGGTGCGTGATATTGAAAACATCTTTCAATTCTGGGTGATGTTTGAACATGCGATCATAGAAGTGCGCGGTAAGAGATGGCCCTGCTTCTGCGATAAGAGGAGCAGTCGATTTCACGATATCAATGGTTGATTGGCTAAGCATAATGAATACCTTTTAAAGTTGCATTTTTAATGTATGTTTAAGTTATATCTAAAATGTATCTTTTAATCAATGTAATATTTATACTTGCAGAACATATTTTAGGAGAACGCATGCAATTAACTTCATTTACCGATTACGGATTACGAGCGCTGATTTTTTTAGCGGCGTTGCCTGCAGGCGAACGAACCAGTATTCAGGCGGTGAGTGATCGTTTTCGTATTCCTAAAAATCATCTGATTAAAATAATTAATAAACTCGCTCAGCTTGGTTATGTTACTGCTGTGAGAGGAAAAAATGGTGGCATCAGCTTAGGCATGCCAGCTGAACATATTATTATTGGGGAAGTGGTTCGAGATTTAGAGCCATTACAAATCGTTAATTGTGCAGAAAGTGCTTGTCATATTACGGCGGCTTGCCGTTTGAAAGTTCAGCTAGCTAAAGCCAAAGATGCTTTTTTACAGCAGCTTGATGAGTGCACGATCAAAGATTTATTAACTGATAATGATGAACTTTTATTACTGCTAACACCCGTTTAACCGTTATTTTGTCATCTTTTTGCGCTTTAATTTATTTGGTTATCTAAACGATTTCTGTAGGTTAGCGTCTCACTCAGATATACTCTTAATTACACTTTGCGCATATAAGCAGGTTTGTCATGTCCGAAAACAATCATATTGATCCATTCGCAGATCGAGAATCACAAAATTACGAAAACCCAATCCCAAGTCGTGAGTTCATTCTTGAATTCTTAAAAACGGCGAATGTTCCGATGAATCGTAATGATTTATTTGAAGCACTTAACCTTAAAGGCGAAGAGCAATATGAAGGGCTACGCCGACGCTTACGTGCGATGGAGCGAGACGGTGAGCTGATTTTTACTCGTAGACAATGTTATGCCTTGCCTGAAAAAATTGACTTAATTAAAGGGACTGTGATAGGTCACCGTGACGGTTTTGGTTGGGTTCGCCCTGAAGGCAGTATTGGTAAAGACAATGATGTTTTACTGCCTCATCATCAAATGCGAACCGTGATCCATGGTGATTATGTCTTGGTTCAGCCGAATGGTGAAGACAAACGTGGGCGTAAAGAAGGGCGTTTAGTTCGTATTCTTGAAGCGAGAAAAACCAATTTGGTCGGTCGCTTCTTTACCGAAGAAGGCCATTGCTTTGTCGTGCCTGATGATTCTCGTATTAGCCAAGATATTTTAATCCCTGATGAATTCCGCAGTGGCGCCCGTATGGGTAATGTGGTCGTGGTTGAGTTGACTTCTCGTGCGACTCGTTCTCGTGGCATGATGGGGAAAGTTCTTGAGGTGCTTGGTGAAAATATGGCTCCAGGAATGGAAATTCAAATTGCCATTCACACTCATCAAATTCCTAATGAATGGCCGGTTGCCGTTGAAAAACAAGTAGAGCATTTAAGCGAAGAAGTCCCAGAAGATGCGAAAGAAGGGCGTGTCGATCTGCGTGATTTGCCTCTTGTTACTATTGATGGTGAAGATGCTCGTGATTTTGATGATGCGGTGTATTGCCAAGCTAAGAAAGGTGGCGGCTGGCGTTTATGGGTTGCTATCGCGGATGTGAGCTACTATGTTCGCCCGAATACAGCTCTTGATAAAGAAGCGATTAATCGTGGTAACTCGGTATATTTCCCTTCACAAGTTGTGCCAATGCTACCTGAAGTATTATCGAATGGTTTGTGTTCTTTGAATCCTCAAGTAGACCGCTTGTGCATGGTATGTGAAATGACTATTTCAGCATCGGGCAAGCTATCAGGCTATAAACATTATGAAGCAGTAATGAATTCACATGCTCGTTTGACTTACAACAAAGTGAGCGACATGTTGGATGGCAATGAAGAGCTACGTGAACGTTATCATGCTTTAGTTCCGGATCTTGAAGAGCTGCATAAGATGTATCAAGTTCTTAAAGTGGCACGTGAAAATCGTGGTGCAATTGAATTTGAAACGACAGAAACCAAATTTATCTTTAATGAATTGCGTAAAATTGACCGCATTGAACCCGTGGTACGTAATGATGCTCATAAAATCATTGAAGAATGTATGATCCTTGCCAACATTGCTTCGGCTTCTTTTGTTGAAAAAGCCAAAGAGCCTGCATTGTATCGTGTACATGATACTCCGGGTGAAGAGCGATTAACGGGTTTTAGAGATTTTCTTGGTGAGCTAGGGTTAAATTTAACTGGCGGGTTGACACCAACGCCAACCGATTATGCTCAGCTCATCAAAGCGATTGGTGAACGACAAGATAAAGAGTTAATCCAAACCATGCTACTTCGTTCAATGAAGCAGGCGGTTTATAATGCGGATAATGCGGGTCACTTTGGGTTGGCGTTGCAACGCTATGCCCACTTTACTTCGCCGATCCGTCGTTACCCTGACTTATTGCTTCACCGCGCGATCAAGTATCTGATTGCTAAAAATGAAGGTGTGAATACCGATCGTTGGACACCAACGGGGGGTTACCATTATACCTTTGATGATATGGATTTTTACGGTGAGCAATGTTCAACCACAGAGCGTAGAGCGGATGATGCTACTCGTGATGTGTCTGATTGGTTGAAATGTGAGTACATGCAAGATCATGTCGGAGAGGAGCTTGATGGTGTCATTGCAAATGTCACAGGCTTTGGTTTCTTTGTACGATTAAGTGAATTACACATTGATGGATTAGTGCACATTTCGTCACTAGCAAATGACTACTATCAATTTGATCCACTAGGCCAACGTTTAGTAGGTGAAAGTTCAGGTTTGATTTATCGCTTAGGTGATACCGTTAAAGTGAAAGTACTTGCGGTTAATCTTGATGACCGCCAAATTGACTTTGAAGTTGTTGGTATGACTCGACAGCCTCGTGGTAAAGGCAAAACGGCTAAGAAACATGCCGCTAGTGCTGATAAAAAAGCTGCTGCAGCCAAAACACAAGGTATAAAGTCAAACAAGTCAGGTCAAAAGGCGAAACCATTGGTTGAACCAACCAAGCGCCCAGATGGCAAGCTTGATAAAGCGAAACCAAAAAAGAAAAAGCGTAAACCTAAAGCTGCAGAAACTGGTAAACCAGGCACTAAGCCTAAACGCAGTAAGCCTTCTGCTTCTAAACGTGCACGAATGAAAAAATAATGATTTATATGGGGATATCCCCTAAAAGGTAGACAATGAGTAACGAATTTATCTTTGGCATTCATGCCATTAATGCTGTGTTAGACAAAGACCCAGCACGTTTAATTGAAGCATTTGTACTAAAAGGTCGTGAAGATGACCGCTTGATGCCAGTAATTAATCAACTGCAAAAGTTTGGTGTATCCGTACAACAAATGGGGCGCAAGGCGTTAGATGACAAAGCGCAAGGCGCTAATCATCAAGGCATTATTGCTAAAGTGAAACCTGCTAAACAATTAAATGAGCATCATTTAGATGACATTATTAACGCGTGTGTTGCTAGAGGTGAACAACCGTTATTATTGGTACTGGATGGCGTTACTGACCCTCATAATCTTGGTGCGTGTTTACGTAATGCGGATGCAGCGGGTGTTGCTGCGGTTATCGTACCAAAAGATAAGTCAGCTCCTTTGACGGGTACCGTAAGCAAAGTTGCTTGTGGTGCGGCTGAGACAGTTCCATTTGTTCGTGTAACAAACTTAGCTCGTACAATGAGAGCGTTGCAAGAACAAGGTATCTGGTTTGTGGGAACGGCGGGTGAAGCTACTCATGATATCTATCAGGCCAAATTAACGGGGCCTTTAGCTATTGTAATGGGCGCAGAAGGTGACGGTATGCGTCGTTTAACTCGTGAAACTTGTGATGATTTAATTAAAATCCCAATGGCGGGTAGTGTTTCAAGTTTAAATGTGTCCGTTGCTACCGGTGTGTGTTTGTTTGAAGCGGTACGCCAGCGTTTAAGTTAAAACGGCTGACGAGAACCTGGGCGTTGCGCTCAGGATCTGAAAAGAATAATTACCGTCATCTCTGAAGCGGCGAAGGAGCTATCAGGGATCTATATATCAGCACAGTGATTAGATTCCAGCTCTCGCTTAGGCTCG
>NZ_AJYK02000092.1 GCF_000286955.2 Vibrio rumoiensis 1S-45
CTACCAACTGAGCTACAGCCACCAATGTTTTTTACCGATGTTCACTTTCTAAAGCATTCCAGAGATGGTACGCCCGAAAGGATTCGAACCTTCGACCTTTGCCTCCGGAGGGCAACGCTCTATCCAGCTGAGCTACGGGCGCATGCCCTATCGGCGGAGTGGAATAATACGGATATCACACTGGGTCGTCTAGTGTTTTTTTGACTTTTTTTACCGTTTGATGTGTTTTTCAGCAATTAGGCGCAATAGAAAGCCATTTAGGATGTGACCAGACCCATATCACCGTAATCTTATGGTTTATACCAACATATTAAAAGGATATAATCACCCCTTGTTTACAATTTTATAACTATTGATTTATCAAACTTTTAAGTAAACACGCGCCTAAGAGCAAATAAGATTTATACCCAAACCATTGTAGCAACTGCTTCAAGGAAGAAATGGGTGTACTTTTACCTAAAGCATATAGTGAGTTTATGGATATGATTCGCCAAACCCTAATAATTTTAACTGCAGTATTCACTTTTTCATCGGTTTCTTTTGCTTCAACTATCAGTGATAGTGATAAAGCAGCCATCGCTGAGCGCATAAAGCCGGTTGGTGATGTCTACCTTGCGGGTAGTGAACCTGTTGCAGCAGCCCCATCTGGACCTCGTGATGGTGCGACTGTTTATGGCACTTTCTGTATCGCTTGTCATGGTACTGGCGTGAGCGGTGCTCCGAAGAAAGACAATGCCGCCGATTGGGCTCCCCGTGTCGCTCAAGGTGAAGCAACGTTAATTAAGCACGCAATAGAAGGCTTTAATGCCATGCCACCAAAAGGCACCTGTATGGATTGCTCTGACGATGAAATCAAAGCAGCCATCGAATTTATGGCTGCTGGTCTATAAATTTCATTAAAAAATAAAGCTCGGGCATCAATAGGATGAACGAGCTTTATATGTCTATTTTAGCTTTTTCTTACCACTTTAAAATTCTCTTAGCTGCCTAGAGCATCACTCTTTGCTAAACATTGCTCTAATATTGGCAATATGGCTCTGCCCTTTCTCCATTCGTTCTTCTGCGGTTTGTGGTTTTTTCTGCAATTCCCACTCAACATCATCAAACGGTAGCTCATCTAAAAAACGACTTTGAGTGGGTTTAATCAACTCCCCATATTGTCTTCGCTCTCGACACATCGTAAACGTTAATTCTTTCTGAGCTCGAGTGATCCCGACATACATTAAGCGACGTTCTTCTTCGACATTGTCTTCATCAATACTGGTTTGGTGCGGCAAAATACCTTCTTCCGCTCCCATTAAGAACACATAAGGAAATTCAAGACCTTTAGATGCATGAAGAGTCATTAATTGCACTTGGTCAGCATCATCATCGCCTTCTCCTCGCTCCATCATGTCACGTAACGTTAAACGCTGAACGACCTCTTTTAAGGTTTTCACTTCTTGGTCATAGTTGTCACCTTCTAGATCTGCAGTAATCCAAGAATATAAATCTGAGACATTTTTCATGCGCATTTCAGCCGCTTTGGGGCTTGGTGAGGTTTCATAGAGCCAATCTTCGTAATTAATATCACGAACTAAAGAACGAACCGCTTCTACAGTATTCCCTCTTTCAGCGTTCTCTGAAATTTTTACAATCCATGAAGTGAAGCGACGCAACGATTCCAACCCACGACCGGAAAGGTGTTGCTCTAGCCCTAACTCAAAGCTCGCTTCAAATAAGCTTTTTCCACGCATGTTGGCATAGCTACCAAGTTTCTCTAACGTGACTGGGCCTATTTCTCGCTTAGGTGTATTTACAATACGCAAAAAGGCATTGTCATCATCAGGATTAACCAAGACTCTCAAGTACGCCATGATGTCTTTAATTTCCGCGCGAGCGAAAAAAGACGTCCCACCAGAAATTTTATAAGGAATGCGGTTTTGCATCAGTGATTTCTCAATCAAGCGAGATTGGTGGTTACCTCGATACAAAATCGCGTAGCTTTTGTAATCAGTGCGGTTTAAAAACTTATGCGCAATAATTTCACCGGTGACTCGTTCGGCTTCATGATCTTCATTTTTTGCAGTCAGTAATTTGAGTTTTTCACCATCGGGGATCTCGGAAAACAATGTTTTCTCGAATACGTGTGGGTTATTGGCGATCAATATATTGGCACAGCGCAAAATTCGACTGGTTGAGCGGTAATTTTGTTCTAATTTAATGACCTTTAAGTTCGGGTAATCTTGGCTAAGTAACTCTAAGTTTTGTGGTTTAGCGCCCCGCCAAGAATAAATCGATTGGTCATCATCGCCAACTACGGTTAAGCGTCCTCGCTCACCCACAATCAATCGGACAAGTTCATACTGGCTGGTATTGGTATCTTGATATTCATCCACCAGCAAGTAACGAATACGAGATTGCCAACGCTCACGCACCTCTTGATTCGTACGTAACAACAGCACTGGCATGGCAATTAAGTCATCAAAGTCGAGCGCATTATAGGCTTTCATTTGCTTTTGATACATTTCAAAACAAAAGGCGAACAAGTGATCTTGCTCAGATTGAGCCATACCCAGCACTTGCTCAGGAACCAACATGTCATTTTTCCAATTTGAAATACTGCTCATCAATTGACGTAATAAATCTTTATCGCCATCGAGTTGCTTTTCTGTAAGCTCTTTAAGTAACGCTAGCTGATCTTGATCGTCAAATAAGGAAAAACCCGCTTTTAACCCTAACGATTTATATTCTCGTCGAATAATATTTAAGCCTAAGGTATGAAAAGTCGACACCATTAAACCTCGGGCTTCTTTTTTGCCTAAGGTTTGTCCTACTCGTTCTTTCATTTCTCGAGCGGCTTTATTGGTAAACGTTACCGCTGCAATATGGCGAGCTTGATAACCGCATTGTTGAACAAGATAAGCCATTTTATTGGTAATGACCCGAGTCTTTCCTGAGCCAGCGCCAGCCAATACAAGGCAAGGGCCAGACACATATTTCACTGCTTCATCTTGTCTTGGGTTTAGTTTCATTGTGCTCTCAACATTTTTGGTTCCTATTGCTACATTTAACAGATGTAACAAAATGATAATAATTTATGAATTAAACTAGCGAATCATAAAGCAAAGCATATAATGAATGAACGTTCATTCACTACTATCATTTTTATATGGTCAATTCAAACTTGGATAAAAGACAACTCATTCTTGATACCGCCGAGCATCTAATTGCTCAAAACGGCTTTCAAGGATTATCTATGTCTAAACTCGCCCAAGAAGCTGGAGTGGCTACTGGGACGATATACCGCTATTTCCAAGATAAAAACGATTTGGTTGAAGCGGTTCGAATTCATGTTCTTCAACGTGTTGCCAATATGGTACAACAAGGCGTTGAAGACCACATGTCTTTAAAGGAAAGATTTGTGTTGATTTGGAAGAATGTTTCCACACTCACTTCAACTCAATCCGAAGTGGATATGATTTTAAACCGTATTCAATACGAATCTCTTCCAACAGTAAGCACTCGTAGTTTAGAACTAGAAAGAAAATTATTTCACAAAGTAGAAGCGCTATTTACTGAAGGTAAAGCCCTTGGCGTATTTAAACCGCTTGATAATCACTTATTAGCCAGTTTGAGTTTAGATGTTAGCTTGGCCATTGCCAGAAAACACGCTCTCGGCTGTTATATTGTTACCGAACCTGCGTTAGAAGCGGCTATTGATGCTAGCTGGGGTGCAGTCATTCAACATTAATTTGGAGTTCAAATCAAAATGAAAAAGTGGACTTTCTTCATGTTACTGATCGCCCTGATTTTATTTGGGAGCGTTATTGGTTTTAACATGTTTAAACAGAAAAAAATCGCCGAGTACATGGCAAATATGCCAGAGCCAGAGTTTCCAGTGACCGTTGTTAAGGTCACCCCTGAGGATTGGGTTCCTACAATTAATGCAATTGGTTTTGTTGAACCAAATCAAGGTGTAACGCTAACTGCTCAAGCCAGTGGCCAAATTGAAAAGATTGATTTCGAATCAGGCAACAAAGTAACGACAGGTCAGGTTCTTGTTCAAGTTGATTCAAAAGTTGAAAATGCTGAATTAAAAAGCTCTCAAGCTAAATTGCCTGCCGCAAAAGCAAAATATTTGCGTTATAAGGGGCTATTTTCAAAAGGTTCGATTTCTCAAGAAGCGTACGATAATGCCCAAGCGGATTACTTTTCCTTATCTGCAGACATTGAAAGCACTAAAGCCGCGATTGAACGACGCACTATTACCGCTCCTTTTGACGGAATCGTTGGTTTGAGAAATGTATTTTTAGGCCAGTTTTTAACGACTGGAACGGATGTTGTACGCTTAGAAGATACAAGTATTATGCGTTTGCGCTTTACTGTTCCTCAAACCGACATTTCTAAAATTCATGTTGATCAACAAATCAATATTCTTGCTGATTCGTACCCAGGTAAGACCTTTAAAGGAAAAATCAGCGCTATTGAACCTGCGGTGAATGCACAAAGTGGTTTAATCCAAGTTCAAGCAGATATTCCGAATAACGACGGTCAATTACGCAGCGGTATGTTTGCTCGTGCCAGCATCATTATGCCTACGCTAACAGAACAAATCATTGTTCCTCAAACAGCCATTACTTACACTTTATATGGCGACAGTATTTATGTCGTAGAGGAAAAGGATGGCGAGAAGCGAGTTAAGCAACAGGTTGTTACCGTTGGCGAACGTAAAGGCAGTATTGCTCATATCTTGACAGGAATTGAAGATGGACAAACCATCGTCACTTCAGGACAAGTTCGTTTGAGTAATAACTCAAAAGTTAAAGTTGTGGAGAGTGATGCGACAACACCTCCAGAAACTACCCCAATGCTGTAACTGGAGGCACTATGCGCTTTACTGATGTTTTTATTAAACGTCCAGTTTTAGCGGTATCCATTAGCTTATTGATTGCATTGCTTGGCTTCCAGGCAATCTTCAAAATGTCAGTGCGTGAATACCCTGAAATGACAAATACCGTTGTAACCGTGACCACTGGTTATTACGGGGCAAGTGCGAACTTGATACAAGGCTTTATTACTCAGCCTTTAGAACAAGCGATCGCTCAAGCCGATAATATCGATTACATGACCTCATCTTCAGTTTTAGGTGCTTCAACCATTACGGTAAATATGAAGCTAAATACTGATCCTAATGGGGCGCTGGCCGATATTTTAGCTCAAACCAACTCGGTCCGATCTCAACTTCCAAAAGAAGCAGAAGATCCAACCGTAACCATGTCAACCGGTTCGACGACATCGGTACTTTATATTGGCTTTACTTCTGATGAACTTTCTTCAAGCCAAATTACGGATTACCTTGAGCGTGTAATCAACCCGCAACTGTTTACAGTAAACGGTGTATCAAAAGTTAACCTTTACGGTGGTCTACAATATGCGCTACGCATTTGGCTTGATCCGCCTAAAATGGCTGCATTTGACTTAACCGCAACTGATGTGATGTCGATCTTAAATGCCAATAACTACCAATCAGCAGCTGGTCAGGCAACGGGTGAATTTGTTCTGTATAACGGCAGCGCAAACACTCAGGTGGAAGACACCACGGAACTAGAAAAACTGATCGTAAAATCAGACAAAGGTCGAGTGGTTCGTTTAAGTGATATTGCAAAAGTCACGCTAGCAAAAAGCCATGATACTTACCGTGCCACAGCTAACGGTAACGAAGCGGTTGTAGCCGCGATTGATGCGACACCAACCGCCAACCCGATTAATATTGCCCACGATGTTCTGGAGCTTTTACCTGAGCTTGAAAAGAATCTACCGAGCAATATCACCATGCGAGTGATGTATGACTCAACGGTTGCGATTAATGAATCCATTAATGAAGTTATTCATACCATTTTGGAAGCTGCATTAATTGTATTAATCGTAATTACCTTGTTCTTAGGCTCATTCCGTGCAGTTATCATTCCAATCATTACCATTCCTTTATCGCTTGTCGGTGTAGCCATGGTCATGCAAATGATGGGCTTTTCTTGGAACTTGATGACGCTACTGGCCATGGTTCTCGCCATCGGTTTAGTGGTCGATGATGCTATCGTGGTTCTTGAAAACGTTGATCGGCATATTAAATTAGGTGAAACGCCATTTCGTGCTGCCATTATTGGTACTCGTGAAATCGCATTACCAGTTATCGCTATGACGGTGACACTAGGCGCGGTATATGCACCTATCGCATTAATGGGAGGGGTAACAGGATCGCTCTTTAAAGAGTTTGCTTTAACCTTGGCTGGCGCAGTATTTGTGTCTGGTATTGTAGCTTTAACACTCTCTCCGATGATGTGTTCAAAAATGCTCAAAGCCAATGTAAAACCAAGCAGATTTGAAACTGCTGTCCACAATGTTCTTGAGCGTATGACCAACCGCTATGATCGCATGCTACATGCAGTAATGAAGCACCGTCCTGTATTTATTGCCTTCGCTATCATTGTCTTTGCGAGCTTACCGCTATTATTCAAGTTCATTCCAAGTGAATTAGCACCATCTGAAGATAAAGGTGTGGTGGTTCTCATTGGTACCGGTCAATCTAATGCCAACTTAGATTACCTACAAAACAGCATGAATGATGTAAATAAGATTTTAACGGAGCAACCTGAAATTCAGTATGCTCAAGTATTCACTGGTATTCCAGCTTCCAACCAAGCATTTGGTATCGCATCAATGAAACCTTGGAGTGAGCGTGAAGCCAGTCAATCAGAGGTAACTAATCGTGTTGGCGGTTTAGTAAAAGACATTCCTGGAATGGCAGTAACGGCTTTCCAAATGCCCGAGCTGCCAGGTGCCGGATCAGGCCTGCCTATGCAGTTTGTTATTACCACGCCAAATAGCTTTGAAAGCTTATTCCAAATCGCCAGTGATATCTTAGTCGAGACGACGAAGAGCCCATTGTTTGTTTATTCAAACTTGGATCTAAATTTTGACTCAGCAACCATGAAAATCAATATCGATAAGGATAAAGCCGGTGCTTATGGCGTGACCATGCAAGATATTGCGGTCACTCTTGGTACTATGATGGCAGATGGCTATGTCAACCGTATTGATTTAAATGGTCGTTCATACGAAGTGATCCCACAAGTCGAGCGAAAATATCGCTTAAACCCTGAGTCAATGAAAGATTATTACGTTCGTGCAGCGAATGGTAATGCCATCTCTCTTGGCGGCTTAGTCTCTATTGATGTGATTGCAGAGCCTCGTACTCTTCCTCACTTTAATCAGCTGAACTCTGCCACTATCGGCGCAGTGCCATCACCTACCGCATCTATGGGGCAGGCTGTTGATTGGTTTGAGAACATTGCAGAAACTAAGTTACCTCTTGGGTATAATCACGACTATCTTGGCGAAGCTCGCCAGTTTGTAACCGAAGGCAGCGCTTTATATGGTACTTTTGCTCTTGCATTAGCCATTATATTCTTAGTGTTGGCGATACAATTTGAATCTATTCGTGATCCATTGGTTATCATGGTTTCCGTTCCACTGGCTATTTGTGGCGCTTTAATCGCCTTAGCTTGGGGCGCTGCGACCATGAATATTTACTCACAAGTCGGATTAATCACCTTAGTCGGTCTCATTACTAAGCACGGTATTTTAATTTGTGAAGTGGCCAAAGAAGAGCAACTACATCATGGTAAGTCACGAATGGAAGCTGTGATGGAATCAGCAAAAGTACGTTTACGCCCAATACTCATGACAACTGCGGCTATGATTGCGGGCTTAATTCCTCTGCTTTATGCAAGTGGCGCAGGTGCAGCTCAACGCTTTAGCATTGGCATCGTAATTGTATCTGGCCTAGCCATTGGTACTATCTTTACTTTGTTCGTCTTACCTGTGATTTATAGCTATTTAGCTAGTGAGCATAAGCCTTTACCTGAATTCGATGAGAGTATTCCTGCTATCGAAGAAACCGGTGAGAATGACGCTCATAACGAGCTAGCCGATAATCGTTAACCAAAAATATTAACCTTAAAAGGCTGCTTCGGTAGCCTTTTTTATTACCTGCTTATTATTTGTTTAGGACTTTTAGCCCGTCTTTGCATAGAATAAACACAATTAATTAGGAGTTCCTTTATATGTTTGATGCAAAAAAAATAGAGCAAATCGCAAAACAAATTCATGAGTCTATGCCTCAACCTGTCAAAGACTTAGGTTCAGACGTTGATCAAAAAGTACGCCAAGTCATCCAAGGGCAATTAAATAAGCTTGATGTGGTGTCACGTGAAGAGTTTGACGTGCAAACACAAGTATTATTACGCACACGCCAAAAACTGAATGAACTAGAAGCAAAGCTTGCCGATATTGAAAGCAAACTAAGTGAACAAAAATAACGTCTATTTTATCTGAACGTTAATAGAACTAAAAAGGCTTGCCATCACTGGCAAGCCTTTTGTTTAAATGGATATTTTCGAAACTATTGGGCGTATTTTCGACAGTAAAATTATGCCCAGTAGAGAATAAAAATTAGCCGCCTACCGCGATACGCTTCATATCCTTCATATAGCCACGTAGCTCTTGACCAATCCACTCAACTGGGTGGTTACGAAGTGCATCGTTAATTTCAATTAGCTGACCGTTATCAACTTGGTTACTTTCTTCGTTTAAGCCTTTACCAATTACATCTGTGCCAACTTTAGGCATAAATTTCTCACGTAATAATGGTGTGGCTACATTAGCAAATAAGTAGTTTCCGTACTCTGCTGTATCAGAAATTACTACGTTCATTTCATATAAACGCTTACGTGCAACGGTATTCGCGATTAATGGTAACTCATGTAGAGATTCGTAGTACGCAGACTCATCAATGATGCCAGATGCTGTCATTGCTTCAAACGCAAGTTCAACCCCTGCACGAACCATAGCAATCATTAGAATGCCATTATCAAAATATTCTTGCTCAGAAATTTCTACGTCTGATTCAGGGTAATTTTCAAATGCTGTTTGGCCTGTCTCTTCACGCCAACCTAGTAGGTTTACATCATCATTCGCCCAATCAGCCATCATAGTGCGTGAGAACTCACCACAAATAATGTCATCCATGTGCTTGTTATACAAAGGACGCATAAGATCTTTAAGCTCTTCAGATAACTCAAATGCTTTCACTTTCGCTGGGTTAGATAAGCGATCCATCATGTGTGTCACACCGCCAAACTTCAATGCTTCTGTGATTGTTTCCCAGCCAAATTGAAGTAATTTACCCGCATAACCTGCATCAATACCATCAGCGATCATTTTTTCATAACAAACGATTGAACCAGCTTGAAGCATGCCACAAAGAATTGTTTGTTCACCCATTAAGTCAGATTTCACTTCGGCTACAAATGATGATTCAAGAACACCTGCGCGATGGCCACCCGTTGCAGCCGCCCAAGCTTTAGCTATTTCTAGGCCTTCAGCTTGAGGATCATTTTCAGGGTGAACAGCGATAAGAGTTGGAACACCAAAACCACGCTTATATTCTTCACGAACTTCAGTGCCTGGACATTTAGGAGCAACCATCACAACCGTGATGTCTTTACGAATTTGCATGCCTTCTTCAACAATGTTGAAGCCATGAGAGTAACCAAGCGCTGAACCTTGCTTCATTAAAGGCATAACGGTTTCAACAACATTCGTGTGTTGCTTATCTGGAGTAAGGTTAACAACAAGGTCAGCTTGAGGAATGAGGTCTTCATAGCTACCTACTTCAAAGCCGTTATCTTTGGCATTTTTAAATGATTGACGTTGTTCATCAATAGCCGCTTGGCGTAATGCATAAGCAACGTTTAGACCAGAGTCACGCATATTAAGACCTTGGTTTAAGCCTTGAGCACCACAACCAACGATCACCACTATTTTACCTTTAAGGTAATCTGCTTCTGAAGCAAATTCTGCGCGATCCATAAAACGACAACGACCTAATTGGTCCAATTGTTCACGTAGATTCAAAGTATTGAAATAGTTAGCCATAGTATAGAAATCCTGTTTAATATAATTAATCCGTATTTGGTGAGTACGCTAGATACACTGTGTTACCCACTCGATGAAGTCATATTAAAACACGAAATCAATTGCGGAAAGTGATATATTCACAACTAATCGTTGCAAAAAACGCAATTAGTTAAAGAGGTCACATTGAACATAAAAAGTTTGCATTTATTTGTTCACTTATGCAGCAGTCAAAATTTTAGTAAGACAGCAACGGCAATGCATATCAGTCCTTCAGCACTAAGTAGACAAATTCAAAAACTAGAAGATGAAGTAGGCCAGCGCCTGCTTGTTCGAGACAACCGTAGTGTAGAGCTTACTGAGGCTGGAAAACGCTTATTACCTGTGGCATCAAATATCACAAGTGAATGGGGGCAATTTTGCAGCACGATCCAAGGTAACGACCATCACTTAACAGGGGAGATACGGTTGTTCTGCTCTGTAACGGCCAGTTTTAGTCATCTACCGGAACTACTCACTGATTTTCGTTTGGCTTATCCCAATATTGAATTAAAGCTATCAACTGGAGATCCTGCTAAAGCCATAGAAAAATTATTAAACAACGAAGCTGATATTGTCATTAGCGCGCTACCAACTCAATTACCAGCACGTTTAGAATTCGAAACCATAGGAGAGATCCCTCTTTCAGTTATAGCCCCTGTTAGCCTAAGCAGTTTTACCCTTGAGCTGCAAAAAGATCACCCGGATTGGTCACAAATCCCATTCATTATTCCTGAAGCTGGAACGGCTCGAGACAGAAGTAATACTTGGTTTAAAGATATGAAAATAAAACCAAATATCTACGCACAGACATCTGGTCATGAAGGCGTAGTAAGCATGGTCGCTTTAGGGCTTGGTGTGGGAATTGCTCCTGATGTTGTGATTAATAACAGCCCTGTTAAAGAAAAAATTCAACGCTTAAAAGTCGCACCAATTAAGCCTTTCAAATTAGGGATTTGTTGTCAAAAATCACAATTAGAGAATCCATTGATAAATGCTTTATGGCAAGTCTCTCAAAAGAAATTTATTAAGGCTTAATGCTTTGTGGGGTTTGGACTGGAGGCAGAAACGAAAAAGGCCTCCCATGAATGGGAGGCCTTAAAATATAAGCCTAGCGATGTCCTACTCTCACATGGGG